>NZ_JBEOWK010000001.1:0-547847 GCF_040295985.1 Streptosporangium sp. NPDC002524 | reverse complement strand
CGTAGCCCGTGAGCCCGTGAGCCCGTGAGCCCGTGAGCCCGTGAGCCCGAGAGCCCGAGAGCCCGAGAGCCCGAGAGCCCGAGAGCCCGAGAGCCCGAGAGCCCGAGGGTTTCGCTGAATCGTTCGGGAGGTCGGCCGCGTTACGCGGAAAAACCTGTTCGGCCCGGCCCCATCAAGGGCCGGGCCGACTGTCGTGCGGAGGACTAGGCGATTAGGCCGGGTCCGTCGCTGCTGCTACCACCACGCTGTGAAGTGCCACTTGTTGGCCGTCGAATACGTGCAGGCCGACACGTTGACCCCCGTCGCCTTGACCGCGGACCTCCAGTAATTGCAGTTACCGGAGTCGGGATATCCGCCGTAGAACTTGCTTCCCAGCGCGACGGTCGAGGTAGAGGTCGATGCCGTGCCGGCATAGGCGGTGCCCGTAAGCGAGAAAGCCGCTCCGGCGATGGCGATACCGACGATTGCCCTTTTCAGAAGTCCCATGGTGTGGCCCTTCCTGTGGATCTGCGGGAACTTGCAGCTGCCCGTTTATTCTCAACCGGTGATCACCGGCACGCAAGACCGATCTGGTAATGGAACGTACCATTAGCAGAAATGGGCAAATTCGTTCGGCGTTTTCGAGTATTTCGAAATTGACGCGATTTCGAATCCGGAGGGCTCACGATGGCCCGCGCCCTCCGGGAAACCCTCGCGGAGCAGGGCGCGAGCCGCGGAACCGGCCTCCGTCCCTCGCGTCCGTCTCGGGATCCGGCGCGTCCGTCTCGGGAATCGGTGCCCCCGCCTCGGGGATCGGCGCGCCCGCCTCAGAGGTCCGGCGCGGCCCGTGCCCCTCGCTGGACGCGCGGGCCCGCTCCGAGCGGTTCGCGGCGCGGCGGGACCGGTTCTTTCGGGGTGCTTACGTCTGCGCCCACCCACTCGGCCTGGCGCCCGGCGACGCGCACGATGACGAGCGTCATGACCGACAGGAATGTCATGGCCGACACGAATGGAGTATCCCCATGGGCCAATCGGCTCTTTACCGGGCCACCGGGGCGGCCGGCCTCGTCTGCGCCGTACTGCTGCTGGTCAACATCCTGCGCCGCGCGGGCGTGCTGCGGGAGACCGCGCTCACCCATGCCGTCGCACCGTTCGGCGCGCTCACCGGCCTGCTCGCGATCACCGGCCTCTACCTGCTGATACGCGGTACGGCGGGCAGGCTCGGCCTCGTCGGCTACCTGCTCAACTCGGCCGGACTGGCCGGGGCGTTCGCGATCGAGTACACGCTGCACTACGTCTTCCCGCTGCTGGGCAGGACCACGATCGACGGGCTGCTGTCCGGGGGCACCGGACGGGCGTTCCTCGTCACCTCGGTCGTGCTGATCGCGGGAGTCCTGGCCTTCGGCGTCGCGGCCCTGCGCTCGGGCGCCCTCCCGGTCGTCGCGGTCGTGCTCTACACCGTCGGCATGATCCCCGGCTCGCTCAGGAACCTGGTGCCCGTACCGGTCTATCTGGCCGGTCTGACGGTCGCGGCCCTGGGCATCGCGTGGATGTCCGCACGGCTCTGGGCAGCCCGGGAGGAAACCGTCACCCTCCAGGTCTCCGGCGCCTGACGGAGGACGCGGCCCACTCTCGGTGATCCCGTTACGGATCGTACGGTGACGACGCCCGCCGTTTCGCGCGCCTCCCTCACACGTACTCGCACGAACTCATACGAACGCACACGTACTTGTACTCGCACGAACGCACACGTATTCATGCGAGCTCATACGAAGCGGCTCTGTTGCCTGCGGCAACGCTCCTTCCGCCGGTTTCCGCGCGGACGTTCCTCGACCCCGGCACCTCCACGCGCGGGCACGCGCGCGCGTACGGCGCCGGGGTCTCGGCCGGGTGGGTCACCCGAAGAGGATGTCGATACCAATGGGCGATTCGCCCCCGCGCAGGGGGGCGCACGGCGCGCCCCCCTTCGGCCTGGCTCCTCGTCCAGGCCGCGGGCGATCTCATTGGTGGCCACCGACATGAGATGACCGGTCCGAAAACCGAGGAGTTCCGGTGACCTGGGAATGTCAGGTCAGTGGCAGACAGGTCGCGTGTGCCTCAATGGTCACGCCGAGCAGGAGAGCGCCGCCGGCCTCGACGGACCAGGTGTTGCCGACCTGGAAGGTCTCCTGCACGACGGCGGTGCCGAGTCCGCTGATGTCGTAACCGCCGCCGGTGACGGTGGATCCGACCGGGCAGGTGGCCACCGCGGTCACGGTCCCGAGCAGCGGTACGGCCGTGACGGGCCCGGCCACGTCGAAGGTGGGCGAGGGCACTCCAGCGGGTCCTGTCGGTCCCGCGGGTCCCGCCGGTCCAGCGGGGCCGGTGGCTCCGGTGGATCCGGTGGCTCCCGCCGGTCCGGGGGCGCCCGGCGAGCCGGCCGCTCCTGTCGCGCCGGTCGCTCCGGGCGGTCCCGCCGCTCCAGGCTCACCGGCGGGGCCGGTCGGCCCCGGGGCTCCGTCGACTCCCGCGGGCCCGGGTGCTCCGGTGGATCCGGTGGCTCCTGTGGGCCCGATGGGTCCTGCCGGTCCCGCGGCGCCGTCGGCGCCCGCAGGTCCTGCCGGTCCCGCGGGTCCTGCCGGTCCTGCGGGACCCGTGGCCCCGGCGGGTCCCGCAGGTCCTATGGCTCCCGCGGGCCCGATGGGTCCGATGGGCCCGATGGGTCCTGCCGGTCCCGCGGCTCCGGCCGGTCCCGCCGGTCCGATGGGTCCTGCCGGTCCCGCGGCGCCGTCGGCGCCCGCCGGTCCAGCGGGTCCCGCCGGTCCCGCGGCCCCGGTCGCTCCAGTCGCTCCGGTGGCTCCGGTGGGCCCCGCGGGTCCTGCCGGTCCCGTGGTTCCCGCCGGCCCCGCCGGTCCTGCGGCTCCGGTGGCTCCCGCCGGGCCGGTCGCGCCCGCGGGACCGACCGGTCCGCGCGGGCCGGGCAGCCCGATTCCCGGCAGCCCGTCCTCGCCGTCACGACCGTTGCGGCCATCGCGGCACCCGCAGCGCCTCCTGCCGCCGTCGCCCTCCTTCCGCGCGGCGATTCTCGTCGCGCGGATACGCCAATGGCCGGATCTGCCGGTGGCCTTGCGGGCCGGGGCGGCCTCCTTGGCGACGATTCGCGTGTTGATAAGAAGTTTTGACGTGGTGTCGGAGGCGGCACTGGCCGGGGTCTGGCAGGAAAGCGCCAGGATGGCACCGATTGCTATTGCTGCGACGGACCAATTTCGAGCACGTTTGCCGGAATTAATGAGTGAAGTCCGTCTTCTACCGCTAGGAGTCATCGCATTCCATGTCTTTTGTGATTCAAGGGAATCGGATTGCCTAAACCGCGACAGTGGCGGCAAGCAGGAGTTACCCGATGATCGACATGGCAAAGCATAATCCTCGTTAACGAGGTTTAAACGGATTCGTCAACAATGGAAATATGTCCCAATTGCTGAGCTTATTTCGCTTCTGTGAATTCCTTCGTAAAATGACCGGCCTGTGGGGGAGAGTTCCGCGGGAAGTGCCGCGTGTGGTCTCGCTCCATGCCCCGGTGCCTGGCCGGGAGCGCATTACCTCTCGATTCGGCGCGGAGAACGGCTCCCGGCCCCTTCCCAGGCGGGGCCGCCGATGCAGACCGGACGACGTCGCCGCACGTCCACGAACCGTTTTCCGTCGCCGCAAGGACCGGGACGGCGTCGATTCTTTCCCGGTTCGAGCCGTCCGGTGGAGTCCCCGCGGCCGGTGCGGCGGTCCGCACTCGACGACCTCGCCCGGCGTCACGATCGGATCGACGCCGAATGCCCCGACGGCCGGTCCGCCGTTCTTTCTCGCGTGACCGGGCGAGCCAGCGCCAGGACGGTCTCACGTTGTGTCGGGTCCGTCATCGAACACAGATCCGGAAGGGCCCGAATGTTTCCCGGATGTTTCCTGGGTCGGATCCGGCCCATTTGTCCGCCTCCATCTTGCCGAGGCGGCCACGCGGACCACTCCGGCCGGAGCCCCGCCCCTTCGGCGCCGGGTCCCGTCTGCTCGCGAAGACGGATGAGAGGGACGGGTTCGGCGGCCGTGACCGCCGATGGGAAGTCCGGCGCGTGGGCCGTGGGCGGCAGGTTGTCCCGTCGAAGGCGGCGGCCGTGGAACGCGGCGGTGAACGACGAGGGCCGGTGAGGAGCGCGGTGAACGACGAGAACCGGTGAAGGGCGAGACGTCTCCGCGCTCAGCCGCAGTGGCTCCAGCCGCTCTTCCAGGACAGGGAGCCGTGCGAGCCGCCCCAGATGACGCACTTCTTGGCGGCGGGGAGTCGTACGGGGCCCGCGTAGACGGTGAACCTGCCGGGGTTGCTCGCGGTGGAGCCGCCTTTCACCTGGAGGGTCGCGTTCATCGCGATCTTGGAGGGGAAGACGTATCTGGACATGGTGACGACGCAGTTCCTGCCCTGGGCGGTGTTGTAGAGCAGGTAGACGGTCGCGGCGCTGCCCAGGGCCCTGGAGTCGACCACCGCGTAGCCGCTCCCGCAGACGCCGGTGGCGGTGTGGGGGTTGGGCTTCTGGGGGGTGGGCTTCGGGCTCGGCTTGGCGGTGACGGTGGGTTTGACCGTCGGCTTCGCGGTGGTGGGCCTGGAGGTCGGCTTCGGGGACGACGGGGGCTTGGAAGTGTTGCCCGGCCGGGGTGAGGTCGTCGGTTTGACGGTCGGGGTCGGCTTGGCGGTGGTGGCCGCCGGTGTGGGGGTCCGCGACGTGGAGCCGCTGGGCCTCGGCGTCGGCTTCTCCGTGGCGGGGTCCGGATCCTCGGGCGGCGGGGAGGACGGCTGCGTGGTGCGCCGGGACGGGTGAGGCGTGATCGCGGCGACCGTCTCGCTCTCGTCCTCGGAGGCCGTCGAGGCCGTCGGGGCCGTCTCCGAGGGCTGGGGAGACTCCTCCGGGACGTCGGGGAGGAGCGTCGGCTCCTGATCCGCGGCCTCCGACACGGCGGGGGTCGCCGCCGATCGGGACGCCGCGGCCTTCCCGTCGTCCTGGAGGAGCACCACGGCCCCGGCGGCAACGCCGAGCGCGGCCACCACGGCCACCCCGGCGAGCAGGAGCCCCACCGGCCTGGGGGACTTCCTCTCGCCCGGATGCGGACCGGCCTGCCCCGATCCGCTCTGCCCTGAGCCGCTCTGCCCTGGTCCGGCCTGTCCTGATCCGATCTGCCCGGTTCCAAGGACGGGGACGGAGACAGAAACAGAGACGGGATAGGGAGCGGCGGGGTGGGGGACCGGGGTGGTGGGGCCCGCGCCCATCAGGTGGCTGACGAGTTGCTCGGCGGTGGGGCGCAGGGCCGGGTCCTTGGACAGGGAGGCCGCGATCAGGTCGCGCAGCGGCCCCTCCAGTGTGCCCAGCTCCGGCTGCGCGTTCAGGATCCGGTTGATCACGACGGCGATGGAGTCCTGGCCGAACGCGGGCGTACCGGTCGCGGCGAAGACCATCGTGACGCCCCAGGCGAACACGTCGGCCGCGGGCGTCACCTCGCCGGGGCCGAGCTGCTCGGGCGAGAGGTAGGACGGGGTCCCCATCGCCACCCCGGTCGCCGTCATCCCCGGCGAGTCCAGCGCCCTGGCGATACCGAAGTCGATCACCACCGGGCCCTCGGGGCCCATCAGCACGTTGGCGGGCTTGAAGTCGCGGTGCAGGATGCCCGCGCGGTGGATCGCCGACAGCGCGGTGGCCGTGCTGACGGCGAGGCGTTCCAGGGAGGCGCCGCGCCGGGGCCCCTCCCGGTCGACCAGCAGGCGCAGGGACGGCCCCGGGACGTACTCGCTCACGATGTACGGGCGGCTGCCGGCGAGGTCGGCGTGCAGCACGGCGGCGGTGCAGAACCGGGCGACCCGCTGCGCGACCGACACCTCGCGCAGGAAGCGGGCCCTGGCCTCTGGATCCCCGGCCAGCCCGTGATGGAGGAGCTTGACGGCGACCTGCTCGCCCCCGGGCCCCCGCCCGAGGTAGACGATCCCCTGACCTCCCTCGCCGAGCCGTCCGACGAGCTCGAACGCCCCCAGCCTCGGTGGATCCTCCCCGGTGAGCGGCTCTGTCATGATGTTCCCCCGAAACAAACCGCGTACAAGCCCCGAAAAAATGGTTTATGTGCGGCAGAACGCTACCAGCGTGAGTGCTGATGGAGATCTGCCACGACGTGAAAGCACGTGACGTGAAAGCACGTGACGTGAAAGCACGTGACGGCGAAGCCACGGCGCGAAAGCCCACGACGTGAAAACCCGCGGCACGGATGCACACGCGGAAGCACGTGACGTGGAGGCCCACGACGTGGAGATCCGCGACGTGGAGGCTCGTGACGTGGAGGCCCGCGGCGCGGAGGCGCGTTCAGATGGCCTTGCCCGGGTTGAGGATGCCGAGAGGGTCGAAGACCCGCTTGATCCCGTGGTGGATCTCCTCGGTGACCGGCCCGGTCTCCAGCGCCAGCCAGCGCCGTTTCAGCAGCCCGACACCGTGCTCGCCGGTGAGCGTGCCGCCCATCTTCAGGGTCTCCCTGAAGAGCTCGTCGGCCGCCGCCCACACCTGCGGCGGCGGCTCGGTCAGGGCGTGGTCGAAGATGAAGACCGGGTGCAGGTTGCCGTCGCCCGCGTGGGCGACCGTGGTGATCAGCACGTCATACCTGACCGCGATCGCCTCGATCTTCTCGATCATGTCCGGCAGCAGGGAGCGCGGCACGCACACGTCCTCCACCAGGCACTTGCCCAGCCGCTCCTTGGCCTGGTACGCCATCCGCCGGACCCCGATCAGCTCCTCCGCCTCCTGCGCCGACGACGACACCGCGACGAAGGCCGCGCCGCTGGCGGTGCAGAGCTCGGCCATCCGCTCGGAGACCGTGGGGCCGTCCACCGCGTCCGACTGCGCGATCAGCATCGCCCGGGTCGACTCCTCCAGCCCGATGTTCCGCCAGTCGTCGATGGCCTTGAGCGTGTTGCGGTCGAGCATCTCCATCAGCGACGGCTGGCAGCCGGCCGCGATGATCGCCGAGACGGCGGAGGCGGCGTCCCTGAGGGAGGTGAACTCGGCCGCGATCGTCGCCGGGTAGACCGACGGAGCCCTGCGCAGCCGCACCGTCGCCGCGGTGATGACCCCGAGCGTCCCCTCTGAGCCGACGAACAGCCCGGTCAGGTCGTACCCCGTCACGCCCTTCACGGTGCGCCTGCCGGTGTTGATCACCCGTCCGTCCGCGAGCACGACCTCCAGGCCCATCGCCGAGTCGCGCGTCACGCCGTACTTCACGCACCGCAGCCCGCCCGCGTTGGTGGCCAGGTTGCCGCCGATGGTGGAGATCTCGTACGAGGAGGGGTCGGGGGCGTACATCAGCCCGTGCTCGCGGGCGGCCCGGTCCAGGTCGGCGGTGATGACGCCCGGCTCGACCACGGCCGTCTCGTCGGCGGGGGACAGCTCCCTGATCGCCGCCATCTTGTGCAGGGCCAGCACGACGCATCCCTCGACGGCGGTCGCCCCGCCCGCCAGGCCGGTCCCGGCCCCCCTGGGCACCACCGGCACCCGGTGCTCGGTGGCCCACCTCATCACGGCGACCACGTCGTCCCTGGTGTGCGCGAGCACCACGGCCAGGGGCTTGCCCGGCTCCAGGAAGGTCCGGTCCCGCGCGTAGGAGTCGGTCACGTCGGGGTCGGTCAGCACCTTCTCCGGTGCGAGCGCTGCGACGAGTTCGGAGATAGCGGTCACACGTTGGACTGTACGGCCTACGCCGACATGCCCTCTCCGGACAAAACGTGCTTTATTGCATTTTCGCAACATCATTTGGTCGCTTGACTCAAACTTTACCTTCTCGTCTAATCTCCCGGTTCGGCGCGCTCATACGGCGCGCCGGTGATGGACGCGTCCGGTCAACCCGGACGCAGGGAAAGGGGACACGTTGTCCGGCAGAGTCAGCAGCGGGAGCGCTCCCCGGCGCCTCCTCGCGATAGTCCCCGTGCTCGGCCTGGCCGTCGCGGGACTGGCTGTGGGCGGTGCGTCGGCCGAGAGCGACACCTCGGTCGCGCGGTACCAGCCGACCGCGGCCGACTACTACATCAACTACGCGCCTCCCAGGGACGAGCCGGAGGTCGACGACCCGGCCGTGCCCTCGGCCAGGGCGCGCAAGGTCAGCCCGTCCAAGAAGCTCGCCGAGAAGTACTCCGCGGGCAACCCGGTCGCCGCGCGGGTGCTGGCCGACCGTGAGGCCCAGGCGATCAGGACGGGGACCAACCCCGCGGACTTCATCTTCAAGAAGTCGAAGACCGTCAAGACGGCCAAGCTCCTCACGCTGCTGGTGGAGTTCAACGACAAGGCCAACGACGACTTCTCCGGCTTCTCCCGGCCCGGAGGCGTCGACAGCGAGGACCCGGCCGAGTGCGTCACCGAGCCGCCGGGCACCCTGCTCAACGGCCCGCTGCACAACAAGATCCCCAACCCGGCCACGCTGTCCCACAAGGACAACAACAGCTTCTGGGTGCCGGACTTCAGCCCCGACCACTTCAACAAGATGCTCTACACCAAGCAGGGCATCACCCAGCGCGTCCGCACCGACCTGACCGACCCCCGGGACGGCCGCAAGGGCATCGACATCTCCGGCTCCACCATGAAGAACATGTACGAGGAGATGTCCAAGGGCGCCTACACGGTCACCGGGCAGGCGAGCCCGTGGATCAAGGTCCCGCACTCCGAGGCCTACTACGGCGCGCGCGCCTGCGGCCAGCCGGTGCAGGACATGAGCGGCCACCCCGACAACCCCCGCGGGGCCGGCCAGCTCGCCATCGACGCGGTCGACGCCCTGGTCGCCAGCGACCCGAACTTCCCCTGGGCCGACTACGACATCGAGGACGTCGGTGACGCCGACGGCGACGGCAACTTCGCCGAGCCCGACGGCGTGGTCGACCACCTGGTCCTCGTCCACGCGGGCAAGGACAAGTCCTCCGACGGCGGCGCCGAGGGCACCTACGCGATCTGGGCGCACTCCAGCGCGGTGGCCGGCGGCTACCAGGTGCCGGGCAAGAACGTGAAGATCTCCAACTACATCGTGCAGCCCGAGGACTCCGGCGTCGGCGTCTTCGCGCACGAGTACGGCCACGACCTGGGCCTGCCGGACCTCTACGACACCAGCGGCCAGGCCTCCTCGGCCGTCGACTTCTGGGACCTCATGTCCAGCGGCTCGCACAGCGGCCCGATCTTCCAGTCGCTGCCCACCCACATGAGCATCTGGAGCAAGTGGATCCTCGGCTGGGCCAACCCCAAGGTCTTCAACCCCGGTGACCGCGGCGGCCTGGTGACGATCGGCCAGGCCTCGCGCACGCCCAAGCTCACCCAGGACGGCGTCCGCGTCAACCTGACCAGCCCCCCGGTCACGATGGTCGAGCCGCACAGCGGCACCAAGACGCTCTGGTCGAACTTCGACCAGGAGTGGGCCAACGTCAAGGTCGCCCGCGACCTGCAGGTGCCCGCCGGGACCGACCTGAAGTTCTGGCTCTGGAACAACTACGAGATCGAGGAGGACTGGGACTACGGCTTCGTCGAGACCTCCGTCGACGGCGGCGCCACCTGGACCCAGCAGAAGGTCTACACCGAGGGCGGCGCCCTGGTCTCGACCGACGACGACTACGCCGACCCCAACAAGAACCTCGCGGCGTTCGGCGGCAAGAAGTACGGCCTCACCGGCAACACCGACGGCTGGCGTCACGACTACGTCGACCTCACCCCCTTCGCCGGCAAGGCGATCAAGGTGCGCCTGACGTACAACACCGACGCGGCCTACACCCCGCGCGGCTGGCACGCCGACGACTTCTCGCTCACCAACGGCACCCAGACCGTCTGGAGCGACGACCTGGAGGCCGGGCTCAACGGCTGGACGGCCAGCGGCGGCACCTTCAACGGCACCCACGGCCAGGGCTGGGTCCTCAACGACGGCAAGCGCGAGGTCTCCCGGTTCTATCTGGCCGAGTGGCGCAACTTCGACGGGTTCGACAAGGGCCTGCAGTACACCTACACCACCAACTACTCGCGTGACGGCGCGTGGAAGGTGGAGAAGGTCAAGTACAACGCCCCCGGCCTGCTCGTCTGGTTCCGCGACTCGAACTACACCAACAACTCGGTGGCCAACAACCTCGAACTGGCGCCGAGCATCGGTTCCAAGGGCAGCCTGCTCCTCGTCGACTCCCACTTCGACCCGCTGCGGCGGACCGGCGTGGCGGCCGAGAAGGACACCACCACCCTCAAGAACCTGAACGGCCGCGTCCAGACCTCGAACGCAGCCTTCTCCTTCAGCAAGACCTACCCCTTCACCGAGTGCTTCGAGGGGCCGGGCGAGCCCTTCAGCGAGTACTGCACCAAGGTGCCCGCCGAGAAGGGCGTCTCCGAGTTCACCGACGCCAAGACCTGGTACCCCGGGTTCGAGGCCCGCGGCACCAGCCTCTTCTACCGCGACTTCGACGCCTCGACGGTCGTCCCCTCCAAGGGCGACCAGCTCTACAGCACCCGAGTCGTCAACGCCGACGGCACCCCGGCCACCGAGCTGTACGGGACCGACATGGGCAACGGCCACGTCCTCGGCTCCGGCAACCCCGGTGACGAGGGCAAGGCGCTGGGCGTGAAGCTCAAGCTGATCACCCCGTTCCCGGGCAACCTGGGCGCGATCGTGCAGGTCACCCCGCCCAAGCAGTAACCCGCCCCGCCCAGCGGGCGGACGAACGCCCACGGGCACCGGGCCCCGCCGTCACCGACGGCGGGGCCCTACCATTTGAACGGGCAAGCACCCGATCGGATAGGGGCAGCGTGGGAGAGCTTCGAAGCAAGGCCGAGCACACCGAGGCCATCCGGACCAAGGGCAGGGTCTGCGTGGTCGTCAACACGCGCTCGCGCCGCGGCCGGCGCCACTACCCGGCGGTGGTACGCGCGCTGCGGGCCGAGGGGTTCGACGCGATCCGCTTCCTGCCGGTGGTCGACACCAAACGCCTGCGCGCCACCCTGGAGGAGGCCCTCGCCGACGAGCCCGACCTGCTCGTCGTGGGGGGCGGCGACGGCACGCTCAGCGCCGCCGTCAAGCACGTCGCCCACCGCGACGTCGCCCTCGGCGTGCTGCCCCTGGGCACCACCAACAACTTCGTCCGCAGCCTCGGCGTCCCCCTCGACCTCGCCGGGGCCATCCGGGTCCTCCGCACCGGGAAGGTCGCCGACATCGACCTGGGCGTCGCCGGAGACCGCGAGTTCGCCAACCTGGCCAGTTTCGGGGTCTCCGTGGAGGTGGCGGGCAAGGTGCGGCACGGGGTGAAGCGCCTCCTGGGCCGCGCGGCCTACCCGCTCACGGCCCTGACGATCCTGCCGCGCCACCAGCCGTTCCGGGCCTTCCTCACCGTGGACGGGCGCCGCCACGAGCTGCTCACCCACCAGCTCAACATCGCCAACGGCCGCTTCCACGGCGGCTGGCAGGTCGCCAGGGACATCAGCATCGACAACGGCCGCCTGGTCGCGTACCAGCTCGGCTCGGGCAAGCGCCTGCGCCTGCTGCTGGAGACCATGGTCCGGGCCGGCAGCGGCCGCTGGCGCAGCCTGGCGGGCGGCCCCTTCGTGGTGGGCCGCGAGATGTATCTGGAGACCGACCCGCCGATGGCCGCCGACGTCGACGGCGAGGTCCGCCTGATGACCCCCATCATGATCCGCACCGTCCCCAACGGCCTGCGGGTGATGGTCCCGGACGACTTCGTCGACTCCTGAGCGCGGCAGGGCCTGGTGGAGCCCGGTGCGGACGGTGATTGGAACGCGCCTCACCGGGTAGTCGGAGGTTTCCGACAGATGGAGGACACCATGGCATCGCTGATCGACCGGGTCCGAAGCTACCTGCGTACCCCGCAGGGGCAGCGGAACATGGAGAAGGCCAAGGCGATGGCCCGCGACCCGCGCAACCAGCAGAAGCTGCGCGGGCTCCTCGACCGCTTCCGGGGCGGCCACACCCGCCGCTGACCCGCCCGCCCGGCGGTGAGCCAGGCCCCGGCCGAGAGCCCGGGCCCGGCTCCCGCGCGGGCGTTTCGCTTTTACGACCGCTCTTTGCGGTGTTTTCTTGTACGGCCGCTCTTTGCGGTCGTCTTACGGTTGCTTTCCGGTGATGCGCCGGAACCTCGTCCTGAGCCTGTCGAACAGCGGCTCCTGCGCCGGCAGGCCCTCGTGGGCCTCGTCCTCGTGCTGCGCGGGCACCTGGAGGCGGGCGTCCCGCGGATGCTGCTCCGGCCCGCGCTCCTCCGGTCCGCGCTCCTCCGGCCGCTCGACACCCGCCACGCCGGGTGCCTGAGGACGGGAGTCCTGGGACGGGGAATCCTGGGCCCGGTCGTCGTGGGAACGAAGATCCTGGGGACGAAGGTCCTGGGGATGAGGATCCGGTACGCCAGCGTGCCGTGTGGCGGGATCCGGCACACCGAGCATGGCGGGGTCCGGCACGCCGGAGTGCCGCGTGGCCGGGTCCGGAGGGCGGGGCCGCCGGGCCCGGCGCAGCTCCTCCAGGGCCTCGGCCGCGCCGGGGCGCTTGCCCGTCGCGTGGTCGCGCATCCGCCGCAGCAGGTCCATCACCTCCACGGGCGCCTCGCCCGAGGCGGGCTCGGTGTCGGGGGTGATCGGGGGGAGCTTCCCGGTCAGCAGCTGGAAGGCGATCACCCCGGCCGCGTACACGTCGGAGGCGGCCGTCATCCGCTCCGGCATGGCCTGGCACTCGGGGGCCGCGTAATGGGTGTCGAGGACGTTGGGCAGCTCGTTGGCCACGGTGTGCGCGCGGGGCCCCGGCTTGGCGTAGTCGAACCCGGTGAGCATGGCCCGGCCCTCCTCCGTCACCAGCACGCACGCGGGGCTGAGCGCCCGGTGGATCACGTTGTTGGCGTGCACGTGGGCGAGGCCCAGCAGCATGTCCTCCACGATGTCCAGCCGGGCGGCGGCGGAGAGGGTGGACATGGGGGCGGTGAGGTGCAGGTGCAGCGCCTGGCCGTGCACGTCGTCGAGGACGAGCACGAACCGGCTCTCGTCGTCGATGGCGAAGAAGTCGCGGGCGCGCACCACGCACGGGTGCGGGGGGATCCTGGTGAGGGCCTGGTAGGCGTTGGTGATCAGCCGTCGCTCGGCCGCCCTCGGCTCCTCCTCGGCCAGCGGGTCGGCCCGGTAGACGCGCAGCAGGACCGTCTCGCTGCCCGGGACCGTCGCGTTGATCGCCCGGTACTCGGTGACCCGGGTGTCGCCGCCCAGCTGCTCCTCCACCTCCCAGCTGCCGAAGCGCGGCGGCGCCGTGGAGCGCCGCACGCTCCCGTTGAGCGCCTCGATGATCGCGGTGCCGTACGGCGCGGAGTCCGTGGTGTGGCCGCGCCTGACGCGGGAGACGTCGCTCAGCGTGCCGATCAGCCCGGCGAGGTCGGTGACGTGCCGCGAATCGCGGCCGGCCGGGTCGACCAGCTCCGCGTCGGTCCCGGTGAGCACCACGAGGCTGTCGACGTAGACCCGGTCCAGCTCGCGGCGCGCCTGGACGAGCAGGCCCTTGAGCGCGCGCCCGTTGCCGCGCAGCTTGGCGACGGGGGAGCCGAACGCCTCCCGCCGCTGCGGGAACCAGCGGGTCCCGGCGACCTCGATCCGGCCGCGGGTGCCCTTGACGTCGATGACGCACAGCGAGTGGCCGGTCAGGACGATCACGTCCACCTCGAAGGTGTCGTCGCCGCGGGGCACCTCGATGTTGTGCAGCAGCAGCCAGTCGTCCGGCGCGTTGTCCCGCAGGTGCGCGATGACCCGTCGCTCGGCGTCGTTGACCGGGCTTCCGCCGCCGACGATCTGTGCCATCTCTAGCGTGCCGCCTTCCTGATCGCGCTCATCGTGCCCCGCAGTATCCCAAGAGGCTCATCTTCGCCCGTACCTCTACTTTTCCACCACTGGACACGCGAGCCTCCCTATGATCATGGCGTATCCCGGCCGCGAGAGTGATCGACCTCCCCGGCACGCCGGACGCGCGGGGGCGGCGCGGGCTCAGCTCTCGCCGAACACGTCCCTGCTGCCGAACGGCGCCGCGGCGAACCTGCGCAGGACCTTGCCGGTCGTCAGCCAGCGGACGTGGGCGCCGTTGCGCGCCCGGGACACGGCCCGCTCGGCCAGCCAGGGGGCGACCGTCTCCACCCGGTCGGCCAGGATGTCGAACATCCTCCTGGCCCGCTGGAGCTCCTGCGGGTCGTAGTCGTGGGTGAGCAGGCCGGTCACGACCATCCCCGGGCTGAGCAGCCCGATCGACACGCCCGGGGGCATCTCCTTGGCCGCCGCCCCCGTCAGGTAGGTGAGCGCCCGCTTGGTCGCGCCGTAGACGCCCAGCCCGGGGACCGTACGGCCGTCGCTGCCCAGCCCCTCCATGTTCCACACGTGCCCGGAGCCCTGGGCGGCCATCCCGGTCACCGCCACCGCCGTGCCGTTCAGCACCCCGGCCAGGTTCACGTCGAGAACCGTCCTGACCTCGTCCTCCGGCAGCCTCCACAGCGGCTGTCTGCGGTGGGAGACCCCCGCGTTGTTGATCCACAGGTCCACCCGTCCGAACCTCCCGGCCGCCGCGTCCCACAGCGCCTGGACCTGGCTCCGGTCGGCGACGTCGGCGACCATCGCCAGGACGTCCCGCCCGTCCCGCCCGTCCCGCCCGGCCGGTTCGTCCCGCCCGGCCGGTTCGGTCAGTTCCGCCAGGGCCCTCTCCACCGAGTCGGCGCGGGTGCCGCACAGCGCGACGCGGTGACCGCGCTCCAGGAAGGCCCTGGCCATGCCGAGGCCGATGCCCCGGGTGCCGCCGGTGAGCACGATGTTCGTCATGGTCGCCTCGCGAGGGTCGGTGAACGGGTGGCCGGTGGAACGGTAGCCGGTGGAACGGTGGCCGGGGGCCGCCGCGAAACGGCCCGCGGCCGGTCGTGAGCCCCCGGGCCGGGCACGCGGGAAACGCGGGCCGGGGAGTAGTTTGCCGTGCGGCACGGCACGGTGTCGTCCCCGTACCCCCCGTGATCATCGCAGCCAGGCCCATGTTTGCCGGGGGAGGAGAGGGTAGACGTTCTTTCCTGTAGGGGAGGAGGCAGCCCATGACCAACACCAAGGACTCATTGCCGACGTCCGAGCTGATCCGGCAGATGTCGGAGCAGGTCTCGCGTCTCGTCAAGGACGAGCTGCGCCTGGCCAAGGCGGAGCTGACGGAGAAGGGCAAGCACGCGGGAATCGGCGTGGGGTTGTTCGGCGGGGCGGGAGTGGTGGCCCTGTTCGGGGCCGGTGCCCTGGTCGCCGCGGTGATCCTGTTCCTGGCGCAGGTCATGCCCCCGTGGGCGGCCGCCGCGCTCGTGGGCGGGGTGCTGCTGGCCGTGGCCGGCGCGCTCGGGTTCTTCGGCAAGCGCCAGGTGGCCGAGGCCGCTCCGCCGACCCCCGAACGGACCATCGAGAGCGTCAAGGACGACATCGACGCGGTGAAAGAGAGGGCGCACCGATGACTGAGACTGACCCGGGCGGGCCCGAGCGGCCCCAGGCCGTGGCCGGAACCACCGGATCCCGCAGGAAGGGCGTCGACGAGCCCGTCACGCCCGAGGAGAGCGGATCGCTGAACATCCCGCCGAACCAGCCGGACGGCACGCCCCGCGAGGACCTCGGCGTCGCCGAGTCCGGGCGCGACGGCACGCCCCGGCTCCCGGGGGACGCGGCACTCGCCGCCGTACCGGACACCACGGCGGCGACCACCCCGTACGCCAACACCGGCGCGGCGGGGAGCGGCAAGACCGTCGGAGACGACGGGAACGACACGGAAAGCGTGCGGCGGGACATCGAGGACGCCCGCCGCGAACTGGGCGACACAGTGGAGGCACTGGTGCACAAGACCGACGTCAAGGGCCGTTTCCAGGAGACCGCCGCTCAGGTGGGCGACGACCTGCGCAAGGCGGGGGCGGCGACCGCCACCACGGCCACCGAGATGGTGGAGCGCGTCAAGGTGGCGGCTCCCGAGATGGTCGGCCGGGTCAAGGAGGCGGCTCCCGAGGTCGTCGGCCGGGTCAAGGAAGTGACCCCCGTCGAGATCAAGGACGCGGCGAGCAGGGTCACCACCGAGGCGGGCAAGCGCCCGGTGGTGACGATCGCGGCGGTCGCCGCGGTCGTCCTCGTGGTCTTCCGTGTCCTGCGGCGAGGCAAGAAGAAGTAGGTGACCGGCAGCACCGGCAGGGCCGTCCCCGACGATTCGCGGGGGCGGCTCGCCCTTGTCCCCGACACCCCCTCGCAACTGTCCCGGGGGGCGTGGTGGGGGGTCCTCAAGAGGACCGTCCTGGAGTTCCAGCGGGACGGCCTGCCCGACTGGGCCGCGGCCCTCACCTACTACGCGGTGCTGTCGATCTTCCCCGGCCTGATCGTGCTGGTGTCCGTGCTCGGCCTGGTCGGCCAGGACGTGATCTCCACCATCCTGTCCCAGGTCGCGGCGCTCGCCCCCGGCGACGTCACGAAGCTGGTGGAGGACCAGGTCGAGCAGGTGCGAGGCAGCGGCAGCACGCGGGGCTTCCTGGCGATCGCCGGTCTGCTGGTGGCGCTCTGGTCGGCCTCCGGCTACATCGCCGCCTTCGTCAGGGCCGGGAACGCGATCTACGACATCCGGGAGGGGCGCCCCCTGTGGAAGCTGACCCCGCTCCGGATCGGGCTCACGCTGGTGTTCGTCGTCCTGATGGCCGTGGCTGCGGTGGCCGTCACCTTCACGGGACGGCTCGCCGAGGTGGCGGGCGAGGCCCTGGGGGTCGGGCAGACCGCGGTCACCGTCTGGGGGTACGCCAAGTGGCCGGTCCTGGTGCTGATCGCCGCTGGCCTGGTGATGCTGCTCTACTGGGCCGCGCCCAACGTCCGCCAGCCGGGATTCCGCTGGATCAGCCCCGGCGGGCTGCTCGCGGTGCTGCTCTGGGTCGTCGTCTCCGCGGGGTTCGCGACCTACGTCGCCAACTTCGGCTCCTACGACAAGACCTACGGCACGCTCGGCGCCGCCGTGGTGTTCCTGGTCTGGCTGTGGCTGTCCAACATGGCCATTCTGCTGGGCGCGGAGTTCGACGCCGAACTCATGCGCGAACGCCGGATCGCCGGAGGCCATCCGCCCGAGAGCGAGCCGTACGCCGAGGCCAGGGACGAGGCGAAGGAGGAGGACGGCCCCCTTCCCGGTCCCGGCGAACGCTGACCCGTCCCTCCGGCGGAACGCCATCCTCGGCCTCCGGCCGGACGGCACCCGGGGCTCTCGCGGACGCCTCCCGCCCCTGCCGGACATCCCCGATCCCGGTGGCCGCCCTTC
The DNA here is from genome assembly GCF_040295985.1 of Streptosporangium sp. NPDC002524. Lineage (NCBI taxonomy): Bacteria > Bacillati > Actinomycetota > Actinomycetes > Streptosporangiales > Streptosporangiaceae > Streptosporangium > Streptosporangium sp. NPDC002524. The sequence goes on along the minus strand of NZ_JBEOWK010000001.1, from coordinate 530,555 downwards.
CCCGCTCGCCGGGAAACGGGGCGGTCATCGGAGATCCGGCCGAGACGTGTGCCCGCAAGCGAGCCAAACTCATGTCTGTCGGGGTAATCTGACCGTTTCCGGGTGGGCGGCGGACCCCCTCCTCTCCGCCCGCCCGGACCTTCCCCCGACCGGCGTGTCCCGTCGGGTCCCCGTTTCCGGCTCGGAACGGCGAACTATGCCGATCTCGGGCGCGCGGAGAGCCGAGCGCATGTAGCGTTCTTCGGCAGGAGACGATGTTCTTCGGCAGGACATGATTTTCTCGGGGCAGGACACGATTCTCGGGGCAGGACACACAGGAGGTCTCATGCGCCGTGTCATCGGGATCGCCACGGGCCTCGTCCTCATCGCGGCCGCCCTCTCCCCGCTGCCGCAGGCCCAGGCCAGTTGCGTCACCGCCGCCAGGAAGTGCCAGGGCGCGCCGCTGATCGGCATCGAGGTGACCGGCGGGGCCGTTCCGGTCCCGGCCTCGGGGGGCCGGATCTCCTACACCCTCGACTACTCCATGACCTGGACGCCCTCCTTCGCCCCCTACTGGGGCGCCTTCTGGGTGGGAGGCCGCTTCCCCAAGGGCGCGCGGGGTCCCTCCCGGGCGGTGGTGCTCGACGCCACCGGCGAGCGGGTCGCCGTCCTGCGCTGCCGCGAGCACTCCGACGGCGTCTGGTGCGCCGCGGGAAGCCACGTCCCGCACCGGGGGCGGATCGTCTTCACGGCCCGCCTCGCGCCCGGCGCCGGGACCGGGGCGGCCGCGGCCAGGCTCGGCTTCGACAGCTTCGAAGGGCTCGACCAGGAGGAGTCCGCGCGCCGCTTCAGCCGGACGCTGGCGCGGGAGAAGTTCTGCGAGCACCGTTTCACTACGACCGTCACGACGACGCAGGCCCCTTCGGCCCCCTAGCCCCTCTGAGGAGACCAGTTGAACGCCGTACTGACCGGTGTGCACCACCTCAAGATCTGGGTGAGCGACCTGGAGCGGAGCCGCTCCTGGTACGAACGGGTCCTGGGGCTGGAACACCACACCAGCTTCCAGGACGAGGACGGCGTGATCAGGGGCATGAGCTTCACGGTCCCCGGCGCGGCCTTCCAGATCGCGCTGCGCGAGAACCCCGACCTGGCCAGGGCGCTCTTCGACGCCGATCCCTTCGCGCTCCAGGTCACCCTTGAGGGGCTCGACGCCTGGGTCGCCCGTCTCGACGATCTCGGTGTCCCGCACAGCCCGGTCTTCCGGGCCTCCGCGGGCCACGCGATGGGCTTCACCGACCCCGACGGCGTCCAGATCCGCCTGTACGCCCCGGACGAGGAGGTCCACGCCGCCCAGGTGGGCGGCGGAGGCGTCTATCAGGGCCAGGCCCCCGAGCCGGCCCCCGCCCCCGGGCGGGACCGGGACTGAGGCGTCCGCCGGGCCCCCGGCGGGACGGGGCCGGGAGGTCCCTCTCCCGCCGGGGCGCTCGCCCGGCGTTCCCGGGGCGGTCGTCCGGCGTTCCCGGGGCGGTCGTCCGGCGTTGCCGGGGCGGTCGTCCGGCGTTGCCGGGGCGCGAAGGGTCAGGAACCGGCGGCCATGTCGAAGAAGCGCAGCTCCAGCCGTACGGCGCGGCGGAAGAAGCCGAGCACGCGCGACCGGCCCGCCTCGTCCAGGGCGGGGCCCAGCCGGTCCAGCTCGTCGCGCAGGAAGTGCACCCAGGCGCGGAAGGCCGGGCCCTCGTGCAGCTCGATCCACTCGCGGTGCACGAAGTTGTCGGGAAGCGGCTCCTCGGCGCGCGAGGCCCAGCCCAGGTAGGACCATTCGGCCACGCACAGCACCGCCAGGACGAGCGGGTAGTCCAGGCTGGTCCTCGCCTCGTCCATCAGGGCGCGGAAGTCCGCCGTGACCGGCTCCAGCTCGGGGGAGGTCATGTCGGCGGGGGTCGCGCCGAGGGCGGCGAGGGCCCGGTGGAAGTACGTGAGCTCCTCGGTGGTGGCGATCTCGCCCAGGAACTGGCCGAACGGCACCCGCGACTCGAAGCTGTCCGCGCAGGCCACCGCCGCCCCGAGCAGGGCGGTGAAGGAGTCGACGAACTGGAAGTCCTGGATCAGGTAGCGGCGCATGTCGTCGTCGGGGACGTCACCCCGGGTGATCGAGGCGGCGAACGGGTGGTTCACCACCGCCGTCCACTCCGGCTCGCTCAGCGAGCGCATCCACTCGCTGAAGGCGGGATCGAGGGCACTCGCACGCCACTCGTCGTAGGGGATCTGCTCCACGGGGCCTCTCCTCGCGATCTGGGCATCTCGGCATCTGGGTTGTCGGGGTTTCCGAGCCTCGGGGCTTCGGGGTTTCTGAGTTTCTGAGTTTCGGGGTTTCGGGGTTTCGGGGTTTCGGGGCTTCGGGGCTTCGGGGCTTCAGGGCTTCAGGGCTTCAGGGCTTCAGGGCTTCTCGATCAGCGTGAATGCTAGTCCGGCCGCGCCCGGCGCGCGGCGGTCCCGCGCATCCCGTGATCATCCAGGTCAAGGAGACTTTGCAGGTCAGGACGGGTTCTTCTGGGGATCGTCGGGCACGTTCCGGCAGGACGATCCCGAAAGGGCACCCGGAGGGATGTGAGACCGTGAGCGAGGGGGCCGTGAGCCAGGAGGCCGTGAGCGAGGAGGCCGTGACCGAACCGGTCGTCAATCCGGTCGTCAACGCCGTCGTCGTCTACTACTCGGCCACGGGCACGGTCTTCGCGCTGGCCAAGGCCGCTGCGGCCGCCGCGGAGAAGGCCGGTGCCGAGGTCCGCCTGCGCAAGGTCAGGGAACTCGCGCCGGCCGAGGCCATCGCGTCCAGCGAGGGCTGGGCCGCCCACGCCGCGGCCACCCAGTACGTCGTGGAGGCCTCCCTGGAGGACCTGGAATGGGCCGACGTGCTCCTGTTCGGCACGCCCACCCGCTACGGCAACCCCACCGCCCAGATGAGGCAGTTCATCGACACCACCGGCCCGCTGTGGAGCCGGGGCCTGCTGGTCGACAAGATCGTGTCATCGTTCACCGCGAGTTCGACGCCCCACGGCGGGCAGGAGAGCACGATCCTCGCGATGAACAACACCTTCTACCACTGGGGCGCGATCATCGTGCCGCCCGGCTACGCGGACCCCGTCCAGTTCCGGTCCGGCAACCCGTACGGCACCAGCCACACCTCCGACAACGGCACGATCCCGCCCGGCGACGTGCAGCTGGAGGCGATGGCCTTCCAGGCCAGGCGGGTGGTGGAGGTCGCGACGGCGTTCCTGCGCGGGCGCCTGCCCTGACGGCGGTGTTCACCCGCGATCGCCGGGCACCTGCCCTGACGGCGGCCTTCCTCCGTGCTCACCGGGCGCCCGCCCTGACAGCCGTACTCTCCTGTGATCGCCGGGCATCGGCTCCGGTGGCGGTGCTCACTCACGACCGCCGGGAGCCCACCGCAGATCCGCGTCGTCGCGCCGTCCCCGCGGAGCGGATCATTGACCGCCGAAACACCGGACGATTAGCGTCGAGGTCCCGGCGTCCAGGGGAGAGACCGTGACCGTGCACGAACCCGGCCTGGGCCGGTACTACGAGGACTTCGTCGTCGGCGACGTCTACCAGCACCCGCTCGGCCGCACGATCAGCGAGGCCGACAACACCTGGTTCACCCTGCTGACGATGAACACCAACCAGAACCACTTCAACGCCCACTTCGCCGAGCGCGCCCCGGTCGGGAAGATCATCGTCAACTCCGGTCTGTCCGTGGCGATCGTGCTCGGCATCTCGGTGATCGACGTCAGCCAGACCGCCCTGATGAACCTCGGCTGGGACGAGATCAGGCTGACCCACCCGGTCTTCCTGGGCGACACCCTGTACGCGGAGTCGATCGTGCTGGACAAGCGGGAGTCGCGGTCGCGGCCCTATGCCGGGATCGTCACCTGCAAGACCCGCGGCCTCAACCAGGACGGCGACGAGGTCATGTCCTGGCGCCGCGCGGTGATGGTCTACCGCCGCGACGCGCCGCAGGACAAGAACTACTTCCCGCGGGCCAAAACGGGTCCGCTCACCCCTTGAAGGCCGTTCTCTCCACGCGGACCGGGACCGGTCCGCTCACCCTCCTGACGGCCGTTTCGCGGAAAGGACCTCGTGATGGACTTCGAGCTCAACGAGGAGCAGCAGCTGTTCCGCCGAACCCTGCGGGAGTTCGTCGAGAAGGAGATCGTGCCGGTCGCCTCCCAGTGGGAGCGGGACGGCCGCTACCCCACGGAGATCGTCGAGGGCTTCAAGGAGATGGGGCTGTTCGGGATCACGATCCCCGAGGAGTACGGCGGGCTCGCCCTGGACCGGGTGTCGTTCGCCCTGGTCTTCGAGGAGATCGCGCGCGGGTGGATGGGCGTGGCCGGGGTGCTCGGCTCGCACTCCCTCGCCGCCTGGATGATCGCGAAGTACGGCACCGAGGAGCAGAAGGGCGCCTACCTGCCCGACCTGGCCACCGGGGCCCGCCGTACCGGCATCGCGCTGACCGAGCCCGCGGCGGGCACCGACCTGCAGGGCATCCAGACGCGGGCCGTCCGCGACGGCGACCACTACGTGGTCAACGGCACCAAGACGTGGATCACCAACGCCCGGCACGCCGACCCGATGCCCGTCCTGGTCAAGACCTCCGTCACCGACCCCGCGCACCGCGGCATGTCCCTCCTGCTCGTCGAGGCCGGGACCCCCGGGTACACCGTCAGCCGCGACCTGCCCAAGCTCGGCTACAAGGGGCCCGAGACCTGCGAGATCGTCCTGCAGGACGCGCGCGTCCCGGTGTCGGCGCTGCTCGGCGGGACCGAGGGGAGGGGCATGCAGCAGGCCCTGTCGGCCCTGGAGCTCGGCCGGATCAACATCGCCGCCCGCGCGGTCGGCCTGTCCCAGTGCGCCTACGACGCCGCGCTGAGCTACTCGCGCGAGCGCCACGCCTTCGGGCAGCCCATCGCCGACTTCCAGGCCATCCAGCTCAAGATCGCCGACATGGCCACCGACATCCAGGCGGCCCGGCTGCTGACCTACTGGGCGGCGGTCCGCTCCGAGGGCGGCGCGGTGAACTCCGAGGCCGCGATGGCCAAGTACTTCGCCTCCGAGGTCGCGCTGCGCGCCACCACGGAGGCGATGCGGATCCACGGGGGCTACGGCTACTCGCAGGAGTTCGTCCTCGAACGCCTCTACCGGGACGCGCCCCTGATGGCCATCGGCGAGGGCACCAACGACATCCAGCGGATGGTCATCGCGAGGTCCCTCATCTCGGGCGCGGCCAAACTCGGCTGGTGACGCGGCTCCCAAGGACACGGCTCCCAAGGACACGCTCTCAAGGGCACGGCCCCAAGGGCACGCCCCCGATAGCGCGACTCCAAGGACACGGCTCCCAAGGACACGCTCTCAAGGGCACGGCCCCAAGGGCACGCCCCCGATAGCGCGACTCCAAGGACACGGCTCCCAAGGGCGCGACTCCCCAAAACGCGCCCTCAAAACACGCCCTCAAAACACGCCCCCAAGACGTGACCCTGATGACGCACCCCTGCGGCACGGCCCGCCCCCGTGCCTCGGAGGGGTCGTACGGGCCGCCCGGTGCCTCCTATCCTGGTGCGATGCCGGTTTCTGATGGGGTGCCAGGTGAGGACTGTCTGTTCTGTGCCATCGTGGCCGGGGAGCGGCCGGCCCATGTCGTCCTCTCCGACGAGGTGGCCGTCGCCTTCCTGGACACGCGTCCGGTCTTCAAGGGCCACGTCCTCGTGGTCCCGCCGAGCCACGTCGAGACGCTGGCGGACCTGCCGGTGCCGATGATCGGCCCGTTCTTCGAGCGCGTCCGCGCCCTCTCCGTCGCCGTCGAGCGGGGCCTGGAGGCGGCCGGCACGTTCGTCGCGATGAACAACCGGATCAGCCAGAGCGTCCCGCACCTGCACACCCACGTCGTTCCCCGCAACCGCAAGGACGGCCTGCGCGGCTTCTTCTGGCCCCGCACGAAATACGAGGACCCCACCGAGGCCGAGTCCTACGCCCGCCGCGTCCGCGAGGCCCTCTGAGTCACCGGGCCGTCCCCGGCTTTGATCTACATTGTGAAGACGCTGAGTTGGTCGTCGATTCGTCCGCGAGATCGGTGGTTTCGCGACGAACGCACCGATGTGATCTCGCGTGATCTCCAGGGACGAGGCGCGGGCGTGGCCGGGCGTATAAGGTCCGGAGCGTGGAACCCCTCGTTGCCGTGTTGCTGGTCGCCGCCCTGGTCGGCGTACCCGCCCTGGTGCTGTGGCGGGTGTTGCGCGGGCGCAGGGAGCTGGGCAGCAGCCCCGCGGAGCGGGCCACGTTCGAGACACTGCACACCGCGTCCCTGGCCGCGCCGCCGCTGCGGGCGGGGCTGACGGAGGCGGGGGCGCAGAAGGCGTCGCGCTATCTCCGGGAGCTGCTGGGCTCCCCGGCGCTGGCGATCACCGACGAGGAGCGGCTGCTGGTCTACGACGGCGAGGGCGACCACCACGCCCGCGAGGCGTTCGCCCACGCCGCCAAGACGCTCTCGGGGGGCCGGACCCGGGTCCTGGGCCCCGAGCTCGTCTCGTGCGACCTTCCGGAGTGCCCGATCAGGTTCGCCGTGGTGGCGCCGCTCACCACCGACGGCAGGGTGGTGGGCTCCCTGGCCGCGTACGGCGGGCACGCCTCGGCGGGTCTGGTCAGGGCCGCGCACGAGGTCGCGAACTGGGTCGACTCGCAGTTGGAGCTGGCGGAGCTGGACCGGTCGAGGACGCGTCTGATGGAGGCCGAGGTGCGGGCGCTGCGCGCGCAGATCTCCCCGCACTTCATCTACAACTCGCTGACGACCATCGCGAGCTTCGTGCGTTCCGATCCCGACCGGTCCCGTGAGCTGCTGCTGGAGTTCGCCGATTTCACCCGTTACTCCTTCCGGCGGCACGGGGAGTTCACCACGCTGGCCGAGGAGCTGCGGTCCATCGACCGCTACCTCACCCTGGAGCGGGCCCGGTTCGGCGACCAGTTGCAGGTGACGTTGCGCATCGCTCCGGAGGTGCTCGCGGTGGCGGTGCCGTTCCTGTGCCTGCAGCCCCTGGTGGAGAACGCGGTCCAGCACGGGCTGGAGAGCAAGCCCGGGATAGGGCGCATCTCGATCGTCGCCGAGGACGCCGGGGCCGAGTGCCGGATCAGTGTGGAGGACGACGGCGTCGGCATGGAGCCCGACCGTCTGCGCCGCATCCTGGCCGGTGACGCCGACGAGCGTTCGGGGGCCGGGGGGGTGGGGCTGGTCAACGTGGACGAGCGGTTGCGCCAGGTCTACGGTGACGAGTACGGCCTGGTGGCGGAGACGGCCAAGGGGGCGGGAACGAAGGTCAGCGTCCGTCTGCCGAAGTACCATCCGGGTGTCTCCGCCCGTTGAGCCCGCGCCTGGGCCGGGCCTTCCCTCACCGATGGGCCGGGCCTTCCCCCTACCGAAAAGTTGACAGGCGATGTCTGATTCATCACCCTCTAGAAATTCCCTCGTGAACGATCTGGAGGAGTGACCGTGACCGGCCTGCGCGTCCTTGCGGTGGACGACGAGCTTCCCGCGCTGGAGGACCTGGCCTATCTGCTCCGTGACGATCCCCGCATCGGGGAGGTCTCCCTGGCCAGGGACGGGGCCGCCGCGTTGCGTGTCCTGGACCGGGCGATCGCCGACGGGCGGCCGATCGACGCGGTCTTCCTCGACATCCGGATGCGGGGCCTGGACGGGGTGGTGCTCGGGAGGTTGCTCTCGCAGTTCGCCAATCCGCCCCGGGTGGTGTTCGTGACGGCCTACGAGGAGCACGCGGTCGACGCCTTCGAGATCAAGGCCGAGGACTATCTGCTCAAGCCGGTGCGGCCGGAGCGGCTGGCCGAGGCGATCCGCAGGGTGTTCGTCTCGGCGGAGCTGCCGGAGATCGAGGGTCCCGGCCGTGCCGACCCCGACACCATCCCGGTGGAGCTCGGCGGTGTCACCCGGTTCGTGGCGAGCACCGAGGTGCGGTACGTGGAGGCGCAGGGCGACTACGCCCGCCTGCACACCGCGGGCGGCAGTCATCTCGTGCGCATCTCGCTGGCGACGTTGGAGGAGCGCTGGGCCACGGCGGGGTTCGTACGGGTGCATCGCAGCCATCTGGTCGCGGTGAAGCACATCGACGAGCTGCACATCGACTCGGGCCGGTGCGTGGTCCGCATCGGCGAGACCGAGATCCCGGTGAGCCGCCGTCACACCCGCGAGCTGCGCGACCTGCTGGTCCGCAGGGCGCGCAGGGGCAGGTCCGAGTGAGCCGCGACCCGGGGGCGGGGGAGGGGGCCGAGCCGCGCCGGTGGATCGCCGACCGGCCGCGCAAGGACAGGGACGCCGAGCGGGCGGCCCGCAGGGACAAGGAGGCCGAGCGGGCGGCGCGTAAGGACAGGGACGCCGAGCGGGCGCGCAGGGACGCGGACCGGTCGCGTAAGGACGCCGAGAGGCCGCGCAGGGACGAGCGTCCGAGGCGGGAGGTGGTGACCAGTCCTCGTACGATGGCCCCTCGCCATCCGCGCTATCCGGTGACCCGTGAGATCGACGAGCAGACCCGGCTGGGTGAGGTCTACATGCGTTCGCTGGTCCGTACCCAGTTCCGGCTGGCCCTGTTCGTCTGCACGGTGCTGGGGTGCGTGGTCGCGGGGCTGCCGCTGATGTTCCTGCTGATGCCGGAGCTGCGGGCGGTCCACGTGCTGGGGATCCCGTTGCCCTGGGCGGTGCTGGGCGGTCTGATCTACCCGGCGTTCGTGATCGGGGCCTGGCTCTACGTCCGGCAGGCGGAACGCAACGAGCGTCATTTCGCCGAGCTGGTGGAGAGGGCCCGTTGACCATGCGGCGGACCGTCCCGGGGCCGGGGTCCGAGGTGCCCGTTTCGGGAACCGTGGGAACCGTGGGAGACGGCATGGAAGGCGCCGGATGAGCACCGCGTACGGTGTGACGGCGGTGGTGCTGGTGGTGCTGGCGGCGGTGCTGATCGGCGCGTTCGGGATCAGGCTGTCGCGGACCACCTCCGACTTCTACGTCGCCTCGCGCACGGTCTCCCCGCTGTGGAACGCCTCCGCGATCGGCGGGGAGTATCTGTCGGCCGCGAGCTTCCTGGGCATCGCGGGGCTGATCCTCACCTACGGCGCCGACATGCTGTGGCTGCCGGTCGGCTGGACGGGCGGCTATCTGGTGCTGCTCGTGCTGGTCTCCGCGCCGCTGCGCCGTTCGGGCGCGTACACGCTGCCCGACTTCGCCGAGGCGCGGCTGGAGTCGATGGCGGTGCGGCGGATGGCCGGGGTGCTGGTCGTGCTGATCGGCTGGCTGTATCTGATGCCGCAGTTCCAGAGCGCGGGCCTGGTCCTGCGGGCCATCACCGGTGCCCCGGAGTGGGCGGGGGGCCTGCTGGTGGCGGCCGTGGTCGCGGTGAACGTGATGTCCGGCGGCATGCGGTCGATCACGTTCGTGCAGGCCTTCCAGTACTGGCTGAAGCTCACCGCGCTGGCCGTGCCGCTGGTGTTCCTGCTGCTGGCGTGGCGTGACGGCGGTGCCCCGGGGCTGAGCGCGCACGACGCGGCCACGTGGGCGCTGCCGCTGGCGACGGGCAGGGAGTACGGCCTCTACTCGACCTACTCGCTGATCCTGGCCACGTTCCTGGGCACCATGGGGCTGCCGCACGTGCTGGTCCGCTTCTACACCAATCCCGACGGGCGGGCGGCGCGCCGTACGACGCTGGTGGTCCTGTCGCTGCTCGGTGCCTTCTACCTGCTGCCGGCGGTGTACGGCGCGCTGGGCCGGATCTACGTCCCGGAGCTGGTGGGCAGTGACACGGTGGTCCTGTCGCTGCCCGGACGGCTGATCGGCGGCGTGGCCGGGGATCTGCTGACGGCGCTGGTGACGGCGGGGGCGTTCGCGGCGTTCCTGTCGACCTCCTCGGGGCTGACGGTCTCGGTGGCCGGGGTCATCGGGCAGGACATCCTCAAGGGCGGGGTGCGGTCGTTCCGGGCGGCGGCGGTGCTGGCGGTGATCGTCCCGCTGGGGCTGGCGGCCTTCGCCCGCTCGCTGCCGGTCGCCGACGTCGTCGGGCTGGCGTTCGCGGTGGCGGCCTCCTCCTTCTGCCCGCTGCTGGTGCTGGGCATCTGGTGGCGGCGGCTCACTCCCGCCGGCGCGATGGCCGGGCTGCTCGCCGGTGGCGGCCTGGCCTGTGGCGCGGTGCTGATGACGATCGGCGGGGGGCCGCACACCGGCCTGGTCGGCGCGCTGCTGGCCCAGCCGGCCGCGTGGACGGTGCCGATCGCCTTCCTTGTCATGGTGGTGGTCTCGTTGCTGACGCCGGGGCGTATCCCGCCGAACGTGGCGCGCACGATGGTGCGCCTGCACACCCCCGAGATCCTGAACCTGGACCGGGGCGACTGGCGGCCTCGTTCTTCTTGACGCGCTTGGTCTCTTTGGCGGTCTTGGTCCCTTTTGGGGCTTCGGTCCTCTTGAAGGTCCAGGTCCTCTTGACGGCTCCGGCGAGCTGTGACGAAATGACGCTTATGGACCGACATTTCGGTTGTTCTGACTAGGTTTGTTACTCGCCGGCTCCGGTGACGAGGCGTTCGCCGAGGTCGGCGACGCCACTGCCGTGCTACCCGGGAGCCGGTCGGAACAGCGGTCCGTCGTGTCGTACGGGAGCCGGACGGCACATCGGCGCGCTGCCGTGTCACACAAGGGCCGGACGGCGCGTCGGCCCGCCGTCGTGTCGCGCGGGAACCGGGTAGGGCGTCGGCCCGCCGTGTCACCCGTGTCACCCGTGTCACCCGTGTCCCGGCCCGTGCCCCGGCTCGGTGGCCAGGCCGAAGTCGGCGAGACACACCGGCCCGTGTCCCGGCCCGTGCCCCGGTCGGCGCGCCGGGCCGCCGGTCAGCGGTGATGCCGGAGGTCCTGCGCCGGCCCCGGTTCCGGCTCATCTACTTCGGGATGGCCGTCAGCCTGCTGGGCGACGCCTCGCTGCTGCTGGTGCCGGGGATCCTGGCCAAGAGCCTCACCGGCTCCGACGCCGCCGCCGGGCTGACCCTGTTCTTCTTCACGCTGCCCCTGTGTCTCTCCCCCCTCTTCGGCTACCTGATCGACCGGGTGGACCGCAGGAGGCTCCTCGTCGTCACCTGCGTGCTGTCGGGGATCTCGCTCGCCCCGCTGGTCGCGGTCACCGGGCCGGACACGGTGTGGCTGATCTACCCGGTGTCGGCGGCGATGGGCTGCTCGTACGCGGTGATCTTCTCCGCGCTCGGCGGGCTGCTCAAGGTGATCCTGCCCGAGCACCTGCTGGCGGAGGCCAACGGTGCCCTGCACACCACCCGGCAGGGTTTGCGCCTGTTCGGGCCGCTGCTGGGGGTGGCGGTCTACACCGGCTTCGGGCTCGGCGCGCTCGTGCTGTTCGACATGGTCACCTTCCTGGTCGCCGCGGGGGTCTTCGTCATGCTCCCCGCGCCCGAACCCCCGCCGCCCGCCCCGCGGGCCCCCGAGGGACGCTGGCGCGAGGAGTTCTGGGCCGGGGCCCGCCACCTCGCCGCCGACCCGCCGCTGCGCCGCGCGGCCGTGGCGCTGTGCCTGATGTTCTCGCTGGCCGGGGCGACCGAATCGCTGATCTTCGCGGTCATCGAGCACGGCCTCGCCAGGTCGCCGGAGTTCACCGCGTTCACCTCGACCGCGATGGGCCTCGGCGCGATCGCCGGGGGACTGCGGAGCGCCACGGTGATCGCGCGCCGGGGCGAGCTGTTCGCGATCGGCGCGGGCATCGGCCTGTACGGGGTGGCGGTCCTGTGCTGGGTGGTCCCCGCGGAGACGGTCGTGCTGGGGGCGATGATGGCGGCGGGCGCCGGGCTGACCCTGGAGGGGGTGGCCAGGACGACCCTGCTGCAGCGCCGCAGCCCCGGCCACCTCGTCGGCCGGGTGTCCACCGCCTTCGAGTCCCTGGCCGGGTTCGCCCAGCTGTTCTCCCTGCTCGCGGGCGCCGTGCTGGTGTCGCTCGTCGACTACCGCCTGCTGCTGGCTGCGGTCGGCCTCACGGTCTGCTGCGCCGGGGTCTACGCCCTGAGGGGCGGGCCGTGGTGAGTGCGGGCTCCCGCGAACCGTTCGCCGCGGGCGGCCGTACGAGGTGGCGTCGGGTTCCCACGCGAACCGCTCGCCGCAGGCCGGCCGCGTACGAGGTGGCGTCGGGCTCCCATGCGAACCGTTCACTGCGGGCCGGCCGTGTACGAGGTGGCGTCGGGCCGCCGCGGGTGACCGTTCGTCGTGGGCCGGCCGTACGAAGTGCACCGTGTAGGTGAGTTCGGGATCCTCCCGGGAACCGTTCGTCGTGCGAGACAGACCTTTCACCGCAAGCCCCACCCAACTGAACGCGACTCGGCGGCGCCTCGGCGAAGAGACCGCGTGCGGGTCTCCTCCGGGGGTAGCGTCCGCCCCTACGTTGTCCGTGATCCAGATCACATTTTGGGAGGTCCAGTGACCGCCAGCCAACATGATTCATCGGTCTACGAAGAAATTCAGACCGACGAACGATTCCAGGAGTTGAAGAGGCGTTTCCGGGCCTGGGCGTTCCCGATGACCGCGGCGTTCCTCGCGTGGTATCTGCTGTACGTCGTCCTGTCCGCCTGGGGGCGCGACTTCATGGGCACGAAGCTCTTCGGCAACATCAACGTGGCGCTGATCTTCGGTCTGCTCCAGTTCGTGTCGACGTTCGGCATCGCCTGGGCCTACTCCCGTTTCGCCGAGAAGAAGCTTGACCCGCTGGCCGACGAGATCCGCCACGAGGTCGAGGGGAAGACCGAATGAGCCACCAGACCCTCTCCACGATCCTGTTCCTGCTGTTCGTCGCGGGAACGCTGGGCATCACCTTCTGGGCGAGCCGCAACACCAAGGACGCCACCGACTACTACGCCGGTGGCCGTTCCTTCAGCGGTGTGCAGAACGGTCTCGCCATCGGCGGCGACTACATGTCGGCCGCGAGCTTCCTCGGCATCGCCGGGATCATCGCCCTGTCGGGCTACGACGGCTTCCTGTACTCGATCGGCTTCCTGGTCGCCTGGCTGGTGGCGCTGCTGCTCGTCGCCGAGCTGATGCGTAACTCCGGCAAGTTCACCATGGCCGACGTGCTGGCCTTCCGGATGAGCCCCCGCCCGGTCCGTACGGCGGCGGGCGTCTCCACCATCACGGTGTCGATCTTCTACCTGCTGGCCCAGATGGTCGGCGCGGGCGCGCTGGTCGGCCTGCTGCTCGGTGTCACCTCGCCGACGGGCAAGGCCCTCACGATCGTCGGCGTCGGCGTCCTGATGATCGTCTACGTGGTCGTCGGCGGCATGAAGGGCACCACCTGGGTGCAGATCGTCAAGGCCGTGCTGCTGATGGGCGGCGCGACCCTGGTCACCCTGCTGGTGCTCGGCCACTACGGCTTCAACCTGTCCGGCCTGCTCGGCGAGGCCGCCACCCAGAGCGGCAAGGGCGCGGCCTTCCTGGAGCCGGGCCTGAAGTACGGCACCGAGGCGCAGGGCCTCGCGGGCAAGATCGACCTGATCAGCCTGGGCCTGGCGCTCGTCCTGGGCACCGCCGGCCTGCCGCACATCCTGATCCGCTTCTACACGGTCCCCACCGCGAAGGAGGCCCGCAAGTCGGTCCTGTGGGGCATCGGCATCATCGGCACCTTCTACCTGCTCACCCTCGTGCTCGGCTTCGGCGCGGCGGCGCTGGTCGGCGGCAAGGCGATCCTGGCGCAGGACAAGGCGGGCAACACGGCGGCGCCGATGCTCGCCGAGGCGGTCGGCAAGGCCATCTTCGGCGACGTGGGCGGCACCATCCTGCTCGCCGTCATCGCGGCGGTCGCCTTCGCCACGATCCTCGCGGTCGTCGCCGGTCTGACGCTGGCCTCCAGCTCCTCCTTCGCCCACGACCTGTACGCGCACGTGTTCAAGCGCGGCAACGTCACCGACAAGGAGGAGATCCTGGTCGCCAGGATCTCGGCGTTCGTCATCGGCGCGGTCGCGATCGGGCTCGGCATCCTCGCCCAGGGGCAGAACGTGGCCTTCCTGGTCGCGCTCGCCTTCGCCGTGGCGGCCTCGGGCAACCTGCCCGCGATCCTCTACAGCCTGTTCTGGAAGAAGTTCAACACGGCGGGCGCGGTCTCGGCCATCTACGGCGGCCTGGCCTCGGCGCTGATCCTGGTGATCTTCTCGCCGGTCGTCTCGGGCAGCGCCACCGCGCTGTTCCCCGGCGCGAACTTCGCCTGGTTCCCGCTGAGCAACCCCGGCATCGTCTCGATCCCGATCGGCTTCCTCGCCGGGTTCATCGGTGCCCGCCTCAGCAAGGAGTACAGCGCGGAGAAGTACGCCGAGATCGAGGTCCGCTCGCTCACCGGCATCGGTGCCGAGAAGTCCGTCTCCCACTGACCCCCGTACCAGACCCCCCGTACACCTCGTGCGGAAGTACGGGAACCCGGGGCCCGGCCGCGTCGCGGCCGGGCCCCGTCGTTCGTGAGCGCCCGGCGGGCCCCGGTCACCCCGGAGCCCGCCGGACGGCCCTTGGCGGAACCGGCGGGACTGGCAGAACTGCAGAACTGGCGGGACTGGCAGAACCGGCCGGACTGGCGGGACTAGCGGGACGCCTCGTCCAGCAGGGTGAGCTCCTCCTGCGACAGCGTCAGGTCGGCGACCGCGAGCAGCGGCCTGAGCTGCTCGACGTTGCGGGCGCTGGCGATCGGCGCGGCCACGGTGGGCTGGGCGGCGAGCCAGGCGAGCGCGACGGTGGCCGGTACGGCGCCGTGGGCGGCGGCCACCTTGTCCAGGGCGTCGAGCACCCGCGGGCCGCGCTCCGACTGCAGGTACTCGGCCGCCCGGCCCGCGCGGGGGCTGTCGACCGTGACCCCCGGCCGGTACTTGCCGGTGAGGAAACCCATGGCCAGGCCGAAGTACGGGGTGCTGGTCAGCCCCGCCTCGGCCACCACGTCGCGCAGCGCCCCCTCGTAGTCGCGCTCGATGAGGTTGTAGTGCTGCTGCAGCACCCCGTACCGCGCCAGACCGGCCCCCTCGGAGATCGACAGCGCCTCCGCGAGCCGCTCGGCGCTGTAGTTGGAGGCGCCGATGTTGCGTACCTTGCCCTCGTTGACCAGCTCGTCGAACGCGCCGAGGGTCTCCTCCAGGGGAGTGGCCGCGTCGTCGATGTGGGCCCAGTACAGGTCGATGTGGTCCGTGCGGAGCCGCCGGAGCGAGTCCTCGGCCGCCGCGCGGATGTTGGTCGCCGACAGGCCGTTGCGGCCGGCCAGCGAGCCCACCTTGGTCGCCACCACGATCCGGTCGCGGTTGCGGCGGGAGGCCATCCACTCGCCGATCACGGTCTCCGACTCCCCGCCGGAGTGCCCGGGGACCCACGCGGAGTAGACGTCGGCGGTGTCGACGAAGTTTCCGCCCGCCTCCGCGTAGGCGTCCAGGACGGCGAAGGAGTCGTCCCGGTCGGCGGTCCAGCCGAATACGTTGCCACCGAGGCAGAGAGGGAACAGGTTCAGCTCAGAAAAGCTCATGGGCCAACTCTATTTCTTGACCAATCACGTGGTTGCGGGGCATCGGCGGTGATTCTCACGGGATACGCCCCCGCCCCCTGTCTCCCGCCTCAGGCGGGCACCATCTCCCTGACCGGCACGGGCCGCTCCAGCGGGGCGACCGGCGCGGCCGGAACGGGCTCGACCTGCTCCATCAGCTCGTCCATGGCCTCCCGCAGGTGGCCCATGAGCCGCCACACGTCGGCCACCCGGTCCGGGCAGGACAGGATGCCGAAGTCGAGCGAGCCGTCGTAGGAGAAGCAGGTGATGTTGACCCCGCCGCTCACGTCGGTCAGCACCGACATGGGGTGGTACGCGAGCACCCTGGCCCCGCACAGGTACAGCGGGAGCTGCGGCCCCGGCACGTTCGAGACGATCAGGTTGATCGGCGGCAGCACGATCGAGGCGAGCCGGAACACCGCGGAGGTCGCCAGCGCGGTGACGGCCGAGGGCAGGACCGACGACAGCTCGCCCAGCCAGGCCGTGGGGGCGCCGGCGAAGCGGCGCTTGGCGCTGAGCATCGTGCCCGCCATGACGCGCAGGCGCTCGCGGGGACAGGCCAGGTCGGTCGGGATGGGGGTGACCATGACGGAGATCTGGTTTCCGACCACCTCCTGGGCGCTCGCGTTGCGGACCGCGACCGGGACCGCGGCGATCAGCGGCCGGTCGGGCAGCGCGTCGCGCTCGCGCAGCCACGCGCGCAGCGCCGAGGCGCACAGCGTCATGACCACGTCGTTGACGCTGGCCCCCGCGCTCCTGGCCACCCGCTTGACGTCCGCGAGCGGGATCGACCCGTAGGAGAAGCGCCGCTCGGCGCCGATCGGGCCGTTGAACGGGGTGCGCGGCGCGGTCAGCATGGGCGGCTCGGCCGGCTCCGGCTCCGGCGCCCGCCCCGCGATCATCCGGGTGGCGGCGGCCACCTGCCGGGCGCCGGGCAGCGCCGAGGTGAGCGGCATCGTGTCGAGCTCGGCCGCCATGCGGCCCAGGGAGTACAGCGTCCTGGCGGGCTGGAGCACCGTCCTGGCCACGGCGCCGGCGAGCATGCCGGCGAGGCCGGGGGCGGTGGTCCGGGGCTCGGACTCGGGCCGCTCGACGGCGCGGGGCTCGGGGGTGAGGTCCAGCAGCGCCGCGAGCAGCTCCGCCCCCGACACCCCGTCGATGGCGCAGTGGTGGACCTTGGCGTACAGGGCGACGCGGCCTCCGGTCAGGCCCTGGATGAGGTGCATCTCCCACAGCGGGCGGGCCCGGTCGAGGTGGCGCTCGTGGATCCTGGCCACCTGCTCGGCGAGCTGGGCGTCGTCGCCGGGGCCGGAGAGGGTCACCTCGTGGACGTGGCCGGCGACGTCGAGGTCGGGGTCCTCGGTCCAGTAGGGCCGGTCGAGGCCGAAGGGCACGGTGGCGAGGCGCAGCCTCAGCGCCGGGGCCAGGTGCAGCCGCTCGCGGAGCAGCCCGACCAGGCACTCGCGGGTGAGGGCGCCGAGGCTGGAGCAGGCGGGGTCGAGGATGGCCAGCCCCGCGACGTGGGCCGCCGTGGTCGCCGATTCGGCGTGAAGGAACTGCGCGTCGAGCGCGGTCAGCTGGCGCATCGGTCGGGCCTCCTGGCGGAAAATGCGAGAAATCGGAGAACACGTGTTGCCATCATCACGTCGGCACGTTTCCCTCTCGTTTCCTCCGTAGGACCTCCGGCGTCTTTCGGGTGTCCCCGGGCGAGGTGCGGAGGCCCGCCGATCATCACTTTCCGTAACCTTCCCAATTCGCACGGTAGCCATGCCTTCCGGACAGGGGCATCCCGGGGATCTTTTCCGAAGGTGATACCCGTCCGTGAGTGTCCGGCGCCGTCCGTCTTACCTGTATTTCCTACCAGAAAGATAGGCAATGTGCGAGGGGTGACACGCCCCTGCCTGGCTGAGCGCCCGTCGCCGTGGCGACGGGGAAGGAGTCTTGGCGACCGGCGAAGGCCGCCTTGACGACCGGGGAAGGCGGCCTTCGCCGGTCGAGGAGGACTCGGTCACCAATGCGCCTCGGTGACCAAGACGGCCTCGGTGACCAAGACGCCTCAGTGACCGAGGTCTCTCGGCGGCCGAGGAAGGCGCGGTGACCGGGGAGGGCGTCTCCAGCGGCCGGGGAAAGACCCGGTGACCGGGGGAAGGCCCCTCAGCGGCCGAGGAAGGCGAGCAGCCGCTTCAGCGGCCAGGTGTTGATCACGTCGTCGGTGGTGAGCCACCCGCGCTGGGCGACGCCGATGCCGAACCGCTGGTTGTCGAGGTGCGGGACCGCGTGGGCGTCGCTGTCGACGGAGAACTTCACGCCGTGGTGGTGCGCGAGCCGCACCAGGTCGGCGGGGAGGTCGGAACGGTCGGGGAAGGAGTCGATCTCCATCGCGGTGCCGGTGCGGGCCGCGGCGCGGAACACCTCCTCCCAGTCGGCGTCCACCGGCGGGCGGATGCCGATCCTGCGGGTGGTCGGGTGGCCGATGACGTGCACGTGGGGGTTCTCGCAGGCGGCGACGAACCGGCGGGTCATCTCCGCCTTCGACTGGTTGAAGTGCGAGTGGACGCTGGCCACGCACACGTCGAAGCCCTCCAGCACCTCGGCCGGCCAGTCGACCGAGCCGTCGGGGGCGATGTTGAGCTCGCTGCCGTGCAGCAGCCGCATCTTGGGATACTTCTTCTGCAGCTTCCGGATGCGCTCGCGCTGCTCCAGGGCCTTTTCCAGCTTCATCCGGTGCATCGCCAGGTCGGGCGCGTGGTCGGTCACCGCGTAGTAGGAGTAGCCGCGGGCAGCGGCGGCGGCGACCATGTCCTCCAGGGAGGCGATGCCGTCGGTCAGGTCGGTGTGGGTGTGCAGGTCGCCCTTGAGGTCCTTGACGGTGACCAGCTTGGGCAGCTCGTGCTTGAGCGCGGCGGCGATCTCGCCGCCGTCCTCGCGCAGGGTCGGCGGGATCCACTCCATGCCGAGCGCCTCGAAGACCTCCTCCTCGGTCGCGGCCGCGATCACCCGGTCGCCGTCGAACAGGCCGTACTCCGACAGCTTCCAGCCCTTCTTCACGATGATCTCCCGCAGGTGCACGGTGTGCTCCTTGGAACCCGTGAAGTACATCATCGCGGCGCCCCACGACTCGGCGGGGACCAGGCGCAGGTCGACCTGGACGCCCTGGGCGGTGCGGATCGAGGTCTTCTTCTCCCCGGAGGCGACGACCTCCGCGACGTAGGGCTGCGCCTTGAAGTCGTCCATCAGCGACTCGGGGCCGACCACGAGGACGTCGATGTCGCCGACGGTGTCCTTCATCCGGCGCAGCGACCCGGCGTAGGCGATCCGCTCGGCGCCGGGCAGCGAGGCGATGACCCGCTCCGCGAGGTCCATCGCCGTCCCGGTGTGCATCCTGGCGCTGTGCTCGGCCAGGTGCTCGACGCCTTTGAGGAGGTTCTCCACCGTCTTGGCGCCGAAGCCCTTGACGCCGTCGAGGCGCCCCTCCTCGATCGCCTTCACCAGGGCCTCGGGGGAGTCGATGCCCAGCTCCTGGAAGAGGAAGACGGCCTTCTTCGGCCCGAGCGAGGCCACCCGGGTCAGCCGGCGCACCCCCTGGGGGACCTTCTCCCGCAGGTCGTCGAGCTGCCGGAAGCTGCCTCGCTCCAGGTATTCCTCGACCTTCTTGGCGATCGCCTCGCCCACCCCCGACACGCTCCGCACGGGCACGGACGTGATGTCGTCGGGGAACCCCGCGATCGCCCTGGCGGCCTTCTGGTAGCTGCGGACCCGGAACGCGTCGCCGCCGTTCATCGCGAACAGCTCGGCGTACTCCTCCAGGGCGGCGGCCACGTCGTCGTTAGCTCGTGCCATGTACCCAGCCTAGAAGATCGCACCGACATTTCCCCGTCCTCGCCGCCATGGAACACCGTTCTCGGCGTCACGGAACACCGGGCGTCACGGAACACCGGGCGTCACGGAACACCGGGCGGCGCGCGCCGCCGCGCCGCCCGGTGTCACGCCCCCCCGGGTCTCTCAGGCCCGGCCCCGTCCGGGGGGGTCCTGGGAGTCCGCCGGGTAGGTCATCAGGTGGCCGCACATGCCGTCGCGGGGGACGGCGGGCAGCCGGGTGACCGCGGCCTCGCGCAGGTGGCCGAGGTCGCCGTCGCGCAGGGCCGCGAGCTGGGCGCCCGTCGTCTCGGCGGCGCGCAGCGGGCCGTCGCGCCAGCGCGCCTCGAAGGCGTCCAGGCGCGGGGCGACGATCCCGGCGGCGGCCTCCAGGAAGGCGGCGAAGGCCGGGCGGCCCCCGGCGCGGAGCCTCAGGAACCCCTCGACGGCGAGGTCGCGGCGCTCGCGCGGGTCCGAGCGCGCGGCACGGGCGTAGCAGGCGGGGTCGGCGAGGACGTCCGGGGGGAAGGTCAGGACGGCGTCGCCGGCCTCGGGCAGGCCGCTGTTCTGCATGAGGACCACGATGCGCAGGCCGCCGTCGTTGACCAGGCGGTGGACCGTGCCGGGGGTGAACCGGACGACGGAGCCGGGAGCCAGCGCCGTCTCCTCGTACCCGCTCCAGGTCAGGGTCTGGACGGCGCCGGAACCGGCGACCACGGCGTACGCCTCGGCGCACAGCGTGTGCAGGTGGGGCGAGCCTCCGCGCAGGCCGTCCTCGGTGGGCCAGTCGTAGACGGTCAGATCGCTCACGCCTGTGCCGAACACGGATGCTCCCCACTCCTGCCGGACATTCCTGTCGAACGTTTCACCTGAGCTTTAATCGAAGATTTCCCCCGGACGTTTCACCCGGGCGCCCCGGCCGGGCTCCGGCCGGGCTCCGGCCGGACGTTCCCGCTGGACGCCGGGCCGGGCCGGTCACGCCGGTCCCGGATCCGGGCGCTCCGTTCCTGGGCGCTCCGCCTCTGGGTACGGGTGTTCCTTGACGTACGCCTCCAGCCGGGCCCGGTCCCAGGCGCCGGTGGCCACTACCATCCGGTAGCCCAGGCGCAGCGTGGCGCCGGGCGGCAGGACCAGCTCGCGGTGGAACGCGATGGACGGGTTGACGGCCGCGAACGGCGTCGTGCGGACGAACCAGACGGTGGGCAGGGCGCTCTGGAACAGCAGGGTGGACGAGCGGTCCACCTCGTCGTGGTGGCCGGTGTAGGCCAGCCACGCCGACTCCTCGCCCATCATCCCCGGCCCCTCGCCGCTCTCCGCGATCACCTGCCCGTGCTCGAAGGAGCGGGGCCCGCGCCAGAACAGGCCGCAGTACCCGGCCATCGGGCGGCCGTTGGTGGTGGGGCTGCCGAAGACCAGCTCCCGCCCGCGCACGTTGGTGATCGCGGTGGACAGCTCCAGCGCCCAGGAGTCGTCCAGCACGTCCCGTACCTCGAAGGTCCTCAGCTCGTCCACCCAGTGCTCGCCGCCCTGGGTGTGCCAGGTGAGGCGCTCCACGCCGGGGGAGAGGAACTCCTCGTGCCGCATGGTCCCGTTGTTGGGCAGGTTCACGTAGCCGGAGGCCTCGCGGACGTAGCTGCCGCCGCCCCAGAAGTTCTCCCCCGACAGGTGGGAGACGGTCAGCTGCAGGCCCTTGTGCCAGCGGTGGTCGTGCGGGCGGAAGGTGCTGACCACGTCCCCGGCGAGGGTCCTGATCGGGTGGAAGTACGGTTTGGGCGACTCGAAGACCGGGGTGTCCGGCAGGTGGACGTAGCGCAGGATCTCGACGCCGCGCTCGGTGAAGGTCAGCTCCATGCGTGTCCGTCCAGGCGGTGGTAGGCGGGATGGTCGGGGGTGAGGTCGGCGCGGAGCACCGGCCCGCCGGTGAACGCCGACGCGTACAGGCCGGTGATGAGTTCGAGCGCCTGGCGTCCTTCGGGGCCGCTCATGGGCGGCCGCTCGCCGCGCTCGTAGGCGTCGAGCAGCTCCGCCAGCTGTGCCTCGTGCGAGCTCGGCAGGTCCTCGGGCGGGTTCCAGCGCGTGGAGGTGGAGGTCCAGTCGGCGTTGCGGTAGCCGTACAGGTGGCGCAGTTCCACGGTCGCCCCGGTGTAGTCGAAGCGCAGGTAGCTCTCCTCGCGCCGGGACAGCACGCTGTTGACCACCGAGGCCATGGCGCCGGAGGCGAAGCGGACGGCGGCCATCGAGACGTCCTCGGTCTCGATGCGGCGGTCCAGGGTGCCGGTCATCGCGCGGATCTCCGACCAGTCGCCGAGGATCGACAGCATCAGGTCCATCTGGTGGATGCCGTGCCCCATCGTGGGGCCGCCGCCCTCGGTCTCCCACCGGCCGCGCCAGGGCACGTCGAAGTAGGCGTGGTCGCGATACCAGGCGGTCACGCAGAGCGCGACGAGCGGGCGGCCCAGCTCGGGGGCGAGGGCGCGCAGGTGCCGCGCGCCGGAGCCGAACCGGTGCTGGGAGACGACCGAGGCGTAGCCGGGCCCCTCGGCCGCCGCGATCAGGTCGTACTCGGCCAGCGACAGGCAGGCGGGTTTCTCCGCCCACACCCAGGCGCCCGCCTTCAGGCAGGTCACCGCCTGGGCGGCGTGCAGGTGCGGCGGGGTGCACAGGTGGACGAGGTCGGGCCGCTCGGCGTCGAGCATCGCCTCCAGGGAGGTGTACGCCCCCGGGATCGCGTGCTCGGCGCAGAACGCCCCGACCCGGGCCTCGTCCACGTCCGCGGCGGCCACCACCCGCGCCCGGTGCGCCTGGGCGCGCAGCGCGGGCAGGTGGCAGATCCCCGCGATGCCGCCGGTGCCCACGACCGCCACCCGGATCATCCGGACCCTCCTTCCGGCGCGCACGGCCCTTCTTGTGCGTACGGCCCTTCCGGCGCGTACGGCCCGGGGCCGGGCGGTCCCGCCGGTCCGGGGAGGGCGGGCTCGGGCGGGCTCCCGGCCTCCGGTCGCGGGGAGCACGAAGCGCGACCGGAGACCCGGAGGCCGCCCGCGGGCGGGCGCGTCACCGTACGACCACCGTCGTCAGGGAGCGCGGGGCGAGGGTGAGGGTCCTGCCGGACCTCAGTCCCGGGAGCGGGGTGGCGGTGAGCGAGTTGTCCCCGTCGGTCAGGTAGGCGGTGGCGCGGCCCGGCCGGGTGGCGATCGTGGTGGTGACGGGGGCGGTGGCGGTGTTGAGGATCTCGACGACCTCCGAGCCCCCGGCGTTGCGGAAGGCGGTGACCTTCAGCGCGGGGTCGGCCGAGGCGACGGAGAGCCGGACCGCGCCGGGCCGGACGAAGCGGCTGTAGGCGGCCAGCGCCCACAGCCGCTTGGAGACGCGGTAGGTCGCGGTGGCCTCGTCGATCTGGATCAGCCCCCGGGTGGCGCCGCGCGAGGCGCCGAACCAGAAGACGTAGCCGTTCGCCCTGCCCAGGGTGAGCGAGTCGTGGATCTGCTGGGCGACCGCGAAGCCGTCGTAGCCGCTGCCGTCGTCCCACGCCTCGTTCCAGGTGGTCCCGTTGGGCGACCACTCCGACATCCACACGGGCCGGTCGGTGGGCAGCGGGCCGTCCACCGGGCTGACGTAGGGGTGCCCGGCGTGCGTGGCGACCCACCGCCGCGCGACGGGGTCGGCCTCGATGGCCGCGGTGTACTCGCGCTGCTGGGCCCACC
Organism: Streptosporangium sp. NPDC002524; assembly: GCF_040295985.1. Lineage (NCBI taxonomy): Bacteria > Bacillati > Actinomycetota > Actinomycetes > Streptosporangiales > Streptosporangiaceae > Streptosporangium > Streptosporangium sp. NPDC002524. The sequence continues at coordinate 507,433 of NZ_JBEOWK010000001.1, read as the reverse complement.
CGGCGGCGTCGCAGCAGACCACCTTGAGGCCGGTACGGGCCGCGGTGGGGCCGAGCACCTTGACGAACTCGGCGGCCTCCTTGGGGGTGAACCGCATCGAGGCGTACGAGACGGTGAGGTCGGGCTCGTTGGTGAACCCGATGTCGGTGATCCTGATGCCCTCCCGGGCGTAGAACTTCGCGTACTGCACCAGGTAGTTCGCGTACGCCTGCCGCCAGGCGGGGAGCAGCGTCCCGCCGTTGCTGTCGGAGCCGTTGTCCTTCATGTAGCCGGGGGCGCTCCAGGCGTCGGCGTAGAAGCGGTTCACGCCGTAGCGCCTGGCCTCCTTGGCCAGCCAGACCTGGCCGCCGTCGTCGCCGTCCCAGACGTACCTCGGCGGCGCGGTGGGCCCGCCGGGGTCCTCGGGCTGGATGGAGGTCATCAGGTCGTACGGGCTGCCCGCGGGGGAGGAGCCGATGCCCAGGCGCAGGATGCTCAGCCCCGCGCCCTTCTCGGGGCTGAGCCACAGGTCGAGGATCTCCCGCTGCTTGGCGGCGGGCAGCGCGCGGACCAGCTCGTTGCGCCGGAACGCCTGCGAGAACCCGAAGCCGTCGATCCGCTGGAGAACGCCGTGGTGGTCCACTCGGATGCGGGAAGCGCTTTCCATGGTGACAGGGCTGAATCCAAGGAGGGGAAGTACGAGGATCGGTGCCAGCAGTGCCCGGTGACGTCGAGACATGCGGAAACCCGCTTTCCGAAAGTTTCACAAGATTCCCGAGACATTTCGTGCGAGTACCGTAAATGTTTCGAAAGCAGCCGTCAACAGCCGGGCCCGGCACGGGACGGGAGCGGCGGGGCCGGCGGGGTCGGCAGGGGCTGCGGGGTCGTCGAACGAGGGTGCCGGGGGTGCGGGCGCGAAGGGGGCACGAAGGGGCACGAAGGGGGCGCGGGCGGTGCCGCCGGGTGAGGTCGGCCGGGTGGGCGGCAGGGAGGGGCCCGGTCGGCGGGGTCAGCCGGGCAGGCGGGTGGTGCTCTCGCGGACGAGGAGGTCGGTGGCGAGCTCCACCCGCCGGGGCTCGTGGCCGCCGCGGTCGAGGCCGAGCACCATCCGGGTGGCGAGCGCCGCCATCTCCTGGAGCGGCTGGCGCACGGTGGTCAGCGGGGGCCACGCGGAACGCGCCAAAGGCAGGTCGTCGAAGCCCACCACGGACAGGTCGCCGGGGACCCGCAGGCCGCGCTGCCTGGCCGCCTCGAAGACGCCGAACGCCTGCATGTCGCTGCCCGCGAAGATCGCGGTGGGCGGCTCCTCCAGGGACAGCAGGTCGTGGCCGTAGTCGCGGCCCGAGCCGACCAGGAAGTCGCCGTATCTGATGAGCGCCGGGTCCACCGCGATCCCGGCGGTCTCCAGCGCCGCCCGGTAGCCGTCGACGCGGGCCCGGCTGCACAGCATGTCGGCCGGGCCGCCGATCATGCCGATCCTGCGGTGGCCCAGCTCCAGCAGGTGGCGGGTGGCGGCCAGGCCGCCGTTCCAGTTGGTGGCGCCGACCGAGGCGACCCCGGGCGGCGGCTCGCCCTCCGGGTCCACCACGACGAACGGGATGGACCTGGCGGCCAGCTGGCCGTGCTGGTCGGCGCTGATGCGGGAGCCGACCAGGATGGCCCCGTCGGTGCGCCGGGCGGCGATCCGTTCCACCCAGTCCCTGCCGGGTCCGGCGTGGCTGTGCAGGACCGAGACGACCACCCCGGCGTCGACCTCGCGGGCCGCGGTCTCCACGCCGCGTACCAGCTCCATCGCCCACGGGCTCTCGATCTCGGTGAAGACCAGGTCGACCAGGCCGACGGGGGCGTCGCCCTGGCCGGTCCTGCGCCGGTAGCCGTGCTTGTGCAGCAGGTGCTCGATCCGCTGCCTGGTCTCGGACGCGACCTCGGGCCGCCCGTTGATGACTTTCGAGACCGTGGGCGCGGAGACCCCGGCCTCCTCGGCGATCAGGGCGATCGTCACACGCGGCTTGCTTGGCATGCGGCGAATACTAACTGAAACCTTTCGGACACCTCCCGGCGGTGGTGGCCGTTGACGTCCGGGATCGCTACCACGGGGCTATTGACGGGTAACCGGGAATTTACCTATCCTCCGGATCACGAAATATTCGGGGAATATATGAAAATTTCAAGCTAACTCCCGAAAGGGGATCCCATGCTGAGTCGGCGAGGCGTGGTGGCTCTGGCGGCGTCCGCTCTGCTTCTCGGAGCCTGCGGGACGAGCGGGGACGGCGAGGGGGCACAACCAGGCGCGAGCACCGGCTCGGAGAAGGTCACCTTCGAGTTCTGGAACCTGGCGACGGCGGAACCCCTCAAGGGGTTCTGGGCCAACCTCATCAAGGAGTACCAGACGGCCCACCCGAATGTGACGATCAAGAACATCGCCATCGAGAACGACTCCTACAAGCCGAAGCTCGCCACGCTCACCCAGTCGGGCAAGGCGCCCGACCTCTACTCCACCTGGGGCGGCGGCGTCCTGAAGCAGCACATCGAGGCGGGCCTGGTCAAGGACCTGTCGTCCGACGCGGGCGACGTCATCGGAGCCCTCACCCCGGCGGCCCTGTCCGCGTACCAGTTCGACGGCAAGACCTACGGGCTGCCCACCGACATCGGCATGGTCGGCTTCTGGTACAACAAGGCGCTGTTCGAGAAGGCCGGCATCACCGCCCCGCCCGCCACCTGGACCGAGTACCTGGACGCGGTGAAGAAACTGAAGGCCGACGGGACCGTCCCGATCGCCCTCGCGGGCAAGGCCAAGTGGCCCGGCCACTACTACTGGGCCTACCTGGCCATGCGGGTGGCCGGGCTGGACGCGCTCAAGCAGGCCGGCACCACCAACGACTTCACCGGCCCCGACTTCGTCGCCGCCGGGCAGCGGCTCAAGGAGCTCGTCGACCTCCAGCCGTTCCAGAAGGGCTTCCAGGGCGCCGACTACTCCACCCCCGACGGCCAGGCCGCGACCATGGGCAACGGCAAGGCCGCGATGGAGCTGATGGGCCAGTGGGCCCCGTCCGTGCAGGCGGACGCGGGCAAGGGCCTCGGCGACGACCTCGGGTTCTTCACCTTCCCCGCCGTGGAGGGGGGCAAGGGCGCCGCGGGTGACGCGTTCGGCGGCGGGGGCGGCCTCGCCCTGGGCGTCGACGCCCCGCCCGCCGCGCTGGACTTCCTGAAGTTCGCGCTCAGGCCGGAGAACCACAGCAAGGCCGTCAAGGCCGGAGCCGTCCTGCCCGTGCTCAAGGCGGGGGAGGAGGCGGCCGTCACCGACCCCCACATCAAGACGGTCTCCGAGACCCTCTCGGCCGCGAGCGGCTTCCAGCTCTACCTCGACCAGGAGTACCCGCCCGCCGTCGGCCAGGAGGTCAACGACGTCGTGGCCGAGCTGATCGGGGGCACCAAGACGCCGGAGGAGGTCGTCCAGGCCATCACCGAGACGGCCAAGTCGGAGTCGGAGTAGCCGCCCGGATGAAGACGGCGACGACGGCGACGACGACGGGGCCGGGCGCACGTCCGGCCCCGCGCGCGGGAAAGCCCGCCACGAGGCGGGGGCGGGGGCGCAACGGCCCCCGCCGGGGACGCGGCTGGGTCACCGCGATCCTGTTCGTGCTCCCCGCGCTGGTCCTGTTCACCCTGCTGGTGCTGGCGCCGATCCTGGTGGCCGGATACACCAGCCTCTTCAAGTGGAACGGCATCGGCCCGCCGGACGACTTCGTCGGCCTGGACAACTTCACCCGGCTGTTCCAGAGCGACATCTTCGCCGGGGACCTGCGCAACGGCGCCATCCTGATCGTGCTGGGCCTGGCGGTGCAGCTGCCGCTCTCGCTGGGCCTGGCGGTGATGCTGAACCAGCGGATCCGCGGGCGGGCCTTCTACCGGCTGCTGTTCTTCGCGCCGTACATGCTCTCCGAGGCGATCACCGGCGTGCTGTTCTCGCTGATCCTGTCGCCCGAGGCGGGCCTGGCCAACCAGCTGCTCGTCTCCTGGGGGCTGGAGCCCTGGTCCTGGCTGTCGGAGCCGGACACCGTGATGTTCTCGCTCTTCCTGGTGATCACCTGGAAGTACTTCGGGTTCCACATGATCATCTATCTGGCGGGCCTGCAGGGCATCCCCAGGGAGCTGAGCGAGGCGGCCAGGATCGACGGCGCCGGCAGCTGGGCGGTGTTCCGCCACGTCACGCTGCCGCTGCTCGGCCCGACCGTCCGGGTCAGCGCGTTCCTGTCCATCATCGGCACGATCCAGCTCTTCGACCTGGTCTGGATCCTCACCGGCGGCGGTCCCTCGCACGCCTCGGAGACCATGGCCGTCAGCATGTTCGAGTACGGCTTCAAGCGGTCCCAGATCGGCTACTCCAGCGCGATCAGCGTCGTCATGTTCCTGATCAGCCTCGTCTTCGCCCTCGGCTACCAGCGGTTCGTGCTGCGCCGGGACCTGGAGGGGGCCAGCACCACCATGGGAGACCGCCGATGATCGCCCGCTTGCGCACGTTCCCGGTCCACGCGGTCATCTGGGTGGCGGCCGTCTTCATCGTCGTCCCCTTCCTGTACGGCCTGCTCGGCGGCTTCAAGACCTCCGGCCAGCTCTCCGTCAACCCGCTGGGCCCGCCCTCCCCGTGGGTGACGGAGAACTACACCGACGTGATCGCCTCCGGCGCGTTCTGGCGCCAGCTCCTCAACAGCCTGTTCATCGCGGTGACGACCACCGCGCTGGTCGTGGGGCTGTCGGCGATGGCCGCCTTCGCCTTCGCCCGGTTCGCCTTCCGGGGCCGGGAGTTCCTGTTCACGCTGTTCGCCATCGGGCTGATGTTCCCGTTCGCGGTGGCGATCCTGCCGCTGTTCGTCCTGCTGCGCACGTTCGGCCTGCTGGACAACCCGCTCGGGGTGATCCTGCCGCAGGCCGCGTTCGGCCTCCCGCTGACCGTGATCATCCTGCGGACGTTCTTCCGGTCCATCCCCAGGGAGGTCGAGGAGGCCGCCGTCATCGACGGCTGCACCCCCTTCGGCTTCTTCTGGCGGGTGCTGCTGCCGATCGCCAGGCCCGCCCTGGCCACGGTCTCGGTGCTGGCGATCGTGGCGAGCTGGAACAACTTCTTCCTCCCGCTGGTCGTCTTCAACGACCCGAACCTGTGGACGCTGCCGCTCGGCGTCCAGCAGTTCCAGGGGGAGTACATGGCCGACACCGCCAGGATCCTGGCGTACGTCATCGTCTCGATGGTCCCCGCCCTGGCCTTCTACGCCGTCGCCGAGCGCCAGCTCATCAGCGGCCTCACCGCGGGAGCCACCAAGGGCTGACCCGAATCCCATCGCTTTGTAGGCCCATCGCTGTGTAGAGAGTGAGACACCATGACCCTGAGTGTCGCCGGATCCCGTCTCGTCGATTCGGCCGGCACCCCGGTACGGCTGCGTGGAGTGGGCCTCGGGGGCTGGCTGAACATGGAGAACTTCATCACCGGCTACCCGGCCAACGAGTCCGCGATGCGCGAGGCCGTCCGGCGGGTGCTGGGGGAGGACCGGGCCGAGCTGTTCTTCGACCGGCTGCTCACCTCGTTCTTCGGCGCGGACGACGCCGCGCTGCTCGCCGGGCTCGGCGTCAACTGCGTCCGCATCCCGATCAACTACCGCCACCTGGAGTCCGACGACCGCCCCTTCGAGATCGTCGAGCACGGCTTCCGCCACCTGGACCGGGTGATCGGCCTGCTCGCCGAGCACGGCATCCGCAGCGTCGTCGACCTGCACGCCCTGCCCGGCGCGCAGAACCAGCACTGGCACTCCGACAACCCCACCCACGTCGCCGCGTTCTGGCAGCACCGGCACTTCCAGGACCGCGCCGTCCACCTGTGGGAGGTGGTGGCCGACCGGTACCGGGACAACCCCTGGGTGGCCGGATACAACCCGATCAACGAGCCGGGCGACGAGAGCGGGCGGGTCGTCGGCCCCTTCTACGACCGCCTGGTCAAGGCCGTGCGCGCCGTCGACCCGCACCACGTGCTGTTCCTGGACGGCAACACCTACTCCACCGACTTCTCGATCTTCCGCGAGGTGTACGAGAACACGGTCTTCGTCTGCCACGACTACGCCCTGGCCGGGTTCGCGCACGGCGGCCCCTACCCCGGCCACACCCGCGGCGAGTGGGTGGACCGGGCCCAGCTGGAGCTCTCCTTCGAGCGGCGGACCGCCTTCCAGCGCGAGACCGGCACCCCCATCTGGGTCGGAGAGTTCGGGCCCGTCTACACCGGCGACCCGGAGATCGACCGGCAGCGCTACCGGATCCTCAGCGACCAGCTGGAGATCTTCGACTCCTACGGGGCCGGCTGGTCGCTGTGGACCTACAAGGACGTCGGGCTGCAGGGCCTGGTCAGCGCGGGCGAGCCGTACATGGGCCGGTTCGGCGACTTCATCGCGAAGAAGGGACGGCTGGGCGCGGACCGGTGGGGCTCGACGATGGAGGAGTCGGCGAGCGACCTGGCCCCGCTGCACCGGCTGATGGAGACCGAGTTCCCGTCCTGGAACCCCTACCCGTGGGGCGCCCGCTACCAGACCGACGACCTGATCCGGCACATCCTCATCGCGCAGGCACTGCTCCCCGAGTACGCGGAGCTGCTGCGCGGCCGTTCCGACGAGGAGCTGACCGCCCTGGCCGACTCCTTCGCCCTCGCCCGCTGCGTCCGGCGGCAGCCGCTGCTGGACCTGCTCGCGGAGAACCTGCGCGGCGAGGAGTCGTGAAGGCGCCGCTCGTGAGGGCGCCACGATCAGCGGTCCTCGTTCTGCTGTCCCTCGTGCTGTCCCTGGTGGCGGGCGCGACGGCGGCGATACCGGCCACCGCCACCGCCGCCACCGCGGCCACGATCGCCACCTACGACTTCGAGTCGGGGACCCAGGGCTGGGGGCCGCGAGGCGCCGGGGTGTCGGTCGCCACGGCCCCGGCCCCCGCGCACGGCGGCACCGGGGCCCTGCTCACCACCGGCCGTACCGCGACCTGGCACGGCGCGGCCGTCACCCCGCCGTTCGAGAAGGGCGTCGCCTACGAGGTGACCGGGTGGGCGCGGGCCGCCGACGGCAGCCCGTCCTCGACGGTCGCGCTCACCGTGCAGCGCACCCCGGCCGGGGGCGAGGCCGTCTACGAGCGGGTCGCGGCGGCCGTCGTCACCGACGCCGCGTGGGTCCGGCTGTCGGGGACCTACACCTACGCGGCCGACTCGGAGCTGTCGCTGTACGCCGAGAGCTCCGGGGAGACCGTCGGGTTCCTGCTCGACGACATCGTGGTCACCGCCGACACCGACCCCACCCGGTCCGGCCTGACCAGCGACTTCGAGACCGGCACCGTCCAGGAGTGGGCCCCGCGCGGCGGTTCGGTCCTGGCGGCCGGGGCCGCCTCCGCGCGCACCGGTTCGTACGGCCTGGGCGTGACGAACCGGCAGGCCTCCTGGGACGGCCCGTCGCGGAACGTCCTGGGCAGGGTGGCCAAGGGGTCGAAGTACACCCTGTCGGTGTGGGTGCGCAGCGCCGCCGCCCAGAGCCTGGGCCTGTCGGCCGAGCGGCGGCTGGGCGGCACCCCCGCCTACGAGCGGGTGGCCGCGCCCAGGGCCCTGGCCGCAGGGGAGTGGACCGAGCTCACCGGCACCTACACCCTCGCCCACGACGTGGACTTCCTGAGCGTCTACGTGGAGTCGGCCGAAGGGACTGAGCCCTTCGACGTCGACGACTTCCGGCTGGTCTACGTCGAGCCCAAGCCCATCCAGACGGACATCCCCGCGCTGAAGGACAAACTGCCGTTCACGATCGGCGCGGCCTTCTACCGGGGTGCCACCCTGGGCGAGCACGCCAAGCTCATCACCCGGCACTACGAGAGCGTCACTCCCGGCAACAGCCTCAAATGGGACGCCACCGAACCGGCCGAGGGCGAGTTCACCTTCGCCGACGGCGACCACCTGGTCGACTGGGCGACCGCCAACGGCCTGGAGTTCCGCGGGCACACCCTCGTCTGGCACAGCCAGACCCCCGCCTGGGTGTTCGAGGGCGCCACCAAGGAGATCCTGCTCCGGCGGCTGGAGAACCACATCCGCGCCGTGATGGGCCGCTACAAGGGGAGGATCGGCACCTGGGACGTGGTCAACGAGGTCGTCGACGAGAACCGGGCCGACGGGCTGCGCCGCTCCCCGTGGTACGAGATCGCCGGGCTCGACTACATCAGGACCGCCTTCCGGGTCGCCCGCGAGGTGGACCCGGACGCGACGCTCGTCATCAACGACTACAACACCGAGTTCCCGCGCAAGCGGCAGGCCCTCTACGACCTGGTGCGCAAGCTGCGCGCCGAGGGCGTGCCGATCGACGCGGTCGGCCACCAGCTGCACGTCAACGTCGAGCAGCCGCCCGCCTCGTACATCGAGGACACGATCGAGAAGTTCGCCCGGCTGGGCGTCGAGCAGCAGGTCACCGAGCTGGACGTGAGCGTCTACACCGACTTCACGAGCTCCTACGACACGGTGCCCGCCGGGGTCCTGGCCCTGCAGGGCCACCGGTACAAGGAGATCTTCGACGTCTTCCGGCGCCAGGCCCGCCACCTGTCGTCGGTGACGATCTGGGGCGTCGCCGACGACGCGACCTGGCTGTCGTCCTTCCCGATCACCCGGCTCAACCCGCCGCTGCCCTTCGACGACGAGCTCCAGGCCAAACCCGCGTACTGGGGCATCGCCGACCCGGGCAGGCTGCCCCCGGTCAGCCGGAGCCTGAACGCGCCCGCAGGCACGGTCGCGGTGGACGGAAAGCGGGACGAGCAGTGGGACCTGCTGCCCGGCGCGCCCATCGCCAGGACCGGCGACCTGTCGGCGGCCTGGCAGGCGCGCACCACCCCCGCCGGGCTGTACGTGCTGGCCGAGGTCACCGACCCCACGGACGACAGGACCGACACCGTCACGTTCACCGTCGGGGACACCCCGTACCGGATCCAGCGGGGCGGCACGCACGCCCACGGGTTCAGGGCGCACACCAAGAAGACCGCCACCGGCTACCGGGCCGAGGCGCTGCTGCCCTCCGGCACGGCGACAGGTGTCCGGGTCGCCGTGGCGGACGCGGGCCGGAAGGAGACCGCCTGGACGGGTGAGGTGGTCCCCCTCCCGGCGATCAGGACGACCTCCGCGCCGAAGGGCGCCCCCGTGGTGGACGGCGTCGTGGACGCCGCCTGGAACAGGGTCCCCGAGGCCACCACCGGCACCCGGATCCAGGGCACCTCGGGCGCGACCGCCAGGGTGAGGGCGATGTGGAAGGCGGGCACCCTCCACGTCCTGGCCCGGGTCACCGACCCCGTGCTCAGCGAGGAGTCGCCGAACGCCTGGGAGCAGGACTCCGTCGAGATCTTCGTGGACCCGGAGAACAACAAGTCAAAGGGCTACGACGATGACGACGGCCAGTACCGGATCAGCTTCACCGGAAAGAAGACCGTCGGCGGCACCTTCGACGCCTTCGCCGTCAAGGACAACCTGACCGGCGCGGCCACCCGCGTCGCGGGAGGCTACGTGGTCGAGGCGGCGATCCGGCTGCCCACGGTGACACTGGCGCAGGACGTCCTGCTCGGCTTCGACGTCCAGGTCAACGACGCCACGGGCACCGCCCGCACGGCCGCCGCGACCTGGAACGACCCGACCGGGCGGAGCTACGCCGACACGTCGAGGTGGGGGGTGCTCCGGCTCGCCAAGTAGGGACGACCGCCAGACCGCCGGGCCCGTCCTCCTCCTGGGACAGGGCCCGGCTCCCGGGGGGTGCCGGGCTCGGCCACCAGGGGGGTGGGCCCGGCACTTCCCTCCGGGAACCCACGCCCGGAGGACCACCCGGCCCGGGAGACGGGGGCGGACTCCTGACACGCTCGCGTACGCCGACCCGATCTCGGGAAACCGGGGCGGACCCCTGACACGCTCGCTTACGCCGACCCGGTCTCGGGAAACCGGGGCGGACCCCTGACACGCTCGCGTACGCCGGCCCGGTCCCGGGCCGCGTCGGGGAACCGGGGCGGATTCCCGACACGGACCGCCTGCGCCGCCCCGGCCCCTCAGCCGCAGGGGTCCTCGAAGGAAGACCCGGACACACCAAGGGAGTCTCGTGTACACCAACCCCGTCATCCCCGGTTTCCACCCCGACCCCTCGGTGTGCCGGGTGGGCGCGGACCACTACCTCGTCACCTCGTCCTTCGAGTGGTTCCCCGGGGTCCCGATCTTCCACAGCCGCGACCTCGTGCACTGGCGGCAGCTCGGCCACGTCCTGGACCGGCCGTCCCAGCTGGATCTGGACGGCGTACGGCCCTCCGGCGGTATCTACGCCCCCACCCTCCGGCACCACGAGGGCGTCTTCTACATGATCACCACGTTGATGGACGAGCCGGGCAACTTCCTGGTCACCGCCACCGACCCGGCCGGGCCGTGGAGCGACCCGGTGTGGTTCCCCGAGACCCGGGGCTTCGACCCCTCGCTGTTCTTCGACGACGACGGCCGCGCCTGGATGACCGGCACCCGGCCGAAGGCCGCCGGGCGCTACGACGGCGACAGCGAGATCTGGCTGCGCGAGTTCGACCCGGCCACGCTCAAGCTGCTCGGCGAGGAGCACGTGATCTGGGAGGCGGCGCAGCGCGGCGGCGTCTGGTGCGAGGGCCCGCACATCTATCGGATCGGCGCCCACTACTACCTGCTCACCTCGGAGGGCGGCACCGCCGAGGACCACGCCGTCATGGTCGCGAGAGCCGAGCGGATCACCGGCCCCTACCTGGGCAACCCGCGCAACCCCGTCCTCACCCACCGCCACCTCGGGCTGCGCCACCCCGTCACCAGCGTCGGCCACCCCGACCTGGTCCAGAACGCGGAAGGGGAGTGGTGGTCGCTCCTCCTCGCCACCCGCCCCTACGGCGATCTCCCAGCCCCTCTCGCTCCCGCCGCTCCCGTTGCTCTCGCTGCTCCCGCCGTTTTCGCTGCTCCCGCCGCTTTCGCCGGGGACCGTCTCCACACCGGATCCGCCGCCTCCCCGGACGGCCGCTCCCCGGACGCCGCTTCCCCGGACGCTGTCTCCCCGGACGCCGCCTCCCGAAGTGGATCCGCCGGTGACCGGCAGCCCACGACGGCCGCCGTCCGCGCCGCCAAGGGCTACAACCTGGGCCGCGAGACCTTCCTCACCCGTGTCCGCTGGGAAGACGACTGGCCGGTCTTCGACCAGGTGGAACCGCACGCGCAGGCCCCCTCGACCCCCGCGTGCCGCTGGCCCGCCACCCCCGCCTGCGACCACTTCGACGCCCCGCGCCTCGCGCCCGTCTGGAACCACCTGCGCACGCCCCGCGAACCGTACTGGAACCTGGCCGGCAGCCGCCTCACGCTGCGGCTGCGACCGCAGACCCTGCGCGAGCGGGCCGCGCCCAGCCTGGTCGCCCGGAGGCAGCAGCACATCGCCTTCGCGGCCCACACGGTGATGGAGTTCCGCCCGGAGGGGAAGGAGTGCGCCGGGCTCGTCCTGTTCCAGAACGACGACTTCCACATCACGTTCCTCCTCACCGCGCACGGCCTGGAACTCACCCGCCGCTCCGACGGCACGGACACCCTCCTGGCCCGCGCCGACGTCGTCCCGTCCGGCCCGCTGTGGCTGGGCGTGGAGGCCCACGGCCAGGACTACCAGGCCCGCTACGCGCTGCGCCCCGGCGAGTGGACCGACCTCGCGGCCCCGGTGGACGGCCGCGTCCTCAGCCCCACCGTCGCCGGAGGCTTCACCGGCGCCATGATCGGCCTCTACGCCTCCTCCAACGGCCACCCGAGCACCGGCACGGCGGCCTTCGACTGGTTCGAGTACCTGCCGCTTCCGGAGTGACCACCGGCACCCGTGCGAACGCGAACGGACGCGAACGGACGCGAACGGACGCGGCGCGGGTGCCGCGCTCCTCGGTGACGCGGTCGCCGGTCCTCCGGCGGCAGGGGATCAGCCCCGCTCCTCGCCGAGAACGCGTTTCACCCACTCCAGGGACCCCGTGCCGAGCGCCTCGTCCGCGAGGCGCCTGGCGGAGGGGGTCCTCAGCGCCGCGAGCGAGCCGTCGATCCAGGGTTGCATGTTCCGGTAGCCCTGCTCGCGGTACTCGACGGCCTGGATGAGGCACTCCAGCTTGTCGGCGTCGCGGGCGCAGACGGCCTCGAGGGTGGCCTTCTGCTCGTACTCGCCGACCGCGCCGCTCACCATCTCCGCCACCGGACCGGGGACTCCGCGTACCTGGTCGGCGGTGACCTCCTCGTTGGGGGCCGCGGTGAGGTAGCGCCTGGCGAGGTGGTGGATGTCGGTGATCCGGGTCTCCTGGGTGTCGTGGAACAGGCTCATGAACGCCGCCCGCTCCGGGTCGCCGCCCTCCAGCGCGGCGATCACACTCGCGATGACCGCCGTCCGGAAGGAGTGGTCGGCGACGCTCTCGGGATCCCGTACGCCCGCGACCAGCCAGCCCGTGCGCTTGTAGCGCTTGAGCAGGCCGAGCTCGTACAGCAGGCCGGTCAGTCCCGACAGTTCCTCCGCCATGGAAGTCCCCTCTCACCCTCGATGGACCCACGCTGAACGACCGCTTCCGGCCCCCGCCGGGACGGCCTCGTCCAGCGTACGAACCACCGCGTTCCCGGGGGTGTCCGTCATCATGGCCGGACACACCCGTCCGGGTTCTCGCCGGTGGCGGGTCCGGTCGTCCCGGATTCGGCATGGTCGCGTATCGCGGTCCTTACGTGACACCAAGACACGGATCGTTTGTCAGCTTTCGTCCCCTCCCGGAGGGGAATTGACTTACAACACGTGAACGAAGAGAGAAAATGGCGTCCGGAACGTAGAAGGAGCTTTCATGTCCGCTGATGAGCGCGGGAGGTCGTCACCGCTCCCTTCCTCGGAGGCGAAACACGCGGCGGAGAGGTGGCCGTGATGCAGACGGTGTTCCGCAGCCAGGACCTGCCCGCGTCCGACCGGTTCGCCTGGTGGCACGAGATGACCGAACAGGCGCTCGTGCCCACCGTGATGCGCAGCGACGACGAAGCGGAGTTCCCCGCCAGCCTGCATCTGCTCGACCTCGGCGCGGTCCAGCTGACACGGCTGTCCTACCCCCCGCTGCAGTCGCGGCGCAGCCCGCTCCTGGTGCGCCGGGCCGACCCCGAGATGTACTCCCTGTCGCTCACCCTGCGCGGCACCATGACCATCGACCACCACGATCGCCAAGCCGTCGCCACCCCCCAGGACCTCCTGCTGTACGACTCCTCCCACCCCTTCCACGCGCACACCGCCGCCGACGGCACCGGCAACGTCGAGGGCATGATCCTGCAGTTCCCCATGTCCCTGGTGTCGTTGCCGGTCGACAAGCTCGCCCGCCTCACCGCCACCCGCCTGCCCGGCACCCGGGGAATCGGCGCGCTGCTGGTCAGCCACCTCACCGCGCTGACCCGGCAATCGGGGGGCTACTCCGCCGCCGACACCGCCCGCCTGTCGGCGATCACCCTGGACCTGTTCGCCGCGATGTGCGCCCACCACCTGGAGGCCGAGGCCGCGCTCCCCCCGGAGACCCACCGGCAGGTGCTGCAGGCGCGCGTCCACGCCTTCATCCACCAGAACCTGGGTGACGCGGACCTGCGCGCGGAGACCATCGCCGCCGCCCACCAGATCTCCGTCCGCTACCTGTACAAGCTGTTCCAGGACCAGGGACTGAGCGTGGCCGCGTGGATCCGTTCGCGCCGCCTGGAGCGCTGCCGTCGTGACCTGGCCGACCCCGCCCTGGCCTCCCGGCCGATCCACGCCGTCGCCGCCCGCTGGGGTTTCACCAACAGCGCCCACTTCAGCCGCGTCTTCCGCGCCGCCTACGGCCTCTCCCCGGCCGACTACCGCCGCCACCCCGGCACACGGTGAGGCGGAAACCGGCAACAGCTGTACAGAAATCGGCAACGACGTGCCGCTCCGGCCCCGGTAAGAATGATCACAGGCGGGAAAGCCCGGCGCATCCCCGACCATGAACGTCCGCACGCCGTGAAACGCCTGGCCGGCGCCGAAGGCGTTCGGTGACTCGCCGTGCCGTCCCGCCTGCCGGAGGAAGGCGCACGCGACGGCTTCCGCGGCTTCCGGAACGGTACGGGCCGGGCTTCGGCCGTTCGGGCGGCGGCTGGATCGTCGGACGGCAAACGGGCGTGGAGGAGAACGGTGAGCGAAGACCTCGGGGCGGGGCTGTCGGCGGTCGAGATCGTCCCCATTCATGTGCTGCTCCCGGCAGGCTCGCCGCGGAGCGCGGGCGGGGACGTGCGGCGCGTGCGCCTGCCCTCCGAAAGGGGCGGCACACCGCTCCCGGTGATCCTGCACCGCCCCACCATGCGGGTCGTGGACGGGATGCACCGGTTGCGGGCGGCCACGTTGCGGGGAGAGGAGACCGTACGGGTACGGTTCCTCGAAGACGGCGCGGAGGACGTCTTCGCGGTGGCCGCCAACGAGGGCGGCCAACCGGCGGCGCGGCCGGGGCGCGACGGCCGGATCCGCCCGCCGGACGGCTCCGACGGCCGGGTCCGCGCGGCCGAACCGGCGGTGGAGGAGACGTGTTCCCCGCTCCGGCGGATCACGCGGCAGCCGGGGATCTCACCGGGCACGGTACGCGACGCCCGTGACCGTCCGAGGCGGGGAGAGGTCTCCCTGTCACGCTCGCTGCCGTCCGCCAGCCTGCCGCCGGACTGACGCTCCGGCAGCGGCCGGACCGCTCGTCCTGGCCGGCCCGCCGCCGCTCGTCGTCCTCGTGCTCTTCCAGCGCCAGGTCACCCGCGGCGTCACCCGCGGCGTCGCCCGCACCGGCCCCGCCGGACGGTGATGGGAGTCCGGCGGGGCCGGGAAAGGCCCGGCGCGCCACGCGGGCGGACCGCGACCCGGCACGCCGGGCGGCGGGGCGCGGTCACTTGCCGAAGCCCGCCGTCAGGCCGCTGAGCAGCTGGCGGCGGCCGACCACGTACAGGAGCAGGATGGGGAGCGTGGTGAGCACGACCGAGGCGAGCACGGCCGGGACGTTCACGCTGTACTGCCCCTGGAAGGTCCACAGCGCGAGCGGCAGCGTGCGCTTGTCGGGGCTCTGGGTGAGGATGAGCGGCAGCAGGAACCCGTTCCAGATCGTCAGCGCGTTGTAGATCGTCACCGTCACCACGGCCGGCATGGTGAGCGGCAGGGCGAGACGCCAGAGCGTCGCCAGCTCGCCCGCGCCGTCCAGCCGCATCGACTCGAACAGCTCCTTGGGCACGTCGCGGATGAAGTTGGTCAGGACCAGCACCGACAGCGGGATCGCGAAGGCGATCGACGGGAGGATGAGCCCCGTCAGCGAGTCGTACAGGTGCAGCCGGATGATGATCAGGTAGATGGGGATGATGGTCGCCTGCAGCGGGATGGCCAGGCCCATGAGGAAGAGCGCGTTCACCCCGCGCAGGAAGCGGAAGGCGTTGCCGCCCCGGACGATCGCGTACGCCGCCATGAACGCGACCGCGACCGACGGGACGACCGCGCCGACGGTGACGATGAGGCTGTTGAGGAAGTACAGCGGGAAGTCGGACTCGACGACCAGCCGGTAGTTGTCGAGGGTCGGCTCGGTGGGCGGCGCGAGCGGGTTGGTGGCGTAGTAGCTGCTCTGCGCCTTGAAGCTGGTGATGAAGATCCAGTAGATCGGCACGATCACGATCGCCAGCCACAGCCAGCCCGCGGCCCCGCCCAGCCAGTTGCGGCGCTCGCCGAGCGCCCGGGTGCGCTGCCCGCCGCCCGCCGGTGACCGGCGCCGGTGCCCGCGCGGTCCCGACTGGAGCGTCTCGGTCCGCCGGGGTTCCGTCGTCCGGGTCATGCCCATGGTCAGGCCCCTTCCATCTGGCTGGCGTTGGCGTCGCGTCCGCCGAGCCGGCGCAGGAGCAACGCCAGGGCGAGGCCCACGAGGACGAGGATGACGGCGATGGCGCTGGCCGGTCCCATGAGGTTGGCCTGGAACCCGCGCTTGTACATGTCCAGGGCGAGCACCCGGGTGGCGTCGCCGGGACCGCCCGCGGTGAGCACGAAGATCAGGTCGAAGAAGGTCAGCGACCCGACGACCATCAGGGTGGAGGACGTGATGATCGTGTACTTCAGCTGCGGCAGCGTGATGCTGAAGAACCTGCGGACGCGGCCCGCGCCGTCTATCTCGGCGGCCTCGTACATGGAGCGCGGGATCTGCCGCACGCCGCCCTGGTAGATCAGCGAGTGGAAGGGGATGAACTGCCACGACACCACGAAGATCACGACACTGAAGGCGAGGACGGGCTCGCCGAGCCAGTCCTGGACGAGCAGGTCGAGGCCGAGCCCGGCGCCGAGCCCGAAGTTGGGGTCGAGCAATGCCTTGTAGGCGATCGCGATGGCGGCCGAGCTGAGCAGCAGCGGGATGAAGTACAGCACCGCGAGCAGCGAGCGGTAGCGCTGCCGCCCGGCCAGGAACACCCCGATCAGGATGCTGATCGGCGTCTGGACCGCCCAGGAGACGGCCATCACCAGCAGCGTCACCCAGATGGCGTGCACGAGGCCGGGGTCGCTCAGCACGGCCCGCCAGCTGGTGAGCCCGGACATCTGGATGTCGCCGAGCTGGTCCCAGGTCGTGAAGCTGAGGAAGAGGACCCCGACCAGCGGGATCACCCCGAAGGCGACGAAGATCACCAGGGCCGGCACGGCCAGCCACGGCAGGACGCCGCCACGGCCCCCTCGCGTGGCGGCCGGCGGCGTCCCTCTCCGGGCGGGGGTGGCGAACGCGCTCAACTGCCGATGACCGCGTTCATGTTGGACACGAACTGCTGCGGCGTGATCGACAGCTGGAACAGCTTGGCGATGTTGTCCAGCAGCACCTCGGCCGCGGTGGGGCTGAGCGCCTGGTCCCAGGACTGGGCGAACGACTTGGCGTTGCTGGCGATGCCGTAGACGAAGTTCAGGAAGTCCGCGTCCTTGGCGCTGGCGAACGCGCTGTCGGCGCCGTTGACGATCGGCACCGCGCCGGTGCCGGCCCACTCCTTGACGTCCTCGTCGTTGAGCACGGCGGTCGCGAAGAACTTCTTCGCGATCTCCTTCTGCTCGGGGGTCGCCTTGGAGGAGATCGACAGGTACTGGCCGGGGTTGCCGACGGTGTTACTGGGGTCGCCCTTGCCGCCCTCGACCGGCGGGAAGTTCATGTAGCCGAGGTGGCCGCCGGAGACGAAGTCGCCGCCGTCGGTCGACATGCTGCCGTACGTCCAGCCGCCGTGCAGCATCATCGCGGCCTTGCCGGTGTACAGCAGGGCCTGGTCGGCGTTGGAGTCGGCGGTGATCGAGGAGAAGCCCTTGATGAACCCGTCGGCCTTGACGAGGTCCTGCAGCTTGGTCAGGGCGTCGAGGGCGGCGGGGTGGGACCAGGCGTCCTTCTTGGCGTCGAACACGGCCTGGAACACCTCGGGGCCGCCGATGCGGTCGAAGAGGAACTCCAGCCACATCATGTTCGTCCAGCGGGACTGGCCGCCGAGGGCGAACGGGGCGATGCCGGCGGCGTTGAACTTGGGGACCAGGGCCATGATGTCGCCCCACGACTCCGGGGGCTTCACGCCGACCTGGTCGAAGATCTTCTTGTTGTAGTACAGGACGATGGGCTGCATGGTCTCGGCCGGCATCGCGTAGATCTTGCCGTCGATCGTGGCCGCCCCGAACGAGGAGGCGAACAGCCGGTCCTTCACCGCCGGGTTCTGCTCGAACCACGGGGTGAGGTCCTCCACCTGGCCGGCCTGCACGTACGTGCGCAGGGTCCCGCCGCCCCAGCCCCAGATGATGGTGGGCGCCTGGCCCGCCCCGATCGCCGTCTTGATCTTCGTCTTGTACGCGTCGTTCTGCAGGGCCGTGAACTCGATCTGCCCGTTGGGGTTGGCCTTGTTGAAGCGCTCCACGGCCCTGGTGCGCACGCCCTCCTGCGGCTGGACCGACAGGAACCAGTAGCTGGCCTTGCCCGCGGCGGCCGCGCCGCTCCCGCCGGTCGCGCCACCGCCCGCCGGGGCGGGGCCGGACGTGCCGCAGGCCGCCAGCGCGGCCCCGAGGGGGATGCCCATCGAGAGGGCGAGGAAGGTGCGGCGGGATGGTGTCGTTGACTCCACGCTGATCTCCGTATGTCGAATGCCGGGGCGGGGCTGGGCGGGACTTCAGGTGAAACATCGGTGGCGGTGGCCGTCGGTCGTGGATCGGCACCTCTGCTGCCAGGCGTCCGTCCCCCCGAGCCCAGCATGTCGAAACATTTCCGAAACAGGCCGCGTGGCACGTCAATTTAGATTTCTACCAACCGCCTGTCAAGGGGGTGGCCACATGTCGGCACGAGCTTGGTATACGAGGGACTTGGGGTACTCTCATCAGGGACTTTCCTGGTCACCTTGGGTGCGCCAGGATGTGAGCAGAGCTCCCGCAACTCGTCGAAATATTTCGAAAGAGAGCGGGAGCGGGTTTTTCTTGAGGAGAGCACATGACGGCGCTAGATGGGACCTCCGCGGCGGGCCGGACCCTCCGGTCGTGGCAGGACCCGGCACTCCCGGTGGCCGAGCGGGTCGACGCCCTCCTCGCGGAGATGACCCTGGAGGAGAAGATCGGCCAGCTCGGCAGCCGGTGGCCCGGCAACGCCATGCAGGCCGGCCAGGACGAAGAGCCGAAGGAGGGTTCCGAGGGCACGGCGAACGTCGCCCCGATGCAGGACGTCTTCGCGGCCTCGGGGACGGTGCCCTTCGAGGAGTCGATCCGCCACGGGCTCGGCCATCTGACGCGGGTGTTCGGCAGTGCCCCGGTGACCGCGGCGGAGGGCGCCGCCGAGGTGGTGCGGCTGCAGTCCGAGGTGGTGCGCCACTCCCGGCTCGGCATCCCGGCGCTGGTCCACGAGGAGTGCCTCACCGGTTTCACCACCTACGGCGCGACCGTCTACCCGGCGGCCATCGCCTGGGGCGCGACGTTCGACCCGGACCTGGTGGAGCGGATGGCCGCCGCCATCGGGCGGGACATGCGCGCGGTGGGCGTCCACCAGGGCCTGTCGCCGGTGCTGGACGTGGTGCGCGACTACCGCTGGGGCCGGGTCGAGGAGACCATGGGCGAGGACCCGTACCTCGTCTCGATGCTCGGCGCCGCCTACGTGCGCGGCCTGGAGGGCGCCGGGGTCATCGCCACGCTCAAGCACTTCGCCGGATACTCCGCCTCCCGGGCGGCCCGCAACCACGGCCCGGTGCCGATGGGGCGGCGCGAGCTGATGGACATGATCCTGCCGACGTTCGAGACCGCCATCGTCGAGGGCGGCGCGCGCTCGGTGATGAACTCCTACTCCGACGTGGACGGCGTGCCCGCCGCGGCCGACTCGTGGCTGCTCACCGACCTGCTGCGCGACGAGTGGGGGTTCACCGGGACGGTGGTCTCCGACTACTGGGCGATCCCGTTCCTCGCCACGACGCACCAGGTCGCCGCGGACCCCGCCGAGGCCGGGGCGCGGGCGCTGGCCGCGGGCGTCGACGTCGAGCTGCCCGACACGCTCGGCTTCGGCCAGCACCTCGCCGGGCGGGTACGCCGGGGCGAGCTGCCGGAGGCCCTGGTCGACCGGGCCGCCCGGCGCCTGCTCACGCAGAAGGTGGAGCTCGGGCTGCTGGACCCCGACTGGACGCCGGAGGGGTCGGTGGCCGGGGCGGGGTCCGTGGACCTGGACTCACCGGCCAACCGGGCGCTGGCCAGGGAGCTCGCCGAGCGGTCGATCGTGCTGCTCGACGCGGGCACCGCGCTGCCGTTGCTGGGTGAAGGGCGGCCCGAGCCGCGCAGGGTGGCCGTGGTCGGCCCCTGCGCCGACGACCCGCGCACGTTCATGGGCTGCTACGCCTTCCCCAACCACGTGCTGCCCCGCCACCCGGGGCTCGGGCTCGGCGTGGCCGCGCCCAGCCTGCTCGACGCGCTGCGGGCCGAGCTGCCCGGGGCCGAGCTGGTCCACGAGCCGGGCTGCGAGGTGCGGGGCGACGACCGCTCCGGCTTCGCCGCCGCGCTGCGGGCGGCCCGCGAGGCCGACGTGTGCGTGGCCGTCGTCGGCGACCTGGCGGGCATGTTCGGGCTGGGCACCTCGGGCGAGGGCTGCGACGCCGAGGACCTGCGGCTGCCCGGCGCGCAGGAGGACCTGCTGGCCGAGCTCGCCGCCACCGGCACGCCGGTCGTGGTGGTCGTCGTCTCCGGCCGCCCGTACGCGCTGGGCCGGGTGGCCGGGACGGCCGCCGCGCTCGTCCAGTCGTTCATGCCGGGCGAGGAGGGCGGGGCGGCCGTCGCCGGGGTCCTGTCGGGGCGGGTGCAGCCCGGCGGGAGGCTGCCGGTGCAGATCCCGCGCGGCCCCGGCGGGCAGCCGGGCACCTACCTGCAGCCGCCGCTGGGTTCCAACAGCCACGGCATCAGCAACCTCGACCCGACCCCGCTGTTCCCGTTCGGGCACGGCGCCTCGTACACCACCTTCGCGATCGACACCCTGAGGATCGATGACGCCGAGGTGCCCACCGACGGCGAGTTCACCGTGTCGGTGCGCGTGCGCAACACCGGGGAGCGGGCGGGGGAGGAGGTCGTCCAGCTCTACCTGCACGACGTGGTCGCCCAGGTGACCCGGCCGGTGCGGCAGCTCACCGGGTTCGCCCGGGTCCGGCTGGAACCCGGCGCGAGCGCAGTGGTGACCTTCGTCGTGCCCGCCGACCGGACCGCGTTCACCGGGCGCGACCTGCGGCGCGTCGTCGAACCCGGGGACATCGAGGTGTTCGTGGGCGCGTCGGCGTCCGACCTGCCCTGCCGGGGCCGCATACGATTGACCGGCCCGCTGCGTCACGTCGGCGTGGGCCGGCGACTGGTCACCCGCGTGAACGTGGAACCGGCACCGGGCTCGTCCGCCACACAGCAGGGAGGAACAGATGCCGGCCAGTCCTAGACGGGCCACGCTGGCCACGGTCGCGGCCTCGGCGGGCGTGTCGATCGCGACCGTGTCGAAGGTGCTCAACGGCCGGGGCGACGTCTCCCCGGTGACCCGCTCCCTCGTGGAGTCGCTGCTGGAGCAGCACGACTACGTCGCGCCGCCGCAGCGCCGCAGGGACGACGCCGTGGTGCCGGCCACGATCGAGGTGGAGCTCGACGCCGACCTCAACCCGTACTCGACCGAGATCGTCCAGGGCGCGGTGCGGGCCGGGGCCGAGGTCGACGCGGCGATCGTGGTGAGCATCCGGACGAGCGACGACCGCGGCGCGGCCTGGGCCCGCGGCCTGGCCACGGCCGGGCGGCGGGCCGTGATCGCGATCACCAGCGACCTGACGGCCGGGCAGCTCGCGGCCCTGTCCCGGGCGCGCCTGCCCCTGGTCGTGATCGACCCGCTGAACCTGCCGCAGACCAGGGGGGTCACCAGCGTCGGCTCGACGAACTTCGCCGGGGGCCTGGCCGCGACGCAGCACCTGCTCGCGCTCGGCCACCGCCGGATCGCCTATCTCGGCGGACCGGCCACCGCCGCCTGCAACCAGGCCCGGCTGCACGGCTACCGCGCCGCCATGGAGGCCGCGGGCGCCCCGGTCCCCCCGGGCCACGTGCGGGAGGGGCACTTCCAGTACCAGGAGGGGGTGACGGGCGGCGCGGCCCTGTTCGGCCTGCCCGAGCCGCCCACGGCCGTCTTCACCGGCTGCGACGACATCGCGCTCGGCGTGCTGGAGGCGGCCAGGGCGCGGGGGCTGCGCGTGCCCGAGGACCTCAGCATCGTCGGCTTCGACGACACCCAGGTCGCCCGGATGGCCTCGCCCCCGCTGACGACCGTGCGCCAGCCGCTGCGGGAGATGGGCGGCGTCGCGGTGCGCACGGCCCTGCGCCTGGCGGCGGGCGAGCGCGTCGACTCCCACCACGTGGAACTCGCCACCGAGCTGGTCGTACGCGGCTCCACCGCCCCGCCCGAGGGCTCCACCGGTCAGGGCTCCACCGGTCAGGGCTGACCCCCTCGCGGCGGGAAACCCGACCTGCTCATGGCGGGGAGCCTGATCCGCTCACAGCGGAGAGCTTGACCCGCTTACGGCGGGAGCCTGACCCGCTCGCGGCGGGGAGCGTGGAGGGCTCCGCCGGTCACGTGGACATCGTCCGGGGGCTTCTCGACCGGCGGGAAGGGCTACTGCCGACCGCCGGCCGCGAGGGCCGGGGAGGCGCTCCGCTCGCGCGGGTACGGGTAGTCCGGTGAGCGGTGCTGGAAGGACAGGACGGCGGGGTTCTGGACGACGCCGTCGCGGATCTCGACGGCCCGCCGGATGGTGTCGTCCGCGTCCCAGGCCGCCGGGCCGTCGAGCACCGTCCGCAGGTGGGGCAGCAGGGCCTCGCTGATCTCCCAGGTGGCCGAGTCCCACAGGTACGACGGGCTGTGGTCGACGCCGTAGTAGCGGACGTTGTCGCCCACCTCGAACATCGGGTCGGCGAACGTCGTGGGCCGCGCCCAGCTGAAGCCCATCCCCTCGTCGCAGGACACGTCGACGACGAGGGTGCCGGGCGCGAAGGCGGCCAGGTCCTCCTCGTCGGCGAACATCAGCGGGGCGTCGGTGTCCTGCAGCACGCAGTTGACGACGATGTCGTGGTCGGCGATGAAGGCCGCCAGCGGCGTCCGCCCGCTCTCGGTGAGCGCGTAGCTGCGGTTGGGGTCGTCCGCCTCGTGCTCGAAACGCACGATGCGCGCCGAGTGGATCGGTGAGGCGACCGCGGTGACGTCACGGAAGGTGAGGAGGTCGATGTCGTTCACGCCGTGCGCGTTGAGCGCCGTCACCGCGCCGCGCCCCGTCGCCCCGAAGCCGATGACGACCGCCCGCAGCCTCCGGCCGTAGACGCCCGTCGTCCCGATGAGCCCCAGGGCGTGCAGGACCGAGGAGTAGCCCGCCAGCTCGTTGTTCTTGTGGAAGACGTGCAGGTTGAACGCGCCCTCGCGGGTCCAGTGGTTCATCGCCTCGAAGGCGATCAGCGTGAGCCGCCGGTCGATCGCGAGCTGCGTCACCCTCTCGTCCTGGACGCAGTGCGGCCAGCCCCAGACGATCTGCCCCTCACGCATCTCCTCAAGATCCTCGGCCAGCGGCTTGGGGAGCAGGATGACGTCGCACTCCGCGAGGAGCCGCTCCCGGGGGAGCAGCCCGGCGACGTACGGTGCCAGCTGCTCGTCGGAGACGCCGAAGTGCTCGCCGTAGCCGCGTTCGAGGTGGACGCGCCCCCGGAGGTCGGGGTCGATCCGCTCCAGGTGCAGCGGGTGGATCGCCAGCCGGTGCTCGTTCTCCTTGCGTGATCGTGACACGACGCCGAGGCTGAGCTGATCCATGGGGGCTCCTATGATTGGCTCCCTGTCTAGCACAGGCCGCGTCCTGGTCAGGCATTTCAGGCATCCGGGCCCCACGCCGCCGGGGGGTTCGCGACTCCCCGTCGCCTCTTCTCGGAACCCCCGCTCGGGGTCTCCTCAGCTCTCCGAGGGGGCGGGCGTGGGGGTCTCCTCGGCGTGCAGGAGCAGGTCTATGTGCTCCCGTACGACGGGCCTGGCGTCGGTGGCGAGCTTCTTGACCTCGGGGGAGGAGCCGCTCTCGATCTCCTTCTCGATGGCGTCGAGAGTCTCGCGGTGGCCCTCGACCTCCTCGCTGATCCAGGCCTTGTCGAACTCCGCGCCGCTCAGCGTCTCCAGCTTGCCGAGCTGCTCGCGCTGCGCGGCGGTGGGCCGGTCGGGGAGCTTGACGCCGAGCCGGCCGGCCACGTCCCGTACGGCCTCGTCCAGTTTCGTGTGATCGGCGACGAACCGTTCTCCCAGGTCGCGGACGGTCTCGGCGCTCTCCCGCCCCGTCGTGTCGGCGGTCTTCGCCTCGGCGGCCCTGCCCCCCGCGATCTCGGCCAGGTTGGCCTGGTGCGCCTGGACGAGGAAGTCCCTGTCCTGCCGGCTCACGGTCTGCGGGGTGGGCGACAGGGCGGCGCCGGCCGTGCCGCCCGTCACGGCCACGGCGACGGCCAGCGAGATGATCATCTTTCGAACCATCGGATCCTCCGTCGGTCGGTCCACGGTCGGAATAAGCACCTATTCCTCATATGTGCCTATCTAGGGAGATATAGCGCCATAAGCGGTAGATAGTGCTAAAAGAACGCGTGCGATGTGGCTGGGCGAGGGGCCGTACCCCCCGTCCCTCAGCTGAGGACGGCGTCCAGCAGGAGGGAGCCCGCGCCGAGGAGGGCGGCGTCGGGGCCGCCCCGGGTGACGGCGATCTCCAGGTCGCGGGTGGCCAGGGGCAGGCAGCGCTCGTAAACGGCGGCGCGGATGGCGGAGATCAGCGGCTCGGCGGTGGAGAGGCTGCCGCCGACGACGATGGCGTCGGGGTTGAGGAAGTTGACCAGGACGGTGAGCACCTCGCCGATGAGGCGGCCCGCGTTTCTGACCAGGGCGGTGGCCTCGGGCACGCCGTCCTCGACCAGCGCGACGACGTCGGCGGGGCGCCGCGTCGCGATGCCGAGCCCGGACAGGGCGTCCATGAGCGCGGCGCCGCTCGCGTAGGCCTCCAGGCAGTCGGGGTGGCCGCACGAGCACATGGTGGAGGAGTCGGTCCTGACCCGGACGTGGCTGATGTCGCCGGCCGCGCCCCTGCCCCGGTGCAGGCGGCCGTCGACGATCACGCCGCACCCTATGCCGCTGCCGGCCTTGAGCACCATGAGGTTGTCGAACCCCGGCCACGAGCGGGCCTCGCCGACGGCGAGGAGGTTGGCGTCGTTCTCGACGAGCACCGGCAGGTCGTAGTGGGCGCCGAGATACTCGGCGACGGGGAAGTTGTTCCAGCCGGGCATGCGCGAGGGGGACACCACCCGGCCGCTGCCCGGGTCGACGGGGCCGGGGATGCCGGTGCCCACGCCGCGCAGCGGGACGCCGGCCGGGCCGTGGGCGAGCAGCAGGTCGTCGAACGCGGAGGCCATCCAGTCGAGGGTCGCCTCGGGGCCGAGCGCTATGTCGCAGGCGCGCTCCTCGACGACGAGGGGGACGCCGCTGAGGTCGAGCAGGCCGAGGCGGGCGTGGTGGGCCCCCAGGTCGGCCACCGCGAGCAGGCCCGCGGCCGGGCTCACCCGCAGCTTCCGGGGCCGGCGCCCGCCGCTGGAGGTCCCCGGGCCCTCCTCGACGAGGAGCCCGGTGTCGATCAGCTCCTCGACGCGCAGGGAGACGCTCGACGCCGCCAGGCCGGAGACGCGGGCCAGCTGGGCGCGCGACTCGGCGTGACCGGTGGCGACGAGACGCAGAAGGTCGCCCTGTGCGCCGCGCACCGGCAGCCGCTCTTTGCCTGACATGAACTAGAGGAATACCACGTCTGTACTTACTACGGCAACGTGTTGACTTGCGTGAGAATCATCCGTTACCTTCCGCTTTATCTTCGATTTCGAAGGAAGATGGCAATGATTCAGGTCAAAGGGTTGAACAAGTGGTTCGGCGACCACCACGTGTTGCGCGACATCGACCTTGATGTGGCGCGGGGCGAGGTCGTCGTGGTGGTCGGCCCCTCGGGGTCCGGCAAATCCACGCTGTGCCGCTGCCTCAACCGGCTGGAGACGGCCGGTTCCGGCGACATCCTCGTCGACGGCGTCCCCGCCCCGGTGGAGGGCCGCGAGCTCGCCCGGCTCCGGGCCGACGTCGGCATGGTGTTCCAGTCGTTCAACCTGTTCCAGCACAAGACCGTGCTGGAGAACATCGTGCTCGCGCCGATGAAGGTCCGCGGCGACGGCCGCGCCGAGGCCGAGGCGTCGGCGCGGAGACTGCTGGAGCGCGTCGGCATCGCCGAGCAGGCGGGGAAGCTGCCCGCCCAGCTGTCCGGCGGGCAGCAGCAGCGGGCCGCCATCGCCCGCGCGCTCGCCATGCGGCCCAAGGTGATGCTCTTCGACGAGCCCACCTCGGCGCTCGACCCGGAGATGGTCGGCGAGGTGCTGGACGTAATGGTCCGGCTCGCCGCCGACGGCATGACCATGGTCGTCGTCACCCACGAGATGGGCTTCGCCCGCAGGGCCGCCGACCGCGTGGTCTTCATGGACGAGGGCCGGATCGTCGAGACGGGCGAGCCCGGCGCCTTCTTCGAGGCTCCCGCGACGGACAGGGCCAGGGACTTCCTGGCCAAGGTTCTCACTCACTGATCTCACTGATCTCACTGATCTCACTGAGATCACTGATCTCACTGAGATCACTGATCTCACTCACCGATCGAAAACGATCCAGAAGTTCCAGAAGGATGGTGGGCCCGATGGTGTCCATGAAGCGGCTGGCCGCTGTCGCCGCTGTGTCCATGCTCGGCCTCTCGGCCTGTGCCGGTACGGATCCGGCGAGCCCGGCCGTACCGGGCGAGGCGAACAAGGGGACCGACCTGATCGCCTCGGCGCCGGTCGCGGCGGCCGCGGACATCCTGCCCGGCTCCACGATGGAGAAGATCAAGCAGCGCGGCGAGCTGATCGTCGGCGGGTCGCTCGACGCGCCGCTGCTGTCGCAGCAGAACCCGACGACCGGCGAGGTCGAGGGGTTCGACGCGGACATGGGCAAGGCGCTCGCCAAGTTCATCATCGGCGAGCCCAAGGTGAAGATCGTCAACTCGGCCTCGGAGACCCGCGAGGCGCTGCTCTCCAACGGCACCGTGGACGTCGTCTTCCAGACCTACACGATCACCCCGGAGCGGGCCGAGCAGGTCGCCTTCGCCGGGCCGTACTACTCCTCGGGGCTGAGCCTCGCGGTCAGGAAGGGCACCACGGGCATCGCCAGGCCCGAGGACCTGAACGGCAAGACCGTGATCGCCGGAGCCAACACCCCGGCCATCCCGGCGATCAAGAAGCTCGCCCCGCAGGCCAAGATCGTGACGTTCGGCAGCGACCCCGAGTGCATGCAGGCCCTCAAGCAGGAACGCGGCGACGCCTACGTCCAGGACGAGACGCTCCTGGTCGCCAACGCGCAGAAGGACCCGTCGGTCGAGGTCGTCGGCAGCCCGTTCACCGAGGACCCGTACGGCATCGGCCTCAAGCACGGCGACGACCAGTTCAAGAAGTTCGTCAACGACTGGCTGAAGAAGATCCAGGCCGACGGCCTCTGGCAGAAGACCTGGAAGAACTCCCTCGGCACGGTCGTACAGGGTGAGGCTCCCACCCCGCCGCAGATCGGATCGGTGCCGGGGTCCTGATGTCCGCCCTCCTGGACCACCTGCCCGAGTTGTGGCAGGGACTGGTCGTCACCCTCCAGCTGACCGCGGCGTCCTTCGCCGGCGCCGCGGTCGCGGGGCTCGCGATCACCGCGATGCGGGTCAGCCCGGTCGGCGTCCTGCGCGGGATCGGCACGGCCTACGTGGAGACCTTCCAGAACCTGCCGCTGCTGGTGCTGCTGGTGCTCGCCGTCTTCGGCCTGCCCGAGATCGGGCTCAAGGCCGACCTGCTGGTGACGGCCATGATCGTCATCGCGCTCTACGAGGCCGCGTACATCGCCGAGGCCCTGCGCTCCGGCGTCAACGCGGTCTCCGCCGGGCAGGGCGAGGCGGCCCGCGCGCTCGGGCTCACCTTCGGCCAGTCGTTGCGCCACGTGGTCCTGCCGCAGGCGCTGCGCACGGTGATCCAGCCGGTCGGCAACATCTTCATCGCGCTGACGATGAACACCTCGCTCGCCGCCGCGGTCGGCGTGGTCGACCTCACCGCCGCGGCCAACCGGGTGAACCTCGCGGAGGCGCAGCCCATCCCGATCTTCGTCGGGGCGGGCCTGGCCTACGCGCTGATCGCCGCCTGCGCCGGGTTCGTCACCGGGCGGCTCGAACGACGGCTGGTGGTGGTCCGGTGAACGTCCCGCCCTTCGACGGAGGCGCCCCGCCCTTCCCGGTCCCGGTTCCGGTCCCGGCCTCGGGCGCGGTCCCGGTCCCGGTCGCGGTCGCGGGCCCGGTCGCGGGTGGAACGGCCGGTGTCCCGGCCTCGGGCGGAACGGCGGTGCTCCGGTGAGCAATCTCCTCTTCGACCAGCCG
The DNA here is from genome assembly GCF_040295985.1 of Streptosporangium sp. NPDC002524. Lineage (NCBI taxonomy): Bacteria > Bacillati > Actinomycetota > Actinomycetes > Streptosporangiales > Streptosporangiaceae > Streptosporangium > Streptosporangium sp. NPDC002524. The sequence goes on along the minus strand of NZ_JBEOWK010000001.1, from coordinate 479,424 downwards.
GGCCCGCGTGCCCGGCGCAGGATAAGGATCGCGACCGCGGTGGGGGCGGTCGCGGTCCTGCTCCTGCTGGCGCTCGCGGTCCGCCAGTTCGCCGCCAACGGCCAGCTCGACGCCGACCGCTGGTCGCCGTACGCCACCTGGCCGATGTGGCGCTACCTGCTGAACGGCCTGTGGGCCACCGCGCTCGCCGCCGTCGTCTCGGCCGCGCTCGCGATGGCGGCCGGGCTCGCCCTCGCCCTCGGCCGGCTCTCGCGGCACAGGTGGGTACGCGTGCCCGCCGCCACGTACGTGGAGGTCGTGCGGACCGTCCCGGCGCTGCTGCTGGTCTACGTCGTGCTGTTCGCGCTGCCCCGCTACGGGCTCGACCTGCCGCTGTTCTGGAAACTCGTGGTGCCGCTCGCGATCTCGAACGCCGCGGCGTTCGCGGAGATCTTCCGTGCCGGGGTCCTGTCCGTGGAACGCGGCCAGGGCGAGGCCGGTCTCGCGGTCGGGCTCACCCGGGGCCAGACCATGCGCCTGATCGTGCTGCCGCAGGCGGCCAGGCGGGTGCTGCCCTCGATCGTGAGCCAGTCGGTGGGCCTGCTGAAGGACACCTCGCTGGGCTTCGTGGTCAGCTACGCCGAGCTGCTCTACAGCGGCAAGGTCCTGGCGACCTTCAACGGCCTGCTCATCCAGACCTACATCATCGTCGCGCTGATCTACCTGGTGGTCAACGCGTCGCTGTCCAAGCTCGCCCGTACCCTCGACGCCCGCGACACCCCCGGGGCCCGCCGGATCAGAAGGAGACCCGCCCGTGCCTGAACTCGTCCCGCTCGCCGAGGTGGTGCGCTCCGGATTCGTGGAGAGCGTGCACTTCGGCAGCGCCGTCGCCCTGGCGCCCGACGGCACCGTCGCCGTCGCCAGGGGAGCGGTCGGCGCGCCGGTGCTGCCGCGCTCCTCGGCCAAGCCGTTCCAGGCGCTGGCCTGCCTGCTGTCCGGGGCGGGCCTGAGCGGCCCCGGCCTGGCCATCGCCGCGGGCAGCCACACCGGCCAGGACTTCCACGTACGGCTCGTCGCCGACATCCTCGCCGGGGCCGGGCTCGGCTTCGAGGCCCTCGGCTGCCCCGCGGACTGGCCCGAGGACGAGGCCACCCGGCACATGCTGATCCGGGCGGGCCTGACGGCCTCGCGCGAGCGGATGAACTGCTCGGGCAAGCACGCCGCGATGCTCGCCGGGTCCGTCGCCTCCGGCTGGGAGACCGCCTCCTACCTGGACGCCGAGCACCCCCTGCAGCGGCGGGTGCGCGCCGTGACCGAGGAGCTGTCGGGGGAGAGGGCGGCCCACGTCGCCGTCGACGGGTGCGGCGCCCCGCTGTTCGGGCTCTCGCTGACCGGGCTGGCGCGGGCCGTACGGGCCCTGGTCGTCGCCGAGCCGGGAACCCCGCCGCGCATGGTCGCCGACGCGATGCGCGAGTACCCCGAGTACGTCGGCGGGACCGGGCACGTGAACACCTCGCTGATGCGGGCGCTGCCCGGGGCGGTGGCCAAGGGCGGGGCCGAGGGGGTCCTCGTCGTCGCGCTCGCCACCGGGCACGCGGCGGCCGTCAAGGTCGTCGACGGGAGCCCGCGGGCCACGAGCGCGATCGCGCTCGCCGCGCTCAGGGCGGCCGGCGGGGACGTCTCGGGCGCGGCGGGCTTCGCGACCGTTCCGGTCCTGGGCGGGGGCCGACCAGTCGGTGAAATTCATGCTTTGGAGGAAAAATGAGTCTTAGATATGAGATCTGCATTGACAGCACCGCGGGCGCGCTCGCGGCCGAGCGGGCCGGGGCGCACCGCGTCGAGCTGTGCTCGGCGCTCTTCGAGGGGGGCCTCACCCCGACCCTCGGCACCGTCGAGGCGACCCTCGCGGCGGTCTCGGCGATCCGGGTCCACGCGATCATCCGCCCCCGGGGCGGCGACTTCATCTACGACGAGTACGAGATCGCGGCCATGGAGCTCGACGTGGCCACGATCAGGGACGCGGGCGCGCAGGGCGTGGTGATCGGGGTGCTGACGCCGTCGGGCGAGGTGGACGTCGAGGTGGCCAAGCGCCTCATCGGCGCGGCCGGGAACCTCTCGGTCACCTTCCACCGGGCCTTCGACATGACCGCCGACCCGTTCGCCGCCCTGGACACCCTCGCCTCCCTGGGCGTCGACCGGGTCCTCACCTCCGGCCAGGACGTCACCGCCCTGGAGGGCGCGCCGCTGATCGCCTCCCTGGTCGAACGGGCGGGCGACGACCTGATCGTCATGCCCGGCGGCGGCATCACGCCCCGCAACGTGCACCGCGTGGTCGAGGCGACCGGCGCCTCCGAGATCCACTTCGCCGCCCTGGTCGACGAGCCCAGCCCCGCCGTGCACCGCAACCCTCACCCCTTCATGGGCGGCGAGCTGCGCCAGCCCGAGTACAGCCGCCTGGTCACCTCCCCGCGCCTGGTCTCCGAGGTGATCGCCGCCTCGGGCACCTGAGCCCACGGGAGTCGTTTCCGCCGCGTACGTGCGCAGGGGCCACGTCCGCGGCCCCCGGCGCGACTCACCGAGGCCCGCCCGGTGACGTGTGGCGCGGCCGGGTGTGGTGAGATTTACCTAGTTGTCGTGACTCGTCGGCTCGTCGGCTTTGTCGACTCGTCGGCTCGTGATCGGTTCGAGGGACGTGTCGCGGCTGTCATGACCTGCCGGACAGTGGGAGGTGGGCGTCATCGGTATCGTCTCGCCCGGGTTCTTCGGCCGCCGCCGCGCCGGCAACCCGGATCTGCCGCCGGGGCAGTACCTCACGGAGGACTTCCCCGTCCTGTCGGCCGGGCCCACGCCCCTGGTCTCCACCGACGACTGGAGCCTCGGCGTCACCACCGAGACCGGCGAGACCGTCCGCTGGAGCTGGGCGGAGCTCAACGCCCTGCCCGTGGAGCGGTTCACGGTCGACCTGCACTGCGTCACCAAGTGGTCCAAGCTCGGCACCACCTGGGAAGGCGTGTCGCTGGACACCCTCCTCGACGGCGTGGAGACGTCCGCCGAGTACGCGCTGGCGGCCTCCTACGGCGGCTACACCACCAACCTCCCGCTGGAGGACCTCCTCGACGGCCGGGCCTGGATCGCCGTCCGCTACGAGGGCGAGCCCATCACCCCCGAGCACGGCGGGCCAGCCCGGCTGCTCGTGCCCCACCTCTACCTCTGGAAGAGCGCCAAGTGGGTGCGCGGCCTCCGGCTCCTCGACGAGGACCGGCCGGGCTTCTGGGAGGGCGTCGGCTACCACAACTACGGGGACCCATGGCGCGAGCAACGGTACTGGGGCGACTGACCTGGAGGGTCGCCACGGTCACCGCCGTGCGCGACGAGACCCCCGGAGCACGCACGATCACCCTGGACGTCCCCGGCTGGCCGGGCCACCTGGCCGGCCAGCACGTCGACGTACGGCTCACCGCCCCCGACGGCTACTCCACCCAGCGCTCGTACTCCATCGCCTCGGCCGCCGACGGGGACCGCGTGGAGCTCACCGTCGAGCTGCTGCCCGACGGCGAGGTCTCCCCCTACCTCGCGCGGGTCCTCTCACCGGGAGACCCGCTGGAGGTACGCGGCCCGATCGGCGGCTGGTTCGTCTGGCGGCCCGAGACGCCCGAGCCGGTGCAGCTGGTCGCGGGCGGCTCGGGGGTCGTCCCGCTCATGGCGATGGTCCGCGCCCGCGCCTCGGCCGGGACCGGCACGCCGTTCCGGCTCCTGTACTCCACGCGCGGGCCGCGCTCGGCCCTCTACCGCGCCGAGCTGGACCGCCGGAGCGCCGACGGCTCCGGCCTGGACGTCACCTACGCCTACACGCGCGAGGTGCCCGACGGCTGGGAGCGCCCGCCCGCGCGGGTCGGCGCCCCCCTGCTCGCCGAGGCCGTCTGGCCCCCCGAACGGGAACCCGCCGTCTTCGTGTGCGGGCCCACCGGCTTCGTCGAGACCGTCGCGGGCCTGCTCGTCTCCGCCGGCCACGACCCCCGCCTGATCCGCACGGAACGCTTCGGCCCCAGCGGAGGACGACCGTGAACTCCTCCGGCGGGCGGGGTCTCCCGCACCGCCGGTCGCACGCTGGAGGTATTCGATGAGCCAGGACCACCTCGACGGGAACGCGGCGGGCGGAGCCCTGCGCGACGTGTTCGCCGTCGACCTGACCGCCGCCACCGGCCAGTGCACCGCTTGCGAGCGGACCCTCGTGCTGGCCGAGGTGCTCCTCTACACCCACGCCCCGGGCCTGGTGGCCCGCTGCCCCGGGTGCGAGGAGGTCGTCTTCCGGCTCGTACGGGCGCCGGGACGGGCGTGGCTGGACATGCGCGGCATGACCTGCGTCCAGTTCGAGCTGCCCGCCGGCTCCTGATCACCCGGGGCCCGGCCCGATGGCGGCGGTGCCGTGCCGGAAGACTCACCGGCCCGGGGACGCCGGTGCCTGACGCCCGGAAGCGCCAGGACTCAGCGCTTGAGGGCGGTAAGGCTCGGTGCTCGACGCCCCGGGACCGGTAGGGCTCGGTGTTCGACGAGCCGAGACCGGTAAGCCTCGGTGTTCGACGAGCCGGGACCGTAAGGCTCAGTGCTTGACGACCCTGGGGCGGTACGGCTCGGCGAGGAAGGCGAGCTCCTTCTCGGTGAGGGACAACTCCACCGCGGCGACCGCGTCGTCCACGTGCCGATCCTTGGTCGCGCCCACGATCGGGGCCGACAGGCCGGGCTGGTGGAGCAGCCACGACAGCGCCACCCGCGCGGGGGCGACCTCGCGTTCCCTGGCCACCTGGGCGACCCGGTCGAGGATCAGGCGGTCGTTGTCGGCGTCGTCGTAGAGGGAGTCGATGCGGGAGTCGCTGCCCGCCCGGACGGTCTTCTCCTCGGATCCGGCGCGGGCCAGCAGGCCCCGGGCCAGCGGGCTCCACGGGATCAGGCCGACGCCCTGGTCGAGGCAGAGCGGGTTCATCTCCCGCTCCTCCTCCCGGTAGAGCAGGTTGTAGTGGTTCTGCATCGACACGAACCTGGTCCAGCCGTGGGCTTCGGCGGTGTGCTGGGCCTTGGCGAACTGCCAGGCGTACATGCTGGAGGCGCCGATGTAGCGGGCCTTGCCGGAGCGTACGACGTCGTGCAGGGCCTCCATGGTCTCCTCGATCGGCGTGTCGGGGTCCCAGCGGTGGATCTGGTAGAGATCCACGTAGTCGGTGCCCAGGCGGCGCAGCGAGGCGTCGATCGCCGAGTGGATGTGCTTGCGCGACAGGCCGCCGGAGTTGACGCCCTTGCCCATCGGCATGAACACCTTGGTGGCCAGCACGTAGTCGTCCCTGCTGGGGAAGATCTTGGCGAGCAGGCGGCCGGTGACCTCTTCGCTGGTGCCGAAGGAGTAGACGTCGGCGGTGTCGAAGAACGTCACCCCCGCGTCGGCGGCCCGTCGCACGATCGGCTCGGAGGCGGCCTCGTCCAGCACCCACTCGCCCCACTTGGCGGGATCGCCGTAACTCATCATGCCAAGGCAGACCCTCGAAACCTTCATCCCGGTGGACCCCAGGCGCACGTACTCCATGTCAAACCTCCGGATCTTCAAGCCCTTGGACTCCACCCTACGACCGCGACCCCCACCCGGTTCGTCCCGCCCGCCGCCGGTTCCGGTGGAGACCGGCACGGCCGTACGTCAACTCATAGGCGTTCCTCCGGCAACCGGATGCCAACCGGTTACGGACGGGTTTGAGCCGGAGGTACCGGACTGCTGAGCTCTGCCTGGGACGACGCAGGCGGGATGATCAAGCGGGCCTCAACCACTCCACCGCCTGCCCTCGCGCGCTGTCGATCATCCCGGAGCGGAGACCCCACCGGAGGTTCTGGGCACTGAGGGCGGAGATTATGTGGCCATCTTAAGGAGAGCGCGCATTGTTTCGGCGGGTGTGACACACCGGAAACCGGTGTCATCATCCATCATGTCGATCGACGCATCATTGAATGTTGACGGGGTGGCTCTGACGAACGGGCTTGTGAAGGCGCTGCCCTTGAGCTCGTACCGGTCCTGGCCGGAACCGGTGGACAGCCATTCCCAGACATTGCCGCACATGTCATAAACGCCGTACGGGCTGGCGCCGCTGTGATAACGGCTCACCGGTGTGGTCTTGTTGATCCCCGCTTCGCGGACGTTGCATTTCGCGGGGGTGAGCTGGTTCCCCCATGGGTAGACATCCCCCCGGACGCCTCGCGCGACTTTTTCCCACTGCTCACCAGTCGGCAGTGCTTTGGCCGTCCACTCAGCATAGGCGGATGCGTCACTCCATGTGACGAACACGACCGGATGGTCAAAGATCTCGTCGGACGGCCCACCAGCGCCTCCCCAATGCTGGGGTCTTCTGTGCTCGGTAGCGGCTACGAAGCGCGCATAATCAGCGTTGGTCGTGGGAAACACGTCGCTGTAAAACGCCGGCAGATAGACCGGTTCATCGGTGGGACCATGGAGATGGACTCCGGCGTCGATAAGTGTCATCAGCTTGCCGTCAATGGGGTGACGCACCTGGTGCTGACCGATAGGCAGAGGAGTCTCTGAGCCGGGAGACATCACGTCTGTAGCCTCGCCGGATGTTTGCATGCCGGGGGTAGTGATGAGGCTGGAAAACCTTGCCTGGACGTCGGAGCTCGAAGCGGACAGCGATGAATCGAGAGCGGCTTGGTTGACCGGGCGGGGGTGGATGCCCTCGCCCCCTGCCTCCCACTTCGACACCATGCGCTCACTCACTCCGAGGTGTGCGGCGAACGCGCGGATGCTCATCCGCTTCGCCTCTCGGAGGGCTCGTATCTCTATGCCGGACCATATTTGAACTATCGGAATCACTCTTGCCTCCCTTACAGTTGTTCCGGCGGGATTTCCTCGTACTCTTTTCGGAGTGTCTCGAAAATGGGGTGGTCGTCGGCCAGCGTTATTCTGTCGATGGCGCTGATTGCTCGTACGCCTATTGTTGTGTTTGTGGCGAACGCAGCCTGCATGACGGGGACGTCACGGATATTCACTGGTGCGGTTATCGTATTGTCGTGAACCTGGTTCAGTAGCCTCATCGTTACCCCTGGGAGCACTTCGGCGTTTGGCCAGATGACTCGCTCCCCGTCGAAGAAACCGATGTTCCATGTCGCCCCCTCGGAGACGAAAGAGGCATTGTCGATAAAAAGTGCGTCGTCGTATTCATGCATCTGAACTTGCCGTCGATGCCATATCGATCCCAGCAACCCAACGTGCTTCACCTCTGGCAGGTCACGTCGATAGCTGACCGTTTGCACGCGAATCGGGGAAGGGGGCAATGGCATAGCCGGTCGTGTGGTGATGAGTACGCTCGGCTCTGCCGAAGACGTGGGGTGGCCAAGCTCAAGAGCGGGATCAAAAATGGTCACTCGAACCACGGATGCCCCGCGCTCTCCCTTGACAGCATGTCGAACGAATTCGCGTACTCGCTCCCTGTCCAAGCTCGTGTTGAACAAGAGTTGACAGTCGTTCGCGAGACGGTCTATATGGTGAGAAAAGCCCCTTACCTGCTGATCCTGAACACGCATAGACGTGAAGTGGCCGTAGTTGATGAGGGCCAGCGCTTGCAAAGCTTCCGAGGTCACTGGTGCCCCGTTGAGTTCCGCCATGTCTCGATTCTTACACCAGGGGCGATCGCGGGACAGCCTGAAGTTCAGTGGGAGTTCAGCGCTGAGGCCGTACGAGGACATGGGAAGGTCCGCGCCGTTCGGCAAGCCTGAGTAGGCGCCTAAATAGTTGTGCTCGCTCAGTAAGGAAAAAGGCACGGGGCGCAACCGGTCAGTCCCGTAGATAGCGCACAACAGCCGCACGGCTTGAGCGCACATTCCCGCTGGTAGAGGGAGAGATCGCGCTATGTGCGTACTTAGCGGACCCGCCGAAGTGGTCGAACACTGCGGCGGGTCCTTGACCGCACACTGGAGGTGCGATCTATGGATCACTCTAGGGGCGATCCGCCTCACGTCACAGAAGAGCGTGCCGAGAATCAGGAGAGGGCTCTCGCTGTCGTGCAGCGACTCCTGCAAGAGCGGGGAGTTCGCGCCCACCGGCACAGCACGATCGTCCTGGAACTGTCCGTCACCGGGAGACAGTGGCCCGACCCTCCGGTGCAATCGTCGGTGGAGCGACACCCACCCGAACTGGCAGTGATCGGCCCGCAAGGGTGGCGCGATGCCACGGTGACGATAGGGCAGCGCTCGGGCTCTTACATGGTCAGCGTCCGTGGCGGTCCCGCTCTTCAGACGGTGAGAAGCGAGCATCCGGAGCAAGTCGTTGATCTGATCATCGCCGCCCGGTCGGATGAGCAGTCATGACCCTGGGGGAGCTGGTGAAGCTCCACGGGCGGACCTGGAAGTTCTCGGAGGCGGTGGGAGGAGGCTGGTATGCCGTACGGCGTGCTGACCTCTCGTCCTACGGGCTCGAACACGGCCTGTCCAACGTGAGGTGTGGAGACTCCTTGGCGGAACTGGCCCGCAATCTAGAAGCTGAGATGCGGCTGGAGAACCAGGCTTGGCGTCGTGTGCCGTTGCGAGTGGTCTCCTAACCGCTGACTGATCCTCAGAAGAGCGCTAGATCACCATGGGGCGATCCGTATGGGCGGATCGCCCCTTTCAGCTTTCAGAGTGGCAACAGAGAACAAGGTCATTTCCACGAGTCTGCAGGGCCTTCCAAAGTCACTACGGAGCGGAGCGGCCGGCGCCAATCCGAAGGAACCCGTAGGGTCCGCGTAGCGGTTGGGGCCGGTGGTCGGAGTGGCCTTGGGCGGGGTGCTCCGCGGCGAGTATTCGAGCTGACTGGTATGACCCACGTCTTTGCGGGGGAAAGCGCGAAGGAGGCCGTGGGGCGATCCGGGCGGCTGCGCGGGGGTGGTCGGCGGGTGCGTTCGGTGCGGAGGCTGGGCGGTGCGGCGGGCGGCGGGGTCCGGCCGTCCGCGCCGGGCGGGCGCGGGACGGGACCAGCCTCCAGGCCGCATGCCCGGTCCCGATGTCCGCCCGGCGCGGACGGGCGTGCCGCGCCGTACAGCGGCGCGGAGTGCTGCCGCCGACCATCCCGCCGCGCAGGTGATGGTCAGTGCCCGATGAGCTTCATGTGTGCCTCGGAGTAACGTTCACCGGCCACACCAACTCGGGCGGCCAATGCGTCGAGGTCGGCTCGTTCATCGGAGGACAGCCTGACCTCGGTTGCGCCTGCGTTCTCGATGAGCCGGGACAATTTGCGGGTTCCAGGGATCGGTGCGATCCATGGCGCCCGCGCTCACACATCGGGCTGCCGGGATCACTTCTCCACCAAAAGAGATCACCATCACCCCGGCCGAATGGTGCTATGCCGGAAGCGGCCTACGCAACGGTGAACCTTCTGAGCCGAGGTGGCTCGGCAACCCATCGCCAGTGCTCGCACGGTCGCGCGTGAACGAAGAGACGGGCAATCCGCTTGACCTGTCGTCGCTTCAGGCGAGAGGCGTACCTTGAGAGGAGAGCTGGCCTTCTACGTCTGGTGGTGGCTGTGTCCGAGAACATTCCCTCTGACCTGACCGCTGGCGAGCGCATCCAACTTCTTCGCGAACGGCGGGGCATGTCCCGGCCGGTTCTCGCCGGGCTCGTGGGACGCGGGCCGTCCTGGTTGAAGAAGATCGAGCATGGCGAGCGGGAGCTGAGAAGCTACGAACTGCTCTCCCGCGTGGCGGCTGCGCTCGGTATCAATGATCTTTCCTTGCTGACCGGTGGTGGTTCGCCCGTGCCAATCAACAACGTCGGCCGGATGACGGTTCCCTTCGTTACCGAGGTTCGCGACGCTGTTCGTGGGCGACTGTGGGCCTCCGAAACCGACGAGGACCTTCCGTCCGTCGATGTACTCAGAGGACGTGTCGCCGAAGCCTGGCGGCTGTGGCACGCCTCGCGCTTCCAGCGTACGGAGGTCGGCGCGCTGCTTCCCGACCTGCTCACCGATGGGCATCGGCTCACTCGGTCTCTGGACGGTCCGGAGCGTCGTCAGGCCTCTGCGGTGCTGGCCGACATCTACCGGCTGACCCAACAGGCGATGGCCTACGGGTGCGAGCCGGAACTGTATTGGACCATTGCCGACCGGGCTCGGCAGGCATCCCAAGACGCCGACGACCCGCTGTCGCTCGCCGGTGCGGCCTGGTCCTACGCCAACGGCCTGCGGGAGACCGGTTACGCCGACGAAGCGCTCAGGGCGGTGAACGAAGCGGTTGACGTGCTGCGGCCTCGCCTGGAAGACGGTTCCAACGACATGCGGGGCATGTACGGAGCGCTCAACCTGCACGCCGCGATCACGCACGCCAGAGAGGGCAGGGACGGGGATGCCTGGCGTCACTGGGACGAGGCCAACGCGGTAGCCGGGCAACTCCCCAGGGGCTACACCCACGCGTGGACGGTCTTCAGTCAGGGCAATACCGACATCCATGCTGTCTCTGTCGGGGTCGATCTCCGCACACCCGGCGTCGCCCTCCAGCGTGCCGAGTCCATCGACCTCAATCAGGTGCCCTCGGTCGAGCGCCGCGCGCGGGTGCTCGTGGAGTTCGCCCGTGCGTACGACCAGCGTGACGACAAAGCGGGTGCGCTGCACTTCATGAACCGGGCGCGCGACTCCTCTCCCGAGACGGTTCGCTTCACCCCCTCGGCGCGGTCGCTGGTCGCCGAGTTGGCCACCAGTACGCGCGGCCCTCTCAAGACTGACGCGATGGCGCTCGCCGAGTCCGTAGGGGTACCCGTGTAGGAGGGGCCCATTCTGGGCCCCTTGCCCCTGTGAGCTGCGCTTACGGTCCTCTGCATGGCAGTCGGGGACGAGAGCGATCCGCAACACCGGGACGCAGGCGACGAGGAAACCGCGCGTCGTCTGCGTGCCCATTTTCACAGCGCGCTCGAAGAGACAATCGACGAGAGCACAGCGGCAAGCCATGACCAGGCACTATGCGCTGTGCAACGGCTTCTCGCGGAGCGGGGCATCCGTGCCCACCGCCACACCACGATCAGTCTCGGGCTCTACGGTGATCACCTGTACCCCCCGAGCCGGCCCAACCGGCCTGACTCCCGGTCGTGGATGAACCTGCACCCACCAGAGCTTGCGGTAACCGGTCCCCAGGGCGGGCGCGACGTCACGGTGACCGTGGGATCGCGCTCGGGCTGCTACCTGGTGTCCATCCGCAACGGCCCTGACCTCCAAACCGTCGGGCGGGAACACCCGGAAAAGGTCGTTGACCTGATCCTGGCCGCTCGGAGGTCGTGACCGTGCACGGCTGGGTCATCCTGGGCGATGCGGCCACGAAGCGGGTCAACGGCCAAGAGGTCGTTGTTATTGCCGATAGGTCGGGTGACCTCGGGGCGGCCATCAGGGCTTGGGAAGACGACGAACGTCGCCGGATGGCGTACGAACTGGGAAACCTCGGCCGCCTGGTCAACGACGCGTTGGACCGGTTACGGCAAGCTGGAGCCACCTGATGGCGGCGAGGGCAGGTCACTCTCGCTGTTGGTAACCATGTTCATCCGGAACCCGACCCGAGGCACAGAGCCACCAGGCCCGAGCATCGGAAGCGAGGCAGCAGAGGCGTTGCTCCTACCATTCGAGCGTTCCTGACGAACACGAGCGGAGCGGCCGCCACCGCTGTGGGGAACGCTTTGTTCTTACGATTCGGTGAGGGCGTAGAGCAGCGCGGCCATGCTGGTGCCGCACACGATGTCGCCCTTGCCGACCAGACCGCGGATGTCGGTGAGGGGTACCCATTCGACGCGCTCGGCCTCCCAGGTCTCGGTCGGCGGGCCGATGTGGGTGGCGCTGTGGGCGCGGAAGATGTGGTGGACCGAGTCGGAGATGCCGTTGGTCGGCTGGACGCGCAGCAGAGGGCGCAGCGGTCCGGGCCGCCATCCGGTCTCCTCCTCGGCCTCCCGCGCGGCGGCGGCGATCGGCTCCTCACCGTCCTCGATCCCGCCGATGGGGATCTCCCAGCCCCAGGAGTCGGTGATGAAGCGATGCCGCCAGATCAGCAGCACTCGGTGCCGAGCGTCGGTGACGACGGCACCGGCCCCTGGCGCGGTACGGATCAGCCGGTGGTCCAGGTGCCTGCCGTCGGGAAGCTCCACATCCGCCACCCGGACGTCGAGCCAGGGGTCGGTGTAGAGAGGCTTTTCGGAGTGGACCTGCCAGCGCATGCGGCGTACTCCCAGCGTGGTTGCCTGATCTCGGCACCACGTTACAAGGGCACACGTGCCTGCCGGTGTGCACGGATCGGGAACTCTTCGGCGACTCGGGCGGGCGTGGGCCGGAACGCGGGCCGGAAGCGGGGCCCACGTCGTGTGCCCGGTCTCGATGTCCATCCGGTGGGGGCGGGGTGTCCCGCCGTATGACCGGGGGGAAGCGCCCGTGTTTTCCCCGGTGGGAGGTCGGCGATTCGAGGTTGTATCCGGTACCCAGGTACAGGCTTACCGTCGGGGTGCGGGGCGCTCGCGTCGGAGACGGGTGGCCCGGCCTTGGAGAGGTCTTGGAGGGTTTCATGGAGTGGGCACCGGCCGAATGCGTGCTTCCCAGCGGGGAGCGGCCCCTGCGGGTGGCGGAGTTCGACGCGTTGTTCGCCTCGGCACTGGACGGGCTGGAGCGGATGAGCCCGACTCACCTGCGGCTCACCCTGCGCGGTGCCCGGGAGGGCGGGGCGGGCCGGGTGGAGGAGGCCGCCCGGGAGCTGGCGGCGCGGGAGACGGCGTGCTGTTCCTTCTTCACCTTCACGTTCACCCGGGAGCGGGACGCCCTGGTTCTGGACGTCGAGGTGCCCGTGACCCACAGCGGGGTGCTCGACGGCTTGGTGGTGCAGGCGCTCGCGGCGGCACCCGGGGTGTCCCGGTGAGCCCCCGAGGCGTCCCGGTGAGCGGGGAGTGGCTCCGTACCGGGGAGGTGGCGGAGGCGGCGGGGGTCAACGCGCAGACGCTGCGCTACTACCACCGGCGCGGGCTGCTGGAGGAGCCGCCGCGCAGCAACGGCGGGCACCGGCTCTATCCACCGGAGACGGTCACCCTCCTGCGGGCGATCAAGATGGCGCAGCGGCTCGGCTTCACGCTGGGGGAGGTGACGGAGCTGGTAGTGGCGGTCGGGCGCCGTCGCGGCGCGGGGAGCGGCGGGCTGCGGAAGCGGGCGGGGGCGAAACTGGCCGAGGTGGAACGGAGGATCGCCGATCTCCAGCTGATCCGCGAGTCACTGGTCCAGGCGGTGGACGCCGGGTGTGACGACCTGGCGGCCTGCGCGGCCGTCCCGCGCTGCCCCCTGCCGTTCTCCGATCCGGAGGCAGGGGGCCGGATGCCGGGTGCGCCCGGGGTCGTGGCCGGTCAGGGCCTCACAGGCGTGTCCCGGGAGCCATCGGGGTGACGTCCAGGCGGCCGTCGCCGCAGACCGTCGCCCTGAAAGGGATCTCCAGGTGCGCCACCTCGTCCGGTGGGATGATCATCAGCCGGGCGGACGTGACGCAGGGGTGGTTCCCACCGGGCACCTGGTTCCAATGGAGCCTGGCGTGCGCGCTCGCTCCCGGCCGCAGGGTGATCCGGCGGGGCTTGACGCTCTCCCTGCGCGTCCTGGTACGCAGCGCGTCGCCACTCCCGTCGATCATGATCAGGCCGACGAAGCCGTACACCCAGCAGGTTTTGCCGGAGGTGTTAGTGAAGACCAGCGGTGCGTACCGCTGTCCCGCTCCGGCGTCCACCCTGCCGACGCGCGCCGCGAGCGCCTCGGTGCGGCAGCGCCCGGCGGCGCCGCCGACGCCCGCGCCTTTCAGGCCTGCGCCTTTCAGGCCCGCGGTCTGGACGGTGACGGGGCGCGCGGGTGTGGCGGCCCGCGCGGGGGCGGAACCCGGAGCCGAGGAGGGAGCGACATTCCCGGTAAGGGCGGAAGCCGGAACCGAGGAGGGGGCGGCGTTCCCGGTGAAGGACGCGTTCCGGGTGGGGGCGGCGCTCCGGACGGGGGAGACGGGCGGGGCGCACGCGGCCACGGCCAGCACGGCCGCCGCCACCGCGGAGGCGGCGGTGAGCCGCTCGGCGCCGATGGATCGTTTCATGCCCTGTTGGATGCGAGCGGTGCCGGTTTTGTTGCCGGACGGGTGGAGCGGGTTGCCCGCGGTGTCCGTCAGGGGCGGGCCGGGCGGGAGCACCGGCGATGCCCGCGCGATCGGGAGATCCCGGTGGCGGCCGGGGCAGGGGTGGGTGTGCATTTTTACCTGTGAAATACGTCTATAGCACTCAAAAGACATCATCCGGTATGACCGGTGACGGGCGCAGGCACGACAATCCCAGCATGAGTTCATCGCGACACGACCATCCCCTGCCTCCGGCGCGCGTCGAGGAGGTCTCCGAGGGGATCTACGCCTACCTGCAGCCCGACGGGAGCTGGTGGATCAACAACACGGGCTTCCTCGTCGGCCGCCGTGGAGTGATCAGTGTGGACTCCTGCTCCACCGAGCGCCGTACGCTCGCCTATCGCGAGGCAATCAGGTCGGTCACCGACCGGCCGGTCACGACGCTGGTCAACACCCACCACCACGGTGACCACACCTTCGGCAACTCCGCCTTCCCCGAGGCGACGATCGTCGGGCACGAGCGGACCAGGGAGATGATCCTCGCCGACGGGATCCCCGACTACCTGAAGCTGGCCTGGACCGAGGTCGACTGGGGCGACCTGAAGATCCACCCGCCGTTCCTCACCTACACCGACGGGGTGACCGTCCACTCCGACGAGCTGCGCTGCGAGGTACGGCACATCGGCGTACCGGCCCACACGACCAACGACTCGATCGTGTGGATCCCCGAACGGTCACTGCTGTTCTCCGGTGACCTGGTGTTCAACGGCGGCACGCCGTTCGTGATGATGGGGTCGGTGACCGGGGCCGTCGCGGCGCTCGACGAGCTCAGGGCGCTGGGCGCGGAGACGATCGTCCCGGGACACGGCGGGGTGTGCGGGCCGGAGGCCATCGACCACGTACAGGATTACCTGCGGTTCGTGCTCGCCACCGCCGAACGCGGCAGGCAGGCCGGGCTGTCCCCGCTGGAGACCGCGCGCGAGACCGACCTCGGGGAGTACGCCGGGCTGCTCGACCCCGAGCGCATCGTCGGCAACCTGCACCGGGCCTACGCCGAGCTGGACGGGCTGCCCCCGGGCGGGCCGATCGACCTGGTCACCGCGATGCTGGAGATGATCGACTACAACGGGGGCAAGCCCCTCACCTGCCTGGCCTGAGACCGTCGGGGTTCGAAGCCCGGGGCCGCCGGGGTTCGAAGCCCGGAGCCGCCGGGGTACGAGGTCCGAGGCCGCCGGGGTACGAGGTCCGGGAGACCGCCCCCCGGTCTCACCGGGTCTCGTACGTCGCGGGAAGGTCAGGACAGGTGGCGGGACCACCACTCCAGGACGGCCTCGAAGCGCTGCACGCGATGCCTCGGACGGCCCCCGCGCGTGAGCTCGTGCCCCCCGGCGGGGAAGAGCAGCAGCTCGGCGGGGGTGCCGTTGCGGCGCAGCGCGACGAACATCCGCTGCGCCTGCTCGACCGGGCAGCGGATGTCGTCCTCGGAGTGGACCACCGCGAACGGCAGGGTGATCCGGTCGGCCTGGTAGAGCGGGCTCATCGCGCGCTGGGCCTCCGGGTCGGGGCCGCAGTAGGCCTCGGCGAAGAACCAGCCGATGTCGGAGGAGCCGGTGAAGGAGTCCCAGGCGTTGACCGCGCGCTCGCTCCAGGCGGCCCTGAACCGGTCCCCGTGCCGGGCGGACAGCCAGCTGGTCATGAAGCCGCCGTAGGAGCCGCCCATCACGCCCACCCGTTCGGCGTCGCACGCGGGGTCGGCCAGCGCCGCGTCCAGCAGGGCGAGCACGTCGTCGGCGTCCACGGTGCCCAGCGCGCCGACCACCGACCGGCCGTGCGCCTGGCCGTACCCGCAGGAGCCGCGCGGGTTGGGCAGGACCACCGCGTACCCGGCGCCCGCGTAGACCTGGGTCTCGTCCAGGAACGACCACCCGTGCTGGTGGAACGGGCCGCCGTGCACGTTCAGCAGGACCGGGTGCGGCCCGTCGCCCTCGGGCAGGGCGAGCCAGCCGTGGACCGGGTAGCCGTCGGCGGAGACGGCGGTGATCTCGCGCAGCGGCCTGATCCCGGGAAGGGAACCGGAGAAGTCGGTCAGCGGCCCGTCAGGGGTGACCACCTCGCCAGGGGTCGAGGGGGTGGACAGCACCGCGACGATCCGCTCCCCGAAGGTGGTGAACGCCTTGACGCGCGCCCGCTCGCCCAGGACCGGGACGAGCTTCTCCAGCGGCGTGCCGGCGGCGCCGGAGGGGACCAGGCGCAGCTCGATCGCGCCGCGCGTCCGCACCGCGACCAGGACGCCGTCCTCCCGGGGTACGGGAGGCAGCGCCTCGCAGTCCACCGACTCCTCCTCGGTCAGCCGGGTCCCGGCCGCTCCCGCCCCGTCGCCGCCGTCGCCGCCGAGGCGCAGTGGCGCGCGGTAGAGGCCCAGGTTGCGGGCGATCGCGTCGATGCCGGAGAACTCCGTGCCGAGGTAGAGCACGTCCCCGTCCGGCAGGGCGACGGGATGGTCGGCGGAGCCGTCGCTGCGCACCGCGAGGATCGGGGCGCCCCCGCCGGACGGGACCGCGTACACGTCCGTGTGCAGGCTCTCGCCGTCGAGGTCGCGGGGGGCCGAGACCAGTACGTGCTCCCCGTCCGGCGTCCAGCCGGGGGAGTCCACGTCGCAGGGCCCCTCGGTCAGCCGCACCGGCTGCGGGACGTCGGCGAGGGCGTTGACCACGAACAGGCTCTGCCGCCGGTCGACGACGAAGCCGACCCCCTCGGTCCGGTAGCGCAGCCCGGTGATCCGGCGGGGCGCCTCGGCGGCGGCGCTCACCCCCTCCTCGGTGCCGTACCGGCCGTGCTCGGCGACCCGGGCGACGAACGCGATCCGGCGGGAGTCCGGCGCCCAGACGGGGACGCCCGCGCCCAGCGGCAGATCGGTGACCGGCCGGGCCTCGCCGCCGCCGGTGGGCATCACGTACAGCTGCGGGGCGCCGTCGCCGGCGGCGCGCAGGAAGGCGACCCAGGTGCCGTCGGGGGAGATGCGCGGCGCGCTGTCGCGCTCGCCGAAGGTGAACCGGACGGGCGGGCCGTCCTCCGGCACCCGCCACAGGCCTCCCCGGTAGGCGTCGGCCTCCGGGTCGGGCCGGGCCACATCGACGAGGAGAAGATCGTCGTGCAGCGTGACACTTCCGGGGACGTTGAGCAGGGCGAGGTCTTCTGGGCGCATGGTCAACAACGCTATCACCCCTTTAGTAATCAATAAGATCATTTAAAGTGATATGTCGGTTCTGGTGGTGATGGTGCTCGTGTTGTGTTCTGCCCTTTTCGGGAAAGAGGATTGTTTGTCCGGTCTCTTCGAATACCTGAAGGCGCTGATACGAAAGAACGGTTGAGCCATTGATGGTCGCGTGCCACTTTTGATAGGAACCCTCCTTTTGGGAAGGTCCTGGTGAAGGGATGGCCGCGGTGTCCGCCAAACGAACGCTCTCGCGAGTCGTGTACGGCTCCCGCTACGACCGCGTCCCGTGGGGGCAGCGGGTTTACGTCCGTCCCGGGGAAAGGATCGCCCGCGAGATCCAGTGGCGCCTGAGAATTCGCCGGGCCCCCGTGCTGAGATTCCAGGACTATCGGGAACGAACACTTCTGGGGGAGATCGAGGAATTCGTCACCTGTCACCTGTGCGGGGAAACGCGGCAGCAGCCGATGTTCCAGCCGACCGGCGACAAACGGGGATGGAGTTACCGGGTGGTGCGCTGCCCGGCGTGCGGCTTCCTCTACCGCAACCCCAACATCCGGCCCGACCGCCTGGGCGACCTGTACGCCACCGGCTACAGCGGCTTCCTGACCGGGAAGTACGCCGCCAACCGGCAGCGGCGCTACCGGCTGACCATGGACGCCTTCGGTCCCGTCTTCTCCTCGGGACAGGGACGCAGGCTGCTCGACTTCGGCTGCGGCACCGGCCTCTTCCTGCGGCTCGCCGAGCTGCGCGGCTTCGACGCGGTCGGGATCGACCTCTCACCCGACTCCGTGGCCGCCGCCAACGAGCGCCTCACCTCCGCGAAGGCCCACGTCGGGGCCCCCGAGGACGTCCCGGAGGTCGCCGCAGGGGGCTTCGACGTCATCACCCTCTGGTCGGTCCTCGCCCACCTGCCCCGCCCGATCGACGACTTCAGGCGCCTGCGCTCCCTGCTCGCCCCCGGCGGGGTGCTGCTCGTCCTCACCGTGAACGCCGCCTCCCTGCAGCTCAAGGCGTACGGCAGCGGCTGGAACGGCTTCACCAGGAACCACCTGATGTTCTACTCGGCCGAGACCGTACCCGCCCTGCTGCGCCGCACCGGGTTCGCCGGGGTGGCCTTCGCCCCGTTCTACGGCGACACCGTCGAGGCGAGCACCACCAGGCTGCCGGAGCAACTGACCCGGCGCCTGCGCCGCAACATCGAGATCAGCGACGGCGGGAACATGCTCAGGGCCCTGGCCTTCGCCGACGACGAGGCCGTCGGGAGATGGGGCACGAACCTCCAGGTCCGCCGCCTGCCCTGACCCACCGTGACCTGTCCACGCCCCACCGGAGAACGAGGAGCCCGCGCCCGGTGGGCCCCGGTGGACCCGTCAGCGCAGGGACGGCAGGATCATCGTGACCCCGGGGACGGAACCGATCGAAGCGAGCGCGGCCCCCGCCTCGTCCAGGCCGATGGAACGGGTGACCAGGGCGTCCGGCCTCAGAGCGCCTCCGGCGACGGCCTCCAGCATCGCCGGGTAGGCGTGGGCGGCCATGCCGTGGCTGCCGAGGAGTTCGAGCTCGTACCCGATCACCCGGCCCATCGGGACCGGGGTGAGTCCGGGCAGCAGGCCGATCTGGACGTGGCGTCCCCGGCGGCGCAGGCTCTCGATCGACGCCAGGCACGTCCCGGGGCTGCCGAGCGCGTCGATCGAGACGTGGGCGCCTCCCGAGGTCAGCTCCCTGACACGCGCGGCGACATCGGCCCCGGACGATTCGGCCCTGAACGATCCAGCCCCGGACGGCTCGGCCCCGAGCGGCTCGGTCCTGGATGACTCGGTTCCAGACGGCTCGGCACCGAGTGGCTCGGTCCCGGACGGTTCGGCCCTGAACGATCCGGCCCCGGACGGCTCGGCCCCGGACGGCTCGGTCCCGGACGGCTCGGCACCGACGCAGGCGACGGCGCCGAACCGCCGGGCCAGCTCCAGGGCGCCCGCAGAGACGTCCACGGCGATCACCCGGGCCCCGGCCGCGGCGGCGATCATGACAGCGGACAGCCCCACGCCGCCGCAGCCGTGCACGACCACCCACTCGTCCGGCCGCACCCGGCCCACGGCGGTCACGGCCCGGTACGAGGTGGCGAAGCGGCAGCCCAGGCTCGCGGCGGTGGTGAAGGCCATCTCCTCGGGGAGCCGTACCAGGTTCACGTCCGCGTGGTCCACGGCCACGTACTCGGCGAAGGAGCCCCAGCGGGTGAACCCCGGCTGGGTCTGGTGCTCGCAGACCTGGTGATCACCGGCCAGGCAGGCCGCGCAGGAGCCGCAGGCGCAGACGAACGGGACGGTGACGCGGTCGCCGGGCCGCCACGAGGCGACACCGGAGCCCACCGCCTCGACGACCCCGGCGAGCTCGTGCCCCGGTACGTGGGGGAACACCCGGATGTCGGGGTCGTGGCCCTGCCAGCCGTGCCAGTCGCTCCGGCACAGCCCGGTGGCCTCCACGCGGATCACCGCTCCCCCCGGCGGAGGCTCGGGGGCGGGCACCTCCCGGACCTCCGGATCGGCCCCGAAGGCGTCGAAGACCACCGCTCGCATCCGCGCACACTCCTCTTACCCGGCTCTGCCCCGGCCTCCGGCCCTTTCCGCCGGCAAGCCCGTCTGGCCGGTGAGCCTATGGTGAGCCTATTAGGTCGGTGAGCCCACGCCTCGGGCCGGTGAGCCCACATCGCCGTGCGCGCCCCCGGTGTCGAGGCGTTCTGATTAGAACGGGCACTCTGGGAGAGAGGGAGGGCACAAGGGTCAACTGATCGGACGGTGCGATGGGGCAGAAAGTCGACAAGGACCGCTATTCCGAGGCGGAGTTCCTCCGTTTCAGGGGAAAACTGGCGGAGCAGCTCGACACCCTCCGCGAGGTGCTCGCGAGGCCGGGCTTCGGCGCCGGTCCCGCGACCATCGGAGCCGAGCTGGAGATGTTCCTCATAACGCCCGACGGGCGCCCGCTTCCCCGTAACCACGAGGTGCAGGACGCCGCGGACGACGATCGGCTCACGCTGGAGCTGGGCAGGTTCAACCTGGAGGCCAACCTGACCCCGCTGCCGATCGCCGGGCGGCCGTTCAGCGCCCTGGTGGACGAGATGCGGGAGATCATGGCCGTGGTGGACGCGGCGGCCGCCACGCAGGGCGGGCAGGCCGTGGCGATCGGGATCCTGCCGTCGCTGAGCGAGTTCGACTTCACCCACGAGGCGCTGAGCGGCGAGGGCCGCTACCGGGCGCTGGCGAGGGGCATGCGGCGGCTGCGCACGGAGCCGTTCCGGGTGCGCGTCGAGGGCGTCGAGCTGCTGGAGCTGGAGGTCGAGGGGGTGATCCTGGAGAGCGCCAACACCTCCTGGCAGGTCCATCTCCGCACCACCCCCGCCGACTTCGCCCGCTTCTACAACGCCGCCCAGCTGGCCATCGGCCCGGTCCTCGCGGTCAGCGGTAACTCGCCCTCCTTCCTGGGCAGGCGGCTGTGGGAGGAGACCAGGATCGCGCTGTTCGAGGAGGCCGCCGACGACCGGGACGTGGAGCGGCTCGACCGCAGGGACCGGCGGGTGGGGTTCGGGTCTGACTGGGTGCGGGGCATTGAGGAGATGTTCGAGACCTGCGTCCGCGACTACGAGCCGGTGCTGCCGATGACCTCGGTGCCGGAGGAGGTGCCCGCCGGAGGCGTCCCCGAGCTGGCCGAGCTCCGGCTCCACCAGGGCACCGTGTGGCAGTGGAACCGGCCGGTCTACGACCCCGGTGACGGAGGCCACCTGCGGGTGGAGATGCGCGCGCTGCCCGCCGGGCCGAGCGCGCCCGACATGGCGGCCAACACCGCGTTCCTGCTCGGGCTGACCGCCGCCCTCGCCGCCCAGCCGGTGGAGGACTTCCCCTTCGCCGGGGCCTACCGCAACTTCTACCGCGCCGCGATCCACGGCCTGGACGCGCCGCTGAGCTGGCCGGGCCTGGACGAGGAGGTCCCGGCCGAGCGGCTCGCCCTGGAGCTGCTGCCGGTCGCCGAGGCCGGGCTCGACAGCATGGGCGTGGACCCGGACGAGACCCGGTGGGCCTTGGACATCGTGCGCGAACGCGTCGTCCGCCGCCGTACCGGCTCGATCTGGCAGCGGGAGGCGCTGGCCCGCGAGGGCGGCGACCAGGCCGCGGCGGCGCGCGTGGTGAGCCGGTACCGGGAGCTGTCGCTGGCCGGGGAGCCCGTCCACACCTGGCCTTTCTGACCACGGAGGGGACTGTTCGCCCCGGCCTGTTAACTACAACTTTTAACTACAAAAGGGATTTGAGTACCGGCATACTCATGAACTCCGTATCTTGATCCGCCGATCCTGGCGGAACCGGACAGGGAGTGACCCCTCATGAGTCAGATGAAGGCCGTAGCGGCGGAGCCGTTCGGGCTGAAGCGGGACGGCGGCGGCGGTCTCGCGGCCGGGATCAAGGTCCTGGAGAAGGAGCTCAAGCGGGTCTCCCTCGACACCGTCCTGGCCAAGGCCAACCGGGTCATGGTCAGGAAGGGGTCGGCCGGAGCCGGGGCGTTCGCCACGATGAGGCCGAAGCCGGTCGACTGGTACAGCTTCGACGCCGGCGACAACACCACCAAGGAGTGGTACCCCCAGGGGCTGACCTGCGCCTCCGACGCCGGGATCGGCGGGAGCACGTTCGTGGTGAGCTGGTACCACACCCCGCCGTCGGGGGCCGAGCGGGGCGTGCGCCTGAGCTTCCTGAACACCGCGACGCTCCGCTACCGGCACGTCCTGCTCGTCCGGGCCGGCGCCGACGGCAACATCGCGCCGATCAACATCCACGCCGGCGGCGTCGCCTGGTACGGCAACCTGCTGTACGTCGCCGACACCACCCGGGGCCTGCGGGTCTTCGACACCCGGCAGATCTTCGAGATCGACGGGGACGGCACGGAGAGCATCGGCAGGAAGGGCGACGTGTACGAGGCATTCGGCTACCGGTACGTGATGCCGCAGACCGACGCCTGGACCACCACCAGCGGCTCCGTCCGCTTCTCCTTCGCCGCCGTCGACCGCAGCACCGCCCCCGACACCCTGATCTCCGGCGAGTACGTCGACACCGCGGGCACGGTCGGCCGGGTGGCCCGCTGGCCGCTCACCGAGGCGGGAATCCTGAATGCCCCCGCCGGGAGCGTCGTCAAGGCCGTGGACGCCTACGCGCTGCCCGCGGGCAAGATCCAGGGCGCGCTCTCCTACGAGGGCGGCTGGTATCTCAGCCAGACCGCGGGCTCCACCGGGAACGGCACCCTGATCGTGGTCGGCGACACGGTGCGCAGGCGCCCCTACCCGGTGGGCCCGGAGGACCTGACCTGCGTCCGCGACAAGAGGACGCTGTGGAGCGTGAGCGAGTTCGCGGGCCGCCGCGCGGTGTACGGCGTGCCCCTCTGAGGCCGCACACCCCTCTTGAGAGGGCCGGACCTCTCGGACTACCGCTCGCGGCGCCGGCGGGCGACATGGAGGGTGATGTCGGAGGTGATCTCGACCGTCGCGGGCAGGACGCGCGCGATCCGGTCGAACACCTGCTCCCGCTCCGAGGGCGGCAACATGAGATAGGCCGAGACGGTCGAGAGCAGGCCGACGTACTCACCGGCCGTCATCGTCAGGCGCCGCTCGATCACGGACTGCCGGACGTCGGTGAACTGCTCGGACCGCTGAAGCTCCGTGCCCGGCCACTGCATGGCCTCCTCCGGAGGCGTCCCGTCGGGGGACGGCATCTCGTCGCTGGCCAGGAACGGTGCCCGCGCCGCGCGAACGGCCTCCCCCACGGCCGGGTCGACCAGCTGGATCGGCCCGCCGAACGAGGCGAACACACCCCCCGGCTCCAGGAGCGCCGCCACGCGTGACCACCGACCCTCCGGGGCGGTCCAGTGCAACGCCGCCGCCGCGTAGACCAGCCCGTACCTCTCGCCCGGCCGCACGTCCTCGAACGCGGCCCGCACGGTCCTGACGCCCTCCGGCACGTGTTTGCGCAGCTCGGCGAGCATGGCCTCGTCGGGCTCGGTCGCGGTGACCGCGATCCCTCGCCGGGCGAACAGGCGGGTCGCCTTGCCGGTCCCGGCCCCGATCTCCAGGGCGGTCCGGACCGGCTGGGCCGCGTACGCCATCACCGTGTCGAAAAGCTCAGCGGGATACCCCGGCCGGAACCGTTCGTACGCTTCCGCCATCGCTCCGAAGCTCAGTGCGCGACCAGACATGCCGAGCATCCTGACACGAACCGCCCGTCAACGCTCAACCTTTTCACCCGGCCCACCCACCCAGCCACCGAGCCACCTGACCCGCCGAGCCCCCGGCCGGCCGACGAGTGGGCCCTCAGTGGAGGGAGCCGCCGACCAGGCGGAGGTCGCCGCCCAGGGAGACCGAGAGGGCGGTGGTCACGATCGCGGTGAGCGCCTGGGCGACCAGCGGGACGGGCAGGGAGGGCCTGGCCTCGCCCAGGACCTGCTCGGGGCTGAACGGCACGTGCACGAACCCCCCGCGGATCGCCGGACGCTCGGTGGCGATCATGTGCATGAGGCCGTAGAAGAGGTGGTTGCACAAGAACGTCCCGGCGCTCTGCGAGACGCTCGCCGGGACCCCGACGGCCCGCGCCGCCGCCACGCACGCCTTCACCGGCAGGGTGGAGAAGTAGGCGGCGGGGCCGCCGCGCACCACCGGCTCGTCGATCGGCCGGTGCCCCGCGCGGTCGGGGATCCGGGCGTCGTCGAGGTTGACGGCCACCCGCTCCACCGTCACGTCCGGCCGTCCCCCGGCCTGCCCGACGCACACCACCACCGCCGGATCGTGCTCCACCACCGCGGTACGCAGGTGCTCCAGCGCCCCGCCGAACGCGCAGGGCAGCAGCGCGGTCCGAACGCCGGGCACGAGCCCGATCGCCTCCCACGACGGGTTGGCGCCGCCGTCGAGCGGCTCGAACCCGGTGAGCAGGACGCCCTTCATCGGCGTTCCGGAGCCGCGGGCCCGGAGACCGCCGAGGACTTCGGGGCCCCCGGGGACCGAGGGGACTGCGGGGACCGAGGGGACTCCGAGGACTCCGAGGACTCCGATGGGTCCGAGGGCTTCGAGGGCAGGGCGCAGGCGGGGGTGCCGCCCGGCAGACGGTGCCGGTTGGCGGCGATGAGCCGGTAGACCCCCCGGGCCACCCACCGGAACGGCGGGACCCGCAGCACGAGCCCCAGGGGACTCCACGGGAGCCCGGCGGAGATCAGCAGCCTGGCCACCGCCTGCGCCCCGCCGTACACCCGGCCGTCCTCGACCCAGAGCACCTCGCGCTCGGCCCGCTCGCGCGTGACGCCCAGCGCCCGGAGGTCGGCGAACTGCCAGGGGACGACCTGGGCGCGCACCCCGACGCGGCGCTCGGCGAACCGGACGCTCGTCGTGCAGAAACCGCAGTCGCCGTCGAAGACCAGTACAGGTTGTCCCGTCATGCGACTGACATTACCCAGCGGGATTCGATCAAGGCCCGCCGACCAGGGTGACCGCGACCGGACGGTGGTCGGAGTACGGGACATCGGGGTTGGCCTGGTCTTTTCCGGTGAAACCCGGGGTGACGAGCACGTGGTCGATCTGCTCGGCCGGGCCGCTCCGGGACGGGATGGTGTTGAACGGCCTCACCGGGGCGAAGGGGTCGGTCAGCCCCGCCTCGGTCAGCACCCGCCAGGCGGGTTCGCCGGGCTGGAGGTTGAGGTCGCCGGCCACGACCACCGGGGCGCCGCTCCGCGCCGCGTTCCTGACGATCCCGCCGAGCTGCTCGACCTGGTCGAGCTCGCGCCAGTCGGGCGGAGGCTGCAGGTGGGTGCCGATCACGGTGACGTCCCTGCCCTGCCAGCGCAGCCCGACCTCCAGCGCCTGCGCGCCGGTCGGGCCGCCCTGGACCAGCACGTGGTTCCTCACAGTGGTGATCGGCAGCGTGGTGAGCAGGGCGTCGCCCCACACCTCGTCGGTCGCCGGGGCCCAGATGTAGTGCATGTCCAGCCGCTCGGCGATCAGCCGCACCCCGTCGTGGCCGCCGTTGAGCAGCCAGCCCCTGTCGGCCTCGCTCAGCACCACCACGTGCGGCCTCAGCTCCCTGATCGCGTCGGCCTGCCGCTCCAGGGAGAGCCTGCCCGACTCGCCGTACCCCATCCTGATGTTGTACGCCGCGATCCGCAGCCCGTCGCCCGGCGGCTCCCAGCGGGGCGGGGTCCCCTGCCACAGGGGGACGGCCGCCACCAGGGCGACCGAGGCCACGGCCGCCGCCGCGAACCGCCGGTCGTAGGAGCGGCGCGGCAGGCCCGCGCTGCCCACCACGGCCAGGAGCGCGACGACGAGCGCCGCGCAGACCGGCACCCACCCGTTGGGCAGGTAGAGGTCGTAGGCGGCGTAGTAGCCGAAGGCGAACACGAGGAACAGCAGCATCCCCCCGGCCGCCGCCAGGCCACGCCCGGCGGGCCGGTCCCGGCCGAAGGTCGCCGCGGCGTGCGCCAGGCAGGCTCCCAGCGCGACCTGGCCGACGATCTGCGCGACGATCGTCCAGCCGGGCGCCACGCCGTGGACGCCGTCCACGGTCGCCCTGCCCAGCGTGAACGCCACCGCCGAGGCCACCAGGGCGACCGCGGGCAGGAGCGGGCGGCGCAGCACCGGCAGCGCGGCGGGCGCCGCCGAGACCACCGCGAACGCTGCCACGATCACGGCGACGGCCTGCTGGGCGGAGTCGGTCGCCGCCTGGGCGTGCGCGGTGTTGCCCGTGTAGAGGCCCCAGAGCAGCAGGGCGGGGCCGACCGCCAGCCAGGCGCGGGGAGCCCCGGAGTACTCCTCGTCCGGAGGTTCGGCCCGGACGGTGAACGCGCAGAAGAGCAGGAGCTCCACCAGCAGCAGCATCCACGGGACCGCTCCAGGCCGCCACATCAGGTCGATGCCGTCCAGCGCCGCGTGGACCACCGTGGAGGCGGCCAGACCGGTGATCACCCCGCCCATCACCGGCCGGGCGTCCAGGCTGCTCATCGCGATCGCCACCAGCCAGGCCAGCCCGGCCAGCAGGCCCAGGCTGGCCACGTACAGCTGCGCGTCCCCGCCGCCGGTCAGCTGGAGCACGAGCCTGGCCAGGAGCAGCAGGCCCGCGGCGCCGAGGGCGATCAGCGGCGGCCGGACGGACCTGGCCAGCGGGACGGTCAGGAAGGCCAGCACGAACCAGGAGGCGGCGTACAGGCCCATCATCTCCGCGGGGGTGCTGCCCGCCCGGCCGAAGAGTGTGATCAGCGACGGCAGGAAGACCCTGAGCACGTCGACGAGCACGACCACGCCGAGGGTCACGTCCAGGCGGATCCGCATGCTACCTCCAAAGAACGCGAGCTATCCTCGCCTTCTTCGTGATCCATGACAAGGGCGAGACCTCCCCGAACCGCCACCGGGCCCGGGAGACCCCACCGGAGCGTCCCGGCGACCGGAGACCGCGCTCCGGGAGAAGCCGGATCTCAGGGGATCTCGGGAGACCTCAGGGGAAAGGAGGCTCATCCGGGGACGAAGATCCGCCGGAAGGGTCGGCGGTCCCACGACCCAGAGGGGCGTCGGGGGCGGTGGAGGCAGGCCCGTCCCCCCGGCCCGGAGAGGTGTCAGGGGAGGCGGCGGCAGGACTGTCCTCCCGGTCCGGAGACCGGCCGGGCGGGGTGCCGGGGGAGACGGGAGGCCCGTCCTCCGGGCCCGGAGACCGTCCGTGAGCGGTGTCGGGAGAGGTGTCGCGGGAGGCGGGGAACCCGTTCGCGAAGGGCGCGGGGCCGCCGGGGGGCGGGGCGGGAGGGCCGTCGAGGTGGCGGAACGCCTCGTGCGCCGAGCGGACACTGTCGCGCAGCGCCTGCTCCAGGTGACCGGCGTCCTCGGCCAGCCTCCCTATCTCCGGTACGGCGAAGACGTCGGCCCCGGACTCCGCGAGCAGCTCCTCGTAGCGGGGGAGCCGCGCGCGAAGCGCCTCGATCTGCTCGTGGGCGCGCAGGGCCCGCTCGGCGTCGGCCACGTGCCCCGCGTAGCGTTCGAGAGCCTCCACCCGCGCGAGGACGGCGGCCTCGCTGGCGGCCAGCGCCCGCTCCAGCGGCGCCATAGCGGCGGCCACCTCCGGGGTGCTGCCGCCGTACACGAACTCGTGGTGCTCGTTCCGCAGCGCGGAGAGCTTGGTCAGCAGCCGCGCGATCTCCCACTCCTGCGCGGGGAGCATCACCGAGTTGCGCACGCTGTCGAGCATCCCCATCGCGTTGACCCGCGAGCGCAGGATGTAGTCGATCGCCTGCTGGGTCCGGTCGAGCAACTGCCCGGCGTTGTAGTCGAAGTCCTCGGCGGGCAGCAGGTAGCGGCCCTCGTACCAGCGGGCCTCGCGGTAGAGCTCGTGCTCGATCGTCTCCGGCTCGGCCGGCTCACGGGCGGCCAGCAGGCCGACGAAGACCACGAAGACGAGCAGCGCGAGCATGAAGAACAGCAGCTGCCCGACATCGGCGAGGAACATCAGGCACACCAGGAAGAGCGCCGCGACCCCTCCGCCGACGTTCAGGAACCTTCCGGGCAGGCGCGAGTTGGGCGGTGGAGGCTCGGGGCTCCAACCGGCGCGGATGCGTGACAGCATCGACGCGTGCCGGCGGAACAGGTCGGCGGTCTTTGGGGGGACTTCAGGATCGACCACCACTCGCCGCACGGGCTCGCCCCTCCTTCGATCACATTCACGTCAGCCGTCGAGATGGCGGAACGCCTCGTGCGCCGAGCGTACGCTCTCGCGGAGCGCCCGCCGGAGCATGTCGGCGTCGTCGCTGAGATGCCCGATCTCCGGGCCGGAGAACCTGGCCGCCCCCGCCTCGGCGACGAGCTGCTCGTACTCGGGCAGGTGCGCCCGCAGGGCCTCGATCTGTCCCTGGGAGAGCAGCGCCCGCTCGGCGGCGGCCACGTGGCCCGCGTAGCGTTCGAGAGCCTCCACCCGCGCGAGGACTGCGGCCTCGCTGGCGGCCAGCGCCCGCTCCAGCGGTGCCATCGCCGCGGCCACCTCGGGACTCCTGCCGCCCCTGGCGAGGTGGCGGTGCTTGGCCCGCAGCGCGGAGAGCTTGGTCAGCAGCCGGGCGATCTCCCACTCCTCGGCGGGGAGCATCACCGAGTTGCGCACGCTGTCGAGCATCCCCATCGCGTTGACCCGCGAGCGCAGGACATAGTCGATGGCGCGCTGGACCCGGCCGAGCAGGTGCCTGGCGTCGTGGTCGAAGTCCTCCAGGATCAGGAAGCGTCCCTGCCAGTGCCGGGCGTGCGCGTACAGGATCCGCTCGATCGAGTCGGCGGGAGAGGGTTTCCTGGCGAGGTAGATCACCCCGAGGATGAAGAGGTAGACGAAGATCAGCATGGTGAGCGCCACGACGGTCTCGGGGCCCGGAGCGCCGATGACGAACATGCCGCCCCCCGCGAGCGCCACCGTCCCGCCGAAGATCCCCACGAGCGCCCTGGGAACCCTGGGGTCGTCCTTGTCCCTGGGCGGGCGGCCGGTGCGGAGGCGGTAGAGCAGCGGACCGTTCCGGCGGAAGAGGTCGGCGACCTCCCTGGGCACCTCAGGATCGACCACCACGCGCTGCACAGGCTCGCCCCCTTTGCCGTGTTTCAAGAGCATAGCGATTAACCATGTTTCAGGTCATGCGTCCTTACATGGTGCCTCCCCATCATCGAGTATCGCGTGCCAAAAAGATGATCGTAATAATTGCCCGGGGATCACCGCAGGTGAGAACGCGTCCGCTCCGAGGCAGGTCCTGGCACGGTCGCCCCGGGGCAGGTCCTACGCGGCCGGTGCAGGGCAGGTCCCGCACGGCAGGTCCGGGGCACGGCGACCTGCCGGCCCTCGGCGACGGCGCGCCGACCGGCCGACGGAGCCCCGGCGTCCGGCCCGGTCCGTACGGACCGCGACCCGGTGAGAACGCGGCGCGGTACGGCGCAATACGACGCGACACGGACCGGCACGGACCGCGCGGTTCGTACGGTTCGCGTGGACTGACACGGACCGCATGGTCCGCGTGGATCGCACGGACCGCATGGACCGGCATAGACCGCATGGACTGACACGGACCGCATGGGCCGGAATGGACCAGCACGGACCGCATGGGCCGGAACGGACCAGCACGGACCGGCACGGACCAGGCGTGCGGGGACTCCGCCGGGCGTTGTCAGCCGATCCTCTCGCCGTACACGTGGTCGACAGTCATCACCATGAGCACCCTGCGGTCCGACACCATCACCGACCGGTACTCGTCCCAGTCCGGGTGCTCCCCGGCGGCGACGCGGTAGTAGTCGACCAGCGCCTCGACCTCGGGACCGTGGGGATCGGTCCCCGGTCCGGTGAGTGTCGCCGTGCCCTCGGCGGTGGCCCACGCCAGGCCGTCGGGGCCGGTGACCTCCAGGGTGGCCCGGGGGTCACGGCGCAGGTTCGCCGTCTTGGCGCGTCCCTCGGTCATCGAGACGTAGAGGAGACCGGCCTCCCGATCGTAGAAGGGCATGACGGGGGAGAGCTGCGGGCGGCCGTCCGACTTGATCGTCGCGAGGACACCGAGCCGGCTCTCCGCGAGCAGCGTGCGCGGATCAAATGATGTGGCGGTCATGTCCAGGGCCAAGTCGCGACCGGATGCCGGTTATTCCTCACGACGCGGAATCACGGCCGGGCGCGGTGAAGGTGGTGGCTCGACCGGCCTCGGAACGACGGAGTCGTCCTCGACCGAGAAACGGCCACGGCCATGCCCGTGGCCACAGCCACGGTCACGGCCATGAGCACGGTCACGGCCATGAGCACGGTCACGGGCATGAGCACGGTCACGGGCATGAGCACGGTCACGGGCATGGGCACAATCACGCCCGTGGCCACGGCCACGTTCATGGCCATGGCTATGCACAGAGTCACGCCCATGGCCCTCGTCCATGAACACGTCCACGGGCACGTCTATGGCTACGGACGTCGGATATGGGCACGGACGTCAGACCGGGCGCGGGGGCACGATGAGGCGTGTCAGCGTCCGGAGCCCTCGGCGACTCTCGGTAGGTCCCGCCAGGACGCGCCCGGGGGCGGGGCGGTCGCGCAGACGACGTAGTGGTGCGGGGTCATAGCCGACATGCGGCCGAACAGCAGGCTCAGGCAGGCGGAGTGCAGCGCCTCCGGGGTGGTCTCGGCCGACGTGAAGCACACCAGCCGGTGCCCGAGCCGTTCGTCGGGCTCGGCGACGACGGTCGTTCCTGCGGTGAGGGCCGTTTCGCCGGTCAGCCGCGCGAGCGCGTCCGTCATGAGGCGTTCGACCTCGGGGAGGTGGACCCAGCCCCCGTCGACCAGCAGCCAGCCGTCGTCCCGTGGGACGGGGACGACGCCGGTGAGGGCGGTCAGCTCGGCCAGCGGCACGTCCCGGTCGCCCGCCTCGATGAGCAGCCGGGCGATCCCCTCGCCGAGGGCCGTCGTGTCGCCGCGAGGCAGGCATCGCGGGTCGGCCCACAGGGTGACGTCGAACTCGCCGTGCAGCCGGTGGACCCAGAGCGAGGTGCGCGTGGGCAGGGTCGCGGGCGGGAGCCAGACCGAGTGGACGTCCTCGCCGGTACGGCTGACCCGCGCGCCCCGGCCGGGAACGCTCATGTCGTTGAACACGACGTCCCGGGCGAAGAAGAGGCCGCGTTCCCGCTGGACGTCCTCCATGATCCGGATGAGGGCGTCCGAGTCGAACCGGCTGTTCTGGTACGCGGCCATCGTCGTCGAGCGCGCGCCGCGCAACACGGTGTCGAAGCCGTCCTCGCCGACCTCCACCGGGATCAGCGCGTCCTGGGCGAGCGGCCCGACGTACTCGCGCAGCTCGGGCCGGAACCGGTTCGCCGCGATGGACAGCACGACGACCGTCCGCAGGCGGGCCCGTGCCCCGGCGAGCACCGCGAGGGCCGCGAGCACCGCCGCCGACGGGCTCGTCCCGGTGCGTGCGGAGATCCGCCCCAGCGCCCTGGCCGCCGGTACCGAGCGCACGCGCAGCCGGGGGAGGAGCCAGTCCGTCTCGCCGTCCACCGGGACCGTCAGCGTGGACCGGGGCACCCGGCGCAGGTGGCCCTCCCAGTAGCGGAGCGCCGCCCCGGCCCGCCGCAGACCGGCCGGGGTGTGTTCGGCCGCCGCGACGTCGAGCGGCTGCGGCGCCGTCACCGGCGCGAGCGGCTTGCCGAGGAGGAGCTCCTCCCACTCGGCGAGCAGTACGGCCAGCCCGGCCGCGTCCATGGCGCTGTGCGTGGTCACCAGAACGGCCTGTCGCGGCACGCCGCCGGAGGTGACCACGGCGACCCGGAGCGGGATCTCCGTGTCCAGCGCGAAGCGCGTCCCCTGGAGCCGCCGCGCGACCTCCTCCGCGAGGTCGGTGTCGGGCGTCTCGGCCGCGAGGCTGGTGTCGGGCGTCTCGGCGCGAGCCCGAACCGGCCCCCCGCCCCCGGTGCCACCGACACCCTCCGAACCCCCGCCCTCCGAACCCTCGCCCTCCGCGCCCCCGCCGCTCTCCCGCCCCCCGGTCTGTCGGCTCTCCCCGCTCTCCGCGCCACCGACGCCTACCGGTGCATCGCCCGCGTCCCCGGGATCGCCCGCGCCCCCGGCGCCAACCGCGTCCCCGGGATCTCCCGTGTCCCCGGCGGAGTCCGGTCCGGCCGGGGGCTCGCCGGTGTCGTGGACCTCGATGGGTACGCCCCCGGTGGCGAGGACATGCTGGAGGTCGTCGTGGAAGGTCGTGCGCAGGGACTCGTGCCGGGTCACCAGCTGGACCACGGCCTCGGCGATCACGGCGAGCGTCGTGCCCGGCTGGACGGCCCGTACGACGCGGTAGTTCATGTGCTCCGGCGGATCGGTGAGCATGCAGCGGACCATGTTGGCCTGGCCCGTCGTCAGCGGGCCGGATCGCGCCGTCAGACCGGAGAAGCGCGCGGTGGTCACAGAGCGCTCTCCGGCCGGACGCCGGAGCTCGTCCGCCCGGCGTACCCCGGGCGCCGATCCACACTGGGGACGCCACTCGGGACGCCACCCGCGCGCCGGACATCCACGGATTCCCGGAAGGCGTACTCCCGGAAGGCGGACTCCTGAAAGGGGGCCTGCGGGTCGGATCGGCGGAGGAACCTGGACCGTTCCTGTCCGAACGAGAGCGGTTGTGCCACGGGAAGCCACCAAACCGGAAGGTCCGTTATTGGAAAGTTTGCTTACAGTTTCGAAGGTGACGTCAGTGAATCATGTTCGCGAGAGACGCGACAAGCCCTTGTCCGCCCCGGTTTTCGTGCCTCACCAGTCGTTCCGGACCCGTGTCACGCTGGTGATCGTTTCTTTACTGTAAAGAATGTTTGCGGTCAGGGGCTTAGTGGCCCGATCCAGGGGCGCCGTGGGCGAAGGCGCGGTGATCCGCCGGTGTCGCCGAGGTCGACGGCCGCGCGAGCTGGTCGTTCGGCACGCGGTCCGTCACCAGCTCGCTCCCGTCTCCTCTAGGAGGACCGGTCGTCCGGGGGCGGGGACGACGAGCAGGTGGTCGAGACCGGCTTCCGAGAAGGCGGCCCGCACATCCGCCCGGCCCTCGGTGAAGTGGCTCCAGCCCTCGACGTGGAGCGGTACGACGCGCCGGGCCTTCAGCAGGCGCGCGGCGATCACCATCTCGATGGCGTTCAGGGTGAGCCGCTCGTCGATCATGGGGGTGCGGACGGCGCCGCCGAACAGCAACGCGATGTCGACGACCGGGAACCGCCCGGCGACGAGTTCCACGCACTTCAGGGAGGCGTTGTCCCCGCTGACGTAGACGGTGGGCAGCCCGTGGCCGGTGAGCACGAAACCGGTGACCTGGCCGACGACGGGCTCGCACCCCGGCGGGCCGTGCAGGGCGGGAACGGCGGTGACGCGAACCTGGCCGGCGTCATGGTGCTGCCAGGGGAGCATCGGGGTGACCCCGGTACGGGCGGCGGCCTCGGGAGTGCTCAGGGTCAGCGGCACGGCGGACATCATCCGGCGGCCCAGCGTGTCCAGGTTGTCGGGATGCTGGTCGTGACTGAGCAGCACCATGTCCACCCGGCCGATGTCGGCGGGGGAGAGGGCCGGGCCGACGGTCTTGGTGAGTGTGAGCGGCCCGGCGGGGTGGTCTCCGGGCGGGTCGAAGGTCGGATCGGTGAGGATGCGCAGCCCGCCGAGTTCCAGCAGGGCCGTCGGGCCGCCGATCACGGTGATGGTGGTCGTCACGGGAGGTTCCGTTCGCTGCGTGGTCGGGCATCGTCCGGATCACGCTAGCCGAGCGGGGATCCCGCGCCTCCCGGACACGCCGGACCCGGGTACCCCCGTGACCTGCGATGACTCCGGCCTCGGCCGTACCGGGGCTCCGGCCGTACCGGTGACGACCCTCCCGTTGACCCCCGTTGACCACGATCGCCCCGAGCCGGAACCCCACCCCGAGCCGACCCTGAGCGCGAGCCGATCCCTGAGCCAGAGCCAACCCCGGAGCCTGACCCCGAGCACGGACCCTGACGCCGATCCCAATCCCAGACCTGACCCGACCTCGAACCCGGACCTGACCCCGATCCCGAGCCCAGACCTGACCCGACCCCGGACCTGACCCCGAGCCTGAACCCGAACCCCGAGCCGGGCCCCGGGCCTCAACCTGCCCCCGAACAGAGACAGAGCCCGCGCCCCTTCCTGTGGCCGCAGGAATGGGCGCGGGCCGCGCGTCGGCCGGTCATGGCCGCCGCCGCCCGGCGGCCATGACCTCCACCCTCACCACGCCGTGCTCACGGTCCCGTGCGGACCGTCAGACGGGCAGGACCCGCAGCGCGGGATAGCGGACCGAGTTCAGGTACAGCTTGTCGGTGCCGTGTTCCTTCTCCAGCTCCAGGACGAACCGGTAGCGGTAGAGGCCGGGCCGGGCCTCGCTCATCACCGCCCCGGCCCAGTAGTAGTAGACGGCGGTGTACTTGTCGCGCATCCGGTCGGGAGCGCCGTAGACCTTGAGCTCGGTCATGATCCGGCGTTCGGCGACGTCGTCCTCGTCGCCCTTCTCGATGTCGAGGAAGACGATGTTGTTGATCTTCGGCATCGGGGGCCAGGTGCCGTCCGCGCCGCGGTGCATGTCGATCGGGCGGATGATCCAGTTGACCACCTGACCCTGCTTGCAGATGGTCTCCAGGTGGTCGCTGCCCTGCCCGACCCCGCCGACGCTGTTGTCCATCATGTAGAGGCAGCCCTCGAGGGACTGCGTCGCGGCGGCCCTCTCCATGTCGACGAGGGTCACCACGTTCAGCTGGACGGAGTTGAGCTGGCCGCGATCGGTGAAGTCCGTGGCCGCGTACGCCTGGGTCATCGGCCTTCCTTTCCCTCGTTGGCGGGACCGGCGAGGGCCGGCCGGGCGGTGGGGGTGAACGGCGTGCTGACGGTGCCGAGCAGGAACGAGAGCCGGTACGGGACCGGCTCGGTGATGTCCTGCTTGACCTCGGCGGTCCAGAACACGATGTCGGTGCCGGGATACACCTTCTGCGTGGGCTCGGCGATCTGCGGGTCGATCTCGATGTCGCTGAGGGACACGTAGGTCTCGCACTCCAGCGGGATCACGTTCCACAGCAGGGTGTCGCCCTTGCGCACCCGGCTGTGCAGCGCGGGGGTCCCGAAACCGGTGGATCCCGCGGACTTGTTGGTGTCGTAGAAATAGAGGTTGTCGTCCAGGTTCTCCGACGCCAGCGCGGCCACCGGGTCGACCACCGCGGTGATCGTCACGGGCCGGGTGGGCTGGGCGGACTGGGTGGACTGGGCGGGCTGGCGTTCTGGCTGCTTGTTCCTCGGGGGCATGTGGCTCCTCCGCTCGAAAATGCTCCGGGTCGGGTCAGCGGACGGCCGGGACCGCCGGGAGGGGGAGCACGCCCACTCCGGCACCGGTGAACCCGTTTCGCTTCGGGTCGTTGATGATCTTGAGGCTGGACTTGCAGGTCATCTCCACGGACTCCCAGACCATGTCGTCGTTCCGCTCGACCAGCTCGTGCAGCTGGACGTGCACCGTGTACGAGTAGACGCCGGGCCGGGTCGTGTCCACGGTCGCGGCCCAGTACCAGCCGTCGTAGATCATGTCGGGCGACCCGTACTGGGCCGGATACATGATCTTTTCGGTGACGGCCTCGCCGGTGATGTCGGTGATCACCGGAGCCGGGTAGTTGTACGCGGTGTTGCCGCTCGTGGTCTTGCCGGTGACGTCCAGCAGCTTGGCCGCGGTGAGGCCGCGCCCGCTGCTCGACTTGCCGGCGCGCTTGCCGACCCGTCGCTGCAGCCGCTTGAGATCGGTGTCGCTCACGCCGTCCTCGGTGCTGAGCGAGGCCAGCTCCCTCAGCGTGCGCCGGTCGTCGGCGCGCTCCTGCTCGGCCAGGTAGTTGCGCGGCACCGTCGGGGGGATCGACCCCAGCGCCGCGGGCAGCCAGTTCAGGACCTGCTCGGTCGCCTGCGACCCGTCGAGGAAGTGGGTGCCGGGCACGATCGTCACCAGCTGCTCGGTGCCCACCCCGGCGGAACCGAACAACTTCATGTTGTCGAACCAGTACGTGTTGCCGTCGAGCGATCGCGTCCGGAGCGCGTTCTCGACGTCGAAGAGCACGATGATCCCGTGTTGCTGGGCCATGGAACCGCCTTTCGCAGAACGTGTCTCACACGCGCAGCAGCGCGGGCGAGTCGATGTGCAGCACGCTGTTGGGTCCTTCGTGGAGCCTGACGGAGAGCCGGTACCGGTACGGGACACCGGGCGTCATGTCGTAGGGCACGATTCCCTCCCACACCAGCAGGTCGTGGTTCTCGAAACCGTTGGAACCCGTGGCGTCGACCCGTGGCGCGGACACGACACCGGGTGCCGGGACCGCGGAGGAATTCGCCGGATGCGACGCCTGGTTCGACGATCCGGCGTGGCCGGCCTGACCGACCTGACCTGCCTGGCCGGCCGGGGACGGGACGGCCGCACCGGACAGGAACTCGATGGCCTGGATCTCGACCGGGGTCTGCACGTCCACGTGGATGGGCGTCCACTGGACGACCTGCCCCGGGACCACCGCCGTGACGAGGTCGGGGGTCCCCTGGTGCCTGCTCCCCGCCGAGCTGTCGTCGACCAGCGAGAGATTGCCGTTGTGCAGCGTCCGGTCGGACAACGCCCCCACGGCGTCGACCATCACGACGATGCTGATCCTCTGTTTCATCGATCCTCCCTTGTCGGATGTCATTCGGGCGTACGGGCCACCGCGTGCTCAGCCCCGGTCCCGCACCAGCGGCGTCTTGCCGACGGTGGTCCGCTCGATCTGCGGTGAGGAGGGGGGCACGAACACCAGCCGGAACCCGTATCCGGTCTGCTCGATGGCGGCCGCGTTGGCCTCCCGGTCGTTGAAGAGCGACAGGGAGCTCGGCAGCGCCAGGGCGAACAGCTGCCGGATCCCGCTCGGGCCGAGCGCGTGCTCGACGGCCGCGGTGGTGCCCTCGGCGTCGTCCACCGCCGCCAGCAGGGTGAGGGTCCGGTCCTCGCGGTGGTTGTGGAACTGGACCTCGTGCGCGACCAGGTCCAGGTCGACGCCGGTCGTCGAGCGCAGCCGCGCGCGCAGGGCGGCGTAGGCGAGCGTCGCGGAGTACTGGCTGTCGTTGAGATGCAGCACGTCGGCGGTGCGCCCGGCGAACTCGAACCGCTCGGTGCGCAGCCCCGGCCCGTTCAGGGCGGGACGGCGGATCATCCGGTCGCCGAGCTTGAGCCGCAGCAGCGGCGTCTCGTCGGCGTGCAGCCGGGTGACGACCAGCTCGCCCTCCTCGCCCTCGGCGACGGCGCGGCCCTGCTCGTCCACGATCTCCACCAGGTGCAGCCCCGGTACGGCCGAGAGCGCCGGCGAGGTGTGGTCGAGCTGGAGCCCGACGCACTCGGCCTGGGTCGCGGCGAAGTAACTGAGGATCGACACGTTGGGGAAGAACGCCTGCAGCTCGTCGCGCTTGCGCTGCGGCAGGGAGCCGCTGCCGTACATGGCGACCCGGAAGCTCGCCCTGGCGTGCGGGGACAGGCCCGCGCCGAGCTCGGGCAGGAGCGCGATGCCCGCGGTGATGCCCATCAGCGCCTTGTGGCCCGGGTAGGAGAACATGTGCTCCAGCACCGGCGCGCTCACCGGCCCCGCGCCGATGTAGTTGACCTCGGGGACGTGGGACAGGACGCCGCCGACCATGGTCCCGCTGCTCCACATCTGGTAGTCGGCCAGGGTGGTGAACAGCCAGCGCGGCGCGGGGCCGCGCAGATAGCGGCCGAGCTGGTAGGCGCCCATGAACGCCCCCGCGATGCGGTAGGTGTCGCGCAGCTCCCGCAGGGAGTAGACGATCTCCAGGGGCATGCCGTCGCCGGTGCCGCCGCTGGCCACCACCTCGAACCCGCCGTGGTCGAGCGGCACGACCATCCCGGCCCGCGCGCCCATGAACATGTCCCGCTGCACGGTCTTGTCCGACAGGGGGATCCGCTCCCACTCGGACATGTCGGCGGGGGCGTCGTGGATCCCGAAGTAGTGCAGCCGCTCGCGCCACAGCGGGTTGAGCAGGGCGACGCCGACGAGCTGCTGCAGCCGGCGGAACACCAGCGCGTTCTGGAGGTCGAGCGGAGCCTCGCAGTAGGGGACCCCGGCGAGCCGCCCGCACTCCTCCAGCCTCCCCGCGAACGACGGCAGCCGGGTGACGTCGTCCACCGAGCGGGGCCGCAGCTCCTCCTCGGGGATCAGCCGTGCCGCCAGCTCCGCCGAGGTGGCGATGTCCAGATCCGTCATGGTCATGAATGGCTCCCGTTCCGCTGCTGGTCGTGCCGGGTCGCGACGCTCGCGCGCAGCACCCGTTGCCCGATGTCCCTGATCTCGGCGATGAGCATTGCCAGGTGGTCGGCGTCGATCAGGTGGTTCATCACCACCACGCGCAGCGCCGCCACCCCGTCGATGTCGACCTTGGAGATGAAGAAGCGCCCGCCGCCCCGGATCCGGTTGCGGATCTCCAGCTGCAACCGGTGCGCGGTCGCCTGTTCCAGGCCGTCCGGCAGGTAGCGGAAGCACAGGATGTTGGACTCCGGCTCGTGCGCCACGGCGAAGTCCGGCTCGGCGGCGAGCATCAGGTACGCCTGCCGGGTCATGGCGCACAGCCGGTCGATCCGCTGCGCGAACAGCGCCGGGCCGTAGACCGACCAGACCGTCCAGAGCGGCATGATCATCGGGCGTTTCGTGCACTCGAAGTTCTTGTCCGCGCTGTCGTAGGCGCTGTAGACGTCCGGTTCCTCGTCGAAGACGTAGCTGGCGCGCTGCCGGAACGCGCCGCGCGCCGTCGTGCCGTCGCGGTAGAAGAGCAGCGTGCACGGCGCCGGCATGAACAGCATCTTGTGGGCGTCCCAGGTCAGCGAGTCGGCCTGCTCGATGCCGCGCAGCCTGTCGCGGTGCCGGTCCGACAGCAGCAGGCTCGCCCCGTGCGCCCCGTCCACGTGCAGCCAGAGCCCGTGGCGGCGTGCCACGGCCGCGAGCTCCTCCAGCGGGTCGAAGGCGCCCATCGACGTGGTCCCGGCCGAGGCCACCAGGCAGAACGGCCGCAGGCCGCGCCGGTGCGCCTCGGTCAGCGCCGGACCGGCCAGATCGGGGCGGATCCGCCCGGCCCGGTCGACCGGGAGCCGGATGATCTGCCGCTCGCCGATGCCGAGCACCCCGGCCGCCCGGGTCACGCTGTAGTGGGCCTCCTCGCTGACCGCGATGGCCGGGGGGCCCGACATGTCTCCGGCGCCGCGCGTCCAGATCTGCGGGAAGGCGCGGTTGCGGGCGGCCAGCAGCGCGGTCAGGTTGGCCAAGGAGCCCCCCGAGGTCGTCACCATGGCGAACCGGTCGCGGTCCCAGCCGATGAACCGGTTGAGCTCCTCGGCCATGAGCCGCTCGGCGACGCTGGGGAGCTGCCCGGCCTCGTAGAAGGAGGAGGGCTGGTTGACCACCGAGCCGACCAGGTCCATGAGGCTGGCCAGCGGCACCACACCGGAGAACTGCCGTCCCATGTAGCCGGGTGAGTAGACCGGGATGCCGGTCCCGGTGTAGAGGTCGACGATCTGGTTCACCCGGTCGGCGTCGAAGTCGGCGACGCGCTGTCGTTCGGGGGTCATCAGCCCCCGCGCGGCCTTCAGCAGCACCGCCGGATCGAGGAGGTCGAGCCCGCGGACCGACCGGTCGCCCAGATACGTCGTCAGGCGGCTGACGATGTCGACGGCGCCGTCGTGGAAACGCTCGGGGTCGAAGGCGGCGGTGAGGCCCGGTGCGGGCGACCGGTGGCCTTCGCCGGTCGACGGCTCTTGGGCCATCGGCTCTGGAAAGGGACTCTGGACATCGGAAAGCGAACTCGTCACGGAGGAGGCTCCAAACGATCCGGCGTCGAGAACGTCCATATGATCGCGCCTGGACAGGAGTTCGGGCATGGTTAATTGAACTCCCGGGCGATCACATGAGGGTTCTCGTGAATAAATGCGTGATCTGCGGTGGTGTGTCGTGCGGGAAAGAGGCCCCCGGCATCTGGGGACGTGGGGCGGAATTCGTGCCGCCGCCGGGCCGTTCCGGAGACTTGGAACGGTCCAAATCGAGGAGGGATTGTTGATCGGTGAGGGTGGGGAGGGTGTGAGGGGGCTGCGCTGTCCCTGTTCAAGCCTTGTTCGAGCGGTTTGGATCACTCCGGCGAGGATGTCGCCGACGATCAGGGTCTGGAGGAGGCTCTTCGTGGACGAACCGCGATTGTTTCGAGCTGAATTCCGCCCGCCGTATACGTTGGCCCGCTCGTCATGTAAGCGACCTAACCATTGATGACAGGAGGGGCGCAAGACCTCGGACGCAGGTGGAGTGGCAGATTCCGGCCACAGTTACTCACGCGAGGAGATTGAGGTGGGGAGACGCTCGGTGAGTCACAGTTGTTTTGGGGTTTATGATCTTTTCTCGCGAACGCGAATTAAGTCCGAAATTCGAGGTCGCCGCTGCGACAGGCGCCCCTATTAGCCGAATATTTCTCATATATATATGGCGTTATCGCCGAAATGTGGCAAAGGTCCCCATGGAACGACGACCGCTCGCGGGGCGTCAACCGGCGCGAGAAGGGCGTCCACTTCTCGTCGACCTGGGACTGCGGCAGATCGAGCCCCCGCGGCTCTACCGCCCGGCGGAAACCGGTGATCGGCAGGTGGCGGTCAGGGGGAGGCCTCCAGGGAAAGGATCGCCCTGGGGAATCTCGGATTCGCCCTCAGCTTCGGTTCGCCAGGTGAAGCGCCGGCTGGAGGTCGTGGAGCTGGACGATCAGCTGGGTGGCGAGCGCGTTGCGAAGCAGGGCCGGTTCGTTCAGGCCGACCAGGACGTTGTGCTCTCCCGTGTGGACGGGTCGCCCGTCCGGGCCGGGGGTGAACATGTCTGCCAGGACGGCGGCGGGCTCGCTGCGGGCCACGGTGTGGACGGCCGACGACACGTGAAGCCGGGGACACATGCCGAGTGATTCGGGGATGCAGGCCCGGCAGGTGGCGGGTGCGCTGGTGTAGCCGCTGTTGGGTACGTCGGGGATGTCGCGGAAAGCGGTGGCGGTGGTGATCCAGGGGATGCGTCCGGTGTCGGGGTCGGTCGCGTCCAGGCCGCAGACCTGGCACAGGTTTTTCTCCATGCACCGCCACTGGCGCAGTGTGTTGAGTTTGCGCCACTGCGGCGCTCCCCGGCGGTTGTTCAGGACGCGGGCACGAAGCACGCCGTGTACGACATCGCCTCGGCGCGGGTCGTCGTAGGCGAGCCGCAGCCCGCCGAGCGGGCGACGGGCGAACCGCAGGCGTTGCGGCAGGGCTTCCCCCGCATGCGCGATGACGTAGGGGACACGAAGCCGTGCCGGTGCGTCGCCGCTCATCCCGTCTCCCCGCCCGGCCTGAGCGTCCACGCCACCCGTGCGGCCAGGCCCCCCAGCTCAAGGTCCCGGAACGTCGACGCGGTCACGTCAGCCGGGGCGTTCGCGGAACTGTCCTCGCGGCGTGCTCCAAGAGCGCCGTCCGGGTTCTCGACCACGTCGAACTCCGGCGGCTCCGGTGTCATGCCGCATCCTTCGGAAGCGCCGCGAGTATCAGGTCCACGACCGCTTGCGGCCGGCCGGCGCTGACCGGCCGGCAACCGGCCGCGACCGTGGGAAGCGTGACCATGAAGCAGCCCGAGCGGTCCCCCACGGTCACCGTCGCCACCTCCCCGCCGTCGCGACCGCGGACGACCAGTTCGAAGCGGTCGTCTCGCGGGAACGGGTCAGGCCGATGCCCGTAGAGGCGGAGCCCCACCCGGTGCACGATCGACGTACGTACGCCTTGCGCCCTGACCAGCCGTGCGAGATCACTCAACCTTTCAGGGGGCGCCTGCCCGGCAGGTCTCGCTGTCTCGTCGTCCTCGTGCCCCCCGGCGTGGGCCTCTGTCACTGTCTGTCCGGATGTCATAACCCAGACAGTAGGAGCGGGGGTTTCCACGGCTCAACGAACCTGTACGAACTTGTACGCCAATTACTCCAGGGCCTCGATAGCTGCGGATATGAGTACGCGCGCCTCCTCTCCGTAGACAGCAGAAGTCGCCAGTTCGGCGAAGTACCTGACGTACAAGTCGATCTCGCGTGGTTGGGTGACGGTGACGGCGGCTGAGACCAGCTCGACGAACACTCGGGCATCGTCGTAGATGGAGAAGGTTTCGGTCACCACCTGGCTCCGGCGCGCGGACATCGGGATGATGCCCAAGGACAGATTCGGCTGGCGCATGGCGGGCATCACGTAGCGGAGTTGCTCAACCATCACGTCATCGTCCGCGATTCGGTTGCGCAGCACCGACTCCTCAATGAGCATGGCGCAGCGGCGGCTGTTCCCCGCCAGGAAGCGACGTCGCGCCACCCGCGCTTGGACACCCTCCTCGATGTCGGTGGCCGCCCCGTGGAACGCGGAGAAGTTCGTCATGAGGGCCCGCATGTAGCCAGGCGTCTGCAACGGCCAGGGGATGACATTGCAGCAGTAGAAGCGAAACAGGCTGGTCTCTTCGTACAGCGAAAGCCGTAGTTCCTGCATGCGCTTTTGGCTGCGCTGGACTCTGCGCCACTCCACATAGGCGGCGTCGGCGTTACGGGAAGCGGCGATGAGGTTGGGGATCTCATCCTCGGCCCCACAGATCCGACACCAGGTACGGATGTCCTCATCCGAAGGTGGGGTCCGGCCGTGGATGAGACGAGAGCACTTGGTCTCGTCCCATCCGGCTTGCCGGGCGAACGCCCGAGCGGTCATACCCGAGTCACGCAGAATCTCACGCAGCCGGTCAGCGATGGCCTGACGGGCTTGCTGGGCGCTGGTAGACGGTGAGGTGGACACGTGTGCGGTGAGGTGGACGTTAGGCGGGGTTGTATTCCGCGTGGTCGACGGCCCGTCCCCAGACAGCCTCGAAGGCCGAGGCGCACAACTTGGCCACGGCAGGGTCTTCGGACAGTTCGGAACCCGCAGGGTCGCCGTCACCAGTCTGGAAGATGAAGCAAACCAGGCCGTCGTCGAACTGCCAGAAGTCGCTACCGGGCAGCGCCAGATCGGACGCCCGAGGCCGAGGCAGCCATCGCACCTGCTCACCTCCGGCCAGGTTGGCAGCGGGGGTAACGGCATGTTCGTAACGGATGTAGTCGCTGACCGGCTCGGAGATCACCCTGGCGCGACGGAAGGTGACACCTCGGGCGACGTGCCCTCTGATCATGTCCACCCAAGGGGTGAGGTAGTCGTACCGCGAGATCTCCTCTATGGGAACGCCCTCACGCCATGCGCGGTAGCCCTGGCTTTCGGTGCCGTAGGTGTCGCGCAGTTCCAAGTGCGTCACCGAGCGCTGGGTCTTCTCGAACAGCTCAGTCAAATTTAGGGTCGTGGCCACCCAATGCCTCCCAAATGCTCTTACGCAGCTCGGAGGGCACCCGGAACGCTCGTTCATCGGCCTCGATGTGACTGTAGGTCTGAATCTCGGCTATCACGTCCGGGTCCTCGATCGGCCAGCCGACGAACACGAGACTGCCGTCCGCTTCATCGACCGAGACCGAGGGGCAACTGTTCTGCTCACTGCCGCCCTTGCCGTAGAACCGTAGCGCCATGGGGGTCTCCTGTACTGGAAGCATGCATGAGCTTGTACGCTCCCCGAGGTTGAACGCCGGCGCCGAGGTAGTCAAGCGACTTGGTGCAGATGGAAGGCGTCAAGGGCCAGCACGATGGCAGCGCCGAGACGGGGGACAACGCC
Source organism: Streptosporangium sp. NPDC002524 (assembly GCF_040295985.1). NCBI lineage: Bacteria > Bacillati > Actinomycetota > Actinomycetes > Streptosporangiales > Streptosporangiaceae > Streptosporangium > Streptosporangium sp. NPDC002524. Next base: position 435,842 of record NZ_JBEOWK010000001.1, on the reverse strand, counting down.
GATCAACGGTGACGAGCCAGAGAAATCAGAAGGCCGCCAAGGCCCCTGAGGTGGGACTTTGGCGGCCGTTTGACCTGGTCGGCCCGTGGATGCTATGGGCGGTGGTGGACGATACAGGGATTGAACCTGTGACCTCTTCCGTGTCAGGGAAGCGCTCTCCCGCTGAGCTAATCGTCCTCGGGTGAACCAGAGCGGAAGACGGGATTCGAACCCGCGACCCTCACCTTGGCAAGGTGATGCTCTACCACTGAGCCACTTCCGCGTTTCGGCTTCGGGTTTCCCCTCCGCGCTCGCACTACTTTACCGGATCCCTGGGGGTCCGATGGTCGTGCGTTGAGGTGGAGACGGGATTTGAACCCGTGTAGACGGCTTTGCAGGCCGTTGCCTCGCCTCTCGGCCACTCCACCGGTCAGGCCCCTGAGGACCCGCCGGAGCGGAAGACGGGATTCGAACCCGCGACCCTCACCTTGGCAAGGTGATGCTCTACCACTGAGCCACTTCCGCGTGACCCCGGAAAACGCTCCGGGGCACGTGAAAACTCTAGCGCCTCCGCAGGGCGGATGTGCGCAACCGGACGGGCTGCCGAAGATCCTCACCTGGTGACCGGCCGGACGTCGGAGGCCCGGACGAACATGATCCGGTGCCCGAACTGGATCTGCCGGTAACGGATCCCGCCCGTCACGACACGATGATCGGACGGGTCGAAGGCGGCCGCCCTGAGGTAGGAGGCCCGCGTCGTCTCGCCGGAGCTGTACGCCTGCCCGGCGGGCATCGAGTACTGCAGCGGGGCCAGGGCCTGCACGGGAACGCCCCCCGGGTAGGCGGGCGCCTTCGGGTACGCCCTGCCGTACACCCTGACCGGGGAGCGGCCCGGTTTGGGCGTCACCAGGGGGCCGGACGCGCGTACGGAGGTGGGGGCCCCGGCCGGATCGTGGAACCAGGCCTTCTGGCCGAGGTACCAGATCGCGGTCCAGTCGCCCCTGCGCTCGGCGAGCGCGTACCGCTGGCCGGTGGAGGCGCGGGCGGCGTGGTCGTAGACGCTGTACGAGGAGCCGCCGGTGGGGTGCTTGCCGACGTCCCTGACCAGGGGTGCGGAGGCGGAGGGGCGCGTGCGCAGCCAGACCGAGGCGGCGCCCAGGGCGCGGCACCCCCCGGTGCAGCCGGTGAATCCCGGGCTGTTGGTGCCGTAGTCGGGCCTGATCAGCACCGAGCGCGCGTCCTCGCCGCCCGAGGCGCGCAGCGGCCTGCCGAGCAGCTCGAAGTAGTGGGCCCAGTCCCAGTAGGGGCCGGGGTCGTCGTGCATGCCGCTCACGGTCTCCGGGGTGGTGCCCGGCACGTTGTCGTGCCCCAGGATGTGCGCCCGGTCGAGGGGGACGTCGTACTTGGCGGCGAGGTGACGGACCAGCCTGGCCGACGCCAGGTACATCGCCTCGGTGAACCAGGCGCCGCCCCTGGCCAGGTAGCCCTCGTGCTCCAGGCCGATGGAGCGGGAGTTGACGTACCAGTTTCCCGCGTGCCAGCCGATGTCCCTGGCCCGCAGGTGCTGGGCGATGTGGCCGTCGGCGGAGCGGATGGTGAAGTGCCAGCTCAGGTAGGCGGGGTTCTTGACCAGGCGGATCATGGCGTCGTAGCTCGTCTCCCCGTCGTGGATCACGATGTAGTCGATCTTCCGGGGGCCGGGGGACCGGTCGTGGTTGCCGTACCCGCCGCCGGGGAGCCGCTGGTAGGCGGCCGGGAGCCACTCGCAGGAGACGCTCCTCGGGCAGTCGGGGCCCGGTACGGGAGCGGGCCGCTGGGCGAGCGACATGGGCGTCTTCTTGGGGGGAGCGGGGGTCCTCGTGGCGGGAGCGGGCGACGGGATGGGGGTGACCGGGCCGGGGGTGACCGGGGTGACCGGGCCGGGGGTGGGGGGAGCGGTGGGTGATCCGGGTGGTTCGGACGGTCCGGATTGTCCGGAGGGGGAGGCGCGCCGTTCCAGGGGGAGCGGTGCCCGCGGATCGGACGGTCGGGAGCGCCGCGCTGAGGTGAGGGGGTCGGACTGTCCGGAGTGCCGTGCAGAGGGGAGGGGCTGCGTGGCGGGGGTGAGGGGTTCGGGGCGTATGGCCGGGGTGAGGGAGCCGGAAGGCGCGGCGGGAGTGAGGAGGCCGGAGCGCGTGGCGGGGGTGAGGGGTTTGAAGGGCGTGGACAGGCCCGGGGTGGCGGGGAGTGTCACCCGCTCGCCGTCGTCGGTCACCCGCGAGACGCCGGACCGGATCGTCGCGTAGACCTCGTCGGCGAAGGACGACGCCGTCCCCCTGTCGGCCCTCTCCTTGCCGGCCGTCCCTTTGCCCGTCGTCCCCTTGTACGCCGTCCCTTTGTCCACCGCATCCTTCCCCGCCGTGCTCCTCTCCGGGACGCCGGGGTAGCGGGCCACGGCGTCGTACCAGCTCGCCGGGTCGTCGGCGGGGCCCGTGCCGCCGGTGCGACGCCGGTGGTCGGCGAGCAGCGCGGCGCCGCCCATGATGTTGGCGGAGGGGTCCTCGCGCAGCCGGTCGGGGGAGAGACCGGTCAGCTCCGAGGCCCGTCGCAGGGTGTCCTCCGGCGGGTCCGCCGCCATGGGCGGGAGGGCGATCACCCGTGGCCGGGACTCGTCGCCGCGCGGGTCCTCCCCGGCGCCGTGGGGGCGCCCGGGTTCGGCCCGGCCGTCGATCAGGTGCATCGGGCCGTACCCGGCGGAGACGCTGGGCAGCCCGCCGTGGTCTTCCCAGCGGGACTCCAGGTAGGAGACCGCGAGCAGCACGCTCTCCGGCACCCCGTACCGCCGTGCCGCCTCGGTGAAGGCGGCCTGCCTGCCGGAACCCGGCCCCGGCCCCGTTCCCGCCGCCGTCGATGTCGCCGCGCCGGGAGGCTCCGTGCTCCGGGCGGGGGCGGGCCGATCCCCGGGGCGTACGGCCTCCGCCTGGGCGACCGAGACCGGGACGCCCGGGACCGGGACGCCCGAGACCGGGGCGCCCGGGACCTGGACGACCGAGACCGGGAGAAGCGAGACGGGGAGGACCGAGGCCAGGACGGCCGGGGCCGGGAGCACCGAGGCCGGGGCGACCGGGGGTGCGGCGATCGTGGCCAGGACGGTGAGCGCGGCGACGACGGTGATCCCCGGCAGGCGGTGCATAGCGGTTCCTCCCCCTCTGGTAACTACCTAGAGTTATCAGAGATTACCGAGTGTCGCGCGTTGCGACGGGATTGAGATGTTGAAGAGATTCTCTGCCCGAAATCGGGCAGGAAACTTGGTGTGTTCTCTCCCGGATGCGTATGGTCCTGCTCTGTGTCCACGGCACGGAATCCGCACGAGGATCTGATCACCCACCTGACCCGGACGAGCGCGCTCGGTCCGGGCGAGGCGGCGCGGGTCGTCGCGGACGTGCTGGCCTACTTCTCCGAGCCCGTCGACGAGTTCGTCCGGCGGCGTCACGCGGAGCTCAAGGCCAGGGGGCTGGTCAACGACGAGATCTTCCCCAGGGTCGCCGCCGAACTGGCGGTGCGCCGTGTCGCGGCCCCCGAACTCTCCCTGCGACAGCTTCGCCGCATCGTCTACGGGTAGCGGACGACGGCACCTCGATCGTTTACGGATGAACGGATAAGGAGCGGTTACATGTGCGGAATCGTGGCCTACGTGGGGCCCAAGGACGCGGCACCCATCCTGCTGGAGGGCCTGCAGCGTCTTGAGTACCGGGGCTACGACTCGGCCGGTGTGGTGATCTCCAACAAGGGCCTCAAGATGCGCAAGGTCAAGGGCCGGGTGGCCGACCTGGCCGCGGTCGTGCCCGCGCGGTTCAAGGGCGGCCTGGGCATCGGCCACACCCGCTGGGCCACCCACGGCGCGCCCAGCGACGTCAACGCCCACCCGCACCTGTCCACCGACGAGCGCATCGGCGTCGTGCACAACGGCATCATCGAGAACGCCGACGAGCTGCGCGCCAAGCTGGAGGCCGACGGGGCGATCTTCCTGTCGGAGACCGACACCGAGGTGCTGTCGCACCTGATCGCCCGTACGGTCAAGGAGGCCGACTCGCTGGAGGAGGCCGTGCGGACCGCGCTCAAGCGGGTCGTCGGCACGTACGGGATCGCGGTGATCGACTCCGAGCGTCCCGGCGAGGTGGTCGTGGCGCGCAACGGCAGCCCCATCGTGCTGGGCATCGGCGAGAAGGAGATGTTCGCCGCGTCCGACGTCGCCGCGCTGGTCCGCTACACCCGCCAGGTGGTGCACCTGGAGGACGGCGAGATCGCCGTGCTGCGGGCCGACGGGTTCAACACCTTCGCCAGCGACGCGCGGGAGACGGCGAAGGAGACGCTGACCGTCGACTGGGAGGCGGGGCACTACGACACCGGCGGCTACGAGCACTACCTGCTCAAGGAGATCTCCGAGCAGCCCGACACGGTGGCCAGGACGCTGCGCGGGCGGCTGGACGACCGTTTCCACATCGCCCACCTGGGCGGTCTCAACATGGACGCGCGGGAGACCCGCTCGTTCCGCCGGGTGAAGATCATCGGCTGCGGGTCCGCGTACTACTCGGGCCAGATCGGCGCGCAGCTCATCGAGGAGCTGGCGCGCATCCCGGCCGACGCGGAGCCGGCGAGCGAGTTCCGCTACCGCAGCCCGGTGGTGGAGGCCGACACCCTTTACGTGGCGATCAGCCAGTCGGGGGAGACCTACGACACCCTCGCCGCCGTGCAGGAGCTCAAGCGCAAGGGCGGCAGGGTGCTCGGCATCGTCAACACCGTGGGCAGCGCGATCGCCCGCGAGTGCGACGGCGGCGTCTACCTGCACGCGGGTCCCGAGGTCTCGGTGGCGAGCACCAAGGCGTTCACCTCGACCGCCGTGGCCTTCGCGCTGCTCGCGCTGCACCTGGGCCGGGTGCGTGACCTGTCTCCCGCCGACGGCCGCAGGATCTGCGACGGCCTGCGGAGGCTGCCGGACCAGATCAAGGAGATCCTGGCGCTGGAGCCGCAGCTCAAGGAGCTGGCCGGCAAGTACGCCGAGTCGCCGAGCATGATGTTCGTGGGCCGGGTCAGGGGCTATCCGGTGGCCCGCGAGGGCGCGCAGAAGCTCAAGGAGATCTCGTACGTGCACGCCGAGGCGTATCCGGCCAGCGAGCTCAAGCACGGGCCGCTGGCGCTGATCGGGCCGGACATGCCGACGGTGGCGATCGTCCCCGACGACGAGCTGCTGGACAAGAACCTCACCACGCTGGGCGAGATCCGCGCCAGGGGCGGCAGGGTGCTCATGGTGGGCCACCGTACGGCCGACCCCAAGCTGGCCGACGACTGCGTCGTGGTGCCCAAGAACGAGACCGAGCTGGACCCGATCCTGCTCTCGATCCCGCTCCAGCTCTTCGCCTACCACGCCGCCGTGGCGCTGGGCCGGGACGTCGACAAGCCGAGGAACCTGGCCAAGAGCGTCACGGTGGAGTGAACCCCGCTTCCTCTCGTGTCCCCGTCCCCGTCCCGTCCCCGTTCCCGTCTCCGGTCTGCCGGGGGCGGGGTACGCCTTCCGGGGCTCCTCTCCCGTGGAGACAGCCGCCCCCGATATCCGGATTTTTGGTGGTTTTTCCGGTGATCTGCGGCTGAGTGATGGACTGCCGGAAATTCCGGCATACCCCACTTCATCACGGAAAGTGATGGGTAGGTAACCTATGGAATAGGGGGTTCTTGGGGGAAGGGGCGCTTATGCGCCGTAGGGGGTTTTTCGCATTGGCGGCGGGGGCCGTGCTCGTCGCGGGGTGCGGCACGGACACCGGCCCCGATTCCGCGGTGAAGCGCCTGTTCCTCCTCGAATCGACCGCCGACGGCCACGGCTGGGACGGCATCGCGGGCAGGCTGGCGACCGTCCTGGTCCAGTCGGGGCTGGTGGGCACCGCGATGGCCGTCGAGCGGCAGGGGGCCCTGGGCTCCGCCCCGCGCGACGCGTTCGGCGTCTTCCGCGGCCCCTTCGCGCGCGAGGGCAGGCTGCTCGTCACCTCGATGCCGATGGTGGCCGCCGCGGAGATCGCCAACACCGCGGCCGTGGTGAACGCCGCCACCCCCATCGCCCGCCTGGCCGGAGACTGGGCGGTCCTGGTCGTCCCCTCCGGCTCCCCCCTGCGTACCTTCGAGGACTTCGTCACGCGGCTGCGGCACGACCCCGCGAAGCTGACGGTCGGCGGCCGGTCGGAGGGCGGCTCGGACCACGTGCTCTACGGCATGATCGGCAAGTGTCTCGGGGTGGACACCCGGCTGCTGGAGTACGCCGGATACCTCGCCCCCGAGGACGCCTCCGAGGCGCTCCACGTCGGCCGGGTGGCGGCCCTGCTGGGGTCGGCGCGCGCCCTGCGGCCCGAGATCGCCGCAGGCCGGCTGCGGCCCCTGGTGGTCTCCTCCGGTGGCCGGATCGACGGGATCGACGCCCCGACGCTCATGGAGGTCGACGTCCGGCTGGAGTACAGCGACTGGTGCGGCCTGCTGGGCCCCAAGGACATGAGCCCGGGGGACCGGGACGCCGCGATCGCCCTGTGTGACGGTATCGACGCCGCGCCGCGCTGGCGTGCCCTGTGCGCGTCCCACGGCTGGAGCCGGGTCTACCTCAGCGGCGACGAGTTCCGCCAGTGGCTCTCCACCGAGACGGCCCGCACGCGCGGCGTGCTGCACGAGCTCGGACTGTTGAAGTCCTCCGACACAACTTGTTGGGGTAGTTGCGTCAGACGCCCCTAGATGTAGGATCCTGCTCGTTGCTGGTTCGCCCCGCGAGGGGCGAGGCAAGAGGGAACCCGGTGAGATTCCGGGACTGCCCCGCAGCGGTGAACGGGAACGAAAGCCGTCATTGAGCACTGGGTGAGCCATGCCCGGGAAGCGACGGCCGGTAGGCGTGTGTGGTGCGCCCGTGAGTCCGAAGACCTGCCGGTGACGTGATTGTCCAGGGCCTCGTGGGAGGGCCCGCGGAACGAGGCGATCCGGCGTGCCCGGGATCGCTCGCGGACGCGTGCCCATCCGGCGGAGCCGTACGGGGAAGTCCGATCGAGCGAGGGGCACTACGTGACACAGGCATTGGCGGAGACCGCGACGGGTGGCGCGGCGGGGACCGCGACGGACGACGGCGACATCGGAGACGCGGAGAACGTCGCGGGTGCCGCGGGCACGGTGACGGCCGCGACGAGCGAGGGCGCCGTCGGGAACGCGGTGGCCGCGGCGGGCGGCGCCGGTGTCGGGGACGCGGTGGCCGTGACTGGCGGCGACGGTGTCGGGGGCGTGGCGACCTCGACGGGCGGCGACGGTGTCGGGGGCGTCGGGAGTTTGCTGGACGGGCGCAGGCTGGCGATCGACGAGGCCGCCGCACGGGTGATCACCGATCCCGCCAACTCCAGGGCCGCCGCCGCGATGCTGGCCGAGCTGATCGCCGACGAGGCCGCCGAGCACGGCGTCCGCGACTTCTCCGAGTCCGTCGCCGCGACCCACGAGGCGGGGCTGATCCAGGACGGGCTCGCGGAGTTCGTGGCCGCCCACGCCGGGGCGCTGGACGCGCTGGCCGATCCGGAGGCCGACGCCAGGTTCGAGTATTTCGGGCTGCGTACCGTCTACGACCGCTACCTGCTGCGCCACCCGCGGACCCGCAAGGTCCTGGAGCGCCCGCAGCACTTCTTCCTGCGGGTGGCCTGCGGCCTGTCCGAGACCGTCGAGGAGGCCGCCGAGCTGTACGCGCTCATGGCCACCCTGTCCTACCTGCCCAGCTCGCCCACGCTGTTCAACTCCGGCTCCCGCAGGCCCCAGCTCTCCTCGTGCTTCCTGCTCGACTCGCCCCGCGACGAGCTGGAGTCCATCTACGAGCGCTACGGGCAGGTCGCGCGGCTGTCGAAGTACGCGGGGGGCATCGGGATCTCCTGGACCAGGGTCCGCTCGCGGGGCTCGCTGATCCGGGGCACCAACGGCCACTCCAACGGCATCGTGCCCTGGCTGCGCACGCTCGACTCCAGCGTCGCCGCGGTCAATCAGGGAGGCCGCCGCAAGGGCGCGGCCTGCGTCTACCTGGAGCCCTGGCACGCCGACGTCGAGGAGTTCCTGGAGCTGCGCGACAACACCGGCGAGGAGGCCCGCCGCACGCACAACCTGAACCTGGCCAACTGGATCCCCGACGAGTTCATGCGCCGCGTCGAGGCCGACGGGGTCTGGTCGCTGTTCGACCCCAAGGACGTCCCGCACCTCACCGACCTGTACGGCGCCGCGTTCGACGACGCCTACCGGGCCGCCGAGGCCGAGGGCCGGTTCACCAGGCAGATCCCCGCCCGCACCCTGTACGGGCGGATGATGCGCACGCTCGCCCAGACCGGCAACGGCTGGATGACCTTCAAGGACGCGGCCAACCGGACCTCCAACCAGACGGCCAGGCCGGAGAACGTCATCCACCTGTCGAACCTCTGCACCGAGATCCTGGAGGTCACCGGCGACGCGGAGACCGCCGTCTGCAACCTCGGCTCGATCAACCTCGCCGCCCACCTGGCGGCGGAGGCCGGGGCGTCCGGAGAGGCCGGGGAGGCCGGGGACGGGATCGACTGGGCCCGGCTGCGCGCGACCGTCCGCACCGCCGTGCGGTTCCTCGACCGCACCATCGACCTGGGCTTCTACCCGACCCCCGAGGCGGAGGCGGCCAACCGGAGGTGGCGCCCGATCGGGCTCGGCGTGATGGGCCTGGCCGACGTGCTGTTCACGCTGCGGCTGCCGTTCGACTCGCCGCGCGCCCTGGAGCTGTCCACCCGGATCTCCGAGGAGATCGCGCTCGCCGCCTACCGGACCTCCTCAGACCTGGCCGTGGAGCGGGGCCGTCACCCCTCGTACGAGGAGACCAGGGCCGCGGGCGGGGTGCTGCACCCCGACCACTACGGGGCGGCGGGGTCGGCGGAGTGGGCGGAGCTCAGGGAGCGGATCGCCGGGACCGGGCTGCGCAACTCGCTGATGATCGCGATCGCGCCGACGGCGACGATCGCCTCCATCGCGGGCTGCTACGAGTGCATCGAGCCGCAGGTCTCCAACGTCTTCAAGCGCGAGACCCTCTCGGGGGAGTTCCTTCAGGTCAACCGCTATCTCGTCCGCGACCTCCAGGCACGTGGGCTGTGGACCCCGCCGATCCGCGACGCGATCAAGCGCGCCGACGGCTCCGTCCAGGACATCCCGGAGATCCCCGCCGACCTGAAGGAGCTCTACCGGACCGCCTGGGAGCTGCCGCAGAAGGCGCTGATCGACCTGGCCGCCGCGCGCACCCCGTACATCGACCAGTCGCAGTCGCTGAACCTCTTCATGGCCACGCCGACCATCGGCAAGCTCTCCTCGATGTACGCCTACGCGTGGAAGTCGGGTCTCAAGACCACCTACTACCTGCGCTCGCGCCCGGCCACCCGGATCGCGCAGGCCACCGTGGCGGCGCCGGTCGCCGATCCCGGGGCCGTGGCCTGCTCCCTGGAGAACCCCGAGTACTGCGACGCCTGCCAGTAGCCGTCGCCCCGGTTCCCTGAAAGCTTTCGGAAAGGCACTATCCCGATGTTGCTCGACCCCGGCATGGACCTCACCCTGCGGCCGATGCGCTATCCCGAGTTCTACGAGCGCTACCGGGCCGCGATCCGCAACACCTGGACCGTCGAGGAGGTGGACCTCACCTCCGACCTGGCCGACCTGGCGAGGATGACGCCCGAGGAGCGCCACCTGATCAACCGCCTCGTGGCGTTCTTCGCCACCGGTGACTCGATCGTGGCCAACAACCTCGTCCTCAACCTCTACCAGCACCTCAACGCCCCCGAGGCGCGCCTGTATCTCAGCAGGCAGCTGTTCGAGGAGGCGGTGCACGTCCAGTTCTACCTGACCCTGCTGGACACCTACCTGCCCGATCCCGACGAGCGGGTCAAGGCCTTCGCCGCGGTCGAGCACATCCCCTCGATCCGGGACAAGGCGGAGTTCTGCTTCCGCTGGATCGACTCGCTCGGCGGGCTGACCCGGCTGGAGACGCGGGAGGACCGGCGGGCGTTCCTGCTCAACCTGATCTGCTTCGCGGCGTGCATCGAGGGGCTGTTCTTCTACGGGGCCTTCGCCTACGTCTACTGGTTCCGCTCCAGGGGCCTGCTCAGCGGCCTGGCCACCGGGACGAACTGGGTGTTCCGCGACGAGTCCATGCACATGGAGTTCGCCTTCGGTGTCGTGGAGACCGTACGGGCAGAGGAGCCGGACCTGTTCGACGACAAGCTCGCCGAGCAGGTGACCCGGATGATCGAGGAGGCGGTCGCGGCCGAGCTGGCCTTCGCGGCCGACCTGTGCGGCGACGGCCTGCTCGGGATGAGCGTGGACCAGATGCGGCGGTATCTGGAGTACGTGGCCGACCAGCGCCTGGTCAGGCTGCGGATGCCTGCCCGGTACGGCACGGCCAACCCGTTCGCGTTCATGGAGTTGCAGGACGTGCAGGAGCTGGCCAACTTCTTCGAACGGCGGGTTTCGGCCTACCAGATAGCCGTGGAAGGGAATGTCACATTCGACGAATCCTTCTGATTAGCTGGTGATCCAGGCAAGAGAACGACGAGGATGAAAGACGTCGAGGGGGACGCCGCAAGTGTCCAGCTGGATCATCATGATCGTTTCCGTTGCCGCCGCTGTCGTGGCGGTGGAGGTGGTGCGACGGGTGTTGCGCTCACGGTTGATCGGTGAGAAATGGGTTCTCGCCGGTCCGCTCGTGCGCCGCTGCACCTGGCCGGGGTTCGCCACGGCCGCCGTGGCGACGGCCCACACCATCTACGAGCCGGACATGGCGACGGCCTCGGTCGGCCAGGCGATCGACCGCGGCCTCAGCCTGGCGATGATCGGGTGCGCCACCTGGCTCGTCATCCAGGCCGCCTACGCGGTCACCGACGTGGTGCTGGAACGCCTGATCACCGTCGAGGGCGAGGGCAACCGCAGGGCCCGGCGCATCCGCACCCAGATCACCCTGGTCCGCCGGGTCGCCTCCGCGGTGATCATCGTGGTCGCGCTGGGCGCGATGCTCTTCACCTTCCCGCAGGTGCGGGCGCTCGGCGCCGGGCTGCTGGCCTCGGCCGGTATCGCCGGTGTCGTCGTCGGTATCGCCGCCCAGTCGACCCTGGGCAACATGCTCGCCGGGCTCCAGCTTGCCTTCAGCGACGCGCTCCGGCTGGACGACGTCGTCGTGGTGAAGGGCGAGTGGGGCCGGATCGAGGAACTCAGCCTCACCTACGTGGTGCTTCGGCTGTGGGACGAGCGGCGGCTCGTCCTGCCGGTCTCCTACTTCACGGCCAACCCGTTCGAGAACTGGACCCGGCACAGCAGCCGGGTGATCGGCCACGTGATATTCAGGGTCGACTGGTCGGTGCCGGTGGACGAGCTGCGCGCCGAGCTCTACCGGGCGCTGCGCGAGCACCCGCTCTGGGACCAGAAGGACTGGACCCTCCAGGTCACCGACACCCTCCCCAACGGGCTGCTGGAGCTGCGCGCCCTGATGAGCGCCGCCGACTCCGCCAGCGCCTGGGACCTCAAGTGCGACATGCGCGAGCACATGGTGAGCTTCGTCCGCGAGAGGTATCCCGAGGCGCTGCCCCGCTTCCGGGTCGAGACCCCGCCCCCGTCCGCGGCCGTCCCCGGGACACTCGCCGGGCTGATGGGCGCGGGCCTGATGTCGCGGGGGCTGGGCGGCGACCCGAGCGAGCGGGACGGCGCCCGGGAGAAGGACGGCGACCGGCCCGACCCGGTCTGAGGCGGAGGCGGAGGCCGTCCGTGACGTTCGGCGGGCCGCTCCCGGAGTCTCAGGCGCCGCAGTCGCAGCCGCACCCGTCGCACTTGCCGCAGCACCTGCAGCAGTCGCAGCAGCCGTCACACCCGTCACAGCCGCAGCTGTCGCACCCTCTCAGATAGCAGCGCTCGTCCCAGGAGCGATGCTTTCGTGAGCTCCACCGGGGCCGCCAGAGACCGCAGGTGAACAGGCTCCCCACCCCGGCGGCGGACTTGCGGACGAATCCGGGCCGCTCGTAGGAGTGGCCCGACTCGCCGCGAGAGGACGGTGCATCCTGTCTGTCCTCTGCGTGGAAGTGCTCTCCGGGGACGTGGTCGTGTCCCGCCGAAGGGCGGTCGTGCTCCCCATGCTGCTCTCCGTGCGGGCTCGCGCACGTCCCGCGGGCGGGGCCGTGATCTTCGCCGGAGGCGTGGCGGAACGTCCTGTCGACCGCCCGCCGCACCTCGGTGCCCAGCAGCACGTCCACCAGGTGCCGGTCGGCCAGCTCCAGCTCCAGCAGCGCGAGTCCCAGGCCGTGCGCGGCGTCGTCGCACAGCCGCCGCGCCTCCCGTACGGAGGTGCCGGTGGCGGTCAGCGGGTTGAACGCCCCCCGGGCCGCGTCCTCCTCCCGGTCCTCCACGGCGTCCAGCAGGTGGGCGATCCGGCCGAAGAACCGGCCCGCCTCGGCCAGTGCCGCCGCGTTGCCGGGGGTGCCCGCGAGCGTCGCGGTGTGCGCGAACGCGGCGGCGACGGCCTCCTCGGTGGGACCGGTCAGCTCCAGCAGCGTCACTCCCCGGCCGCGCTCCAGCTCGATCTGGCGTTCGGCCGTCGAGGCCAGCGAGGCGGTGTCGAACCCGATCCCGGCCCCCATCCGGGCCCCCGCCGCCTCCCAGCGGGCCGCCAGCATCCTGCGCGCCGCGCCGGTGCCCGGCGCGGAGTCGCCGTCGGCCACGTGGTCGCGCAGCTTGCCCGCCGCGAGGACGAGCGACACCGTGGCGGCCAGCCGTACGCCCGAGGCCCGCGCGTCCACCACGTCCGCCGGACGGAACCCGCGCAGCGCGCAGGGGCCCGCGGTCCGGTGCGGGGAGCCCGCCGGGCCCTGCGCCTCGGCGAGCACCGAGATGATCAGGCCGTCGTAGTTGGTGGCCAGCCGGGCCGCGTGCCCCTGCCCGTCCCTGAGGGTCAGGCACAGCCCGCACAGGTGCGCCATCCAGGCTCGGTGCAGCGTCGGACAGGAGTGCTCGCCGCAGGGGCGGATGATGCCGAACATGCGATCTCTCGTACTCGGGGGGCCTGCCCGGGAGGCCGGGGAGGGGGAGTCGTGTGACGTACCGGGAGAATCTATCCCGTACGGATCAAGAAGTCGCGCGGCGCGGTCGCCGTCCCCCCCGGGCGACGCTCACGGTCAGTCGGACATGACCTTCTGCGGAGTGAGTACTCACTCCGTCAACGCGTTTTCGTGCACCCCGGTTTTCGGTCCCGCCGTCACGGCGGGACCGGTGGAGGTCAGGCCGGGTCAGCGTTCGACGATCTCGTTCTTGCCGATGACGACGATGCCGCCGCTGGTCACCGCGAAGCGGCTGCGGTCGTACTCCAGGTCGAAGCCGATCCTGGCGCCGTCCGGGATGATCACGTTCTTGTCGATGATGGCCTTGCGGACGATCGCGCCGCGGCCCACCTTCACGTTGCCCATCAGGACCGAGTCCTCGACCTGGGAGTGGGAGTGCAGCACCACGCCGGGGGAGAGGATGGAGCGCTCCGCCAGGCCGCCGGAGACGATCGCGCCCGCCGAGACGAGGGAGTCGATCGCCCTGCCCACCCGGTCGCCGTCGTTGTGCACGAACTTGGCCGGGGGGAGCGGGTCGTGACCGGTGTAGATGGGCCACCGGCTGTTGTAGAGGTTGAAGACCGGGTGCGCCGAGATGAGGTCCATGTGGGCCTCGTAATAGGCGTCGAGCGTCCCGACGTCCCTCCAGTAGCCCCGGTCGCGCTCGGTGGAGCCGGGCACGATGTTGTCGGCGAAGTCGTAGACCTCCGCGCTGCCCGACTTCACCATCATCGGGATGATGTTGCCGCCCAGGTCGTGCTTGCTCGTCGGGTCGAGCGCGTCCTCCCTGAGCGCGTCGATCATCGACTGGGTCTTGAAGACGTAGTTGCCCATCGACGCGTACACCTGGTCGGGGGCGTCCGGCAGGCCCACCGCGTCCTTCGGCTTCTCGCGGAAGGCGACGATCCGTCGCCCGGCCGGGTCGGCCTCGATGACCCCGAACTGGTCGGCGAGCGACAGCGGCTGCCGGATCGCGGCCACCGTCACCTCCGCCCCGGACTCTATGTGCTGCTCGACCATCTGCCGGGGGTCCATCCGGTAGATGTGGTCGGCGCCGAACACGATCACGTGGTCGGGCATCTCGTCGTAGATCAGGTTCAGGTTCTGGAACAGCGCGTCGGCGGAGCCGGAGAACCAGTGCGGCCCGAGGCGCTGCTGGGCGGGAACCGGCGTGACGTAGTTGCCGAGCATCGCCGACAGGCGCCATGTCCGGGAGATGTGCCGGTCGAGACTGTGGTTCTTGTACTGCGTCAGCACGACGATCTGGAGGTAGTGACCGTTGGCGAGATTGGACAGCACGAAGTCGACGAGCCGGTATATCCCCCCGAAAGGCACCGCAGGCTTCGCTCGATCAGCTGTCAGAGGCATGAGCCTCTTACCTTCTCCACCGGCGAGCACGATCGCGAGGACTCTCATAGGTGGACCTTAACCTGATGAACAGGGATGAAACACTAGGCTGATCGCATGCGAGTGGATCTGCTGACCCGTGAATATCCCCCCGACGTCTACGGAGGGGCGGGAGTTCACGTCGAATACCTCGCCCGGGAGCTGCGAAGGCTCGCCGACACCCGGGTCCGCTGTTTCGGAGCGCCTCGGCAGGAGGAGGGCGTCGCGGCCTACCGGGTGCCCGGCGGCCTGGAGACGGCCAACGCCGCGCTCCAGGTGCTCGGGGTCGATCTGGAGATGGCCGCCGGGTGCGAGGGCGCCGACCTGGTCCACAGCCACACCTGGTACGCCAATTTCGCCGGCCACGTCGCCAAGATGCTCTACGGGACGCCCCACGTGGTGACCACGCACAGCCTGGAGCCGCTGCGGCCGTGGAAGGCAGAGCAGCTGGGCGGCGGTTACACGCTGTCGTCGTGGGCCGAGCGCGGCGCCCTGGCCACCGCCGACGCGATCATCGCGGTCTCCGAGGGGATGCGCCGCGACGTGCTGGCGAGCTACCCGGAGATCCCGCCGGAGAAGGTCACGGTGATCCACAACGGGATCGACACCGGCGAGTACGCCCCCGACCGCGACACCGACGTCCTGGAGCGGCACGGCATCGACCCGAGCAGGCCGTACGTCGTCTTCGTGGGCCGCATCACCCGGCAGAAGGGGCTCGTCCACCTGCTCCACGCGGCGCGCGACTTCCACCCCGACGCCCAGCTGGTGCTCTGCGCGGGCGCGCCCGACACGCCCGAGATCGCCGCCGAGGTGACCGCGCTCGTGCGCGGGCTCGACCGCGAGGGCGTCGTCTGGATCTCGGAGATGCTCCCCCGCCCCGAGGTGATCCAGATCCTCACCCACGCCACCGTGTTCGTCTGCCCCTCGGTCTACGAGCCGATGGGCATCGTCAACCTGGAGGCGATGGCCTGCGAGACCGCCGTCGTGGCCACCGCGACCGGCGGCATCCCCGAGGTCGTGGCCGACGGCTCGACCGGCCTGCTGGTCCCGATCGACCAGGCCGCCGACGGCACCCCGCACGACCCCGACGCCTTCGCCGCCGGCCTCGCCGAGCGGGTCAACCGGCTGCTGGCCGACCCCGCGCTCGCGACCCGGATGGGCGAGGCCGGGCGGATCCGCGCGGTGGAGCACTTCTCCTGGGAGCGCATCGCCGAGCGGACGATGGAGCTCTACCGGAGCGTCGCCGGAGTCGCCGGGGTGTGACGTTTCCGCGGGTCTCCCCGAGGCGGGGTTCCCGGGCCGGGTCTCTCCGAGGTGAAGCTCCCGGGCCGGGTCTCTCCAAGGTGAGCTCCCGGGCCGGGGCTTCCCGAGGTGGGGTTCCTAGGCGGTGATGTAGTGCAGGATCACGTTGTGCACGTGGTGCGCCTTGTTGTCGCCCCGGAACTCCACCTCGTACGTGTGGGTGCCCACGTGGATGGCGATGGCGCCCGAGGAGAAGAACGAGCCCGCGATCGACTTGTTGCTCACCACGCTCACCGCCGAGACCTTGTTGTACGGGATGCTCGTGATGGCGATCTTCTTGCCGACGAACGACTTGTCCTGCACGATCACGCGCCTGTCGGTGAGCCCCAGGAAACCGGTGCCCGTGCCGATGGCGTCGTAGACGGCGATGATCTGCTCGCCGGGCATCAGGCCGCTCTCGATCTGCTGGTACTGCTCCTTGCGGTCGTACACAACCTGCGCCATGACGCTCGCAATCTCTGAGGAGTTCTGTGTCCTTGTGAAACGAACGTCCGGGGGACCGGGTTCCTGGGCGGGTAGGGTCGGCCCGTGAACTTTCAGATGAGGATCACCGATCGTCACGGTGGGGTCAGCGCCGGCCCGTACGGCAGCCGCAACCTCGGGGGCATGTGCGGCGACGAGCCGGACGCGGTCGCGGCGAACAGGGCCAGGACGGCCGCCGAGTTCGGCCTGGAGCGGGTCGTGTTCATGCGGCAGGTCCACAGCGCCGACGTCCGGTACGTCAAGGAGCCGTTCGGCGCCGACCCGCCGCCGCTGGACGGGGTCTGCACCGACGTGCCCGGCCTCGGCCTGGCCGCGCTCTGCGCCGACTGCGCGCCGGTCCTGCTGGCCGAGCCGACGGCCGGGCTGGTCGGCGCCGCCCACTCGGGACGGGTCGGCACCATGTCGGGCGTGGTCACGGCCCTGGTCGAGGAGATGGCCGAGCGCGGCGCGGACCCGGCGAGGATGACCGCCCTGATCGGCCCGATGGCCTGCGGCACCTGCTACGAGGTCCCCGCGGGGATGCGCGACGAGGTCGCGGTGCTGCTCCCCGAGGCGTGGTCGATCACCCGCCAGGACACCCCGGCCCTCGACCTGCGGGCCGCGATCACCTCGCAGCTGGGCAAGGCGGGCGTCGGGGAGATCACCCACGACACCCGCTGCACCATCGAGAGCGCCGACCTGTTCTCCCACCGCAGGGAGGGAACGACCGGCAGGTTCGCGGGCTACGTCTGGCTGGAGCCCTGACCCGCCCCTACTCCTCGCCGGGCCCGGCCGCGCCGGTTTCCGGTCACGACGTGATCCGCTCCAGCACGACCACGGGGATCTCCCGGTCGGTCTTCCGCGTGTACTCGTCGTAGGCGGGCCAGGCCGCGGTCATGATCGACCACAGCTCCGGCTTCTCCTCGGGCGTGGCGGTGCGGGCCCTGGCCCTGAACCGGTCACCCAGCACCTGCACCTCGACCTCGGGGTTCTCCTGGAGGTTGAGGTACCACAGCGGCGGCTTGTCGGAGCCCCCCTTGGAGGCGACGACGAGAAGGTCGCCGCCGTGGCGCTGGTAGATGAGCGGGCTGGTCCGCGGCTCGCCGGACTTGCGGCCGGTGGTGGTGAGGAGCAGGGCGGTGGTGCCCTGCCACTCGTGTCCCTCGGCTCCGTCGGTCGCTATGTATCGGTCGACGTGTTCTTTTCCGAACAGCATGATCTATCTCCTCTGACAGCTACGCGGGTCATTACCCGTCAGAGGAGACGGATCACACGGGGACGCTCAATCCGCGGACAGGACGCTCCCGTAGGCGCGGGCGGCCAGGTCGGCGATCAGGTCGTGCGCCCCGAGGAGGTCGGCGCACTCGGCCCCGACCTCCTCGGCCGCCGCGCTCGCGAGCCCGGGGGGCGCCTCGGGGCCCAGGACGCAGGGGGACAGGGCGATGCGCTGGGCGCCAATGCCGCGCAGCCGCCCGGCCGCGTCGGCCACGGCGGGCGCGCTGTCGAGGGAGGCGACCAGGACGGGCAGGGTCAGCCGCGAGGCGAGCAACACCGCCGTCGGCTGGGCCTCCGCCGCCGCGTTCTCGCCGCCGACGGTGGCGAGGATGACCGCGTCGACCGGGCTGGAGACGTTGAGCAGCCGCATCCGGTCGGCCCGCGCCAGGCTTCTCTCCGACAGGCGGATGTGCAGCGCCTCGGCGAGCAGCGGGTGCGGCCCCAGGGGGTCGGTGACCGTCACCGCGACCTTGCTGGAGGCGACGGCCTCGGCGATCAGCCGGTCCGCGACCGGGTGCGGGCCGGTCAGCAGCGGCACCACGACCGCGGCCGTGGCGTCCTCCGGCCGTTCCCTGGCGGCGGCCTCCAGCTCGGAGGTCAGCTCCTTGCCGTCCTCGCCGAGCGCGGCCAGGCGGACCTGGATCTGTGGGTTGTCCCCCCGTATGAGCGCCGCGAGCTCCGCGGCCGTGCCGGAGGCGTCGCCGAGCGCGGCCAGCACCAGCGCTGGCGCCTCGGGCGGGAGCTGGGAGGGCACCGGTCTGCGGTGCCTTCCGGAGGGCCGCACCGGGCGCCCTCGTACGGGGAGGATGGGACTTTCGCTCACATGCGCGGACTCTAGGGCCATTTGACACTTCCCGTGACCGGAAACGGCAGCATTCCCGTCACAACATTCTGAAAGGGGGGCGCGGAGGTGGGGTCTCCCGTGTCCGCGGCCGGTTCATGACAGGTACGCGGCAGACGCGTGACCGGTTCACGGTTGGCTCGGGACCGGTCCACGACGGGACCACGGCGAGGCCGCGACGGGGCCATGGCGGGACTGCGGCGGGCGCGCTGTGGGTGCGCGACCGGTTCGCGGCAGACGCGTGGCCGGTTCGCGGCTGGCTCGGGGCCGGTCCACGGCTGGTCCACGGCCGGTTCGGGCCGGGGATCTTCCGGGTCAGACGTCGCGGTGGCCCTCCCACTCGTCTTCCAGCGCCGAGTGCACGACGGAGTCGCGCCAGACCCCGCGGGCCCGTACGTGGTGCCTGATCCTGCCCTCCTCGACCATCCCGGCGACCAGCATCGCCAGTTGCGCGGCGGTGTTGGCGGGGGAGCGGGCGCCCCAGATGCGGTGCAGGCGCAGGTCGCGGAAGCCGAACGTGAGGATCAGCCGGATCAGGTCGGTGCCGATGCCCCGGCCCCAGTGGTCGGGACGGAGCCCGAGGCCGATCTCGGCGCTGTGCGGGTGGTCGGCCTCGATGTGCAGCCGGGCGACGCCGAAGGCCTCGCCGCCGTCGAGGTCGGTCACCGCCAGCACGTAGAGCCGCCGGGGCTCGACCTCCGAGCACTTGATCGCCTCGATGATCGTCTCTTCGACCTCCTCGCGGGTGCGGGGGTCGAACGGCAGGTGCTCGGTGGCGGTCGGATCACCGTAGACGGCATGCAGGGCGTCCACGTCGTCGATGGTGATCTCCCTGAGCCGGAGCCGCTTGCCCGAGATCTCAACGTGGCGCATGCGCAGACGTTAACGTCTCGGGGGTTCCACGGCTAGAGATCTTTCCGGTAAGCGGACATACCATCATTTTAGTGATCTTATATGCACGACTCCGGATGTGCCCAGGCCTGGTAGGCCTGTGCCCGGACTCAGGCGAACCCGGCCCCGCGTGCGAGGGCCGGGTTCACCCGAGTCCGGAACGGGCCGGACGTCCCGGGGCCGCCGTCCGGAGGGAGCGGCGGCGCCGGGGGTCGGGCCGGGGGGCGGGGTCACTTCGCCGGGACGACGACGTCGGAATTGCCCGGGGCGTAGACGGTGATGCCGTCGGGGAGGGCGTTGAGCTTGTCGATCTCGACGCAGGCACGGCACTTGCGGTAGCTCTCCTGCAGCTGCTTGTTCGCCTCGGCCTCGCCCTTCGCCAGCGCGACCGACGCCTTCGCGTCCGCCTCGGCCTGCCTGATCTTCGCCTCGGCCTCGACGTCGGCCTGCGACGCCTTCGCCTCCGCCTCGGCGATCCCCGCCTGGGCGACCTGGGTCTTGTTCACCGCGGCCTGGATCTCGGGCGGCAGCGTCACCCGGACCAGCGTGAACCGCAGGCCGGTGAAGAAACGGCCGCCGAGCAGCTGCTCCAGGTCGCGCTCAAGGAGCTGGTTGATGCCGTTCTGGGCGCGGATGATGGAGGCGTTGCTGTCGATGACGGCGGGGAGGGTCTTCTTGTTCGAGGTCGTCTGCACCAGCGAGCAGGAGGAGAGCAGCTCGACGCACTCGGCGGCGCCGATCTGGCTGCGCAGGGCGTTGTAGATCACCGGTCGCACGGACTGGATGAAGAACGCGTTCCAGCCCTCGTCCCCGTCCCAGGCGGAGCGCAGCTCGCCGTCCTGGCCCAGGTAGGTACGGGTGCCGTACCGGTCGTCGAAGCGCTTGAGCATCTCCTGGTCGAGGTTGAGCGTGAAGTAGAGCGTGCCCTCGATGCCGAGGTTCACCCCGTCGGAACTCGGCACGGTCACCTCGTCCACGCCGCTGGAGCTGGCCCGCTTGGCGTCGGTGGTGATGGTGTAGATCCGCTGCTGGGCCGGGTAGGAGTGCACCGACGACCACAGGCCGACCCAGGTGAGCCCCGAGTCGGGCGGGATGACCTGCCGGATCCCGGAGTCGTCCAGCGGGCCGCCGTCCCTGACGACGGCCACCTGGCCCGGTTCGGTGCGTTCGAAGCCGCCTCCGACGCTGATCAGGACGATCACCGCGATGACCGCGAACACCGCGACGGCGACGCTTCTTCCGATGGGCATGTCGATCCTCCTCTGGGCGGGCACCGGAGGCCGGTGACCGGGGATGGCCGTCCCCGGCCACCGGCCCGGCCGGCGTCCTTCGTGGCGGGCTCTGGCGGTTCCTCACGTACTCCAACGGGGTTTGACGAGCCGGTGGGCCGGTGAGTTCGGTGAATTGTCGGGAAAACCGGGAGGTTCCAGGCGTCGGGGGGAGCCGCGGCCACCGGGGAGGGCCGGTGGCCGCGGCCGGGGAGGTCAGGCGTCCCGGGAAGCGGTCCCCGTGCGCGTTCCCGGGTCGCCGACGCCGTCGCGGGTGCCTTCGGGGTCTTCGGGGTTTCGGGGGTCGCCGGGGTCTCCGGTGGAGGCGTCGCCGAGGGTGCTGCCGGGGCCGGGCGTGTCGTCGTGCGTCCGGGGGGCCATGGCGAGGCCCGCCGCGGTGACGGCCAGCGCGGCGACCACGTAGAGCGAGACGGCGAGGGTGCCGCCGAACCGGTCGAACAGCCACAGCGCGACGATCGGGGCGAGGGCGCCCCCGAAGATCCCGGCGACCTGGTAGCCCATCGAGGCGCCGCTGTAGCGCAGGCGGGTGCTGAACAGCTCGGCGATGAAGGCCGCCTGGGGCCCGTACATCGCGGCGTGGCAGGCGAGGGCCACGATCGAGGCCAGCGCGATCAGCGGGAAGGACCTGGTGTCGAGCAGTGGGAAGAAGGCGAACACCCAGACCGCGGCCCCGATCACGCCCGCCAGGTAGACCCGCCGGCGGCCGACCCTGTCCGACAGCGCGCCGAACAGCGGGATCAGGAAGAGCTGGAAGGCGGAGCCGATCAGCACCGCGTTCAGCGCCACCCCGCGTTCGAGCCCGAGCGGACCGGTGACGTAGGCCAGGATGTAGGTCACGAAGATGTAGAAGGCGACGTCCACGCCGATGCGCGCGAGACCCGCGGAGACCAGCGCGCGCGGGTGCGTGCGCAGCACCTCCAGCAGCGGCATCCGGGCCTTCGCGCCCGCCCGCTCGACCTGGGCGAACAGCGGCGACTCCACGATCCGCAGGCGGATCCACAGACCCACGACCACCAGCGCTCCCGACAGCAGGAACGGCACCCGCCACCCCCACGACAGGAACGCCTCCTCGGGAAGCGCCGCCGACATGATCCCGAGCACGGCCGCCGCGAGCAGGTTCCCCGCGGGCACCCCGACCTGCGGCCAGCTCGCGTTGAACCCGCGCCGCCGGGGGTCGCCGTGTTCGATGGACATCAGCACGGCCCCTCCCCACTCGCCGCCCAGGCCGAGCCCCTGTACGAAGCGCAGGGTGACGAGCAGCAGCGGGGCGGCCACGCCGATGGTGGCGTAGCCGGGCAGCAGGCCGATCAGGAAGGTGGCGACGCCCATCAGCAGCAGCGTCACCACCAGCACGTTCTTGCGGCCGACCCGGTCGCCGAAGTGGCCGAACACGATCCCGCCGAGCGGTCGCGCGACGAACCCGATCGCGTAGGTGAGGAACGCCAGCAGCGTGCCGGTCAGCGGTTCGAAGGTGGGGAAGAAGAGCTTGTTGAAGACCAGCGCGGCGGCCGAACCGTAGAGGAAGAAGTCGTACCACTCCAGGGAGGTGCCGACCAGTCCGGCCACAATGACCCGCCTGGTCTGGGAGCTTGCCATCGCGTGTGCTCCTTACCTTTTCGGGGGGATGTCCCGCTCGTGGGAGGTGTTTCGTCTTTGTGGGATGTTCCGTTCGCGTTCGCGTTCGCGTTCGTGTTCGTGGGAGGTGTCTCGCTCGCGGCGGGTGTTCCGGTGGCGTGTCTCGCTCGTGGTGGGTTTGGTGATCCGGCTGCTCGTCGTGGTCCTATCAACATAAGAATCGTTCAACAATTCGACAATAGGTTTGTTTGATGATTTCTTGGGACCGTGGAAAACGTCACCGCGGCGCTACAGCGCGACCGCGGCCGCCTCGGGCGCAGCAGCGCGGCCGAGGTGGTCGCCGACATCCTCAGGGACCGGATCGCCGAGGGGCTCTTCGTCCCGGGTCAGCGCCTGTCGGAGGAGAGCATCGGCGCGGCGCTGGAGGTCTCCCGCAACACCCTGCGCGAGGCGTTCCGGCTGCTCGGCCACGAACGGTTGCTGGAGCATCGGCTCAACCGCGGGGTGTTCGTGCGCGTGCTGTCGGCCGAGGACGTGGCCGACCTCTACCGGGTGCGCAGGGTGATCGAGGGTGCCGCGGTGCGGAACGGCGCGCACGCCTCCCGTGACGCCCTGGCCGCCATCAAGGAGGCCGTCACCGAGGCGTCCCGCGCCGCCGGGGAGGGGCGCTGGCAGGACGTCGGCACGGCCAACATCCGTTTCCACCAGGGCCTCGCCGCCCTCAACGGCAGCCCCCGCCTGGACGAGGCGATGCGCCAGCTGCTGGCCGAGCTCCGCCTGGTCTTCCACGTCATGAAGAACCCCCGCGCCTTCCACGAGCCCTTCGTGGCCCGCAACCTGGAGCTGGTCGAGCTCATGGAGGCCGGACGCGCGGCCGAGGCCGAGCGGGCCCTGGAGAGCTATCTGGACGACGCCGAGAAACTGCTGATGCAGGCATATATCCCCGAGCCGTAAACACGCGGCAATGGGGCAGAATAAACGGATGTTTACTCCGAATCCGCACGTGCTGGTGCTCGCCGGTCCCGGTCTGGTCGCGGACCTTCGCCTGCTCACCGAGGTGGCCGACCGCGAGTTCGCGGCTCTCGGCGTCGGCGGGACGGTGTCGGCGGCCCCGGATCTGCCTGGTTTCCGGACGGCGCTTGGATCCCCCGACGTCCTGGTCGTCCTGCCCGGCCCGGATCCGGAGGTCCGCGCCCTGTTCGCCGAGCGCCCCGACGCGGTCTGGCTCGACCTGACGAAGGCCGACGCCCCGCTTCCCGCCGCCCCGGGTGGTACGGGGTTCGCGGGTGCTGCGGGGGTGGTGGGCGGTGCGGCGTTCGCGGATGGCGCGGGGGCCGCGGGGGCCGTGGGGGGTGCGGGGTCTCCGGGGGGCCCGGGTGGTGGCCCGAGGGTGCCGGGCGGCGCGGGGTCCGTGGGGGGCTCGGGTGGCGCGGGCGGTGCGGGGAGCGCGTTGGGGACGCACATTCACGGGCGGGGGATCTGGGGGCTGACCTGGGCGATCAGGCACGCCGTCCACCGCCTGCGCCGTCCCGCGCACCGGATCGCCTATGGCGACCATCCCGACCAGTGGGCGGAGGTGCGTCCCCCGTACGAGATCGCGGGTCGGGCGCCCGCCGAGGTCACGCCGCGTGAGGTGGCCGTCGAGCCGTTTTCGTACGAGACCGTCGAGCAGGTGCCCACGACGGCGACGCGCGAGGCCGGGGAGCGGACACCCACCGTGGTGTTGCTGCACGGTGGTTTCTGGCGGTCCATCTGGGGTGCGGACCTGATGGACGCGCTCGCCATCGACCTCGCCGAGCGCGGGTTCGCCGCCTGGAACCTCGAATACCGCCGTCCCGACCTGCACGGCTGGGACGCGACCACCGAGGACGTCGCCCGGGGCGTCGCCCTCGCGGCGGAGAGTGCCCGGGGGCCGCTCGTGGTGATCGGCCACTCGGCGGGCGGGCAGCTCGCCCTCCGCGCCGCCGCCGACGACCACCGGATCACCCTGGCCGTCTCCCTGGCGGGGGTGCTCGACCTGGCCGAGGGGGACCGCAGGCACATGAGCTCCGGCGCGGTGGCCGTCGCGCTCGGCGGATCCGCCGCCGAGGCGCCCGCCGCCTACCGGAGTTCGGGGCCGATGGAACGGCTTCCCCTGGGGGTGCCCCAGCTCATCGTGCAGGGCGGCGGGGACGATCTCGACCTGGTCGACTTCGGCCGCCGCTACGCGCGAGCCGCCCAGGAGTCAGGCGATCAGGTGACTTATTTGGAAATGTCGGGCGATCATTTCGACGTCATCGATCCCGCGTCACCGATCTGGCGAGCCACCGCCGGGGCCGTCGCCGAGCACCGCAGGCCCTCCTGACCCGCTTCCTCCGGCGGGCCTCTCGCGGGTGGTGACGGGCTCTCCGGGCGAAGACCCTTCGGAAGGGTTTTCGTAGCGTTCCCTGGGAGCCCTTCTCCGCCTTCTCCGACGGGCCGTTTCCGGTGGTGACAGGCTCGCCGGGTCTAGGTCTCTCTGAAGGCCTTCGGCGGGGCTTTTCAGGTGGGGGAGAGCGGGCGCCAGGGGACGGGGCTGGAGAGCACCATCATGCTCGACGGGTGGCCGTACGGGGCGAGCCGGTCGATCATCTCCTCGAAGGCCGTCATCGAGGAGGCGGCCACCCGCAGCAGGCAGCACGCGTCGCCGGTCACCCGGTGCACCTCCAGGATCTCCGGCCAGGCCAGTGCCTGCTCGTCGCGGAGCACGCAGCGGGGCCCGTAACACGACATCCTGATCAGGGCGGCCACACCGCGCCCGGCCATCGCCGGGTCGACCCGGGCGTGGTAGCCGGTGATCACCCCGGTCTCCTCCAGCCGCCGTACCCGCTCCGCCACCGCCGGAGCCGACAGGTGCACCCGGCGCGAGAGCTCGCTGTACGACAGCCGCGCATCGCCCTGAAGTTCGGCCAGCAACGCCCAATCCATCGCGTCCACGGTCACGCTCCGTCACGTCGTAACTTGATCCGCTCGATGCCTTCCGTTCCGAAGGCCCAATCCAATAATCGCCTTTCTTCTATTATTTCCGTACAGACCGATACAGACCACCATGGAGGTATACCGACGAAGGAGGAGTGATGACCGGCATCAAGCAGCTCACGGAACAGGACCGTAAGGCGCGAGCCGAGGCCAACGAGGGGCTGCCGACGCTGGGCTTCGAAACCGGTACGCCCTACGACGACTACGTGGGCACCGCCACCCTGCACGGGCTCCAGCGCACGATCACCGATGCCCCGGAGGAACTTCCCTTCCTGGTCACCACCCAGGTGATGGAGCTCTACTTCGGTCTGCTGCGCACCGAGTGGCGTCTCGCCCAGCGGCAGCTCGACGCGGACGACGTCACCGCCGCGATCCTGACGATCAGGCGCACCGTGCGGCACTTCGAGGCGCTCAACGCCGCCTGGGCCGCGCTGAGCTGGCTCACCCCCGCGCAGTTCAACTCCTTCCGCGACGCCCTCGGCGAGGGGTCCGGCTTCCAGTCGGCCCTCTACCGCCACGTGGAGTTCCTGCTCGGCAACAAGTCCGAGGCGCTCATCCGGCCGCACCGCCGCAACCCCGAGGCGTATGAGGAGCTGGTGGAGGCGCTGCACCGGCCGAGCCTCTACGACTCGGTCCTGGCCTTCCTCGCCCGCGCTGGCCACGCGGTCCCCCGCTCGGTGCTGGAGCGCGACCTGGTCGCCGAGTACGGGCCCGACCCCGAGGTCGAGGCGGTCTGGGTCGAGGTCTACGGCGGCCCACTCGCCCCGCTGGCCGAGGCGCTGACCGACCTGGCCGAGCAGTTCTCCGACTGGCGCTACCGGCACCTCATGGCGGTACGGCGCTCGATGGGCGCCAAGCCGGGCTCCGGCGGGTCGAGCGGCCTGAGCTGGCTGGAGCGGAGCATGCGGCGGGAGATCTTCCCCGAGCTCTGGACGGCCCGGACGCTGATGTGAGGCCCGGTTCCCCGGTACCGGTGATCTCGTCTCGCTCCGATGTCCTGCGATGCGCGGTGACCACGACCCTGAGCGGTCCAGGAGGTCCGGGGAGAGGTCAGCCGGCCTGGCAGACCGGGCACCAGAAGAGGTTGCGCCCGGCGAGCACCTCCGTGCGGATCTCGGTGCCGCACAGGAAGCAGGGCATGGTGGAGCGCCGGTAGACGTAGACCTCGCCGCCGTGGCCGTCGACGCGGGGCGGGCGGCCCATCGCCTCCGGCGTGTGCTCGGGTCTGACCGTGTCGATGTGACCCACCCGGACGCCCTCGGCCATCAGGAGCACCAGATCCGCCCAGATCGCCTCCCACTGGCCGTGGGTGAGGTCGCGGCCGGGCCGTGACGGGTCGATGCCCTGCCGGAACAGCGCCTCGGCCCGGTAGATGTTGCCCACGCCCGCGACGACCGACTGGTCCATCAGCAGGATCCCGACCGAGGCGCGGCTGCGGCTGATCCGCCGCCAGGCGGCCTCCGGGTCGGCGTCGGCCCGGAGCGGGTCGGGGCCGAGCCTGGCGTGCAGCGCCGCCTTCCCCGCCGGGTCGAGCAGCTCGCAGGTGTTGGGGCCGCGCAGGTCGGCGTACCGGCCCTCGTTGCTCAGGCGCAGGCGCACCATCCCCGTCGGCGCGGGCACGGGGGCCTGGCCGAAGGCATACTTGCCGTAGATGCCGAGGTGGACGTGGAGCCACCGCTCGTCGTCGAAGCCCAGCAGCAGGTGCTTGCCGTGGGCGTCGGCCTCGGTGAGCACCCGGCCGTCGATCCGCAGGGCCCCGGCGGCGAACCGCCCCTGAGGGCTCTCCGCGTGCACGGCCCGCCCGCCGAACGCCCGCCGGTGCTCTCCGGCCAGGCGGTGAATGGTGTGTCCTTCAGGCATGGTCTGAAAATCATACGATCCGCGCGGCGATGCTCAGGGCGTCGCGGCCGGTCGCTCCCGCCGGTGCCGGGAACGGTGTTCCAGCAGGGTATGGGCCGACGCGGCGAGGACGGCCCCG
Organism: Streptosporangium sp. NPDC002524; assembly: GCF_040295985.1. Lineage (NCBI taxonomy): Bacteria > Bacillati > Actinomycetota > Actinomycetes > Streptosporangiales > Streptosporangiaceae > Streptosporangium > Streptosporangium sp. NPDC002524. The sequence continues at coordinate 408,755 of NZ_JBEOWK010000001.1, read as the reverse complement.
GCCGCGTACGCCACGAGGTCGGCCACGCCGAACGTGCTGCCGAGCACCAGCCTGGCCACGACGCTCGCCTCGGAGAGCGCGGCGGGGACGGGCGTCAGCTGGGCCAGTTCGACCGCCCAGCTGAACGCCAGCGCGCCGATCGCGGCCCGCACCGGGGTGACCCGGGGCCACACCAGCACCACCAGCGCGTACACGAGCACGGTGTAGAGGGCGTCGCCCGCGTACTTGCCGAACCAGCCGCCGGTGACCGCGCGGACGGTGAGCCCGGCGGCGACGACCACGAGGGCGGCGAGCGCGGCGAGCAGGCGGGTGCGAAGGAAGCGGGGTGGCTGGTCACCGGGGACGGGAGGCACCCGCCCACGATAGCGACTACGGGGTCAGGACGATCTTGTTGCATTCGTCCGTCTTGTTCTTGAACATCTCGTAGCCGCGCGGGGCGTCCTCCAGTCGCATGCGGTGGGTGATGACGAAGCTGGGGTCGATCTCGCCGTCGCGGATCTTCGCCAGCAGGGGCTTCAGGTAGCGCTGGACGTGGCACTGGCCGCTTCTGAGGGTGAGTGACCGGTTCATCAGGGAGCCCATCGGGAACTTGTCGAGCACGCCGCCGTACACGCCGATCACGGACACGATCCCGCCGTTGCGGCAGGCCATGATCGCCTCACGCAGGGCGTACGGCCGTTCGGTCTCCAGCCGGGCCGCCTGCTTGACCCGGTCGTAGGCGTACATGGCGGGGGTGGGGTGGTGGGCCTCCATCCCCACGGCGTCGATGCACGCGTCCGGGCCGCGACCGGCGGTCATGTCCCGCAGCGTGTCGAGGACGTCGACGTCCTCGTAGTTGAGCGCCTCCGCGCCCGCGCGCTCGGCGAGCCTCAGCCGGTAGGGGAAGCGGTCGATGCAGATGACCCGTTCGGCGCCCATCAGGTAGGCGCTGGCGACCGCGAACTGGCCGACAGGACCGGCCCCCCACACGGCGATCGTGTCGCCGGGCTTGATGTCGCACATCTCCGCGCCCATCCAGCCGGTGGGCAGGATGTCGGACAGGAACAGCACCTTCTCGTCCGGCAGGTCGTCCTCGATCTTGATCGGTCCCACGTCGGCGAAGGGCACGCGCGCGTACTGCGCCTGGCCTCCCGGATAGCCGCCGAGCATGTGGGAGTAGCCGAAGATGCCCGAGGGGGCGTGACCCATGAGCTTCTCCGCCAGGCCCGCGTTGGGGTTGGAGTTCTCGCACACCGAGTACATGCCGTGCTCGCAGGAGGTGCAGTTGCCGCAGGCGATCGGGAAGGGCACGACCACCCGGTCGCCGACCTTCAGGGTCGACACCTTCGGGCCCACCTCCACCACCTCGCCCATGAACTCGTGGCCGAGGATGTCGCCTTTCTTCATGGTCGGGACGTAGCCGTCGTAGAGGTGCAGGTCGGAGCCGCAGATCGCGGACGAGGTGATGCGGACGACGGCGTCGCGGGAGTTCAGGATCCTGGGGTCGGGAACCTCCCGGACCTCGACGGTGTTGCGGCCCATCCAGCAGGTGGCCTTCATGGAATTCTCCTCACGTCACGGTTTCACAGCGGCACGGGCTGGGCGGGACGCTGCATGGCCTGCCGCAGCGCGCGGGTGCCCTCCGGGCTGCCTTCCGAACGGACCACCTCACCGGTCTCCAGGACCTGCTTGAACCGGCGCAGGTCGTCGCGTACCTGCTGCTCGGGATGCTCGCCCAGCAGCCTGGCGAAGGTCATTCCGGCCCTGCCGCCCGGCGGGTCGTACATGAGGTTCACCCGCACCTCCGTGCCGCGTCCGCCGGGGGCGTCGGCGAAGCGCACGGAACCGCTGTTGCCGACCAGGGCGCCCGGCAGGGAACGCCAGGCGATCAGCTCGTCCGCCCTGTCCTCGACGATCTCCGCGTCCCACTCGACGGGCTTCAGCGGGCCCGTCGCCTTCCAGTGCGAGCGTCCGTCACCGGTCGTCTCCACCGACTCCAGGTGCGTCATGAAGCGGGGGAGGTTCTCGAAGTCGTGCCAGTACCGGTACACCTCCCGGCGGGGGCGGTTGATCGTGATGGCCGTGCGCAGGCCCAGCGGGCCCGCGTGCCCTCGCTCCGAGTGCCACGCCCGTATCGCGGTGTACAGATCGAGGGCCGTGATCCCGGCGACCGCCGCCGTGACGGTCGCGACGCGGCCGCGCCTCCAGCCGGTGCGGCTGGAGAGTGCCCGGTTCAGTGTCGTCAGGTCCATGATGTCGCCCGCGACGCGTGTCCACACCCAGGGGACGGGTTTGCGGCTGCCCAGCAGGGTCGCCGCGTGGAACATCTCCCGCACGCCCACCAGCACCACCGCGCCACGGGCCTGGGCCGAGTCGTCGACGCCGCAGAACCGGCTGACGGCGCCCGGCGCGACGAGCGGTGCCACGCCCAGCCCCAGACTGGCCCAGCCCAGCGCGCGGGCGAGCCGGTCGGTCGTGCGATCGTATTCTTCGCTCATGTCGCCTCCGTATGGCTGGTCACTTCTGTACGGCTGGTCGCTCTGTGACGGTGAGCGGGCACCGGCGGTGCCCGCCCGACGGTGAGCGGGCATCGGCGGCGCCCGCCCGCAGGCGGCGGGCACCGTAAGTCGCGGCCGGAGTGCGTGGTGCCGGTCACGCGCTCCGGGGCACGTCGCCGTCCTGCGCGGCCAGGAGATCTCGCGATCCGCGGGAACCCGTGAAGCCGTTCCAGCCGCCGTGGGCCTCTCCTGCCTGCGGTCCGCCGCTACGGTGTCCCGGCATACGGGGAAAGACCCTCCCTGTTTCAGGCTGCCCTCGATGCCGGTCGCGGAAAAGAAGCGGGAGGAAACGTCTGTTCAAGTTCTACGCCGCCGATGCCGCCCGGGTAACCGACCGGTCATTACCTGCCAAACATCATTTTCCGATCACTTCGGATAAATCCCGGAGGCCACCGTCATTGCCCACGGGGCAGGGCAGGGCCTGGCCGGAGATCTTCTGAAATATCCATCATGGGACCAGCGCATATATGTCTTCCGGTGTTGCGCGGAGAAACCGTCGGTGGTTCGCGTGGACGTGATGCCGGTGATTTCCGCCAGGTGTCCGGTGAAGCGGCGATGACGCCGGGCCCAGCGCCGGTGGCCGGCCACGGTTCAGGGGGCGGACGGGGCGCCGTGGCCGCAGGCGGCCGGCGCGGATGGTCTCGGGCAGGGAGAAGTGGTGGCGGCCCGGGAAGTTGTTCAATCACCGCGGCTTTTGCTATTTGATTGAAAAATGGATATTTAGGGGTTTTGGGACGTCATTCGAACCCTTTGACTGGATCGGTAGGGGTCAAAGAGCGGAGGGCTGATTTTCAGGCCATGGCTGATGGCGCGTGACCGAGGTTTCTCGGTAGCCGGAACGACCAACCACAGGACTTGATCCACGAGAACCACAAGACGGTGCCGGCGACCTACGCGCCTGCGAAGCGGTCCAGCACGCGGTGGACACACTCGCCCGGCACGACTTCGCGTCGAACATGTCTCCATCGTGAGGACGGCCCCGCGGTGGGAGGAGAAGGCGCCGGGCCGCTCATGCCCGGCCTGATCCAGGGTGCGGTCGGCTACGCCATGCGGCGCAGGGCGTTCACGTCGCTGCCCGCGGCCGTGACCGGCAACCACGAGCGACGGCGCCGTCATCCGTGTCGGAACGACCGGCGGCACGCTCTCGGTGACGTACGAGAATCCGGAGGTCTGACCATGCGGTCACAGACCAAGGACGCGAGCGTCGTCCCATGCTCGAAATGCGGACGGAGGAACCGGCTGCCCCGCGCCGCCTCGGGGATCCCGCGGTGCGGCGAATGCCACCAGCCGCTTCCCTGGGTCACCGAGGCCGGGGACGACGACTTCGGCGAGGTCGTCGAGGCGGCCCGGGTCCCGGTGGTCGTCGACTTCTGGGCACCTTGGTGCGGGCCGTGCCGCATGGTCAGCCCGGCGCTGGAGCAGGTCGCGGCCGATCTGGCCGGTCGCCTGAAGCTGGTGAAGGTGAACGTGGACGAAGCGCCCCGGCTCTCGGAGCGCTTCACCGTACAGGCCATCCCGACGCTTGTCGTGATCGATCAGGGTCGGGTCCTCACCCGGCGATCGGGCGCGGCGCCGGCTCCCGCCCTCCGCGAATGGATAGACGATGCGCTGGCCGCCTGAGCTCCGCGAGACGCCGGACCCGCAGGGGGCCTACCCGCGGCTGAGCGACGCGCAGCTCCGGGCGCTTGCCCCGCACGGCGAGAGGCGCCGCGTCCGCCAGGACGAGGTCCTGTACGCGGAGGGCCTCCCGTGCACCGAGTTCTTCGCGATCCTGGCCGGCAAGGTGGCGACGGTCGAGGGATTCGGGACGGACGACGAGGTGATCGGCGTTCACGGGGCAGGCCGGTTCCTGGGGGAGCTCAACGTGCTCACCGGCCAGGTGGGCTTCGTCACCGGCGTGGTGGCCGAGGACGGCGAGGTCCTCGCCGTGCCGGCGGACGCGCTGCGCCGCCTGGTCGCGGGGGATCCGGCACTCGGCGACCTCATCCTGCGGGCCTACCTCATCCGCCGCACGATGCTCATCGAACTGGGGGCGGGCTTTCGCATCATCGGCTCCCGTTTCTCGGCCGACTCCCGGCGGCTGCGGGAGTTCGCGGCACGCAACCGGCTGCCGCACCGGTGGATCGACCTGGAGCAGGACCAGGAGGCGGAGCGGTTCCTGCGGAGCATGGGCCTCACCCCGCGGGAGACCCCGGTCGTGATCTGGCGTGGCGAGAGGGTGCTTCGCAACCCGAGCACCGCGGAGCTGGCCCGGGCGGTCGGGCTCCTCGCACCACGGGTGCGGGAGACCCGATGCGACCTGCTCGTCATCGGGGCCGGGCCTGCGGGGCTGGCGGCGGCGGTCTACGGGGCGTCGGAGGGCCTCGCGACGACGGTCCTGGACGATGTCGCGACGGGCGGCCAGGCGGGTACCTCCTCGCGGATCGAGAACTACCTCGGCTTCCCCTCCGGGATCTCCGGCGGCGAACTGGCGGAGCGGGCGGCGATCCAGGCCGGCAAGTTCGGCGCGGGCTTCCACGTCCCCGCACAGGCACGCGGGCTGCGCCTGGACGCGGGCGATCACATCGTCACCGTGGGGGAGGGCACCACGATCCACGCGCGCACCCTGCTCGTCGCGACCGGCGTCCGCTACCGGAGGCTCGACGTCAGAAACCTGGAAAGGTTCGAGCCCACGAGCGTCTACTACGCGGCGACCATGTTCGAAGCCCAGATGTGCGAGCAGGATCCGATCGTCGTCGTGGGCGGAGGCAACTCGGCCGGCCAGGCCGCCCTGTTCCTGGCCCGGCACGCCGCCCGCGTCCGGCTGCTCGTGCGCGAGGACGCGCTGTCCGCGAACATGTCCCGCTACCTGGCCGTCGAGATCGAACGGCACCCTCAGATCCAGATCATGCTGAACACCGAGGTCCGGGAGCTGACGGGGGAGGAGAGGCTCGCCGCGGTCATCGCCGAGAACAACGTCACCGGCGAGCGTTCCACGATCGAGGCCCGCGCGATGTTCATCTTCATCGGCGCGAAGCCCTACACCGCCTGGCTGGCCGACGAGATCGCGCTCGACCCGCGGGGCTACATCCTGACGGGCGCGGACGCCACCCGGTGCGGCAAGGAAGGCGTGCCCGAATCCGCCGGCCGGCCGTTCCCGCTGGAGACGAGCAGGGCGGGCGTGTTCGCGGCCGGGGACGTGCGGAGCGGGTCGATCAAGCGGGTGGCCGCGGCGGTCGGTGAGGGCGCTATGGCCGTACGGCTGATCCACGACTACCTCCAGGCCGGAGCGTGACTCCGGGCCGGAAGGAAGGAGACCTCCATGGCTGTCATGGCGGTGCCGAGATTCGAACGCTTCTTCCGCAGCGCCGCAGGTGTCGATGTCGACAAGGACGACCTGCGGCGCTACGGCGACTTCGTGAACGACAAGCTTTACGACCTTCTGGTGATCGGCCAGGCCCACGCCAAGGCGAACCGCCGCGACGTTATCGAACCCTGGGACCTACCCGTCACCAAGGGCCTCCAGGAGAGCATCCACCGGTTCCGCCTCCTCGACGAGGACATCGAGCTGAAACCCGTCCTGGAGCAGCTCGCCACGCTGCCTCCGCTCGACCTGTCGGTCGGCGAGGAGACCGCCGGCCGCCTGCCCGAGATCGTCGGCGGCCTGTCGGTGGCACTGGCCCAGGCTTTCAAGATCGTGGATCCGGAGGTGAAGAACCCCGCGACCGAGCAGTGGGAACGCACGACACGTGTCTTCGGCCTGCTGCTCTGAGGCGGCCGGGACGGCCTCGGCGATCGGCTCGCAACGGCCCGCCCCGGGCGCCCAGTGAATCCGGCGCCGAGCCCTCCCAGGGGCGCGGCGGGCGAGGAAGGAGGAACGAACCGTTGACCTGCTGCACGGCGTAGAACCTCTCGCCCCGTCGTCGACGGGTAAGGCGATCCTTCGCAATCAACCGCATGCGAGGAAATCATGAAAGCGATCGTGTACAACGGTCCTCGACAGGTCAACGTCGAGGAAGTCCCGGACGCGCGCATAGAGCGGCCCACCGATGTCCTGGTCCGCATCACCACCACCAACATCTGCGGGTCTGACCTGCACATGTACGAAGGCCGGACCGATTTCGAGACGGGCCGCGTCCTCGGTCACGAGAACCTCGGCGAGGTGGTCGAGGTCGGACCGGCCGTCGACCGCGTCCGCGTCGGCGACGTGGTCTGCATCCCGTTCAACATCTCGTGCGGCTTCTGCGCGAACTGCGAAAAGGGCCTGACGGCCTACTGCCTCACCACCAATCCCGAGCCGGGCATGGCCGGGGCGGCCTACGGCTTCGCGGACATGGGGCCCTACAACGGCGGCCAGGCCGAGTTGCTGCGCGTGCCCTACGGCGACTTCAACTGCCTCGTCCTCCCCGACGACGCGAAGGAGAAGCAGAACGACTACGTGATGCTCGCCGACATCTGGCCGACCGGCTGGCACGCGACCCAGCTCGCCCAGGTGGAGGCGGGCGACTCGGTCGTGATCTACGGGGCGGGGCCCGTCGGGCTGATGGCCGCCTACTCCGCCACGTTCAAGAGCGCGAGCAAGGTGATGGTCGTCGACCGCCACCCCGACCGGCTCGCCAAGGCCGAGGAGATCGGCGCGATCGCGATCGACGACTCCCAGGCGTCACCGGTCGATCAGGTCATGGAGCTCACCGACGGCCTGGGCGCCGACCGGGGTTGTGAGTGCGTGGGCTACCAGGCCCACGACCCACAGGGGCACGAGCACCCCAACATGACGCTCAACAACCTCGTCAAGTCGGTCAAGTTCACCGGGACCATCGGCGTCGTCGGCGTCTTCGTCCCGTCGGACCCCGGCAGCCCGGACGATCTCTTCAAGCAGGGCGAGATCGCCTTCGACTACGGGATGTTCTGGTTCAAGGGCCAGATGATCGGCAACGGCCAGTGCAACGTGAAGCGTTACAACCGGCAGCTCCGCACGCTCATCCACGAAGGAAAGGCCCGGCCGTCCTGGGTCGTCTCGCACGAACTGAACCTGGACGACGCACCGGACGGCTACGCGCACTTCGACCGAAGGGATCTCGGCTGGACCAAGGTCGTCATCCATCCCGGCGAGCTGGGCTGACAAGCGGCGCCCGGACCACCGCCGCGAGCGCGCACGCCATCACGGCGGCCGGCCTTCGCCCGGGGCCGGTCACTGTGACGGCGTGTCCGTCGCCGGAAGGGGTCCCTGCCGAAGGGGGGATGACCATGGGCGACGCCCGCGCGCTCAAGGACAAGCTGCTGGAGGCCTTCAACGCCCACGATCTGGACCGCATTCTTCAGTGCCACAGCCGGGACGGGGTCCTGGTGACCCCGGAGGGCGTCGCGGAAGGACACGACCAGATCGCCTCCTTCTACGAGGAGATCTTCAAAGGGTTTCCGGACCTGCGCATGACGGTCTGGCACACGGTGTTCTGCGCCGATCCCGCGGTGACCGAATGGCTGCTCACCGGCACGCACAACGGGCCCTTCATGCTGCCCGGCGGAGGTGTGCTGGACGGGACGGACCGTCCTGTCGCCGTTCGCGGCACCAGCACCTGCTCCGTCGGCAACGACAAGATCATCGCTTACCGGATCTACTACGACCAACTGGAGCTGTACAGCCAGCTCGGTGGCGGACTCGTCTTCGACGATCGCTCGTCATCCGCCGGCGAGGGACGGGCGTCCGGCGACTGAGGATTCGCGGGAGGGCCGGTACGGGCGAGCGCACCGGTGACGAGTTCGCCGAGGATGCTGCCCTGCCGATGTCGTACGCCCGGGAGCCTTCCGGCTTGCACGCAACTCCCTCGTCGTCGGCGTGCCATCGGGTAATGACGCCGGTGCCCCATCCCGCCGTCGACGTCGCGGCGGCCGTGCGCCACCCTCTTGAAAAAGATTCCGGCCGGCACGTAGAGGAACGACGGCTGACTCCGACTCCTTGGTGAAGGTGCCAGACGGGCGCCGGAACGCGGGAGGCAGCGAGATGAGCAAGGTCACGTGTGACATGGCGATGTCCCTCGACGGCTTCGTGGCGGGACCGAACCAGAGCTTGGCCAACCCGCTCGGTGAGGGCGCGGAGGAGTGCCTGCATCGGTGGATGTTCGAGGAGCCCGAGCGGCACACCGCGGTGCTCGAGGGTATTACCGCGGCCGGGGCCTTCATCATGGGCCGCAACATGTTCGGCCCCGGCCGCGGCGCCTGGGACCTGGACTGGAGCGGCTGGTGGGGTGAGGAGCCGCCGTACCACGGGCCGGTCTTCGTCCTCACCCACCACCCGCGCGAGCCGTTGCCGATGAAGGGCGGCACGACGTTCTTCTTCGTCACCGACGGGATCGAGGCGGCGATGGCCCGGGCGCGCGAGGCCGCCGGTGACCGCGACGTCGCCGTCGCCGGAGGTGCCGAGACGGTGAACCGGTATCTGGCGGCGGGGCTCATCGACGAACTGCGCCTGCACGTCGCGCCCGTGATCCTCGGCGGAGGCGAGCGACTGCTCGACAACGTCGGGAACATCACTCTCGAACCCATCGGCGAACCTGCGGGCACCAGCCTCGTCGCCCACCTGACGTACCGGGTGATCCGGTAGAGGGGTGAGGGACGGGGTGGAGCCTTGATCGGCGACCGGTTTCCAGCCGTACCGTCCCGCTGCCGCCGATCGCCCGCGAGCACCGGGCCGCCCGCTGGGCGCCCTGGCCAGAGCCGATCCGTCTGCTGGGCGCCCTGGCCAGAGCCGATCCGCCTGCCACCGGCGGCCCGCCCGCTCCCGGCCGCCCACCCGGCCCGGGATCCGGAGGGCGCCGGGCCTTCCCGGGGTGCCTCAGGTCCTCCGGCGCGGTTTCCGGAAAGGCGTCAGGGCAGCCGCCACACCGCGGGGAGGCCCTTGCCCGCGCCCTCCGCGGAGTAGTCGTGCACGACCTCCAGCAGCTCGGCCATCCGGGCCTGCCAGGTGATGTTCACCGGCAGGTCCGCCAGTGACGCCAGCAGCGCCTCGTAGTCGTCACAGTCGATCACGTGGAACAGGTCCTGGCCGCTGCGCCAGATCGTCCACTCGTGCGCGCCGCCCCGCCTGATGGCCTCGGTCAGCTCGGCGGGCACCTCCCGGTGCGCCTGGTCGTACTCGGACTCCCTGCCCGGCTTGACCCGGGTGTGCAACGCGACGCGCATGCCGTACCTCCACGAAGTTGTAGACCGTTATAGCATTCATCCGATGTATAAGGGTCAGGGGAGGGCGGGCAGGCGGCGGTCCTGGAGCCAGGCGGCGAACAGCTTGTCCAGCGGCCTGGTGGTGCGCTGCGCGGCCAGCGCGGTGAACGCGCCGGTGGTGACGGTCCCGTGGCGGTGCCCGGCCGTCCACTCCCTGAGCAGCGCGAAGAAGGGCTCGTCGCCGACGGTGCGGCGGAGCGCGTGCAGGGTGAGCGCGCCGCGCCTGTAGATCCGGTCGTCGAACAGCCGTCGCGGCCCCGGGTCGGCCAGCACGAAGTCCTGGGGGAGCGTGGAGAGGCGGCGGTGCCATCGCTGCGCGTGGTCATCGGATGACAGGCCGCCGGAGCTCTCCGACCAGATCCACTCCGCGTACGAGGCGAACCCCTCGTGCAGCCAGATGCCGCTCCAGTCGGCCACCGTCAGGCTGTTGCCGAACCACTGGTGGGCCAACTCGTGGGCGACCAGTCGCTCCTCGCCGCGCCTGCCGTCCACGTGGTTCCTCCCGAAGATCGACATGCCCTGCGCCTCGACCGGGATCTCCAGCTCGTCGTCCACGACCACCGCCGTGTAGGAGCCGAACGGGTAGGGGCCGAACCGCTCGCGGAAGACCTCCATCATCCGGTCCTGGCGCTCGAAGTCGTGGCGCACCCGCGTGGCGAACCTGGCGGGGAAGACCAGCCGCGTCCCCGGGCTCGGCTCGGTCTGCTGGTAGCGGCCGATCTGCACGCTCGCCAGGTAGGAGGCCATCGGCTCGGCCTGCTCGTACACCCACGTGGTCGTCGAGGCGGCCCGCCGCTTCGAGGTCAGCTCACCGTTGGCGACCACGTGGTACGCGGAGGCGGTGGTGACCGAGATCCGGTAGGTGGCCTTGTCGTCGGGCCGGTCGTTGCACGGGAACCACGAGGGCGCCCCGATCGGCTGGCTGGCCACGATCACGCCGTCGGTGAGCTGCTCCCAGCCGAGCCCGCCCCAGTGGCTGGTCACCGGCTGGGGGGTGCCCGAGTAGCGGATCTCGACGGTGAACCGGCCGGGCCGCAGCCCCGGCGGCGACAGGTGGAGCTTGCCCGCGCGATGGGTGAAGCGCACCGGGGCGCCGTCGATCAGCACGCCGCTCACCCGGAGGGCGCCGAGGTCGAAGGCGACCCGGGTGAGCCGCCGCAGCGCCACCGCGGAGATCCGGGCCACCCCGCCCAGGCGGTTGGGGGTCACCCGGTAGTCGAGGGTCAGGTCGTAGTGCTCCACCCGGTAGCCGTCGTCGCCGTGCATGGGGAAGTACAGCTGAGGGATGGAGGTCGTGCTCAGGGTCACACCGGCTTCCTCTGTTCTTCGTGCCTGTCCTCGCCGGGCCCGCCCCGCGATCGGGTGTTCCGCGTGCCTATCCTCGCCGGGCCCACGCCGCGATCGGGTTGCCGAACCAGCGGGTCCCGGCGGGCACGGACTCGCCGCGCATCACCAGGGACGCCGGTCCGACCGTGGTGTTCTCCCCGATCGTCGCCGCAGGCAGCACCACCCCGTGGGGTCCGAGGGTGGAGCCGTCCCGCATGAGGACAGTATCGATGCTCATCACACGGTCGTGGAACAGGTGGGTCTGCAACACGCATCCCCGGTTCACCGTCACCCCGTCACCCAGGCTGACCAGGTCGACCTCCGGCAGCCAGTAGGTCTCGCACCACACCCCCCGGCCCACGCGGGCCCCCAGGGAGCGCAGCCACAGGTTCAGCGGCGCGGTCCCCAGCCAGCGCTGGGCGAACCAGGGCGCGGCCAGCACCTCCACGAAGGTGTCGGCCAGCTCGTTGCGCCAGACGAACGAGCTCCACAGCGGCCGGTCGCCCACCGAGATCCGGCCCACCAGGACCCACTTGGCCACGGTCGCCGCCGCCGCGGCGAGCACCCCGGCGCCCAGCACCGCCACGCCCGACAGGGCCGCCGCCGCGGCGAAGCCGTACGCCCCGGCCAGCCACTCCAGGGCCGCCGCGACGAGCACGGCCAGGGCGACCGTGCACATCACCGGCACCACGCGGCACACCTCCACCGCGGCGCGGGCGAACCTCAGCCTCGGCGGCGGGTCATAAGTGCGGCTCCGGTCGCCCTCGTCCGCGGCCCTGCGCAGCTCCACCGGGGGCATCCCCAGGTACGACGAGCCCGCCTTGGCCTTCTTCGGCGCCGCCGACAGCACCGCGACCAGCCCGTCCTTGGGCACCTTGCGCCCCGGCGCGGTCATCCCCGAGTTGCCGAGGAAGGCGCGCTTGCCGATCCGCACGTGGTCGACCCGCAGCCGCCCGCCCTCCAGCTCGTACGGCGCGACCATCGTGTCGTCGGCGAGGAAGGCGCCGTCGCCGACGGAGGTCATCGAGGGCAGCGCCAGCACCGTCGACAGCTCCACGTCCCGGCCGACCTTCATGCCCAGGGCGCGCAGCCAGGCGGGGGTGACCATGCTCGCGTACAGCGGGAACAGCCAGACGCGGGCCATCGACATCAGCAGGCCCGTCGCCCACGCCTGCCAGGCCTGGCGGCTGTGCACCGGGTGCTGCCCGGCGTGCAGGCCGACCGACAGCAGCCGGACCGAGGCCACGGTGAGCAGGGCGAAGGCGGCCATCGAGGCGACGGTGGCGAGCGGCACCCCGTACAGGACGGAGGCCAGGGAGGGCGCGCCGTCGCGCAGCAGGACGGCGAGGCCCGGCAGCGCGGCGATCACCGGGAGGACGCCCAGGACCAGCGCGGACAGCCCGTAGACCGTCGCCCAGTGCCACGAGCGCGGCGGGCGGGCGGCGGCCGGGGGACGGGCCTTGCCCATCCGGCTCGCGGGCACGCCCGCCCAGCGCTCTCCGGACGGCACCGAGCCCGCCACCGCCGAACCGGGCGCGACCTGGGCGTTCTTGCCGATCTTCGAGCCGGGGAAGAGGGTCGTGCGGGCGCCGACCGTGGCGGAGGCGCCGATCTTGATCTCGCCGACGTGCACCTGGTCGCCGTCGATCCAGTAGCCGTTCAGGTCGACCTCGGGCTCGACGGCCGCGTACCTGCCCAGCTTGAGCATCCCGGTGATCGGCGGCATCGAGTGCAGGTCCGCGTCGTCGCCGACCTGGGCGCCGAGCGCCCGCGCGTAGTGGATGAGCCACGGGGCCGTGGACACCTCGCCCACCCCGAGCCGCTCGGAGAGCCGCTCGGCGAACCACAGCCGCAGGTGCGTGCCGCCGCCCCTGGGGTACGTGCCCGGTCTCAGGTCGCGCAGCAGCAGCCGGGCGCCGCCCGCGGCGAGCGCGATCCGGCCCGCGGGGCTGACGAACAGCAGCGCGCCCGCGAGCACCCACCACCACGAGACGACCGGGGCCCAGGGCAGGCCTGCCAGGTTGTTCAGCGCGGCCAGCGCCACCACCCAGCGCAGCGCGCCGACGCTGAGCAGCGGCACGGTGAGCGCCGCCTGCGCGATCGCGGCGAGGCGCGGCATCGGCGTGACGACCCGGTCGGTGGTCACGATCTCCGGAGCGTCGAGCGCCGACAGGTGCCTGCCGAGCCTGGGCAGCGTCGGGTTGTCGTAGACGTCGCCGACCGTGACCGCCGGGTAGCGGGTCCGCAGCGCCGAGACCAGCCGGGCCGCCGCGAGGCTGGTGCCGCCCTCGGCGAAGAAGTCGCCCTCGACACCGCCCAGGATGTCCATCCAGCACTCGGCCACCCACGGGTCGACGTCCGGCACCCCGGCGTCGGGCGCCCCCGCCTTCTTGGGCAGCGGCCAGGGCAGCGCGTCCCTGTCGATCTTCCCGGAGGTGCGCGTCGGGAGCTCGTCGACCAGGGCGATCCTGGGGACGAGCGCGGCGGGCAGGGAGTGGCGGAGGCGGTCCCTGGCGTCCTCCTTGTCGAAATCCTCACCGGGCACGACGTAGCCGACGAGCAGCTGGTGGCCGCCGCCGGTCGTGCGGACCGCCGAGGCCGCCCCGGCGACCCCGGGCAGCGCCTGCAGCGCGGCGTCCACCTCGCCCAGCTCGATCCTGCGCCCGCCGAGCTTGATCTGCTCGTCGGCCCGCCCGACGAAGATCAATCCCTCGGGTTCCGCCCGTACCAGGTCGCCGCTGCGGTAGGCGCGCTCCCAGCCGAGCGACGCGAGCGGCGCGTACTTCTCCGCGTCCTTGGCCGGGTCCAGGTATCTGGCGAGCCCGACCCCGCCGATGACGAGCTCACCGGTCTCGCCCATCGCCACCGGCTCGCCGTCCTTGCCGACGACGGCCAGGTCCCAGCCCGCCAGCGGCAGCCCGATCCGCACCGGGCCCTCACCGGTCAGCGGCGCCGCGCACGCCACCACCGTCGCCTCGGTCGGGCCGTAGGTGTTCCACACCTCGCGCCCCGGCACGGCCAGCCGCTCGGCCAGCTCCGGCGGGCACGCCTCGCCGCCGAAGATCAGCAGCCGTACGTCGTCGAGCGTCTCCACCGGCCAGAGCGCCGCCAGGGTCGGCACGGTCGACACGATCGTGATGCCCATGTCCAGCAGCCACGGGCCCAGGTCCATGCCGGTGCGGACCAGCGCGCGGGGCGCCGCCACCAGGCAGCCGCCGTACCGCCAGGCCAGCCACATCTCCTCGCAGGAGGCGTCGAACGCCACCGACAGCCCCGCGAGCACCCGGTCGCCGGGCCCGATGGGCTCCCCGGTGAGGAAGATCCGCGCCTCGGCGTCCACGAACGCCGCCGCGTTGCGGTGGGTCACCGCGACGCCCTTGGGCTTGCCGGTGGAGCCGGAGGTGAAGATGACCCACGCGTCGTCCTCGGGTCCCGGCCTGCCGCTGCCCCGGCTCCGCTCCCGTTCCCGGTCCCGGTTGCCGTACGCCGCGGGGTTCCCGTCACGTCCGGTGCCCGGGGCGGTGCTCTTGGCGGCACCGTTCGTGGCGGCACTGTTCATGGCGGTACCGCTCTTGGTGGTATCGCTCTTGGTAGTACCGCGGCCGGTGCCGTGCAGTTCCGCCGCGTAGTCGAGTTCGGACCCGCCGGTGTGCCGGGGCTCCGCCGCGAGGGCGCGTCCCTCGGCGGGGTTCTTGGAGCGACTTTCGGCGTCGCTCTCGGCGTGCGTCTCGGTGTGGCTTCCGGAGTCGCTTTCGGCGTGCGTCTCGGGGTGACCAATCTCACAGTCGCCGGTGTGCTCGCCGTCATGGCCGTCGCGGCCGGTTCGAGGGGCCGTGGCGTCGCCAGACGAGGGGGTGTCCAGGCGCTCGTACGGGTCGCCGTAGGGAGTGATCTTCCCGCCGTCGCCGATGACGGCGCGGACCCGCGCCTCGCCGAAGACCAGCTCAGCGCGCTCGTCGGGGTCGTCGGCGTCCACCGGGACGTAGGCGGCCCCGGCGGTGAGCACGGCCACGATCGCGACGTACAGGCCGACGGTGCCCGAGGGGATCCGCACCCCGACCCGGTCTCCGCGCCCGACTCCGGCCGCCCGCAGCTCCAGGGCCATCCGGCCCGCCTCGGCGCGCAGCCCGGTGTAGTCGAGACGGGTCCGTCCGTCGTCGAGCGCGAGTGCGTGAGGATGACGTCGCGTGGTCTGGTCGAGGATGTCCAGCAACGTCCTGGCCTGCGGCGCGGCCCCTCCCGGCAGGAGCGCTCGCGACGGCATGCCGGTGTCGGCTGGTAACGGAATCACTGTCTTCCCCCTGTGTACGGCGCCCCTGTGGGCCCGGGACAGCCTACGTGCACGGGGTTAACGCGTTTCCCCGCGCAGCCATACCCCTGTGAACCTTCCCTTTCGGGCATCTTTCACCCAGATGAACCACGCGGGGTCGTCGCACCGTTGACGCTCCCCGGGCCTGGTTTTAAACTCAACACATAATGAATTAACCGCCACCGCGACGGCCGCACGTCTCCGGCGGCCCTGTCACAGGAGCGTGACGCGATGCGCAGGACGCCCGCCGCCGTCGGAACCACGATCTTCTTCGCGCTGGCTCCGGGCACCGTCGCCGGGCTGCTGCCCTGGTGGATCACCCGCTGGGAGGTGGGGGAGCTCCTGTCCGGGGCGCCGCCCTGGATCGCGGTGCCCCTGCGCCTCGTCGGGGTGACGTTGGTCCTCGCCGGGACCGCGGTGCTGGTCAGGGCGTTCGTCCGGTTCGTCGTGGAGGGCCTCGGCACCCCCGCCCCGATCGCCCCCACCGAGCACCTGGTCGTCGGCGGGTTGTACGGGCACGTCCGCAACCCGATGTACGTGGCGGTCTTCTCCATCATCGCCGGGCAGGCCCTCCTGCTGGGCCGCCCGGTCCTCCTGCTGTACGCCGTCGTCACGGCCGTGCCGGTCGTCGCGTTCGTCCGCTGGTACGAGGAGCCGACCCTGCGCCGCGCGTTCGGCGCCGACTACGAGAGGTACCGTGCGGCGGTGCCCGGCTGGTGGCCCCGCTCGCGCGCCTACCGGCCCTGACCGGGCGCGCCGCACCCGAACGGATCGGGCGCCGCACGCGAACGGCCGCCGGCGAGGTCGCCGGCGGCCGTCCGTGCGTGGACCTCTACGGCCTCTCGGTGCACTGGGGGGTGCCGGACCCGTAGCAGTCCAGCACCGTCAGGCTGTCGATCTTGACGTACTGGTTGGCGGACTTCCTGACGCCCTCGAAGTACCAGGCCCGGAACTGGAAGGTCACGGCGTCGGTGTCCCTGAACAGCCGGCCGCAGGCGGACGTGGAGTTGGAACCCGCCGGGACGGCGCACGTGCCGCAGTTGTTGGTGCCGTTGCAGTTGCCGCCCCGGTGGTCGTAGGAGGCCGCCACCAGCTCGTAGGGGGTCTTGTTGTAGACGACCCCGCAGTACACGGCCCCGACGACCGGCGGGACCCGCTCGCAGTCGCTGGCGCGGGCGCTCGACGCCCCGACGGTCGCCTGGAAGGTCATCAGTGACGCGATCAGCGTCATTACCAGCATGAGATTACGGACGATCGGACGGACGCTCAGGTTCATGTCGCTCCATCTGCGGCTGGGGAGGACCGCGCGGTCACACGATCGCGCGGCCGACAAAGTCGATCAACGTCGATCAACGTCGGCCAGCGTGGCAACGCGCGAACCCGTCCGGCAACGAGCGCGGGGCGGTTGGGACGATGAGAGATGATCATGCTGTTGACGTGCAGTGATCACCTCGCCCTGGGACGGGGGTGGGACGTGCCCGGCCGGATCCTCCGGTCGTCTCGACGCTCGGGCCACGGTATGGGGCGAATCGGCTCGTTTCACACGCCGCCCGGACGGCGGCCGGTGCCGTCGTCCGGGCGGCCGGTCGTCCGCTCGGTCACCCGGTCGGTCGTCCGTCCGGTCACCTGGCCGGTCGTCCGTCCAGTCACCCGGTCGGTCGTCCGCTCCGGTTAGCAGGTCAGCCGGTCAGCCGGTCACGACGCCCAGCGCCGCGACGAGATAGAGACCACCGGCGGAGCAGACCACGACCCCGGCGGCGGCCGGGGCCCAGGCCAGCGCCGCGGAGGCCCGTGACCACCCGCGGGTTCCCCGGTCCAGCAGCGCGTACCCCCGGATCGTCACGACGCCCACGCCGGTCAGCGTGAGGGCCATCCCCACGCCGAAGGCGGCGACGAGCACGACGGCGTCGAAGGCCCGGCCGGTGAGCAGCCCGCTCATCAGGACGACGAAGGCCGACGGCGAGGGCAGCAACCCGCCGGAGAGGGCGAGCGCGACGAGGCCCCGGCGCGACCAGGGATCCGTACCGTCCTCGACCTGATGGCCATGCCCGTGGCCGTGCTCGTGCTCATGTCCGTGTCCGTGTCCGTGCTCTTGGTGGGCTCGCGGCCGGTTCCGGTTCCGTTGCCGCAGGTGGCGGTAGGTGAGGTGGGCGCCGACGCCGATCGTGACCAGTCCGGCCGCGACCTGCATCCAGGCGGTGACGTCCTCCGTGCCGAAACTCGCGGCGCCGCTCAGTCCCACCCAGGCGAACGCCAGCATCAACACCGAGAAGGTGTGCATCAGCGCCACGATGACCCCCAGGCGCAGCGCGTCGCGGTAGCCGCCCCGGGTGCCGACCAGGTACGCCGCCGTGACGCTCTTGCCGTGGCCGGGCGCGACCGCGTGCAGGGCCCCGGCGACGAGCGCGACGGCGAGGATCGCCCAGAAGACGCCCCTGTCGTCGAAGAGCGAGACGAACCGGCTCTCGAGGCCGCCGAACCCCGTCACGGCCGCCCGCCCGTCCCGCGCCGCCTCCACAGCGCGGCGGACACCCCCGCCCCGGCCAGCAGTACGGCGGCCCAGACGACGACGCTCGTCGTGCCCGGGGGCAGGCCGCCCCCGCCCGTACCGGAGAAGGTCAGGCGCCGGGTGCTCTCGGCCTCGGTGAGAAGCGTCCGCCCGGGGGTCGCGGGCGTCTCGGCGACGAGCATCGTCCGGTACGCCTTGTTGAGGTCGGTCAGGGCGGCGACGGTGACGTCCAGCCGCGTGACCGGGCTCTGGCAGTCGAAGACGAACCGGGCGCCGTCGGTGACCAGCTCCCGGAGCTCCTCCAGCCGGCTCTCGCACCGACGGCCGTCCTGGGCGACCGTGACCCGATCCAGCAGGTAGGTGCGCAGGGCCGGTGACCGCTCCAGTTTCTGCTCACCGGTCAGCTCCGTCGACACGGCACCGGAGGCCGGGTCCTCGAACGCCCCGATCGACTGGCCGAGCGCGACCCAGTCGTCCTCGGCCGCGAACCACGAGATGGTCACGCGCGAGCCGTCGGCCCCGATCCGCGCGGTGGACGGCGGCCCGAAGGGGTGGGCGACGGCGGCGGACGCGGCGGACGCTGCCGCGGGTGCCGTCCAGCCGCCCAGGGCACAGACGAGCAGTACGCCCGCCAGCACGCGGGTGTGGATTCTCAACGGATCTCCTGTTCGCACGACTCGACACGACTCCGGCAGGGCTCCGGCACGGTTCGGCTCCGGTTCGGGTCGGCACGGCTCCGGCTCGGCATGACTCCGGCACGGTTCGGCACGGCTTCAGCGTGACCTCGGCGTGACTTCGGTACGGCCTCGGCACGGTCCTGGCGCGACCTCGGCATGACAGTGGCTCTGGCATGACAGTGGCTCTGGTACGACGGCGGCTCTGGCGTGACGCCGGTTCTGGCATGAGGCTGACACGACTCGGGCGGGGTACCGGTACCCCCGGGCGCCTCCGGGCGCGGGGGCGCCGTCGTGGCCGCCCCCGCGCCCGGAGAGGTCACTACCTGGTGACCGTGATGACCGGGCTGGTGATCTTCTGGTGGGCGCTGTCCAGGTACACCACGTAGGTGTCGCCCTTCCTCGCCCTGCTCGGCAGCCTGAAGGTGTAGGTCAGGCGGCCCAGCTCGTCGGCGGTCCGGACGCCGATCGCGTCGTCCCTGTCGTGCCCGTGTCCCCTGTCGCGATCGCTCGCCTTGCGCAGGTAGACGGACACGCGCTCGCCCGGGTCGTAGCCGTACGCGGAGATCTTGAGCTCGCCCCGCGTCCCGACGGTGGTCCTGTCGACGGTGACCTGCTCGCCGACGGTGTTCTCCGGGGTGCGGACCTCGTTGACCGTGCGCTCGCCCGCCTTGTTCTTGCGGATGACGAAACCGTCGTGGTGCTCGCCGTTGGCGTAGCGGGCCTCGAACGTGATGCGGTCGGCCTCGACGTCGATCAGCTGGTAGAGCTGGGTGTTCTCGCTCTTGCTGACGACCTCGGCGCCGTTGCCGGTCCAGTTCTCGCCGTTGTTGAGGGCGTACATCTTGCCGCCGGAGACCGACACGACGTAGGCGACGCCGTTGTTGACCGTGACCGACTTGCGGGCGGTCGCCACGTTGCCCCGGCCGTAGGAGTGGTCGTGGCCCTGCAGGACCAGGTCCACGCCGTACTTCTCGAACAGCGGGCCCCACTGGTCACGTACGGCGGGGTTGTTGCGGGTGCCGGTGGTGGAGTAGACGGGGTGGTGGAAGGTCACCACCGTCCACTTGTTCGGGTTGTCCTTGAGCAGGCCCTCCAGCCAGGTGGCCTGCGCGGCCATCAGGGCCGGGACGCCCTGCACGTTGGAGTCCAGGCCGATGAAGCGCACGCCCTGGTAGTCGACGGTGTAGGCGGTCTGCTTCAGCTCGGGGTTGCCCGGCCCGTTGTCCGGATAGGGGAACTGCGGGCGCCAGAAGGCGGACAGCCCGCCGCTGTACTCGTGGTTGCCGGGGATCGAGATGTTGTTGACCTGGCTGTCGATGAAGCCCGCGGCCTTGTACCACTGGCCCCACTGCTCCTCGCTGTTCGCGGAGTCGATGAGGTCACCGGCGTTGACGATCACCTTCGCCTGCGGGCGGTCGGCGAACGCCTGGCGGAAGACGCGCGGCACCGCGGAGTCGATGTAGTTCTGCGCGTCGCCGTAGTAGATGAACGAGAACGGCTGGAGCTGGGCCGCCGCGGTGGTGAAGTCGCTCCACTCGGCCCAGTTGGTGCCGTCGCCGACCCGGTAGGTGTACCGGGTGTTCGGCTTCAGGCCGGTGAACTCCACCGTGTGATAGATGGAGGCGTACCCGAGGGTGGTGTTGACCGGGGTGGTGCTGGCCGCCTTGACGTTGGCCACCGCGCCCGCGGCCGGTGCCACCGCGCCGAGCGCGCGGGGGGCCTCCAGGATCTCCGCCTGCGCCGACTCGGCGTCGGCCACGGCCCGCCAGGTGACCTTCTGGCTGGTCGACGGGGTGGTGGTCGGGGTGAGGATGACGCGGTCGGGCATCGGGGAGGGCTTGTGGATGTCGGCGGCGGGATATTTCGGCGGCGCGGCGGCGCCGAACGCCACCGGGCCGAACGCGAGGCCGCCGAGGAGCAGCACGCCCGCGCCCGCCGCCGTCAGCTTCGTTCGCCGGGATCCGGTGGGCCGGGGCATGGTGACTTCGCCCATCATGAGCTCTTTTCCGGGGGAGGAATCACTGTCCACCGAGGGAGTGCGGTGGACGTCCGTATTGATCCAGAAGGGATCATCGAATGCCCGTATGGAGCATTGCACCCGGATGAACATGTCCCTTCTGGAACCTGTGACCCCGGCCGTACCGCCGATGTCGCCGGAAGTCCGCGCGACCGCCACCCTCCGTTGCCCGTACGTTCCGCGGGCCACTCCTATGGTGTGGCCGACCAGCCGTCGAACAGCGGAATCGCTCCCCGGGTGAGGAACCGCTTCCCGAGGAACAGGACGTCCCGTTGACCGTCACCCGCCAGGCCGGTACCCGGCGGCCCGCCCGTCGCCTGGCCCTGCTGCTCGGCCTCGTGGCGCTCGGGGCGCTGGTCCCGCCGCCGACCGCGACGGGGACGACGGGGACGGCGGGGACGGCGGTGCCGCTGGTCAAGGGCGAGAACTTCGTCACCGCGCGGACGAGCGGGATCCTGCACATCGAGGCGGGGGAGTGCTTCACCGACCCGGCCTACTCCGAGGAGGCGGCCGAGGTCGTCGTGCTGTACACGCCCTGCCACGAGCGGGCGGCCAACCAGTCGTACGGCTTCGTGCACGCTCCCGAGGGCGCGTGGGATCCGGCCGCGCTGAGCGCGTTCGCGTGGCGGAGCTGCGGGCGGGGGTTCGACAGCCACTGGGGCGGGGGGACGGCCTCGGAGCTGAGGTTCTATCCGGTCCTGCCGACCAGGGAGACCTGGGCCGGCGGCGACCGCGACGTCATGTGCGTGGTCTACAGCCCCGGCGGCCCGATGGACGGCTCGGCGCTCCCCCTGGCGAGATGAATCCCGTTCACACGAGGGCCGAAGCCGGGATCTAAGCCGGAGCCTGTGCCGGTCCTGTGCCGGTCCCGTGCCGGTTCCGTGTACCGGTCCACACCGGACGAGGACGCCCGTGAGTGTGGTCACAGGCAAGACGGCAGCCATCCCTTGGCACCCGCGAGGTATCCGGCCTGGAACCGGCTGCGGGCGTCGAGCCGTTCCATCAGCTCGGCGGTGACCCGCCGCAGGGTGCGTACCGAGACGTCGAGCCTGCGGGCCACCGCCTCGTCGGTCAGTCCCGTCGAGAGCAGGCGGAGCACCTCGCGCTCCTGGCCGCTGAGGCCCTTCTCGTCGCGCCTGCGCTCCTCGCCGAGAGGGCTGGCGGCCCCCCAGGTCTGCTCGAACAGGGCGGTCAGGGCGGCGACGACGCCCGCCCCGCGCAACAGGACCGCTCCAACGCTGCTGTCCGAGGGGTCCGTCGGCAGCAGGGCCGCCTGCCGGTCGAAGATGAGCATGCGGAGCGGCAGACCGGGGGTGGTGCGGACCAGGCCGCCGTTCCCGGTGAGCCAGGTCGCGTAGCCGGTGGTCGCCTGGTCGTTGCGGACGCTGTCGGGGTAGACGATGCGGATCGCCACGCCGCGGCCGAGCAGGGACTCGTCCAGCGGGCGGCTCGCCATGATGTTCTCCGGGGTCTGGGCGCTCTTGGGTTCGAACCCGAGCAGCTCCTGACGGCAGTCGGCGACCAGCTCCTCGATCCGGGTGCGGATCGTGTCGATGCCGACGAGCGACTCGGAGCCGTCACCCGGGCGCGCCGGGTGGTGGTCGCCGTAGGCCGCGATCATCTGGGCGACGGCCGTCCGGCTCCGCTCGATCTCCTGCTGCTTGGCCAGCAGCGCGGCCTCCTCGCGGGCCAGCAGCGCGGCCAGTCCCACCTCGGGGCGGACCAGGCGCAGCACGTCCGGCTCCTCCCACGAGGGGCGCAGGAGCGACAGCTTGGCCAGCTCGTCCAGGGTGGCGCGGATCCGGTGGACCGGCCATCCCAGCTCCAGGCTCAGCTCGGTCACCCCGTACGAGGGGTTCTCCAGGATGGTGCGGTAGACGGTTTCCTCGGCGGACCCGATGCCAAGCAGCATGAGCACGACCCCTCCACGGTTCGAACGAGACACGATCCGATGGGCGGGGCCCACGACGATCGCAGTCTGAAACTAACCGGGGACAGTGATGACCGGGTTACGCGATCGCCCTGTTTCCTCCCGAGGAACGCCGGCCCCTGGAAACCCTTCAGGACCTGCTCCGCGCCGTGCGCGGAGAACGGCGCACACGGGGATTCCGAGGTCTCGCGGGCCGTCGTCCGGAGGCCACCGGAGTCGGCACGCGGAGGGATTCCGGGGGACCGCCGGAGAAGGCGCGCACGGGGATTCCGGGGTCCCGTGAGGTGTCGTTCCGGAGGGCCGCCGGAGAAGGCGCGCACGGGCATTCCGGGGTTCCGCGAGCCCCGCCGGAGACGGTACGCGGCAGCGCGGCGCGATGGCATGATCCTGCCACGCCACGGACCTGCCAGGGGAAACACCTGGTGGAATCGCCGCGCGCGAACCACGGTCGATTCATGTATCTCATCAACGCGCGCCTGCGCGCCCCCGAGATCGAAGGCCGTCCGGCCCCGCCCGCCGGACGGATACCCGCGCGTGAGCTCCGGCGGCTGCTCCTGGCGCTGGCGGAACCCGCCGAGGGGATAGAGCACATCTACGGCGAGGACCACCCCGCCGGAATCCGTCTCGGGCTCTTCATCCGCAGGCACACCCTCGACGAGGCCGAGAGCGCTGCGGCCCGGCTGTGCCTGCGCGCCCTCGACATCGTGCCCGAGCTCTCCGGCTGGTCGCTGGCGGCCTGCGGCACCGATCTCGACCTCGCGCTCGGGCGTCTCGAAGCATTCGACGAGGAGGCCTGTCAGCGTCCTGCCATTGCAGCGCGCTGACAGGCTCCGGTACTTCCGCAACCAACTCCGATCGGCCAAGAATCAAAGTGTCAGAACGAAGCGGGAAATGTCCGGGAAAGCAAATCCGGAGAGCCCCCGTGAAAACAGGAAAAGGGCGCCGAGAATCGCCGGCCGAAAGGAAAGAAGAACAATGAGCACCACACTCCGTTCCATCGCCCCCACCCTCGGCGCCCGCCCGCTCACCGCCTCCCCCGCCCCCGGGGGGAGGGCCGGCCTCGCGGCCGTCGCGGCCCTCGCCCCGGCCGGCGGAGCCGGCTGGCAGTGAGCCGACCAGGAGAGACCCAGCAACCATTCGTCACGGGCACCGCGCCCGAGAAGTCGTCCGGGAGGCGACCACCGTGAAGCACCAGGAAGTCGAGTTACTCGCCCTCGGCGCAGGGCCGTCCAACCTCGCCCTCGCCGTCGCCCTCGAAGAGCTCGCTCCGGAACTGGCCACCGAAACGCTGATCATAGAGCAGCACGAGAACGTGGTCTGGCAGCGGGGAATGCTGCTGCCCTGGACCCAGAGCCAGGTCTCCTTTCTCAAGGACCTGGTCACCTTGAGAAACCCGCAGAGCAGATTCTCCTTCGTGAACCACCTGCACTCCGTGGGAAGGCTCAGTGAATTCGTCAATCTGGGCAGTTTCACGCCGTACAGAATGGAGATCTCGAATTACCTCCTCTGGGTGGCGGAGTCGCTCGCCCAGGTGCGCATCGAGTACGACCGGCGCTGCGTGGCCGTCGAGCCGGTCCTGACCGATGACGGCGGCGTCGAGAGCTGGATCGTGCGGCTCGCCGACGGCTCGACCATCGGCTGCCGCACCCTGGTGGTCGGCGCCGGGCGCGACGCGCACGTCCCCGAGGTGTTCGACACGCTTCCCCGCGAGCGGATCATCCACAGCACCGAGTACAGCCGGAAGATCGCCGGGCTCGACCACGACGCCCCGCACCGGGTCGCGGTCATCGGCGGCGCGCAGAGCGCGGCCGAGATGCTGTGGGCCACCCACCAGAACATGCCCAACGCCCGGTGCACGATGGTGATGCGCTCCATCGGCCTCAACGGCTACGAGAGCAGCAAGTTCACCAACGAGCTCTTCTACGCCTCCTTCGTCGACGAGTTCCACCGCTCGCGCCCCGACGCGCGGCGCCAGCTCCTCGGCGAGATGCACCGCACCAACTACGCGGGCCTGTCCCCGGGCCTGCTGGAGAACCTCTACCGGCAGATCTACCTGGAGCGCCTCACCGGCCAGGAGCGGATCCAGATGATCACGATGGCCGAGATCGCCGGGGCCAGGCTGGAGGGCGACGAGATCGTCCTCACCCTCCAGGACAGGAAGAGCGGCGGCTACGACGAGCTGCCCTGCGACGTCCTGCTGCTCGGCACCGGCTTCGACCGCCGGATGCCCGGCCTGATCCGCGACCTCGCCGCCAGGGCCGGCCTCGGCGAGATCGGCGTCGACCGCTTCTACAAGCTGACCCTGCCCGCGGGCTCGGGCGCCTCCTGCTACCTGCAGGGCGTGAACGAGGACACGCACGGCATCGCCGACTCCCTGCTCAGCACGCTGGCCAACCGGGCGGAGGAGATCGTCGACGACATCCGGAACGGCAACGCCGCCGCCGAGCTCCTGGCGCCGTTCGCCCTCCCGATCGCCTCCTGATCTCTCCTGATCCCCGAATCCCCCGAGGAGAACCCCCGTGGACCTCCGTTCCTATGACCCCGCCCACCTGCGCAGGGACAACGGCCTGCTCGCCAAGCGGCTCATGCCCTGGGACACGCTGAACGCGCCGTTCGAGGGTGCCTGGTGCGTCGTCGCGCCCGGCACCGCCTCGACCCGGCACGCCCACCACGAGTACGAGATCTTCATCGCCGTCTCCGGCGAGGCGGTCCTGGAGAGCGAGGGCGAGCGCGCCCCCTTCTCCGCCGGGGACGTCGCCTACTTCCCGCCCGGCACCGACCACCAGGTCGTCAACGACGGCACCGACGTCTTCGAGATGTACGGCATCTGGTGGGACCACGACATGACCCGCGTGTTCGAGAGCCGTCACCAGGAGGAGACATGACGGAGACGATCGTCATCGCCGCGACCCCCACGCCGAACGGGGACCTGCACGTCGGCCACATGGCCGGCCCCTACGTCGCCGGCGACGTCTACGCCCGCTACCTGCGGGCCGACGGACGCCCCGTCAACTACAACACCTGCACCGACGACAGCCAGTCGTACATGATCTCGACCGCCCGCAGGAACGGCACCACGCCCGCCGAGCTGTGCGCGGCGTCCACCGCCGCCATCCAGCGGTCGGTCGAGGCGATGGGCATCTCCCTGGCCCCCATGCCGCCCATCGACGACACCTACCGCGAGACCGTGCTCGACTTCGTCACCGCCCTCCACGAGGCGGGCCGGTTCGAGACGCGGACCGTGCGCATGCCGTACGCGGAGAACGCGGGCACCTACCTGTTCGACGGCCTGGTCAAGGGCGAGTGCCCGGCGTGCCTGACCGAGAGCTGCGGCGGGTCGTGCGAGGGCTGCGGCCACCCCAACCACTTCGACGGCCTGGGCGACCCGCGCTCGGTCCTCGACCCCGCCGACCCGGTGACCTCGCGCGAGGTCACCGTCCTGGTCCTGCCCATCGAGAACTACCGGGAGGAGCTCACCGCCTACTACGCCGCCCGCGAGAACACCTGGAGGGGACACAGCCGGCAGCTCATCCGCGAGATCCTGGCCCGGCCGCTCCCGGAGATCCCGATCACCGTGCCGTCGCCCGGCTGGGGGATCGACGCCCCGTTCGCCGAGACGCCCGGCCAGATTCTCTACCCGTGGGTAGAGGCGATGCCCGCCTCGATCTACAGCACCTGGAAGGCGGCCGGCGAGCCCGAGGGCCCCGTCGACCAGGCCTGGCGCGCCGAGAGCGGCAACGGCCTCGTCTACTTCCACGGGTTCGACAACGTCTACTTCTGGGGCATGGTCGACCTGGTCATGCTGCTCGCCCACGGCGACCGCTACATCACCCCCGACGCCAACGTCTGCAACGAGTTCTACGAGCTGGAGAACGAGAAGTTCTCCACCAGCCGGGGCCACCTCATCCGCGGCGCCGACCTGGTCGCCGAGGTGCCGCGCGACCTCGTCCGGTTCTACCTCGCCCTGACCTGCCCCGAGGACCAGCGGGCCAACTTCACCCGGGAGGGGCTCGACAAGGTCACCTCCCGCAGGCTGCGCGAGCCGTGGAACGCCCTCGCCGACCGCCTCGACGCCCTCGTCACCGACCCGGGGGAGGAGCTCAAGGTCACCGACGCCGGGCGCCGCCGGGCCGCGGTGGTCGTCGAGAGGTTCCGGCTCTGCTACGACCTCACCTCGTTCAGCCTGACCAGGGCGGCGGACGGCATCGTCACCCAGCTCGGAAGGCTGCTGACCGCCGAGCGCGACGAGCCCGGCGACCTCCTGATGGAGGTGCGCGCCTTCCTGTCCTGCGCGGCCCCCATCCTCATCGACGTCGCGGCCGAGGCCGAGGCGGCCGGTGTCGGGCTCACCCTCGACACCTCCGCCGAGACGATCGACGCCTTCCTGCTACCGCGACTGCCCGGGAGCCCCCGATGAAACTCCTCGCCATGGAAGCCCGCCAGAACGCCACCTACTACCGCTCCCGCTACCAGCAGGTCCAGGACTACGGCGCCGAGCTCTACGTGCTCAACGGCATCGGCACCCCCGACTTCTGGCCCGCCGACCGCTACCGCGTCGTGGGCTCGCAGAACATCGACGACCTCATCACCGAGGCCAAGGAGTGGCACGAGCAGGAGCGCTTCGACGGGATCATCACCTTCTCCGAGTCGGGCGTGACCACGGTCGCGGCCGTCGCCGAGGCGCTCGGGCTGCCGGGCGTGGGCGTCGAGGCGGCCAGGACCAGCCGCAACAAGCTGCTGATGCGCGAGGCGCACCGCAGGTACGAGGCGCCGCACCCGGACTTCCGCTTCGTCACCGAGCTGGACGCGGCACTCGGCGCGGCCGAGGACTTCGGCTACCCGGTCATCCTCAAGCCCACCCTGGGCGCCGCGAGCAACTTCGTGTTCAAGATCGACGACGCGGAGGAGATGGCGGAGCTGTTCCCGCGGGCGCTGGCCGGGATCGAGGGGATGTCGTGGTTCGAGATGGAGGCCCACGGCCTCGACCTCGGCCCGCACGGCCTGCTGGTCGAGTCCTTCCTCGACGGGGACGAGTTCCTCATCGAGGCCGTGGCCTGGGACGGCGAGGTCTACCTCGGCTCCATCGTGGACCGCATCACCGTCGAGGGAGGCACCTTCGACGACGACGTGCACCACGGGCCGACCGCGCTCACCACCGAGCAGGTGGCCGCGGTGCACCGCGTGGTCAGGGCCGGGGCGCACTCCCAGGGGCTGCGGCGCAGCGTGCTGCACGCCGAGGTGCGCTTCCACCGGGGCGAGCCGTACCTGCTGGAGATCGCGATCAGGCCCGGCGGCGGCGGGCTGGACCTCATCGCCGGGATCACCGCCGCGCACAACCCGATCCGCGCCGTGATGGACGTGGCCCGGGGCGCGGCGCCGAGGGTGCGCCACTACCGGCCGACCGGCGTCCACGTCACCGCGATGTGCCTGATGTGCGACGCGGGCCGGATCACCGCGATCGACGTGCCGGCCGAGGTCTCCGAGTCCGAGAAGGTCTTCTTCCTCAAGATCACCGCCAGCCCCGGGGACGTCGTCCGGCGCCCGCCGGAGGGCAACAGCATCCTCGGCTTCCTCGGCACCACCGGCACCTCCCTGGAGGACGCCAGGGAGACGATGCTCGACTACGCCTCCAAGATCAACGTCACCCTCGTCCAGGACGGAGAACTGTCATGACACAGCTGATCGAGGAGGCGCCGCACCGGACCCTGCGGGTCGCCCGCACCCGCCGCTACCTGATGTGCCCGCCCACCCACTTCGACGTCGTCTACTCCATCAACCCCTGGATGGACCCCGGCAAACCGGTCGACGGCTCGCTGGCCAGGCTCCAGTGGGACGGCCTGCTGCGCGCCTTCCGCGCCCTGGGCCACCAGGTGGAGTTCATCGAGCCGCTGCCCGGCTACCCCGACATGGTCTTCGCCGCCAACGGCGCGACGGTCATCGACGGCAAGGTGCTGTCGGCCAGGTTCCGGTACGAGGAGCGGGCCGCCGAGGGCCCCGCCTACCTGGAGTGGTTCCGCGCCCGCGGCTACCGGACCCGCGAGGCGGTCCACGTCAACGAGGGCGAGGGCGACTACCTGCACGCCGGGAGGTACCTGCTCGCCGGCACCGGCTTCCGTACCGACATCCGCTCGCACCGCGAGGCGGAGAGGTTCTTCGGGATCCCGGTGGCGGGGCTGAGGCTGGTCGACCCGCGCTTCTACCACCTCGACACCGCGCTGGCCGTGCTCGACCGCGACCAGATCATGTACTACCCGGGGGCGTTCTCCAGGGAGAGCCAGGGCGTGCTGCGCGTCCTGTACCCCGACGCGATCATCGCCAACGAGGCCGACGCCGAGGTGTTCGGGCTGAACGCCGTCTCCGACGGCCGCCACGTCCTGCTGCCGCCCGCGGCCACCCACCTGATGGGCGAGCTGCGCGAGCGCGGCTACGAGCCCATCGGCGTCGAGCTCTCCGAGCTGCTGAAGTCCGGCGGCAGCGCCAAGTGCTGCACCCTCGAACTCAGGGCGGCCCGCTCATGATCGACTACAACGGGCGCCGCTTCACCACCGGCGGCGTCCCCTCCGGGGAGAGGCACCCGATCGCCCTGTACCGCCAGGAGGGCGACCTGCTGTGGGGCGAGTTCTCCGGCGGCCACGCCCGCCGGGGGACCCTCACCGGGCTCTGCGCCCCCGACGGCACCCTCGACTTCGCCTACACGATGGTCCTCGATACCGGGGCCGTCGTGTCGGGCCACTGCCGCAGCACCCCCGAACTGCTCCCCGACGGGCGCGTCCTGCTCCACGAGACGTGGGAGCGCTACGGCGCCCACGCGAGCAGCGGCGTCTCCCTCCTCGAAGAGATCGACCCCGGCCTCCTTGAGGAGATCGACCCCGGCACCGTCACGCTTCCGCACCAGAGGACTGAGAGCTGACCATGACGCTGAACACCATCGCCCGCCCGAACGTGGAGAAGCCCGTCAAGGGCGGCACGGTGACCTGGGCCTGCGCCCCCGGATTCCCCCCGTCCATCATCTTCCCCTTCACCCCGCCGGAGCGGTTCGGCACCCGCAACCTGCTCGAGTTCCAGATCCTGATGTACCGGCCGCTGTACTTCTTCGGCACGCACGGCACCCCCGAGGTCGACTACGACCTCAGCATCGGCGAGCCCCCGCAGTGGAGCGAGGACGGCCTCACCGTCACCGTCACCGTCAAGCCCTGGAAGTGGTCCAACGGCGAGACGATCTGCGCGGACAATGTCCTGTTCTGGGTGAACATGATGGCCGTCAAGGGCGAGCGCTACGGCGAGTACGTCCCCGGCTGCTTCCCCGACAACCTCGTCTCCTACGGCAAGCTCGCCGAGGACAAGGTCTACTTCACCTTCGACAAGGTCTACTCCAAGCGCTGGGTGCTGATGAACCAGCTCAGCACCATCACCCCGATGCCCAAGGCCTGGGACCGCACCGCCGACGGGCCGTCCGACGCCTCGTTCAGCCTGGAGAACGTCGCCGCCGTCTACGACTTCCTGATGGGGGAGAACGGCGGCGTCATCGAGGAGGACAACTCCGACCGCGTCCACTGGGCCACCAGCCCGGTGTGGAGCGTGGTGAGCGGCCCGTGGCGGCTGAAGAGCTACACCATGGAGGGCGTCGTCACCTTCGTCCCCAACGAGCACTACTCCGGGCCGAACAAGGCGCACCTGGACGAGTTCCGGCAGATCCCCTTCATGTCCGACGGCGAGGAGTATCAAAAACTGCTGGAGGGGCCGGACGGGCCCGACGGCATCCAGGTCGGCTACCTCCCGCTGAGCTTCAGCACCGAGCCGACCGACGACCCCACCAAGGGCGGCCCCAACCCGCTGGGCGAGCACTACACGCTGGTCCCGCAGGCGGCCTTCTGCATCCGCTACATCCCGCTCAACTACAACAACCCGACCGTCGCCGGCAAGATGCTCGCCCAGACCTACATCCGGCAGGCGATGCAGCACGCCCTCGACCAGGACCGGGCGGCCCGCGACATCTACCACGGCTACGCCTACCGGCAGGACGGGCCGGTGCCCCGCTACCCGGTGAGCGACCTCGTCTCGCCCACCCTGCAGGGCTCGCCCATCCTGCCCTTCGACGCCGAGCGGGCCCGCGAGCTGCTGGAGGCGAACGGCTGGGACACCAGCACGACCCCGGCGATCTGCGTCAACCCCGGCGAGGGCCCCGGCCAGGCCGGCGCGGACATCCCCGGCGGCACCAAGCTCAGCTTCTCCCTCAGGTACGCCGAGGGCCGCCCCGCCCTCACCCGCCTGATGGAGCAGTTCCGCGACGACGCGGCCAGGGCAGGCATCGAGCTGCGGCTGCAGGAGGTCTACGGCTCGGTCCTGGTGGCCGAGGACGCCCCCTGCGTCGTCGGGCCCGACAGCCCCTGCCTGTGGGAGCTGAGCACCTGGGGCGGCGGCTGGGTCTACCACTACCCGAGCGGCGAGATCCTCTTCCGGACCGACGCCGGCGGCAACTTCGGCCACTACACCGACCCGAGGGCCGACGAGCTCATCGACCGCACCCTGACCAGCGACGACCCCGCCGCGCTCTACGAGTACCAGGACTACATCGCCGAGCAGGTCCCCGTCATCTTCATCCCGAACTTCTCGCTGCGGCTGTTCGAGGTCTCCAACAAGCTCCGCGGCTTCGAGCCGATCAACCCCTTCGGGATGATCAGCCCGGAGAACTGGTACTACGTCGAGAACGGCGAGTGACCCCCGTGACGATCGCCGCGGCCCCCGTCGCCGTCATCCCCGCTCACGACTTGATGATCCTCCTGCTGCAACTCGGGGTGCTCCTGGGGCTCGCCACCGTCCTGGGACGTCTCTCCGTCCGCTTCGGGTTGCCGGCCCTGCTGGGTGAGCTGAGCGCGGGCATCCTGATCGGGCCCTCGCTGCTCGCCAACGTCGCCCCCGAGTTCTCCGCCTGGCTGCTGCCCACCGACCCGGCCAGATTCCACATGATCGACGCGGTGGGCCAGGTCGGCGTCCTGCTGCTGGTGGGCCTGACCGGCATGCACCTCGACCTGGGGTTCATCCGGCGCCAGGGGAAGAGCGCCGCCTGGATCAGCGGCGCCGGGCTGGTCGTCCCGCTCGCCCTCGGCGTCGGGATCGGGTTCCTCGCCCCCTCCGAGATGATCGCCGCGGGCGTCGACCACACCGTCTTCGCCCTCTTCCTCGGCGTCGCGCTCTGCGTCAGCGCCATCCCCGTCATCGCCAAGGTGCTGATGGAGATGCGCCTGCTGCACCGCGACATCGGCCAGCTCATCCTGAGCAGCGCCGTCATCGACGACGTGGTCGGCTGGTTCCTGCTCTCGGTGGTCTCCGCGCTCGCCACCGCCGGGGCGCGCACCGGGCAGGCCGCGCTCACCGCGATCGCGCTGCTCGTCGGCCTCGTGGCCGTGTCGGTCCTGTTCGGCCGCAGGGTGGTCGCCGGGGTGCTGCGCGCCGCCGACCGGGGCGGGAGCGCCACCACGATCGCCGCGGTGGCGACCATGATCCTGCTCTCGGCCGCCGCCACCCAGTCGATGGGCTTCGAGGCCATCCTCGGCGCCTTCATCTGCGGGGCGCTCGTCGGCTCCTCGCCGGACCTGAAGGTCGCCAGGCTGGCGCCCCTGCAGACACTCGTCGCCGCGGTGCTCGCGCCCATCTTCTTCGCGACGGCCGGCCTGCGGATGAACCTGACCGAGCTGGCCAACCCGCCCGTGCTCATCGCCGGGATCGTGGTGCTGACCGTCGCCATCGCGGCCAAGTTCGCCGGGGCCTACCTCGGGGCCCGCATCGCCCGCCGTACCCGCTGGGAGGCCCTCGCGCTCGGCGCCGGCCTCAACTCCCGCGGGGTGATCGAAGTGATCATCGCGATGGTGGGCCTGCGGCTGGGCGTGCTCACCACGGCGTCGTACACGGTCATCGTCCTGGTCGCGGTCGTGACCTCGATGATGGCGCCGCCGCTGCTGCGCTACGCGGCGGCCAGGATCGCCCCCACCGAGGACGAGGTCGTCCGCGAGGAGTTCTTCGACACCCTGCAGGGCACCGACGGCGCCGACGGCGCCGACAGGCCGCTCGTGACCACCGCCAAGGAGGCGTGACATGACCACCGGCACCCCGCAGGGCCCCGACAGGCAGTTCGTGACCACCGCCAGGGAGGCGTGACATGACCACCGACACCAGGCCGCTGATCCTGGTGGTCGCGACGGGGATGCGGCACTACCGCGAGTACCTGTTGCGCTCCATCGCCACCGAGTACCGCGTCCACCTCCTGGTGGCCGCCGAGCCCGGCTGGGAGAAGGAGTACGCCACCGGCTGGACCGTCGTCGCCACCCTGGGCGACGGCCCCGCCCTGGCCGCCACCGCGCTGGAGCTCGCCGCCCGCGAGCCCGTGCACGGGGTGCTGTGCTGGGACGAGGCCACGATCCTGGCCGCCTCGCACGTCTCGCAGGCTCTCGGCCTGCCGGGCGGCGACCCCGAGATGGTGCGCCGCTGCCGCGACAAGCACCTCACCCGCGTCGCGCTCGACGCGCTCGGCGTCCCGCAGCCCAGGTCGCTCGCCGTCTCCACGCTCGACGAGGCCCTGGCCGCCGCCGAGACGGTCGGCTACCCGGCCATCCTCAAGCCGCGCGGCCTCGGCGGCAGCCTGGGCGTCATCAGGGTCGAGGACCCCGGGGAGCTGGCCGAGCGGTTCGCCTTCGTCCACGACCTGACCGTCCCCGGCGGGGCGACGTTCGAGGTCCCCGTCCTGGTCGAGGAGTTCGCCGACGGCCCCGAGGTCAGCGTCGACGCCGTTGTCCAGGGCGGCGTGGTCACCCCGCTCTTCCTCGGCAGGAAGGTCCTCGGCTACGAGCCCTACTGCGAGGAGGTCGGCCACTTCGTCGACGCCCAGGACGAGCTGCTGCAGGACCCCGAGTTCTGCCGCGTCCTGCAGGACACGCACACCGCGCTCGGGTTCACCGACGGCGTCACCCACACTGAGGTCAAGCTCTCCTCCCGGGGGCTGCGCGTCATCGAGGTGAACGCGCGCCTGGGCGGGGACATGATCCCCTACCTCGGGATGATCACCACCGGGATCGACCCCGGCCTCGCCGCGGCGGCGGTGGCCTGCGGCCGTACCCCCGACCTCGTCCCCGAGCGCAAGCTCGTCGGCGGCGTGCGCTTCTTCTACGTCGCCGAGGACGACACCACGATCGAGTCGATCGCGTTCGACGAGACCGGCCTGCCCCCCGAGATCGACCGGGTCGTCCCGGTGGTCGCCGCGGGCGCGACCGTCTCACCACCGCCCAAGGGCACCCTGTGGGGGCGTATCGCCTACGCCACCGCGCTCTCCCCGACCGTCGACGAGTGCCGGGCCGCGCTGGACGCGGCCGAGGCGAACCTGAAGGTGAAGGCAGCCACATGACCGCCGTTATCGAGAACGAGAACAACCTGTCCTCGACACCCCCGGACAAGCCGGACGACGGGGTGTTCGCCACCCTGCGGGAGTCTCCGCGCGCCGTCAAGGCGCTGCTCTTCGGAGGCTTCATCAGCAGGCTGGCCGCGTTCATCCAGATCTACCTGGTGCTGTTCCTGACCGACCGGGGCTTCTCCGCCACCCAGGCGGGGCTCGCGCTGGGGGTCTACGGGGCCGGAGCGGTGGTGGGCTCGCTGGCCGGGGGCTCGCTCTCCGACCGGCTCGGCGCGCGGGCGGTCACCCTGATCAGCATGGGCGGCTCGGCCCTCCTGATCGTGTCCATCCTCTACGCCCCGTCCTACGCCATGATCCTGGCCGCGGTCTTCATGGTCAGCACGGTCGGCCAGTTCTACCGGCCCGCCGCCCAGACGATGCTCACCGAGCTGACACCTCGCCACCGGGTCGTGATGATCACGGCGATGTACCGGCTCGGCCTGAACCTCGGCATGACCGCCGCCCCGCTCATCGGCGCCGCGCTGCTCGCCGTCTCCTACAACGCGCTCTTCTGGGGCGAGGCCGCCGCGGCACTCATCTTCGGCGGGATCGTGATGTTCGCGCTGCCCAAGCGGGGCCCGCGTGTCGCGGCCACGCCGGGGGAGAAGGAGGCAGCCGCGTCGTCACCGGAAGGCCGTACCGGCTACCTCGCGGTCCTCGCCGACTGGCGCTACAGCGTCTACCTGGTCGCGATGCTGCTCACCTCCATCGTCTACTGCCAGTACACGGCGACCCTCCCGCTGGACATCTCCGCCGCCGGCATCAGCCTGTGGTGGTACGGCGCGGCCGTCTCGCTGAACGGCCTCATCGTCATCACCTGCGAGCTGGCGATGACGAAGGTCGTGCAGAAGTGGCCGATCCGGCTCACCGCGCTGCTCGGCCTCGGCCTCGTCTCGGTCGGCTACGCCATCTACGCGATCTCCCCCCTGCCGATCTGGTTCATGCTCGGCACCCTGGTCTGGACGCTCTCGGAGATCATCGGCGGGCCCACCACGTTCGCCTACCCCGCCCTGGCGGGTCCCGAGCGGCTCCGCGGGCGCTACATCGGCGCGATGCAGAGCGTCTTCGGGCTCGGCACCGCGATCGGCCCGGTCATCGGAACCCTCGTGTGGTTCCAGGTGGGGCGCTCGGTGTGGCTGTGGGCGGCCCTGGTCTCCGCGATCGCGACCGTGGCGGGCCTGATCGGCATGCGGGACCCGAACAAGACCGACGAGTCGCGGACCACCGCGACCGCCTCGGCGACATGAACGGAGGAGTGCCATGATCAGAATCGCTGTCGTGGGCGGAGGGATCGCCGGGGCCATGCTGGCCTGGCGGCTGTGCGAGGTCGTCAGGGGGAGCGCCGTCCACCTGTACACCGGAGAGCCGCACAGGAGGGCCGACGCCAGCGCCGCCTCCGGGGGCCTGACCAGGGCCTTCGAACCCGACGCCGCCTTGTGCCTGGAGGCCGCCGACAGCCTGGCCGAGCTCCACTCGAACCGGGAACTGCGCGAGTGGGCCTCCTACCGGGAGACCGGCTCGGTGTACCTGCTGCCCGGCCTCGGGCCGGGCACCGAGGGCCTGGTCGAGCTGGTACGCAGCCGCCTGCCCGGCTCGATCTCCCTGGTCAGCGGCGCCGAGCTCAGCACCAGGGGGACGTTCCGCGAGCTGCCCGAGGGGAGCGTGGCCGTCGTCGAGAAGCGCGCCGGATACCTCTCCCCGAACGCCTTCCGCGACCGGCTCCTCGTCGAGCTCGCCAGGTCGGGCGCCTTCGTCACCGACGGGCAGGTGGACGGCATCACCGCCGAGGCCGAGGTCCGGCCGGCCGAGGGCAGCCCGGCCAGGTTCGACGCCGTCGTGGTGGCCGCCGGGGCGTGGACCCAGGGCCTTCTCGCCCGTACGGGCCTGACGGACGCGGGGCTGCGCACCAAGGTGATCCAGTACGTGCTCGGCCCCTCGGCGGGGAAGAATCCGGACGCGTTCGTCGACGAGACGTCCGGGCTGTACGGCAGGTCCTACTCCGAAGGACGGGTCCTGCTCGGGCTGCCCACCGAGAGATGGGACATCACCCCTGGACCCACGCCGACCGACCCCGTACTCACCAGCAGGATCCTGGACGTCGCCGAGGCCAGGATCGGATACCGGCCACCGGGAAGGAAGGTCAAGGCCGTCACCGCGGTCGAGTGCTACCACCCCACGGGAGGACTGTCGCTGCGGCCCCTGGCCAAGGGCGTCTACACCTTCACCGGGGGGAGCGGGGGCGCGGGCAAGACCGTGCTCGCCGCGAGCCGCACGGCCGCGCGAAGCCTGGTCAGGTCGCTACGGTGAGCGCCGGGCCGCCGGAGATGCCGGAGACGTCGGGGAAACCGGGCGGACCGGGAACACCGGGAACACCGGGAACACAGCCCGTCCGGGTCGCGTCCCGGAGACCGTGAGAGGTCGCGTCCCGGAAATCGTGAAGAGTCGAGTCTCGGAGACCGTGAAGGGTCGCGTTCCGGAGACCGCGAGAACCGTGAGAACGGAGCCCGGCCGGGCCCCGCCCCGAAGAGGGGGCGGCCCCGGCCGGGCTCATGCCGTCGGCGAGCGGCGGAACGCGTTCGGCCCCGGTCAGGTCCCCGCGGTGAACGCCAGATAGCAGTAGTCGTCCAGCATCTTCGCCAGCGGGCGCCCGGGGCGGCCCAGCTCCACCGCGAGCTCCCGCTCGCCGACGCCCGCCTCCGCGAGCAGGCGCCGCGCCCACTCCCGGCCCAGCCGCAGGTGCGCGCGGTAGGCGTCCGCCGTACGGGACCCGTGCAGGGCGTCGGCGATGGCCGCGTCCCAGGGCATCAGCGCTTCCGGGCGCAGGGCGTGCAGCATCTTGGTCGCGGCGGTCGGCCCCAGGGAGCGGGGTCTGGCCCCGGGAGCCGCCCGCATCGCCGACAGGTCCGCGTAGCACGCGCCCAGCACCTCGATCTCCGCGTCGCCCAGCGTCGCGAGCGTGACGTCCGGGCCGGGGAGGTGCCCCTTCCAGCGGTCCCACCAGGCCGCGGTCTCCGCGCCGAAGACGTCGGGCTCGCCGTCGCGCGGATAGCGCAGCCGGCATCCCCACGCGTTCAGCCAGGCCAGCAGCGCCCGGCGATGGGCCGCGAGCGCGGGGTCGACCCGCGGCCCGGTCGCCAGCAGCAGCCGCTCCCACGATCTGTCGGCCGCGCCGTAACGGGCGAACTCGCCGACGGCCGCGCGCAGGCGTCCCAGGTCGGGCCCCCGGTCGCACGCCGCTTCTGGCGGACCGCCCGGGTCGCGCAGGCGTCCCAGGTCGGGCCCCCGGTCGCGCGCCGCCTCCGGCGGGCCGCCCGGGTCGCGGGGGCGTTCCAGGCCGGATCCCCGGTCGAGGGGTGTCGCGGGCACAGGCATAGTCACAGGCACGGATACAGGCACGGATGCTGTCACAGACGCTCTCACGGATGCCGTCACGGACGCTCTCACGGATGCCGTCACGGGCGCGGCCCGGTCAAAGGCGGGCGGCTCCGGCCCCGCATGAGCGTGGCCAGCAGCCGCTCGGTGCGCTCGCTCGGCTCCACGTCGAGGTCGGTGCGCAACCGGTGGCGGCACACCTCGTACCAGCTCAGGACGCGTCCGAGCTCCCCGAGCTCGCCGTGCATCATCATCAGGGTCTGGTAGGTGGTCTCGTGGTGGGGATCGACGTCGAGGGCCCTGCGGCACCAGTGCATCGCGGCCGGCCAGTCCTCGCGCTCCAGCGCCTCGGTGCGCAGCGCGGTCAGGGCGCGCAGCGCGGTCCCGCGCATCCACTGCCGCTGCTCGTTGATCCAGTCGCCGCTCTCGCCGGAGAGGAAGTCCCCGGCGTACAGGTCGGCGGTCCGCTGGAACCAGGCGATCGCGGTGTCGTGGTCCTTGGCCACCCACGCGTTCCTGCCCCGGTCGAAGGCGCGCTGGAACTCCTCGATGTCCACCCACGCGCTGTTCGTCCGCAGCACGTACCCGCGGTCCTGGTGGAGCAGGGTGAAACCGTCCCTGTCCTCGAACTCGTTGAGCACCCGCCGCACGCCGTGCACCGCGACCTTGAGCGAGCTGGAGCGGTGGTCCTCCCGCTCCGGCCACAGCACCTCGCGCAACCGGTCCCCGTGGACGAACCGCTCACGGTTGACCAGCAGGTACTGGAACAGGGCCCTCGACTTGCCGGCCCGCCAGTGCGAGACGGCCTGCCCGTCGACCTCCAGGCGGAAGTTGCTCAGGCATCGGGCGATGACCGAGGGCGTGCCCTCGTCCTGCCCGGCGTTGTGGGGACCGGCTTTCGCCAATTGCTGAACGGGCATGTTCGCTTCCCTTTGGAGGACGGCCTCCGCCGCTCGCGGGCTCACCCGCGGACGCCGAAGCACGTTGAGTACGAGTGTGGTGCCAGCACGACCTGGACGTGGTACGGCATGCGCTCGTCGTGCATTCTGAACATGACCGTGATCTCCGGGTAGGAGGTGGTCATGCCGAGCCCGGCGAAATAGTGGTCGGTGGCGAGGACGAGACGATAGAGCCCGCGCTCCATGAATTCGTCCGTCCATTCTTTGACGTTTCCATCGATGTCGGTCTCGCCCTCGGAGACCGGCTCCCAGCCGGTGCCCGAGGCGCGCTCCAGGCGAGCTCGGACACCGGCCGCGGACCGGCCGTAAACGCCGTCAAGTGCCTGCGTGGCGATGCTCATGTGAGGTTACCCATCTGCTGGTCGGGGCCGCGTGACCCTTATCGCGCGGCCTCGGTCCCATCAGGTTCCACGGGCGGGCTATCCGTCCGCTATCCATCGGCTACCCGAGCCTATTTTTTCGTGCCGGATGGCTCGGATGCCGGATCAGAAGGAATCGGATAAGGGGCGGATAGGGGCGCTATTTACGTTTTGAAGCAGACAGGCGGACAGCAGTGAACGGCCTGCGAGACACGAAGAAGAGGTACAGGAAATGCGGAACTTCGCGAGCTTCAACACCCTCCGGATCATCGTCTCCGCCGTCGCCGTCCTCGGGTGCCTCGGTCTCGCCGCCGTCGTCCCCTCGGTCGCCGACGGGGCCGCGAAGACCACCGTGCTCGCCAGCAACACTCCCTGGGGCTGAACTGCACCCCCCGCCCGGAGAGGTCGCCGGCGGCGGGGGTCCGCCGAAGCGGTCGGAGCCTTCCAAGGCCCGGCCGCTTCTTCGCGTCTCAAACCCGCCCGTTAGTCGCAAATCGGGCCAGACCTTTACAAACCCCCCTGGTTCTCCAACCAGCGGCGCTGTATGATCCCGGGCAGAACGCGTTTCATGCATATAAAATTGCCCGTCGTGATCGCTGGGTTATATGCCCGGAGATCATGGAGGGTGGGGTTGAGTCGATTGTTGCCTGGTTTTAAGGCAGTGGTTAGATCCCTGATGTCTCTCTTACACCAACTGTGCGGTGAACTCCCGGATAGGCCGCGATTCTGTAAGGAGAGTCGGTGGAGTATCGGATCCTCGGCCCCCTGGAGGTCGTCGCCGACGGCCGACGCTTGGATCTGGGCGCGCCTCGGCAGCAGGTCGTCCTCTCCTGCCTCCTGCTGGAGGCCAACCGGATGGTCACCATCGGGCGTCTGACGGACGCGATCTACGGTGAGGACCTCCCCAGCACCTCGCGCGCGCAGGTGCAGATCTGCATCTCCTCGCTGCGGCGGCTGTTCGCCGCCAACGGCGGGCCCGACGTCATCGCGACCCACTCCCAGGGATACACGCTTCGGGTCGCCGAGGGGGAGCTCGACTCCCAGAACTTCGAGAGCCTGCTGAACCAGGCCCGCCAGGCACGCGAGGGCCACCGCCCGGAGGACGCCGTCAGGCACTACCGGGAGGCGCTCGCCCTCTGGCGGGGTCCCGCCCTCGATGGCCAGGAGAGCCGGCTCGTGCAGGGGGCGGTCGGCAGGCTGGGCGAGCGCCGGATCACCGCGAACGAGGACTGCGTCGAGCTCGAACTCGAACTGGGCAGGCACCACGAGCTGGTGGGCGAGCTCAGCGAGCTCGTCGAGGAACACCCGCTCAGGGAACGGCTGCGCGGCCAGCTGATGCTCGCGCTCTATCGCTCGGGCCGCCAGGCCGAGGCGCTGACGGTCTATCGCCGCGCCCGCCAGACGATGATCGACGAGCTGGGCATCGAACCCAACGAGAGCCTCCAGCAGCTCGAGTACGCCATCCTCACCTCCGACGAGAGCCTCGACGCGCCGGGGCGGCAGCAACAGCAGCAACATCAACAGCAGCAGCAGTCCCAGCGCCACGGGGAGACGCAGGAGGCGCCGGCCGCCCGCCGGACGATTCCCCGCCTGCTCCCCACCGACATCGCCGACTTCACCGGCCGGATCAAGCTGGTCGAGGCGATCCGCCGCCAGCTCACGTTCGCCGCGGAGGACCGCCAGCGGCTCGCCGTCCCCGTCATCGCCGTCGTCGGCAAGCCGGGCATCGGCAAGTCCACGATCGCGGTGCACGTCTCGCACAGCGTCGCCGGACGCTACGAGGACGGTCAGCTCTTCGCCGACCTGCACGGCGGGGAGTCCCACCCGGTCGGCTCCGGTCAGGTGCTCGAACGCTTCCTGCGCGCGCTCGGCGTGCCGGGCAACGCGATACCCGACGGGGTGGACGAGCGGGCCGAGATGTACCGCGGGCTGCTCTCCGGGCGCAAGATGCTGATCGTCCTGGACGACGCCAGGAGCGAGAGCCAGGTGCTGCCGCTGCTGCCCGGCAACCCCGAGGCCGCGGTGATCATCACCAGCCGCAGCCGCCTCGCGGGCCTGCCGGGCGCGGCCCACCTCGACGTCGGCCTCTTCGACTCCAGGCAGTCGGTGGACCTGCTCTCCCGCATCGCCGGTGTCGAGCGGGTACAGGCCGAACGGGAGTCGGCGGCCGAGCTGGCGGACCTCTGCGGCCACCTGCCGCTGGCACTGCGCATCGCGGGCGCCAGGCTCGCCGCCCGCCCGCACTGGACGATCGACCAGCTCGTGGGGCGGCTGGAGGACGAGACCCGCAGGCTCGACGAGCTCAAACACGGCGACCTGGGCATCAGGGCGAGCATCTCCCTGACGTACGAGAGCGTCAGCGAGGACGCGCGCCGCCTGTTCCGGCGCCTGGCCATCCTGGAGTCCCGGCACTTCTCCGGCTGGGTCGCCGCCGCGCTGCTCGACTGCCATCCCTCCGACGCCCAGGACCTGCTCGACGACCTGGCCGACAGCCAGCTGGTCGAGACGACCGACGCCGGGTACGGCGTGCACAGCCAGTACCGCTTCCACGACCTGATCCACGTGTTCGCCCGCGAGCGCCTCGCGGGCGAGGAGGCGGTCGCCGACCGCAACGCCGCGCTGGAGAGGGTGCTCGGCGGCCTGCTCTTCCTGACCGGCGAGGCGCACCGCCGCGAGTACGGCGGGGACTACGTGCAGATCCACAGCGACGCGCCGCGCTGGCCGCTGCCCGCGCGGCTGGTCGAGAAGCTGGTCATGGCCCCCCTTCCCTGGTACGAGCGCGAGCGGCTCACGCTCGTCTCGGGCATCCGCCAGGCCGCGCAGGCCGGGTTCGTCGAGCTGTGCTGGGACCTCGCGATCAGCGCGGTCACCCTGTTCGAGTCGAGGATCTACTTCGACGACTGGCGGGAGACCCACCAGGTCGCCCTGGCCGCCGCCCGGCACGCGGGGGACCGCAGGGGACAGGCGGCGATGCTCTACTCGATCGGCTCGCTCTACATCGCCGAGCAGCGCTTCGGGGACGCGCGGCGCGACTTCGAGTCGGCGGCCGAGCTGTTCGAGGAGGCCGGGGACGACCTGGGGGTGGCCCTCGTCATCCGCAACATCGCCTTCCTGGACCGGGTGAGCGGCCGGCTCGACGACGCCGTGGAACGTTATGATCGCGCGCTGGGCATCTTCCGCGGCACCGGCGACCAGGTCGCCTCCGCCTACGTCCTCCACAGCATGGCCCAGATCAGGCTCGACTGCGACGAGCTCGACGAGGCCAAACGCCTGCTGGGCGAGGCACTCGAACTCAGCAGGGTCGGTGGCAGCCGCCGGGTGGAGGCGCAGGTCCTGCACCGCCTGGGCGAGACCTACCTCAGGTCCGAGGAGTACGCGTCGGCGGCCGAGGTCTTCGAGCAGACGCTCATGACCGTGCGCAACATCGGCGACCCGACCGGCGAGGCGTACGCCCTGCACGGCCTGGGCATCACGCGGCTGCGCCAGGGCGACCTCCAGGAGGCCGAGCGCACGCTCCAGAACGCCCTGGAGGTGGCGACCACCGCGGGGGAGCGGCTCGCCGAGGCCAGGGTCGTGCTCGGGCTCGGCGAGCTGGCCCTCGCCGTCGACCAGACCGAACAGGCCATCGGCCGCTTCCACCAGGCCCTCGGCCTGTTCCACAAGATCGACGCGCCGCTCCACCAGGTGCGCGTCCTGGTCATGCTCAGCGCGGCGTACGCCGCCGTCGGCGAGGCGGAGGCGGCGCTGAGCGTCTCGGAGGAGGCCCTCGAACTCGCCGCCACGATGCCCCCCGCGATCGCCGCCCGGATACGCGCCCAGCTGGAGACCCCTCCGTCACCCGGCCCGTCATCCGGTACGTCGCCCAGCACGTCACCTAGTACGTCGCCCAGCCCGTCGCCCGGCCCGGAACAACCACGGGGGCACGCGGGAAAGGTCCCGGCGTCCTGAAGCCCGGATCTTCGGGCGTAGAACGTTCCTGGTATCA
This sequence comes from Streptosporangium sp. NPDC002524, assembly GCF_040295985.1. Lineage (NCBI taxonomy): Bacteria > Bacillati > Actinomycetota > Actinomycetes > Streptosporangiales > Streptosporangiaceae > Streptosporangium > Streptosporangium sp. NPDC002524. Next base: position 366,138 of record NZ_JBEOWK010000001.1, on the reverse strand, counting down.
CGGGCATCCCGAGCATTTGGCACGCCGGACGGTCTGGCAGGCGACGGCGTCCTGAGCGACGAGCCACCCGGAGAGGTCCGGAATCCGGACCTCTCCACACGCTCGTCGCAGACCTCGCCGCCGCCTGCCGCTACCTGTCGTCGCCTGCCGTTGCCCATTGCCGCTCACTGCCGTCTGCCGTCGCGACCGTGCCACCGGGTCGTACGGCCACCGGCCACCGGCTGCCGTGCCACGGGTTGTCGTACCCCCGGTCGCGAGGCCACCGGTCGTACGGCAACCGGTCACCGTGCCACTGGTTTCCGGAGCACGGGTCGCGGGGGCGGCGGTGCTCAGCAGATGCGGCGCAGTGCCTCCGCGAGACTGGACAGGCCGACCGGCCCCAGCTCCAGCGCGGCGGTGTGCCAGGCGCGCAGGTCGAAGGCGTCACCCAGGCGCAGCCTGGCCTCCTCGCGGGCCTGCACCCACGCCCGCTCGCCCAGCTTGTAGGAGATGGCCTGGGAGGGCCAGCCGAAGTAGCGCACCACCTCGGCCTCGACCCGGTGCGGCTCGCAGCGGCCCTGCTCGCGCAGCACCTCGCAGGCCTTCTCGAAGGTCCACCTCGAACCGTCGGGCAGCGGCAGGTCGAGGTGGACGCCCAGGTCGATGACCACCCGGGCGGCACGCAGCGCCGACCAGTTGAGCATGCCCAGCCGGGTGCCCGGCTCGGTGAACCAGCCCAGCTCGTCCGCGAGCCGCTCGGCGTACAGGCCCCACCCCTCGCCGTGGCCGTCCACCCAGGAGACCTTGGCGAACCTGGACAGGGTGTCCCCGGCCGTCCGCATCGCGCCGAACTGCAGGTGGTGGCCCGGTACGCCCTCGTGGAAGATCGTGGTCAGCTCGCTCCAGGTGGCGAAGCGGGTCCGCCCCCCGACCGGCCACAGGGTGCGCCCCGGCCGCGACAGGTCCTCGCTGGGCGCGTTGTAGGAGGCCGCGCCGGACGTGGAGCTCACGTCGACCTCGGCCACGATGCGCCGCAGCGGCTCGGGGATGTCGAAGTGCGTGCCGTTCAGCTCCTCGACCGCCCGGTCGTGACGCTCCTGCAGCCACGCCTGGTACTCCTCCAGGGAGTCGACCGCCTGGGTCTCGTTGAGGATCGCGGTCGCCTCCTCGATGGTCGCGCCCGGCTTGATCCGCTCGACCTCCGCGGCCGTCTCGGCCCCGATGCGCTCCAGCTCCGCCCAGCCCCACTCGTACGCCTCACGCAGGTCGATGTCGGCGCCCAGGCTGATCCTGGCGGCGACCGCGTAGCGCTCGGGGCCCACCGCGTCGGCCTCGCTCGCCCGGGGCGCGTACTCCTCGCGCAGGTAGCGCCCCGCGAAGGCGTAGGCGTCGTGGGCCGCCGCGGCCGCCTTGAGCAGCTCCTCCTTGACCGGGCCCTCACCGTAGGTGGCGACGAAGGCGTCATGCGCCGGGGGAGTCCCACCGGCACCGGCGAACTGGTCGGCCTGGTCCGCCATGGCCAGCGCCTGCCTGCGGGCGCCCCGCAGGCCCATCTCCAGGCCGACCTCCAGGCTCTCCCGCCACCCGGCGAGCATCTCCGGGATCGCCGCCAGGCGGGCCGCGACGTCACGCCATTCGTCGTCGGTGCCGTGGGGGAGGAGGACGACGCTGGAGCGTACCCGATAGGGCAGCCCGTACGGCGCCGCCACCCAGCGGAGCGGTTCGCCCGTGTCGTGCCAGGCGAGCTCGGCCTCCAGCCGCTCCCGAAGGTGGGTGGCCGCCCTGACGTCCGGCTCACCGGTCGGGACCAGCTCGTCGAGACGCTTCAGGGTCGAACGGATCAGCTCGGCCCGGGCGGCGCTCCCGGCCGGGCTGTGGTCGGTGGCGGCCACGAAGTCGGACACGATGCCCTCGGCACCTGCCGCGATCGGGTCGAGCGCCGCCCAGCGGGTGACGTACTCATCGCAAAGCGCAAAGATCGGAGTGCTCATGTCTCGGACCGTAAAATCGCCCGGCATCCGCCCCCTATCCCTTCGCTATCCGCCCCCCTGACCTCCGGAAACCCGGCGCCACGAGCACCCGCTCCCCCCGAAGCCCGGACACCGCGAGGGCGTGCCCGCATTCCGGGAGGCCCACCCACACCGGAGCCCGGAGCCTGGGACCCGGGGCACAGAGCCCGGAGCCCGGAAGCCCGCAAGCCCGGGGCCCGGGGCCCAAGGCACAGAACCCGGAGCCCGGAATCCGGAACCCGGGGCCTAGAGCCCGGAACCCGGAGCCCGGAACCCGGAACCCGGGGCCCGGGGCCCAGAGCCCGGAACACCGGAACCCAGGGCCCAGAGCTTGGAGGCCGGAGGTCAGGCCGGGGTGTCTCCCGCGGCCCTGCGGGACTCCTCGGCCGCCCAGGTGAACACGCCCCTCGCCATCAGCGACGCCTCCGACTCCGCCCTGGCGGCGAACACCTCGGCCCGCACCCTGTGCAGCGCCGCGTCGTCCGGTGCGGCCTGTACGGCCATCTCGGCCAGGTGCCCCGCCAGTCGCTGGTCTCCCGAGGCCAGTGCCCCGAGCGCGGCCTCGCCCAGCCGCCCCGCGCCCCCGGCCAGCTCCGCCACCGCCGCGGCCAGCGCCGCCTCGGGCGCGGGCTTGAGGTTGGCCGGGTTGCCGTCGTACCAGCCGCCGTACAGCCGCCAGATGTTGCGCACCACGAACTCCGGCTCGTCGTAGTGCGGGCGCAGATAGGGCCGCTCAGCCAGCCGCGCGGGAGGCTGTACGGCGCGCACGATGTCGTCCAGCCTCGCGCCCTCGTTGAGCATCCCCAGGGTGCGCTCGACCATGAACTCCAGCCACTCGGCCGTCTCGGTCAGCGCCTGCTCGACCCGGTCGGCGCCGAAGACCGGGGCGCCGTGGCTGGGCAGCATGATCTCCGGCCGCAGCTCGACCATCCTGCGCAGCGCGATCGCCCACTCGCGCGGATAGCGCTGCGCCTTCTGCGGGTTGCCGCAGTTGGGGGTCACCCAGATGAACAAATCGCCCGGCAGCAGGATGCGGTGCGAGGGCACCCAGCCGACGCTCGCGTCGTCGGTCTCGCCCTTGGCGTGGAAGAGGTCGACGTGGCCGAGTGACATCACGTCGCGGTAGGCCACGTCGGGATGGCGGTACTCGGTGGGCCAGGTCAGATTGGGAGCCTGGAACTGCCGCCGGTTGACGATGGCGTTGTAGCCGTTGGTCAGCACGTAACGCTCGAAACGGACGGAGACCGCCTCGTGCCCCACCACCGTCGGCCGGGGCCGTCTCGCCGTGTCGGCCTCCGCGTCGAACGGGCCGACGCCCGAGACGTGGTCGATGTGCCCGTGGGAGTAGATCGCCGCGGTCACCGGATCGTCGGTCCAGGCCCGCAGATCGGTGTGCAGCCGGTCCGCGTCGAAGGGGTTGCCCGTGTCGAACAGGGTCACCTCCCCGCCGTGCCGCAGCGCGATCACATTGCCGAAGCCGCTGCGGAACCCCACCCCGTCGGCGATCTCCACGAAGCCCTGCCCGGCGGGACCCGTGTGCACGATGCTGTCGGGGACCTCGCCCCGCCACACGCTGTCGGCGTACTCGGTGATGTTCATGGGAGGCCAGCCCTTCCTCGACGTCTTCCGCCGCGCTCCGGCCGGTGCCCCGCGACCGGATGCCGCGTCCTCCGCCGTCCGGGATCGATGGGGTCCTTGGAGAACAAGCCCATTCCAGCCGAGCGACACCGCATATGTCACCATTCATGGCTGATCCAATCCGAGGTGAGCGCATCCCGCGGGTGATTCCAGGCTCACGAGCCGGTCGGGCACCGGTAGTGGGGAGCGTGCACATCGGGGCAGCCGACCGCGGCGGTGTGGCCGAAGCGTTCCCCTTTCAACCAGTGTCCCCACGCCATGCTCCCGCAGTGCCTCAGCGTGTCTTCGGCCATCTGGAGCCGCTCCTGCCCGCCGCCCAGGCGCTTTTCCCGGCCGGGGTGGGCGAAGGACGGCTCAAGCTGCCGCCACTGCTGGTCAAGCCAGCCCAGCACGGTCTCCAGGTCTCCGGTCACCTTGATGTGGGTGGGTGGCTTCAGAAGCCAGTCACACATACGGAACGGCGGCAGCGGAGAATTACGAAACTCCTCCGGCGATGTCGGCGGAAGCGGAGGTCTGCGGAGTCCATCCGCTTTGCCCAGAGAGGTGGATTGACCGATCCACTGGAATGCATGGTAATGCCACCACATTCGACCCTCGCTAAGAACAACGGCTCCCGCGCGGAGATACGCGGGAGCCGTTTCCGGTTTCACAGCGTACCCACGCCGGCGGCGAATCCGACCAGCTCATCGTGCGTGAACCGCAGCGTGCCCGCCGCCGGGTTCTTGCTGTCCCGCAGCGCGAACGTTCCCGGCCGTCCCGGAACATCCGCTATTTCCACGCAGCTTTCCTGATCTTCCTCCTGCTGATTTCCTCCGCAGAGACGACGGAACGAGACCCCGGTCATATCCACGAGATAAATGTCCATGTACATACACCTCCCTTCATGGTGAAGAAGCGACCTTGGATTCCCGGAGGGACAGGAAGGCGAGCCACGGGTGTGAGGCCGCGCAGGGGAAGACACCTGCCCCTCCAGGAAGCGGAGGGAGGAACTCATGCCACGTTCAGGGGCCGCATGTCCTCGACGCGGACGATCAGCTGGGTGGCCAGCGCCCTGGGAATCGACACCTCGTCTTTCAGGTTGACCTCGACGCTGCGCTCCCCCGTGGGGATGGCTCTCCGGCCTGGACCGGGCGTGAACATGTCGGCCAGTACGGCGGCGGGCTCGGCGCGGGCGACGGTGCAAACAGTCGAGGAGATTCCGAGCTGAGGGCAGGTGGCCAACGCCTCCGGGACACAGGCCCAGCAGGTCGGCGGCGCACTGGTGAGACCGCCGGTGGAGTCCCCGGGGATCTCGCGGAACGCGGTCTCGGTCATGATCCAGGGGATGCGTCCCGTGTCGGGGTCGGTCGCGGCCTTCCCGCAGACCTGACACCGCAGCCTCTCCATGCAGCGCCACTGGCGCAGCGTGTTGAGCTTGCGCCACTGCGGCGCCCCTCGGCGGGTGGTCAGCACGCGAACGCGTAGCACCCCGTGGGCCATGTCGCCCCGGCGCGGGTCGTCGTAGGCGAGCCGCAACCCACCGAGAGGGCGCCGGACGAACCGCAGGGGTTGAGGTGCGACCTCGTCGGCGTGGGCGATGACGTAGGGGACCCGAAGCCGTGTCAGCGCGGCGGAGGTCATCCGGCACTCTCGTCCGGCCAGGGCGACCACGCCACCCGAGCGGCCAGGCACCCCATCTCAAGCTTTCGGAAAGCCGATCCGGTCACGTCAGCAGGATCACTCGCGGAGCCGCCCTTGTGACGTGCCTCAAGAAAGCCGTCCAAGTTCTCCGTGACCTCGAACTCCGGTATCTCCCGCCTCACACCGTCTCCTTCGAGAGCGCCGCGAGGATCAGGTCCACGACCGCCTGAGGCTGGTCGGCGTCGACCGGCCGGCAACCGGCCGCGACCGTGGGAAGCGAGACCATGAAGTATCCGGAGTGGTCCCCCACGGTCACCGTCGCGACTTCCCAGCCACCACGGTTATGGACGACCAGCTCGAAACGATCGCTTCGGGGGAACGGATCGGGCCGGTCACCGTAGAGGCGGAGCCCCACGCGGTGAATGATCGACGTTCGAACACCATGAGCGCTGACCAGCTGTGCGAGGTCACTCAACCCCTCTGGGGGTTCTTGCCTTGCAGAGGTCGCTGTCTCGCCGTCCCCTCGCCCCCCGGCGCGGGCCTCTGTCACTGTCTGTCCGGATGTCATAACCCAGACGGTAGGAGTCCGGCCAGAACTGGAGCTAGGAAATTTCCCGGGATTGCAGCAACCTCCGTGCGGCGTCTATCTCCGCTCGTGCGGAATCGCCATAGACGGCCTGAGACTGCAACAGCTTGAAGATTCGTAAATATGTCTCTATTTCGCTGGGGCGCTTGGCGCGGTAACCCCCGGTCCAGTGCTCGCTGCGAACAAGCGACTCGTCATAGACGTAGAACCCTTCCCCCGGCCAGATGGTTCGAAGTCGGCCGAGAGGGATGATGCCCAGCGCCACATTCGCGAAGCCGGCCGCGCGTTCGACGTAGTCGAGCTGATCCAACATCACCGCGACACTGCCACGTTGGGCATAGAGCGCCCCAGCCTCGACGACCAACGAGAACATGCACTTGCCGGACTCAAGGACACGCAACCGGTTCAGCCGTCCCTCGACGGCTTGGTCTATATCGTCGGTCAGGCCGTGGAACCGGGCCACATCTTCGATGACGGCCCGCGTGTATCCCGGCCTCTGAAGGAAGCCGGGAACGGTCTGAGGCTCGTAGGCGCGTATCAGCCTGGTCTGTTCGTAAAGCGGTTTAATTCGTTCGCTCTGCTGCTTGAGCCCGGCACGCATCGCCTGCCGGTGCTCCTCCCACATCTCATCGATCTGCCGATGTGCGGCTATCAGTTCGGGGATCTGGTCTTCTGCGTCGCACGCACGGCACCAAACCCGGATGTCGTCTTCCGTGGGGTTCTGTCGTCCCAGTTCGATCCGGGAAATCTTGGAGTCGCGCATTCCGGATCGAGCCGAGAGTTGACGGCCGTTGAGGTTGGCGTCCAGGCGCAGGCCGCGAAGCCGTTGCCCGAACGCCTTGCGGGCGGCTTGTACTTGATCTTGTTCGGACAAGGCCGGGACGCTGTCAGGCGGGCCGGTAGTCGCGGTGCGGGATGGCCAGATCCCACAAAGCCGAGAAGGCGTCAGCGCAGTGCTTCACGATGGCAGGGTCTCGGTAGAGCTGAATCTCGGAGCGCTTGTCCGTTCCGTCAAAGACGTTGAACACGACCGTCTCACCGTCGAGCAACCAGAAGTCATTCCCCGGAAGGCTCAACGTCGAGGTCAGCCGTCGCGGAACCCAACGCAGGTCTTCCCCGGCCTCGACCTTAAGGCCGTTCGTCGCCTCGAAGCACCACCGCTGGTAGGCCGAAAGAGGCTCCGACACCACGCACACACGACGGTATGTCTTCCCCTCCGCGATCCCGGCCTTGACCCGGTCACACCACGGCTTGAGGACGCGAGGGACCTCCTCACGGTCACCTGCCTGCCAATTGGCGAACAGATCAGCGTCTATGCCGTAGTTGTCTCGCATCTCGACATGGAGTGCTTCCCTGCCGATGCTGTTGACCAGATCAGCCCGTTCCTTCGGGGAGATCGACTCCATAGTGCTCCCTCACGTACATCCGGACGAACGAGTTCATGGTGCGCTCGGAGAGTTCCCCGAACGTCTCATCTTCCCCGAGGCCGATGAGCTGTGCCCCTACCCTGGGGCCGCGCTTCTTGACCTGTACGAGCCACGACCCTCGATCCGTCCGATAGAACGTCTCGCACTCGTTGTCCTGATTGGAGTTAGGGTCCTTGCAGTAGAAGTTAAGAGAGAGATTGTCTCCATCATCGTAGGATTGCACGAGATTTCGCCCTCCTGGTCTACACCCGTGAGCCCCAAGAGTCATGCGATGGGTCGGCAGAGTCAAGGTTCTGTTGTCCACGACCTGACCTGGGCTTCTGGCGTATTGATATAGGTCAGCACAAGTCATCACAGGACAGGAGTCAACGCTGATCAACGGTAACCAACCAAAGAAAGCAGAAGGCCGCCAAGGCCCTTGAAGCTGGGACTTTGGCGGCCGTTCTGGTTGAGCTGCCCGTGGATGGGCGGTGGTGGACGATACAGGGATTGAACCTGTGACCCCTTCCGTGTCAGGGAAGTGCTCTCCCGCTGAGCTAATCGTCCGCATGGGGAAAGACCAGAGGTGGAGACGGGATTTGAACCCGTGTAGACGGCTTTGCAGGCCGTTGCCTCGCCTCTCGGCCACTCCACCGGAGTGAGAGCCCGAAGACCCTTCGAGCGGAAGACGGGATTCGAACCCGCGACCCTCACCTTGGCAAGGTGATGCTCTACCACTGAGCCACTTCCGCGTGTTTCCTCCGGGTTTCGTACCCGGTGGCGACGAGAGAACTCTAGCGGGTTTTCCCGGCGGTTGCGTAACCGCGCGTTCAGCCGCCGGTCCCGTGGCCGTCGCGCGAACGGTCCCGTGGCCGTCGGGCGAACCCGCCCGCGGGCCCCGTACGGAGGGGCTCGGCCGGGTGATCGTTCAGACGTCCTGCTCGGGCTGCTCGGGCGGGCGGCGCAGCTGGCGGGCGACGACGCGCTCCACGGCGGGCAGGGTGAGGAAGATCTCCAGGATGCGGGTGAGGCGGTGCACCTCGATGCGGTGGAAGGCGGGGCCGTCGGCGCGGGCCAGCAGGAAGGTCAGGGCGAGCGGGGGCAGCGGGGCGGCGATCACGTGCAGGCCGGAGCCGAGGGTGAAGGCCGCCGGGCGGACCGGGGTCTCGTCGGGGAAGGGCACCTGTTCGGGCGCGCGCCAGCTGGAGTGGACGATCGTGCGCGGGCTCTTCTCGGTCGCCGCCGCCGCCCAGTCGGCGCTGAACAGCACGGGCATGGAGTCGAGCAGGGTGGCGAGGGCGCGGTCGCCCGCAGTGGTGATGTACTTGAGGATCTCCAGCTCCGGGTAGGTCCCCGGCGCCTCGCGCGTGCTCCAGATGCCCTCGATCCTCACACCGGGGACGCTCTCCAGCCCCTCGGCCAGGTTCTCCCTGGGAGCGGAGTCGGGCCAGTAGACGGTGATGTCGTCCAGCGCCCGGCCCTCGCCGCGTTCGAGGACGACCACCTGGGTGATGTCCGCGCCCGCGACACCGAGGACACGGGTCACCTTCCCCAGGGAGCCCGGCTGATCGGGCAGTGCGATCCGCAGTCGCAACAGCATCCGCGGCCTCCCGTGTCACGTTGATCTACGTCAGAGTCACCATACCCAGCGATGATTCGTCCTGCTCGTCGCAGTGCGGTAGAAAAGCCAGGTGGAGTCGTTGAAGCTGGGATCGCTGGAGGTATGGCCGCCGGTCGTCCTCGCCCCGATGGCCGGGATCACCAACGCGCCGTTCCGTACGCTCTGCCGGGAGCAGGGCGGCGGGTTGTTCGTCTGCGAGATGATCACGACGCGGGCGCTGGTGGAGCGCAATCCCAAGACCTTCAAGATGATCCGGTTCGAGCCCGAGGAGAGCCCGCGCAGCATCCAGCTGTACGGGATCGACCCGGTGACCGTCGGCAGGGCCGTCCGCATGATCGCGGAGGAGGACCTGGCCGACCACGTCGACCTCAACTTCGGCTGCCCGGTGCCCAAGGTGACCCGCAAGGGCGGCGGCTCCGCGCTGCCGTACAAGCGGAACCTGTTCCGGGCGATCCTGCGCGAGGCCGTGCGCAACGCGGGGACGCTGCCGATCACCGTGAAGATGCGCAAGGGCATCGACGACGACCACCTGACCTACCTGGACGCCGGGCGGATCGCCGTCGAGGAGGGCGTCTCCGCGGTCGCGCTGCACGGCCGCACCGCGATCCAGCACTACGGCGGCAACGCCGACTGGGAGGCGATCGCGCGGCTCAAGGAGAGCGTGACGGAGATCCCGGTGCTGGGGAACGGGGACATCTGGAGCGCCGCCGACGCGCGCCGCATGATGGACGAGACCGGCTGCGACGGGGTCGTCGTGGGCCGGGGCTGCCTGGGGCGTCCGTGGCTGTTCGCGGACCTGGCGGCCATGTGCGAGGGCGGCGACGAGCGGAGCCGCCCCCTGCTGGGCGAGGTCGCCGCGACCATGGACCGGCACGCCACCCTGATGGCCGAGTGCTTCGAGAGCGAGCGGCACGCGGTGGTCGACTTCCGCAAGCACGTCGGCTGGTACCTCAAGGGCTTCACCGTCGGTGCCGAGCTCCGCCGCCGCCTGGCCACCGCGGAGAGCCTGGCCGGTCTGCGGGAGGGGCTCGCCGAGCTCGACGTCACCCAGCCGTGGCCCGACGGCGTCGACACCCCCCGGGGCAAGACCAACCCGCGCGACCGCGTCCACCTGCCCGCCGGGTGGCTGGACGACCCCTACGACCTCGCGGTCCCCAGCGCGGACGCCGAGAACGACACCTCGGGCGGCTGAACCCCGGGCGGCCGACGTCCGACGGCGCCGGAGCCGCTCCAGGACTCAGGTCACTCCAGGGCTCGGAGCCGTTCCAGGACCCAGGGGCCCTCCAGGGGCTGGGGCCGCTCCAGGGCTCAGGGCCCGCTCCAGGATCCGGGGCGGCAGCGGGTCCTCCCGCCCGGCGACCGGATTCTCCCGCTCCGGCGATCGGGCCTCCCGCTCCGGTGGCCGGATTCTCCCGCTCCCGTGACCGGGCCTCCCGTCCCGGTGACCGGGTTCTCCCGTCCCGGAGGTCACGTCCTCCAGTCCCGGCGTTCGCTCCCGGTCGCTCCGGTTTCGGTCCTGCTCTCCGGACATTTCGCTCTCTTCGTACGTTCCGTATGGCCTGACGCCTCCCGCACAGCAGGTGTGACGCGAATGTGACCGTGCCCTGACGGACGGGCGTCAGTGATCTATGTAATGTGCGGTCAAAGGTCGCGGCTCACACGTGGAGACGGCGGTTTGACAGGCACCACATCGGCGGGATCGGCGAGCGGTACGACAGCGGGCGCCGCGTCGGCGGACGAGCTGATCGCGGAGTTCGACGCGGAGCGGCCCGCCCGGCGGCTCTCCGGCTGGGTGGCCGGGGCCGTCACGCTGGTCGCCCTCGGGCTGTCGCTGTACGTCCTGTACCGGGCCTTCCGGCCCGGCTCCGTGCTCCCGTACCGGATGATCTTCCTCGCGGTCGTGCTGCCGCTCGTCTTCGTCTGCTACAAGCCGGGGCGGCGGGGCACCGACCGGCCGGGCGTCGCGGACTGGGCGCTCGCCCTGCTCGCGCTCGCGGCCTGCCTCTACCCGCTGGTGGTCTTCGACGACTTCATCCGGCGCGCCTTCGAGCCGACGGCCCTCGACGTGGCGGCCGGGGCCGTCATCGTGCTGCTCGTCCTGGAGGCCTGCCGCCGCACCGTCGGATGGATCCTGCCCGCGGTCTGCGTCGCGTTCGTCCTCTACGCCTATTACGGCGGCTACCTGCCCTTCGACTGGGTCATCGGGCACCGCGGCTACGACATCGACCGGATCGTCGTCTCGTTCGTGATGGGCACCGACGGCGTGTACGGGGTGCCGCTCGACGTCGCGGCCACCTACATCATCCTGTTCACCGTCTACGGCGCGGTCCTCGACCACTCGGGGGCGGGGAGGTTCTTCGTCGACGTCTCCCTGGCCGCGTTCCGCCGCTCGCGCTCGGCGCCGGGCCGTACGGTCACCCTCGCCGGGTTCCTGCTCGGCACGGTGAGCGGCTCGGGCGTCGCGACGACGGTGAGCGTGGGCAGCGTCGCCTGGCCGATCCTGCGCAGGGCGGGATACCCGCCCGAGCAGGGCGGGGGAGTGCTCGCCGCGGCGGGCATCGGGGCGATCCTGTCGCCTCCCACGCTCGGCGCGGCGGCGTTCATCATCGCCGAGTACATGCGGGTGAGCTATCTCACGGTGCTGCTCTACGCCACCATCCCCACGGTCCTGTACTACCTGGGCATCTTCCTCGCCATCGAGATCGACGCCCGCAAGTACGGGACGCGGGCCGTCCAGGTGGACGCGCCGAGGTTCTGGCCGCTGGTCAGGAGGTTCGGCTACCACTTCAGCTCGCTCTTCGTGATCGTCATCCTCATGGCGCTGGGCCAGTCGCCGTTCCGCGCCGTGGTGTACGCCACGCTGCTGGCCGTCGCGCTCTCCTTCCTCGACAGGGAGCACGCCCTCACCCCGCGCAGGGCGGCGAGGGCCCTGGCCGCGGGGACGACCGGGGTGCTGCCGGTCGCGGCGACCTGCGCCGCCGCCGGGCTCATCGTCGCCGTCGTCACGCTCACCGGTCTCGGCCTCAAGGCGAGCTCGCTGATCGTCGGGGCCTCGGGCGGCATCCTCGTGGTCACCGCGCTGCTGTGCGCGGTCGCGGTGCTCGTGCTCGGCCTCGCCGTGCCGGTGACCGCGTCGTTCGTCATCGCGGCGGTCATCATCGGGCCCGCGCTCACGGACCTCGGCGTCAGCCAGGCCGAGGCGTACATGTTCATCTTCTACTACGCGGTGCTGTCGGAGGTGAGCCCGCCCACGGCGCTGTCGGCCTTCGCGGCGTCGGCCATCACCGGGGGCAACGCCTACCGGACCATGATGGCGACCTGGAAGTACACGCTGCCCGCGTTCCTGGTGCCGTTCGCCTTCGTGCTGACCCCCGGCGGGGCCGGGCTGCTGGCCCAGGGCACGATCGGGGAGATCCTGGCGGCCACCGGGGTCTCGGCGCTCGCGGTCGCCGCGCTGGCCGCCGCCACCGGCGGGCGGCTGTTCGGCCCGGCGGGTCCCGTGGAGCGGGTGCTGTGCGCGGTGGCCGCGGTGCTGCTGCTGTTCCTGTCGCCCGTGCCCGCCCTCGCCGGGGCGGGGCTCCTGGTCGTGGCCGTCTCCCTCCATCTGGTGATGCGCAAACGAGAGGTGGTTCGATGACCGTCAAACGCGTGGCCGTCCTGCTGGCGGCGGGGGTCCTGTTCCTCACCGGGTGCGGCGGCGACCGGTCGGCCGAACGGGCCGGGCAGGCCGGGCAGAGCGCGGGCCAGAGCGGCGCCGCTGGCAAGCGGCTGTCGATCGCCACCGGCAACACCACCGGCGTCTACTACGTCCTCGGCGGGGGCCTGGCCGACCAGATCGGCAAGAACCTCCCCGGCTACCAGGCCACGGCCGAGGCGACCGGCGCCTCGGTGGAGAACATCCAGCGGGTCGTCAGGGGCGACTCCGACATCGCCTTCACCCTCGCCGACTCCGCCGCCGACGCCGTCGCGGGCAAGGGCGCCTTCACCGCGCCCCAGCCGATCCGCGCCGTCGCCCGCCTGTACGACAACTACACCCAGGTGGTCGCCACCACCGGCTCGGGGGTGAAGTCCGTGGCCGACCTCAAGGGCAAGCGGGTCTCCACCGGCTCGCCCAACTCCGGCACCGAGGTGATCGCGCTGCGCCTGCTGAAGGCCGCCGGTCTCGACCCGGACAAGGACGTCACCCGGCAGTCGCTGGGCCTGCCCGAGAGCGTGCAGGCCGTCAAGGACGGCGACCTCGACGCCCTGGTCTGGTCGGGCGGGCTGCCCACGCCGGGCCTCACCGACCTGCTGACCTCCCTCAAGGACCAGGTCGCCTTCGTCCCGCTGGACGGGGTGCTGCCCGCGATGCAGGCCGAGCACGGCCCGGTGTACGCCGCGGGGACGATCGCGAAGGACGTCTACGAGACCCCGGCCGACGTGTCCACGATCTCGGTTCCCAACCTGCTCGTCGTGAGCGAGAAGATGGACCCCGCCCTGGCCGGGAGCCTGACCAAGCTGCTCTTCGACCGCAAGGCGGACCTGGAGAAGGTCCACCCCGCGGCCAAGGACATCACCCGCGACAACGCTCAGAAGACCGACCCGGTGCCCCTGCACGACGGCGCGAAGAAGTACTACGGCTGAACGGCGTTTCGCGCGGGCTCCCGGCGCCCGCCCGATCACGGGGGCGCCCGGCCGTGGGTCGCCGGACGCGATGGCGATCACGCTACTTCTGGTCTCACGCGACTTCTGGTCTCACGCGACTCCTGGTCTTATACGACTTCTGGCCTCACGCGAACCCCGGCCTTACGGGCCGTGTCGGCGAGATCGGTGCGGGCCCGCCGGTCGAGCCGTCCGGCCCGTCTCGGCCGGAGGCCGTGTCGTGTCCCCGTCCTCGGGTACTCCGAAGCGTGTGAACACCTGGGACAAAAGAAACGACATGGTGGTCCACGGGACCGACCCGTACAACGCCGAGGCGCCGCCGGGTGCCCTGGCCGACCAGATCCTCACCCCGCTCGACACCTTCTACAGCCGCAACCACGGTCCCGTCCCCGACCTGGATCCGGGGGCCTGGCGCCTCACCGTGGACGGCCTGGTCGAGCGCCCGCTGACGCTGTCCCTGGAGGACCTGCGCTCCGGGTTCCCGGAGCGCAGCCTGGTGGCGACCCTGCAGTGCGCGGGCAACCGCCGGGCCGGGCTGGCCGAGGTGCGCGACATCCCCGGTGAGGATCCCTGGGGGCCGGGCGCGACCTCCACCGCCCGCTGGAGCGGTGTCGGCCTGGCCGACGTCCTCGCCCGCGCCGGGCTGCGCCCCGAGGCCGCGCACATCGCCTTCGCCGCCCCCGACGTCTCGCAGCTCGCCGATCCGGCCCAGCCCTACGGCGGCTCGATCCCCGTGGCCAAGGCCGTCGGCGGGGACGTCCTGCTGGCCTGGGCCATGAACGACCGGCCGCTGCCCCCGGCCCACGGCGCCCCGCTCCGCGTCGTCGTCCCCGGCTGGATCGGCGCCCGCAGCGTGAAATGGCTGCAGCGCGTCACCGCGCGGGAGGATCCCTCGGACAACTACTTCCAGGCGACCGCCTACCGCCTCCTGCCCCCCGAGGCCGACCCCGCCAAGGCGGGACCCGGTGACGGCATCTCCCTGGGACCCGTCGTCCTGAACACCGCGATCCTGAGCCCCGGCGACGGCGACCGCCTTCGGCCGGGGCTCACGCGGATCACCGGCTACGCCTACGCCGGGGACGGCCGGACCGTCGCCCGCGTCGACGTCTCCCTCGACGGGGGCGGCAGCTGGATCCAGGCGGATCTCGGCGAGCAGGCGGGCCCCTGGGCGTGGCGGCACTGGCACACCACCGCCGAGCTGGGGGAGGGCGAGACCGTGATCGCCGCCCGCGCCTGGGACAGCTGCGGGGCCACCCAGCCGGAGTCGGCCCAGGACGTGTGGAATCCCAAGGGGTACGCCAACACGTCGTGGTCCCGCGTCCGCGTCACCTGCGCTCCTTGAGGGAACGGGGGGTGGGAGCGTCAGGGGTCTGGGAGGCGGCCGCCGGGCGCGTACGGGGTCCGGAGGCGCGCCGCCGGACGCCTGCGAGTTTTGGGAGGGCGGCCGCCGGGCGCGTACAGGGTCCGGAGGCGCGCCGCCGGACGCCTGCGTCCGCTCCTTGAAAGGTTCGGGAGGGCGTTCGCCGCGTGTCCCCGGCTCCGTCGCGGCGCGGAGGCCCGTTACGGTCTGGCCAGGTCGCGGCGGAGGTGTTCGGCGGTGAAGGAGCCCCGCGCGTCGAGGAGGCGCAGCGGCGTGCCCTCGAAGACCACGGTGCCGCCCCGGTCACCGCCGTCGGGGCCGAGGTCGACGACCCAGTCGGCGTTCTTGATCACGTCGAGGTTGTGCTCGACGACGATGACGGTGTTGCCGGCGTCCACCAGGCTGTCCATGATCCCGATCAGGTGCTCGACGTCCGCCATGTGCAGCCCGGTCGTCGGCTCGTCCATCACGTAGACGCTGCCCTTCTTGTGGAGTTCCCCCGCCAGCTTGATCCGCTGGCACTCGCCCCCCGACAGGCTGCTGAGCGGCTGGCCGAGGCCGAGGTAGCCGAGGCCGACCTCCCGCAGGGTCCCCAGCGTGCGCAGCGGTCTCGGCTCGGTGAAGAACTCCGCGGCCTCGTCGACCGTCATCTCCAGCACGTCGGACACGGACCTGCCGCGCAGCGTGTGCCGCAGGACCTCGGGCCGGAACCGCCGTCCCCGGCACACCTCGCACCGGGACGTGATCCCGTCCATGAACGCCAGGTCGGTGTGGATGACCCCGAGGCCCTGGCACTCCGGGCAGGCGCCCTTGGAGTTGAAGCTGAACAGCGCGGGGCTCACCCCGCCCGCGGCGGCGAAGAGGCCGCGGATCTCGTCCATCAGCCCGGTGTAGGTGGCCGGGTTGGACCGGATCGAGGTCCCGGCCGCCGCCTGGTCGATCACCACCGCCTCGGGGTGCCGGACCAGGAGCGCCTCGTTGACCAGGGTGCTCTTGCCCGACCCCGCGACGCCGGTGACCACGGTGAGCACCCCGGTGGGGAAGGAGACCGTGACGTTCCTGAGGTTGCGCGCGGTGACGCCGGTGACGGCGAGCGCGCCGGTCGGCTCCCTGAACGACGCCTTGAGCGGCGGGTTGCGGCGCAGGTGCCGCCCGGTGAGGGTGCGGGCCCGCCGCAGGCCCTCGACGCCGCCCTCGTAGACGATCTCGCCGCCGTTCGTCCCGGCGCGCGGCCCGACGTCCACCACGTGGTCGGCGATCTCGATGACGTCGCGGTCGTGCTCGACGACGAGCACGGTGTTCCCCTTGTCCCGCAGCTCGCGCAGCAGGTCGTTCATGCGCGTCACGTCGCGCGGGTGCAGCCCGATGGTCGGCTCGTCGAAGATGTACGTCATGTCGGTCAGGCTGCTGCCCAGGTGCTTGACCATCTTGATCCGCTGCGACTCCCCGCCGGAGAGGGTGGGCGTCGGCCGGTCCAGGCTGAGATAGCCGAGGCCGATGGTGACCAGGTGCCGCAGCCGGGCCAGGATCGCCGGGACCATCGTCGCCGCGACCGGGGCGTCGATCCCGGCGACCACGTCGACCAGGTGCCGGACCTCCATCGCGGCCAGCTCGGCGATGTTGCGCCCGCCGATCCGGCAGGCGAGCGCTGCCTGGTTGAGCCTCGCCCCCTCGCACAGCGGGCAGGGCAGCGCCGAGACGAACTCCATCACCGCGTCCCGGTTGGCCCTCTCCTCGATGTCCCGCTTGATGTAGAGCCGGTTGAACTTGTCGATCACGCCCTCGTACTTCTGCGGGGCCATCCCGGCCTTGGTCCTGAAGGAGATGACGGGACCGTTGCCGCGCAGCAGCGTTTCCCACTCGTCGTCGGTGTAGTCGGCCAGCGGCTTGTCGTTGTCGAACAGCCCCGAGTGGGCGTACAGGTTCCACTGCCAGGTGCCGACCCGGAAGCCCGGCAGCAGGATCGCGCCCTCGTTGAGCGACTTCGACCGGTCGAGGGCCAGGTTCACGTCCAGGGCGATCTTCCGGCCCACGCCCTCGCACTCCGGGCACATCCCGGCCGGGTTGTTGAAGGAGAACGCGTTGGAGTAGCCCGCGGGCGGCGTCCCGGCGCGCGAGTAGAGCAGCCGCAGCAGCGGGTTGATGTCGGTGACGGTGCCGACGGTGGAGCGCGAGTTGCCGCCCAGCCGCCGCTGGCCGACGACGACGGCCGCGGAGAGGTTGCCGATGGCGTCGGCGTCCGGCCGGCCGTAGTGGGGCAGGCGGTTGCGGGCGAACGAGGTGAAGGTCTCGTTGAGCTGGCGCTGCGACTCCGCGGCGATCGTGTCGAAGACGATGGACGACTTGCCCGACCCCGAGACGCCCGTGAAGACCGTGATCTGCTTTTTCGGGATCTTCAGGGAGACGTTCCTGAGGTTGTTCTCCCGGGCGCCCGTTATCTCGATGTGGCTCATCCGGAGCACGCTAGCCACGGTTTAGGTCAGATCCTGGCCGCGACCGGTGGCATCGTGGACGGCATGGCCGACACCACGGGACGGGTGCTGAGACTGCTGTCGCTGCTGCAGGCCCACCGGGAGTGGCCGGGGCCCGAGCTCGCCGAGCGGCTGGAGGTGAGCCCGCGCACGCTCAGGCGCGACATCGACCGCCTGCGCGAGCTGGGCTACCCGGTGCACGCGACCACCGGCCCGGCCGGGGGGTACCGGCTGGAGGCGGGCACCGCGATGCCGCCGCTGCTCCTCGACGACGAGGAGGCCGTCGCCATCGCGGTGGGCCTGCGCACGGCGGCGGGCGGCACGGTGGCCGGGATCGGGGAGACCTCGGCCCGCGCCCTGGCCAAGCTGGAACAGGTCCTGCCCTCCCGGCTGCGCCTGCGCGTGCACACCCTGCAGACGCAGACGCAGGCGGTGGCGCCGGTCGGGGCGACGCCCACCGTGGAGGCGGCCACCCTCGCGCTGCTCGCCCAGACCTGCCGGGACCGCGAGCGGATCCGCTTCGGCTACCGCCGCCGCGACGGGCGGGAGAGCGCCCGGGTCGCCGACCCGTACCGGCTCGCCTCGACCGGGCGGCGCTGGTATCTCGTGGCGTGGGACACCGGCAGGGAGGACTGGCGGACCTACCGGGTGGACCGGCTCACCGCCCCGCTGGGCACCGGCGTGCGCTTCCCGCCGCGCGAGCCGCCCCCCGGCTACGTCGAGGAGTCGATCGTCGCCCCCATCAGCCGCCACCGGGCGGTGGTTGTCGTGCACGCGCCCCTCGCCGTGGTCGCCGAACGCTTCTCGGGACCCGACTGGGCGCTGGAGGAGCTGGACGGCCGCAGCTGCCTGCTGCGCACCGGCGGCGACTCGCTGGAGTGGCTGGCGCTCACCGTCGGTCAGCTCGGCCTGGACTTCACCGTACGGGAGCCGCCCGAGCTGATCGACCACATCCGGACGCTGGCCGCCCGCCTCCAGGCCTCGACGGAGCCTTCGCCGCGCCGGTAGGCGTGGCCGGACGCCGGCCGCTCGCCTTCAGGTCTCGGCGGGGCCTTCGCCGCTCGTTCTCCTAGGCCTCGACGGAGCCGCCGCTGCGCCAGTAGACGTTGTTCTCCCTGCTGAGCATGGCCTCGTCGACCAGATAGCGGCGCAGCGCCGCGTAGTCGTCGTGGAAGGCGCGCAGCGCGACGTTCACCTCCTTCTCGGAGTAGCGGACCCCCGGCTCGAAGACCTGGACCACGTAGTCGAGCACGACGAGCTGCTTGTCGCGCTTGGTGGGGATCGCCCGCAGCCGTCCCTCGACGAGGAAGGACTGCAGCACCCTCTCCTCGGGGGAGACCGGGGTGGCGGGCCTCGCCGTGGCGTGCAGCAGCTCGCGGAAGCGCTCGCGCCGCACCTCCCACTCGCCGCCCTCCGCCCGTACGGCGAGCCCGCCGCGTTCCAGGCGGTCCAGCGCGCGCCTGACCGCCTCCCTGTCGAGGCCGGTCTCCTCCTCCGGCTTGCCGCCCAGCGCCAGGGCGGCCAGCACCTTCAACGTGTCTTCCTGGTACAGCAGGCCCAGCACCTGCCTGATCGCGTCGTCGCTCATCTCGCCATTCTCGCCGGTCCCGCCCGGGATTTCCGCGCCGTGGGGTGAGGGCCCGGCGCCGTCAGAGGCGGTTCAGGCCGATGACGTGGACCACCGCGCGGCCCTCCTCGTCGGAGGCGGCGAGGTCGACCTGGGCGTCGATGCCCCAGTCGCCGTCGCCGGCCGGGTCGGAGACGACCTGGCGGACCCGCCAGAACTCCTTCTCCTCCTCGATGCGCAGCAGGCCGGGCCCCCGGGCGTCCGGGCCGGTGCCGATCTCCTCGTGGTCGTCGTAGTAGGCGTCGAGCGCGGCGCCCCAGTCGACGTCGGGGGCGAGCTGCTCCAGCTCCTGCTCGTTCTCCACGGAGGCGAGCTCGATCAGGCGGAACATCGCGTTGCGGACCAGCACGCGGAACGCGCGGGTGTTGGCGGTGACCGGCCTGGTGCTCTCCTCCAGCGAGGGCGCCTCGACCTCCCCGGTCGGGTTCTGCAGCTGCTCCCACTCGTCCAGGAGGCTGGAGTCGACCTGGCGGACCAGCTCGCCGAGCCACTCGATCAGGTCGACCAGGTCCTCGGTCTTGAGGTGCTCGGGGATGGTCCGCGACAGGGTGCGGTAGGCGTCGGCGAGATAGCGCAGCACGGTGCCCTCGGAGCGGGTCAGCTCGTAGAACTGCACGTAGTCGGCGAAGGTCATCGCCCGCTCGTACATGTCGCGGACGACGCTCTTGGGGCTGACCGTGTAGTCGCCCACCCAGGGGTGGCCGCGCCGGTAGGTCTCGTACGCGCCCAGCAGCATGTCGGCCAGCGGCATGGGGTAGGTGATGTCGTTGAGGAGCTCCATCCGCTCCTCGTACTCGACGCCGTCGGCCTTCATCAGCGCCACCGCCTCGCCGCGCGCCTTCTTGAGCTGCGCCGACAGGATCTGGCGGGGGTCGTCGAGGATGGACTCGATGATCGAGACCATGTCCAGGGCGTAGTTGGGCGACTCCATGTCGAGGAGTTCCAGGGTGGCGAGCGCGAAGGTGGACAGCGCCTGGTTCAGCGCGAAGTCCTCCTGCAGGTCGACGGTGAGGCGGGCCATCCGGCCGTGGTCGTCGGGCTCCTCCAGCTTCTCCACCACGCCCCCGGCCAGCAGCGACCGGTAGATCGCGATGGCCTGGCTGATATGCCGCCGCTGCCACTTGCGGTCCTCGTGGTTGTCGGTGAGCAGGTGGCGCATCGCCGCGTAGCAGTCGCCGGGCCGGTTGATCACCGCGAGGAGCATGGCGTTGCTGACCTTGAACCGGGAGTTCAGCGGCTCCGGCTCGGCGGTCTGCAGCTTCTCGAAGGTCTCCTCGCTCCAGCCGACGAAGCCCTCCGGCGGCTTCTTGCGGGCGAACCCGCGCCGTCTCTTGGGATCGTCGCCGATCTTGGCGAGGGCCTTCTCGTTCTCCACGACGTGGTCGGGGGCCTGGCAGACGACGTAGCCGATGGTGTCGAACCCGGCCCGGCCGGCCCGCCCGGCGATCTGGTGGAACTCGCGGGCGCGCAGCCGCCGCACCTTGTTGCCGTCGTACTTCGACAGCGCGGTGAACAGCACGGTCCTGATCGGGACGTTGACGCCGACCCCGAGCGTGTCGGTGCCGCAGATGACCTTCAGCAGGCCCGCCTGGGCGAGGCGCTCCACCAGGCGGCGGTACTTCGGGAGCATCCCGGCGTGGTGCACGCCGATGCCGTGCCGGACCAGGCGGGAGAGCGCCTTGCCGAACCGGGTGGTGAACCGGAAGTGGCCGATCATGGAGGCGATCGCCTCCTTCTCGGCCTTGGTCGACATGTTGATGCTCATCAGCGCCTGCGCCCGCTCCATGGCCGAGGCCTGGGTGAAGTGGACGACGTAGACGGGGTACTGGTTGGTGGTGAGCATCTCCTCCAGCGTCTCGTGGAGGGGGGTCATCCGGTACGAGTAGACGAGCGGGACCGGGCGCTCGGCGTTCTTCACCACGGCGGTGGGCCTGCCGGTGCGCCGGGTGAGGTCCTCCTCGAACCTGGTGACGTCTCCCAGGGTCGCCGACATCAGGATGAACTGGACGTTCGGCAGCTCCAGGAGCGGCACCTGCCAGGCCCAGCCGCGGTCGGGCTCGGAGTAGAAGTGGAACTCGTCCATCACCACCTGGCCGATGTCGGCCGCGGCGCCGTCGCGCAGCGCGACGTTGGCGAGGATCTCCGCGGTGCAGCAGATGATCGGCGCCCCGGGGTTCACGCTCGCGTCGCCGGTCATCATCCCGACGTTCGCGGTGCCGAACACCGCGCACAGGTCGAAGAACTTCTCCGACACCAGCGCCTTGATCGGCGCGGTGTAGAAGGTGCGCACGTCCCTGGTGAGCGCGGTGAAATGGGCTCCGGCGGCGACCAGGCTCTTGCCCGAGCCGGTCGGGGTGGCCAGGATGAGGTTGTTTCCCGACACCACCTCGATAAGAGCCTCCTCCTGCGCCGGGTAGAGGGTCAGTCCCCGCTCGGAGTTCCATTCGACGAAGGCGTCGAAGATGGCATCGGGGTCGGCGTCGATCTCTTCTGGCAGGCGGTCTACGAGGCTCACGGTTCAATACTGCCGAAGAACTTGAGGTGGTCGGACCGGAGGCGGTCACGGATCACCTTACATTCCAGGTAAAGTGCGTGACTTTGTGTAGTTATGGCTGCTTTTTTCGGCATAAATGCTGATCAAATCAGATGATGCCGCCGTTGACGCGAAGCACCTGCCCGTTGACCCAGCGGGCGGGACCGGCGAGGAACGCCACGGTCTCGGCGATGTCCGAGGGCTGGCCCAGCCGTTCGAGCGGCGGCTGGGCGGCCAGCCTGGCGACGGTCTCCTCGTCCTTGCCGTCCAGGAAGAGCGCGGTGGCGGTGGGGCCGGGGGCGACGGTGTTGACGGTGACGTCCCTGCCGCGCAGCTCGCGGGCGAGGATGAGGGTGAGGCCCTCGACGGCGCTCTTGGAGGCGACGTAGGCGCCGTAGCCGGGGAAGGCCAGCCCGACGACCGAGGTGGAGAAGGTGATCAGCGCGCCACCCCGGCGCAGCCTCCTGGCGGCCTGCTGGGCGACGGCGAAGGTGCCGCGGACGTTGACGTTCAGGATGCGGTCCAGCGTCTCGAAGTCGAGGTCGACGAGCTGGACGGGCGGGCCCATGATCCCGGCGGCGTTGACGACGACGTCGACGCCGCCGAAGGTCTCCTCGGCCGTGTCGAAGAGCGCGGAGACCGCGGCGGGGTCGCTGACGTCGGCCCGCACGGCGAGGCCCCGGCCCCCGGCCGCGGACGCCTCCTTGGCCGCCGCCTGCCCCTCGGCGTCGTTGCTCGCGTAGTTGACCACGACGGCGTAACCCTCGGAGGCGAGCCGCTCCACGACCTGGCGGCCGATGCCTCGGGAACCTCCGGTGACGACGGCGACGCGAGCCGGTGCGGTGCTCATGATCGGTACTCCCTCTGCAGGTTTATGTACACTATGTACATATACACGTATATGAGCATACTGTCCATGTGTGCCCGGAGGGAGGCGGGGCATCCGTCACCGGGGAGACGGGGCGTGGAGCCGCCCGGTGCGCTCGCCCGGCTGCGGGACGGACGAGCGCGGGTCGGATGGGCGCGGGTCGGACGAGCGCGGGTCGGACGAACGCGGGTCGGATGAGCCCTGGACAGATGGGTGCGGCGAGCCTGGTGAGGTGTCGCGGGAGGAGCGGGAGGAGCGGGTGAGGGCCAGGCCCACCACGATCGCGCCCGCCCCGGCCACCGGTGCCACCCCCGGGACGAAACCGACCACCGTGAGCGTGAGCAGGCCCAGCCCCACCAGCGCGGCGGCCACCAGGACCCTGACCGCCCCGCCGGTGTACGGCCCGGCCGTGGGGGGCGCCTCAAAGCGGGCGAACCCCCGCAGCAGCGGCCACATCGCCAGGGCGAGCATGAGCAGCCAGTGCGGCCAGCCGGACAGCCAGGCCGGGGTGCCCGGCTCGGGGGTGGAGATGCCCAGGCCCACCACGACCACCGAGACGATGACGAACAGCGCGCTCATGTGCCACAGGTAGAGGGTCATCATCCGGTCGCCGGCCCAGCCCAGCGCCCGCGAGACCCCCGGCCACCCCGCGAAGGAGACGATCGACCGGCGCAGCGCGAGCGCCAGCCCGATCTGGCCCACCCCGACCGCGAGCAGCGCGACCGTGGGCGGCGCCATGTTGGAGACGGCCCCCGGCATCCCGATCATGCTGAGCGGGTAGGGGCCGAAGGCCACCAGCGCCGCGCCCAGGCCGTACCCGCCCAGCGCCAGGACCCAGGGGCGGCCCAGCCTGCCGTCGGCGTACAGGAAGCCGAGCTGGTGCACCGCCAGCCAGACCAGCGCGATGTTGGGGAGACCGGCGACGTCGAGGCCGCTGGTGAAGCGCAGGACGTCCACCGCCACGGCTCCCGCCGCCAGCGCGGCCGGCACCCGCCAGCCGTACACCATGTTGAGCCTGAGCATCGGCGTGGTCGCCGCGACCGCGACGAGGTAGATCGCCAGGAACCAGAGCAGCTGCCCGGCCAGCCGCGAGGCGGTCAGGACCGGCTGCTCCGGCACGCCGAGCGCGAGGAGCAGGTGGGGGAGGGGCAGCCAGACCGCCGCCAGCGGGACGACCGGCCAGGCGAGGCGGCGCAGGCGTCCCGCGAGCCAGGCGGGGGACGCGTCGCCGCGCCGGGCCGCGTTCCGCCGGCTGATCGCGTTGGCCGCGCCGCCCGCGAAGAACACCAGCGGCATCACCTGGCTGATCCACGTGATCATCCATGCGTTCCCCGCGGCCAGCGCGTTGCCGGTGGAGATCCGCCCGTCGGCGAAGGAGAGCAGCGGGATGCTCCAGTGCTGCAGCACCACCAGGACCATGCCGAACACCCGGAGCACGTCGATGAAGGGGTCGCGTCCGGCGGTCGCCGGTGCGGTGCGGGGCGCCGTACGCGCCGCGCGGGGGGCGGGGATCGTCGCCGGGAGGTCTGTCGGGGTCGCTGCCGGTCGCACTGCCGGGCCGGGGATCACGGCGGTCAAGGGGAGCTCGATTCTCGGGGAGGGGGAGAGGAGATCCCGGGATCGCGAAGGGATGACGGAGGAATCGCGAAGGGGATCGGGAAGGGGGGTGGGAAGGGGCTCGGGAGGCGGTCGCCTCCCGGATCGGGAAGCGGGCCGCGAAGGGGGTCGGGAAGCGGTCGCCTCCCGGACCGCGAAGGGAGTCGCGAAGTGGATCGGGAAGCGGTCGCCTCCAGGGTCGAGAGGCGGATCGGGAAGCGGTCGCCTCCCGGATCGGGAAGCGGGTCGCGAAGGAATCGCGATGGAAGAAGCCTCTCGCCGGGAGCCCGGCGGCGCAGTGACGCGCGCAGCAGTCTTCTCGCCCGATCCCCCCACCGTCCCGGGTAGTGCTGGCCCCACCCCCGTAAGCGGGCGCGCAGGGTCGATCGAGGGTGCCGGTCCTCGTAGCGTGGGCGGCATGAGAACCCTCCTCCGCCGCATCGGCGCCGACACCCGCTACCTGGTCGTGGGCTTCCCGCTGTCCATCATCTGGTTCGTCCTGATGGTGGCCGGTTTCGCAGCGGGGGCCGGCTCGGCCGTCGCGTTCGTGGGGCTGCCCATCCTCGCGACGACCCTCCTGGTCGCCCGGGGTTTCGCCGACGTCGAGCGGCGCTGGCTGCCCGAGGTGCTCGGCCGTCCCGTCGCCCGGCCGAGGTACCGGCCCGCCCCGGAGAACGCCGGATGGTTCCGCAGGATGATCAACCCGTTCACCAACGGCCAGTCGTGGCTCGACCTGCTCTACGGCATCGTGGCCTTCCCGATCTCCATCGTCACCTTCGTGCTGGCGGTGGTCTGGTGGGCCGGATCGATCGCCGGGCTCGCCTACCCGCTCTACGGGTGGATCGTCTACGCCATCCCCGGCAACGACGGGGGACTCGGCATGCTCCTCGGCCTGGGCGGCGGCCTGTGGGTCGAAGTGATCATCAACACCACCATCGGCGTGCTCTTCGCCCTCACCCTCCCGGTGATCGTGCGGGGCGCCGCGCTCGTCCAGGCCGGGCTCGGCAGGGCCATGCTGACCGGGGTCGCCGAGCTGCACGACCGCATCGACGACCTGGCCGAGGGCCGGGCCGCCGCGGTCTCGGCCGAGGCCAACGCGCTGCGCCGGCTGGAGCGCGACATCCACGACGGGCCGCAGCAGCGCCTGGTCTCCCTCGCCATGGACCTGTCGCGGGCCCAGCGCCAGCTCAGGCGCGACCCGGCGGGCGTCGAGCAGATGCTCGGCGAGGCGATCACCTCCACCCGCGAGACCCTGGACGAGCTGCGCGCCCTCTCGCGCGGCATCGCCCCGCCGATCCTCAGCGACCGCGGCCTGGCTCCCGCCCTCGCCGCGCTCGCCGGGCGCTGCACCATCCCCGTCGAGCTGGACGTCCAGGTCGAGGGCCGTTTCCCCGCCGCCGTGGAGAACACCGTCTACTTCGTCGTCGCCGAGTCGCTCACCAACGCCGCCAAGCACAGCCACGCCACGGTCTGTACCGTGACGCTGAGCAGGACGGGTGACTTCCTCATGCTGACGATCGGGGATGATGGGGTCGGCGGCGCCCATGTCGCCAAGGGGCACGGCCTGTCGGGCCTGGGTGATCGCCTGAAGGCGGTCGACGGTGAGCTGGTGGTCGACTCACCCACCGGAGGGCCGACGGTCATAGTGGCGGAGGTTCCGTGCGGGTAGTTGTGGCCGATGACGCGGTGCTCATCAGGGAAGGCCTGATCAGGCTCCTGGAGGAGTTCGGCTGCCAGGTGGTCGCGGCGGTGGGCGACGGCGACGGGCTGGTGGAGGCCGTCGCCGAGCACCGTCCCGACGTCTCGGTGGTGGACGTGCGGATGCCGCCCGGTTTCACCGACGAGGGGTTGCGGGCGGCGGTGGAGGCGCGCCGGAGGGTTCCGGGCACGCCGGTGCTGATCCTGTCCCAGTACGTGGAGGTGTCCTATGCCGACGACCTGCTCGCCGACGCCAGGGGCGCGGTGGGTTACCTGCTCAAGGACCGCGTCGTGGACGTGGACGACTTCATGGGCGGCCTGCGCACGGTCGCGGCCGGGGGCACGGTCTTCGACCCGCAGGTGGTGGCACAGCTGATGGTGCGACGCCGCCGCGACGACCCCCTCGCCCAGCTCACCCCGCGAGAGCGCGAGGTGCTCGGCCTGATGGCCGAGGGCAGGTCCAACCCGGCCATCGGCCGCCAGCTGGTGGTTAGCGACGGGGCCGTGGAGAAGCACATCCGCAGCATCTTCGCCAAGCTCGGCCTGTACGCCGAGGACGGCGACCAGCACCGCCGCGTCCTCGCGGTCCTGGCCTACCTGCGTTCCTGACCGTTCTCGCGCTCACGTCCTCGTGTCCGCGCTCCAGCACCCGCGTTTCCGTACGGGCGTTCCCGCGCCCGCGCCCGCGCTCCCACCCCCGCCTTCCCGGCCGCGAGGAGGAACAGTGATCTCGGTCTTCGGCAGTGCCAACATGGATCTCGTGGCCTACGTCGACGTCGCCCCCGCGCTCGGCGAGACCGTGACCGGCCGCTCCTTCGGCACGGTTCCCGGGGGCAAGGGGGCCAACCAGGCCGTCGCCGCCGCGCGGGCGGGCGCCGAGGTGGCCTTCCTCGGGGCGGTGGGCGACGACGCCTTCGGCGCCGAGCTGCGGCGTACGCTGGCCGGGGCGGGGGTCGACGTGACGCACCTGCGCACGGTTCGCGGCCCCTCGGGCATCGCCCAGATCGTGGTGGACGGCGACGGCGGCAACTCGATCATCGTGGTCCCCGGCGCGAACGGGACCGTGACCGCCCCCTCCGAGGCCGAGATCGAGGTCATCTCCCGGTCCGACATGCTTCTGCTCCAGCTGGAGCTTCCCGTCGAGGCCGTCACCGCCGCGGCCAGGGCCGCCCGCGCGGCCGGGACCATCGTGGTGCTCACCCCCGCGCCGGTCCAGCCGCTCCCGGCCGAGTTGCTGGAGGCCGTGGACGTCCTGGTGGCCAACGAGCACGAGGCCGCCGCGATCACCGGTCAGGACGACCACGAGCGCGCCCTGGAGGAGCTGAGGGGCACGGTCGGATGGGTGATCATCACCCTGGGGTCGCGCGGCGCGCTCACCGCCTCGGGCGACGGGCCCGCCGTGCGCGTCGAGGCCCCCAGGGTTACCGTGGTGGACACCACGGCCGCGGGCGACACCTTCGTGGGTGCCCTCGCCGTGGCCCGTGTCGAGCGGCAGCCCGCCGACCTGGCCGTTCGCTTCGCCACCGCGGCGGCGGGCCTGTCCGTGCAGCGCGCGGGGGCCAGCACCTCGATGCCCACCCGCGCCGAGATCGACCGGAGCCTTTCCGAAACCGGAACCGGAACCGAAGCCGGGGCCGGAAGCGAAGCCGGGACCTGACCTGGCCTGTCTCTCCGGCCGCTTTCTCGTCGTCCTCGTCGCGCCCGGGTCCCCGGTGGTCCCCCGCGGTTCCGGTCTCTTTCCGGCCGCGTTCCAGGTGACCGGAGACCTCGGCGCGCGCCGGTGGTCCGGCGAATTCTTCGCGGGCGGCCGCGATGCCCCTCGCCCAGGGGCATCGGCGCGCCGGGGGACGGGGGTCGTCTAGCCGTTGATCAGCGACGTCTCCGACAGCGTGAGCAGGAAGGCCCCGGCGGCGAGCAGCGCGATCGGCCAGGAACGGCTGATGGCGGACCAGATCGTGGCGGCCAGGAAACAGACCAGGGCGAGCAGCACGAGAACGTCCACGAGAATCCTCCAAAGGGTCACCCCCAGACGATCATCGTCTGGGGCAAGCCCTCACTGCCCCTTGACCATCGGAGGTAACACGCCGCACTCCTGTTTCATCGGAGGGATGATTTCCACCGACCCGCTTTTTGCCGATATATCCGCCTATGCCCCTTCCCAGAGGGCCGCGGCGGCCTCGGCGCAGGCGACGTCCTGGGAAACGGTGCCGCCGCTGACCCCGACCGCGCCCGCCACCTCGCCTGCCACCGCGCCCGCCATCTCGCCCGTCCCGCGCCCGTCACCGGGCTCCCCGAGCTCCCCGAGCGGGACGCCGCCGCCGAAGCACACGTACCGGTCACCGGCGAGGCCGTACAGCTCGCCCCCGGGCAGGACCAGCGGCGCGAGGTCGGCGGTGGGCATGCGGTGGGCCACCGCGGTGTAGGCCTTGCCGGGGGCGAGGACGGGCCCGGTGATCCGCGCGCCGTCCATCCGCTGGAACGCGACCAGGTGGCCGCCCGCGTCGACCACGGCGACCGAGATGAGCGCGCCCTCCCGCCCGGCCTGCCGCACCGCGGCCTCGCACATGCGCAGCGCGAGTTCCAGGTTCACCGATCTCCTCACCGTCTCGAAACCGTTTCGGCGGTCTTCGGCGTGGACGGCCGGGTGCGCGTGCGCCGCCGTCCGGGTGGTGCGAGATGTCATAACGATGGGACGCCCGCGCGGGCCATCCGGAGGACCGGCACGAACCGGGAGCGTCGTCCCGCGAGGGAAGTGGCACCCTGAGGCGACATTCCGACGACGCTCACCAAGAGTGATGTTCCTCTTGCTTCGAGTTACGATCTCGTCACTGGCGGGATCGTCGAGGTGTCGTCCGGACGTGGGGAGAGGCATGCACAGTCACAACCGCGCGAGCGTCGTCCACCAGCTCAGGTACGCCCTCGGCCATCCGGGGCGGGTGCCCAGGCACCTGAGACGGCTGGCCAGGAACACGTGGCTGCGCCTGGGCAACCGCGACCACGTCTCCTACTACCGGGCCGTCATGAGGTCCGACACCGCGCGCAGTCCCCACGCGGCCGTGGGCAGCAGGTCGTACCGGCGCTGGGTGGCCCTGGGGAAGGCGCAGTTCGACTATCTCGTACGGCACGGGCTGAGGCCCGAGCACCGCATGCTGGAGATCGGCTGCGGCAACCTGCGGGCCGGGCGCCTGTTCATCGGCTATCTCGACCCCGGAAACTACTACGGCGTCGACATCTCCCCGGACATCCTGATCGCCGCCCAGGAGACCCTCGTCACGTACGACCTGCGCGACAGGTTCCCGCATCTCCTGCCGGTGAGAGATCTGCGCTTCACCGCCCTGCCCGACCGGGCGTTCGACGTCGTCCACGCCCACAGCGTCTTCTCCCACTCCCCGCTCCACGTGATCGAGGAGTGCTTCCGCAGCGTCGGCCGGATCGTGCGGCCGGGGGGCTGGTTCGACTTCACCTTCGACCGTACCGAGGGCAGGGAGCACCACGTCCTGCGCGAGGACTTCTACTACCGCGCCGAGACCCTGCTCGACCTGGCCGCCGAGTGCGGGCTCCGGGCGACCCTCATGGACGACTGGGAGCGGCTTCCGCACCGGCAGTCCAAGATCCGTATTACCTTCCCGGCGCCGGAGTCCTCCGAGGATCAGGCTGTGGAGGGCCTCGGGCGGCAGGCGGAGGGCGTGCTCGATGGCGGGCGGCCCGATGATGCCGCGCGGGACCGTCACCCGTCCGGGATCGAGCGGGACCGCGTCCTTTCCGGGGACGAAAGAGACCGGGCCGTCTTCGGGGGCTAGTTCGGGGGCTGGGGAGACCGGATGCGGGCCGGAGCGGGACGGCGGGGGCGCCCGGGACGTTAGGCCGGGCGGCGTCGGGGCTCGGGGTTCCTCGGGGGCCGGGGTTCGGGGATTCGGGGATTCGGGGGCTCGGGGGCTCGGGGGCTCGGGGCGGAATCTCGGATATGATCTGGCGCCTCGCGTGACCGACCTGTTCACGCGACCGAGCCGGAGGGAATCTCGCGCGGCCGGGCCGGGGTAGAACTCGCGCGGCCGGGCGGGAGGAGAACTCGCGCGGCCGAGTTGGAGGAGACGATGCGGGCCCACGACCTGTCCGCCGGGGGCGACGTGCTGGCCCGCGTGCACGACGTGGCCCGCGAGGCGACCCGGATCCACGGCCTGGCCGACGCCGAGGTCACCCTGCTCAACGTGTCCGAGAACGCCACCTACCGGGTGGACGACCCGGCCACGGGGACGCGGTCCGTCCTGCGGGTGCACCGGCTCGGCTACCACTCCACCCCGGCGATCCTGTCCGAGCTGGCCTGGCTGGAGGCGCTCCGCGAGCAGGCCGGGATCCGCACCCCCAGGGTGATCCCGGCCCCCGGCGGCTCCCGGGTGCTGACCGTTCCCGGTCCCGAGCCGCGCGACTGCGTGATGTTCGAGTTCCTGCCCGGTGCCGAGCCGTCCCAGGACGACCCGGTGCCCGGCTTCGAACGGCTCGGCGCCCTCACGGCACGGATGCACCGGCACGCGCGCGGATGGTCCCGGCCCGAGGGGTTCACCCGTTTCCACTGGGACCACGAGGCCGCTCTCGGCGCCGAGTCGCGCTGGGGCCGCTGGCAGGACGGCCTGGGGGTGGGGGCCGAGGCGCGGACCTTGTTGGGACGGCTGGACAAGGAGCTGCGCGAGCGGCTGCACCGGTTCGGCCGGGGCCGGGAGCGCTATGGCCTGATCCACGCCGACCTGCGCGCCGCCAACCTGCTCGTGGAGGGGGAGAACCCGCCCGCCGTCATCGACTTCGACGACTGCGGCTTCGGCTGGTACCTCTACGACCTGGCCGCGGCGGTCAGCTTCGTCGAGCACCGCCCCGAGGTTCCCGAGCTGCTCGACGCGTGGGTGCGGGGCTATCGGACCGTCCTGGACCTCCCGGCCGAGGACGAGGCCGAGATCTGGACATTCGTCCTGTTCCGCCGCCTGCTGCTGGTCGCCTGGATCGGCACCCACACCGGCGCGGACATCGCCGCGGAACTCGGCTCCGGCTACACCGAGGGCACCTGCGAGCTGGCCGAACGCTATCTCGGCGGCTCACTCGGCTGACGACCCTTCTCTCCCGTGCTCGTTCCCGCTCGTCGCCGCCTGCCGTCACCCTCCACCCGTCACCCGCCGCCTGTTCTCGTTCGTCTCCGCCTGTCTACGTCCGTCCCGCGCGGGTGTGACATTCGCGTACGGGGCGTCCGGCGGCGTGGCGTACGGTGACCGCGCATCGGGAAATCGCTCCTATCCACCTCCGGTCCCGGGGATACGGGAGGGCGAATACGAGACGTCGCGCGCATCACCGTGTGTATAGCGGATATTCGGATATCGGGATTTTCCCGGGCGGGGTCACCGCCTTACCGGTGTGATTTTCCGGGCCGCCGTTGCGAATCCGGAATGTTTTCCGGCGTCCTCGTCCCCGCTCCCGGCCGGGGGCCGTGCGGGGTCAGGACTTGAGCTCGCGCCTGATGTCGTCGTCGTCCGGAGCGAGCTCCAGCGCGCGGGTGAGGTCGGCGACCGCCTCCGCGTCGCGCCCGGCGGCGCGCAGCGCCATCGCCCGGTTGAACAGCAGGGCGGGGTCGTCCCCGGCGTCGAGGGCCCGGGTGAAGTCCGCGACGGCACCCTCGGGATCGCCGGTCTCGAACGACAGCAGCCCCCGGTTCGCCCAGGCCGCCGCGAGCGAGGGCGCGAGCTCCAGGGCCCGGTCGAAGGCGGCGCGCGCCCTGTCGTGACGGCCCTCCGCGGTCTCCACCTGGCCCAGCGCGCACAGCAGGTACGGGTTGCCGGGATCGATCGCGAGCCCGGTCTCCGCGTCCGCCCTCGCCGCCGCGTACTCGCCGAGCGCGGCCCGCAGCCCCGCCCGGTTGGCCAGGCCGTCCACGAACTCCGGGTCCAGCTCCAGCGCGTGGTCCAGGTCGGCGAGCGCGCCCCGGTGGTCACCCGCCGAGAAGCGGATCTCGGCTCGGTTGTAGTAGGGCTCGGGGAAGGGCGGGCCGACCCGCATGGCCGTCTCGTAGTCGGCGACGGCCGCGTCCATCCGGCCCAGCCGGTGCAGCAGGTTGCCCCGGTCGATGTAGTAGTCGGGGTAGCCGGGGTCGGCCGCGATCACCGCGTCCAGGTCCTCCAGCGCCTCCTCGGGGCGGCCCAGCATCACGGCGAGCTGCGCCCGGTTGGCCAGCAGCACCAGCCGGTGTATCGGGTGCTCGCCGGGCCGCAGGTCGCGATCGGCCAGGGCGACGGCCTCCTCGACCAGCTCAAGGGCCCTGGCGGGACGGCCGCGCCGTACCTCCACCAGCGCCCGGCCGTTGAGGTCGAACCCCATCTTGAACGCCCGCTCGCGCGGGTCGGGCAGCAGCGAGGAGATGGCGATCGCCTGGTTCACCAGCGCCAGCGCGGCGCCGGGGTCGCGCCGGGCCAGGTCGCGGTGGCGTACCTTCAGCATCCCGGTGGCGTAGGCGGCCGAGGCGTGGACCGTGGGGGAGAGGCTCTCCCGCCTGGCCAGGTCGAACAGCGCCTCCGACTCGTCCTCGCGGCCCAGCGCGGCCAGCGCGGTCGCGGTGCTGTGCAGGATCCGCCACCAGGTCGCGGGATCGTCCTCGGGGCCGGTGAGACGCAGGGCGCGCTCGCCGAGGTCCACCACGGCGTCGTGGTAGCCCTCGTCCAGGCACCACTGCACCGCGAACAGGAACGCCTCCACCGCCCGCGACGGGTCGCCGCCGCGCTCGCGGTGGTACGGGATCGCGCCGAGCCGCGCGCCGATCGTCCCCTCCCGCTCCAGCTCGTCGGCGAGGGCGTCGTGCCGTTCCGCATCGTGTCGTTCCGCATCGTGTCGTTCCGCACCGGGCTGCTCCTCCGGGGCGGCACCCTCGCGGGTCACCACGGTGAGCAGCTCCCCGGGGACACGGCGCCGCAGCACCGTCAGGAGCTCCAGGTCTGTGGGGTCGGCCAGGCCGATGTTCTCGACGACGAGCGTGCGGGGGCCGGTCTCGGACAGGTGCTCGCGGACGAACTCGGCCAGGCCGTTGGCCAGGCGCAGCGTGCGGCGCGGCGCGTGCACCAGGATCCGCTCCGCGCCGGGCAGGGTCGCGGCCACGGAGCGGCGCCGGGCGGGGATCAGATCGCGCAGGTCGGGTGCGACGGCGCGCAGCTCGATGTCGTAGCGGGCGACGAGCTCGGGCCGGGCGGCGGGCAGCAGGGCGGCGACGATCGCGCCCCCGGCGGTGTACGGTCCGCGCAGGCGCCGGTCCGCGTCCACCGCGAGGGGCGGCGGTGCGGGAAGAGACGGGTTGCCCTGCGGGTACGGTCCCCGACTCACCGGACTCCTTTAACTCGATTAGCTGATATTTGATGATATATGGCTTCGCCAGGAGCCGGCGCCCATCCCTGGACGCCGGTTCTGCGATTGTGTCTCAGCCGACGTGCTTAGGACTGGCGGTGCCGCTGAGTGCGATGGTGCCGGGCTTGTGAACAATGACGCGCTTCATTATCGGCCTTCCTCGCGAATAAGAACAAATTGCAAGTATTCGCAGTAATCGCCCATACTGACAAGATCTATTACTTATCGTGGCCGGTTCCGGACAGCCCTCTGGACAGGGGCCGCGCGGTGGTGTTGGCGCTAACGGCGCGGCCCGCGCGGGATCCGCGCCCGCCTGGAGCCGTCGCCGTCACGCGCCCACCGCGTGCCGTTCCTCCCGCCCGCGTCATGGCGGACACCGGGGCGGTGTCAGGGGGCGACCCGCAGGACGATCTTGCCCTTGGCCCGGCCTCTGCCGAGCCGCTCGTGGGCCGCGGCGGCCTCGTCGAGCGGGAACACCTCCTCGACCTCGGGGGCGATCAGCCCGCCGTCGATCAGCTCGGTGAGCTGGGCCAGGGCGGCTCCGTCCGGCTCCACCAGGAACGCGCGGGCGCGAAGCCCCCGCGCCCCGGCGGCGCGCAGCAGGTCGGGGGAGGCGCCCGAGGGCACCGGGACGAGCAGCCCGCCGGGGCGGAGGACGTCGAGGGAGCGGGTGCTCGTCGCGTCGTGTTCGTCCCCGACCAGGTCGACGACGACGTCCACGTCGCCCACCACGTCCTCGAAGCGGACGGCCGTGTAGTCGACGAGCTCGTCGGCCCCCAGCCCGCGCAGCCAGTCGTGCTTCTCCGCGCGGGCGGTGCCGATCACGTACGCGCCGAGGTGCTTGGCGATCTGGACGGCGAGGTGCCCGACGCCGCCCGCGGCGGCGTGGACGAGGACGCGCTGTCCCGGGGCGACCCTCGCGGTGTCCACCAGGACCTGCCAGGCGGTCAGCGAGGCCAGCGGCATGGCGCCGGCCTGGTCGTGGTCCAGGGAGCGCGGCTTGCGGGTGAACTGCCGCGACGGCGCGGTCACGAACTCGGCGTAGGCACCGGCCCGGCGCGGGAACCACGGCATGCCGTACACCTCGTCCCCGGCCTCCAGGGTGCTCACCCCGAAGCCGGTCTCCTCGACGACACCGGAGACGTCCCAGCCCAGCACGAAGGGCGGGTCCCCCACGACCCCGGCCATGCCCGCGCCCGCCCTGGTCTTGAGGTCCACCGGGTTCACCCCCGCCGAGACGACCCGTACCAGCACCTCGGTGGGCAGCGGCTCCGGGCGCTCCACGCGGACCGGACGCAGCACCTCGGGGCCGCCGAAGGTGTCCTGGCTGATCGCCCGCATAAGGGTCACGATGGCTCTCCCGATCTCTCGCCGTTCTTTCCGCAGGTGGTGCCGCCCGTGAGGGCGGTGCGGATCACGCTACCCCTCCGGGGGCCGGGGACCCGGTCGCCCTGCCGTCCGCCGGGACGCGAGCCGCGCCGGACACCCCGCGCCCAGGCCGGCGCGGGTGGCTCCCGCCGGGGGTGAGACCCTGGGGCGGTGACGGAACCGAGGAGCCGCTGGGCGGACATAGCGGGGGACGACGCCGGGAAGCGGTACGCCGAGAGGTTCGCCCGGCTGGCCGAGTCCGGGGCGGACACGCACGGCGAGGCGCGGTTGTGCGCGGAGCTGCTGCCGCCGGGCGCGCGGGTGCTGGACGCCGGGTGCGGCACCGGGCGGGTGGCGATCCGGCTGGCCGAGCTGGGGTACGACTGCGTGGGCGTCGATCTCGACGCGTCCATGCTCGACGTCGCCCGGCGGGCCGCGCCGCGACTGCCCTGGATCCTCGCCGACCTCAGCGACCTTCGCGGCCTTGGCGATCTCCGTGACCTCGGTGATCTCGATGAGCCGGGTGATCCCGGGGACCTCGGGGACCTCGGGGACCGCGCCGTACGGGAGGGCGGGTCCTTCGACATGGTCGTCGCGGCGGGCAACGTCATCCCGCTGCTCGCCCCCGGCACCGAGGCGCGGGCCGTCGCGGGGCTCGCGGCGCTGCTGCGGCCCGGCGGGCTGCTGGTGAGCGGGTTCGGGCTGGACGCCGCGCACCTCCCGCTCGCCTCGGCGACGGTCACCCTGGCGGACTACGACGGCTGGTGCCGGGCGTCGGGGCTCACCCCGCTGCGACGCCTGGCGACCTGGGACGGCATCCCCTACGACGGCGGCGGATACGCGGTGAGCGTCCACACGCGCATCGCGGGCTGACGGGCCTCGCGGGAGTAGTAACTTCATCCCATGCGACTGGGCGTTCTCGACATCGGTTCCAACACGGTCCATCTGCTGGTGATGGACGCGCACCGTGGTGCCCGGCCGCTGCCGGCGTACTCCCACAAGGTGGACCTGAGGCTCTCCGAGCACATGGACGACGGCAACCGCCTCTCCGCGCGGGGGGCCGCGCGGCTGCGGGAGTTCGTCGAGGAGGCGCTGCGGCTCGCCGAGGACAAGGGCGTCGAGGACCTCATGGCCTTCGCGACGTCCGCGGTCAGGGAGTCGGTGAACGGCGAGGAGGTCCTCGCCGGGATCAAGGCCGACACGCAGGTCGACATCGAGGTGCTGTCGGGCCAGGACGAGGCGAGGCTGACGTTCCTGGCCGTGCGCCGCTGGTTCGGGTGGTCGTCCGGGCGGCTGCTGGTGCTGGACATAGGGGGCGGGTCGCTGGAGATCGCCTCGGGCATCGACGAGCAGCCCGACGCGGCGGTCTCGATCCCGCTGGGGGCCGGCCGGCTCACCCGCGACTGCTTCACCGCCGACCCGCCGCCCGCCGACGAGGTACGGGCGCTGCGCAGGCACGTACGGACCGAGATCGCCCGCACGGTGGGAAACGTGTCCCGGTACGGCCGGGCCGACCACGCGGTGGCGACGTCCAAGACGTTCAGGCAGCTCGCCAGGATCGCCGGGGCGGCGCCCTCGAACGAGGGGCCGGCCGTGCGCCGGGTGCTCAGGCACGCGGACCTGGTCGGGTGGACCGACCGGCTGATCAGGATGAGCACGAGAGAGCGGGCCGAGCTGCCCGGGGTCTCCGAGGCGCGGGCGCCGCAGTTGCCGGCCGGGGCGATCGTCGCCGACGCCGCGATGGACCTGTTCGGGGTGCCCCAGCTGGAGGTCTGCCCCTGGGCGCTGCGCGAGGGAGTGATCCTGCGGCGGCTGGACGCGATGCCGGAACCGTGAGGTTTACCAGGGCGTTCGCAGGTAAGAGCGGATAGTTATGAACAGCCCTCAGGCTCACGTGGAAGGTGCCGCTCGCAAAGCGGCCAACAGTCAGACGCTCGACAGGCTGGCGCGGGTTGGTTTGGCCTGCCGGGGTGTCCTCTACGGTTTGATCGGTTTCCTCGCCCTGCAGATCGCCTTCGGCGGCGGAAGCGGCGGCAAGGAGGCCGACAAGACAGGCGCCATCGAGACGGTGGCCGAACAGCCGTTCGGCACGTTCCTGCTCTGGCTCATGGTCGTCGGTTTCGTCGCGCTGGTCCTCTGGCAGCTGTTTGAGGCCATCATGGGCCGCGGGCAGACCAAGGACCGGGTGGAGTCGGGCGCGCGGGTGGCGGTCTACTCGCTGATCGTGGCCACGCTGCTCGGCGTGCTGCTGCGCGGAGACCCCGGCGCCTCGATGGACAGCCAGTCGAAGGACATCACGGCCATGCTGATGGACCTGCCCCTCGGACAGTTCATCGTGGGCCTGGTGGGCCTCGGCCTGATCGGCCTGGGCGCCTACTGGATCCGCCAGGGCTGGAAGAAGGAGTTCCTCAAGGAGCTGCGCACCGGCGAGATGCCCGCGAGGGCGCGAAACCTCGCCGAGAAGTTCGGCATGGCCGGTTACATCGCCCGTGGCGTGATCGCCGCGGTCGCCGGTGTCTTCGTCATCCAGGCCGCGGTCACCTACGACCCCGACAAGGCCAAGGGCATCGACTCGACGCTGCGCTCGTTGGCCGAGACCCCGGTCGGCCCGTGGCTGCTCGGCGTCGTCGCGATCGGT
Source organism: Streptosporangium sp. NPDC002524 (assembly GCF_040295985.1). Lineage (NCBI taxonomy): Bacteria > Bacillati > Actinomycetota > Actinomycetes > Streptosporangiales > Streptosporangiaceae > Streptosporangium > Streptosporangium sp. NPDC002524. Next base: position 329,111 of record NZ_JBEOWK010000001.1, on the reverse strand, counting down.
CTGCTCCTGTTCGCGGTCTACTGTTTCTTCGAGGCTCGCTGGCACCGCGTGTGACGGATGGAGCCGCACGGTGCGCCAGGTGCGGACACGCAGGTGAGGCGGCCTCTGGCAAGCCTCACCTGTCTATCCGGTAAGTGATCGCATTCCTACTTTTCCGCGACATCTTCTCCGCCGAGCTCCGCGTCTTCCCATCAGTGAAACGGTATCGGAGGGGGCGGTATGGACTCGTCGGAGTACGACGGCAGTGAATGGGTTCTCCGCCTGGCGGGTTCCCCGGACCAGGTGGTCAGAGCCCGCCGCCTGGTCTCGATGACCCTGGGGCGAGACCATCCCCTCCACGACGACTGCGTCCTGCTGACCAGTGAGATCGCCACCAACGCGGTGATCCACTCCCGGTCGGGGGAGGGCGGGGCGTTCACCGTCACGGTGGCCTGCTCGGCGACGGGGGTACGCGTCTCGGTCCAGGACGAGGGCTCCTCCGAGACCCCCGCCGCGAACCGCGCCCCGGCCGACGCGACGGGGGGCCGGGGCCTGCCCCTGCTGGAGGCGCTCGCCCACCGCTGGGGCGTGGTCAGGGAGGCCGGGTCCAACAAGGTGTGGTTCGAACTGGTGCTGGAGATGACCGGGCTGCGCGCGGGCAGCCTGGCCGGCGCCCGATAGCCCGTGGCCCGATGGGCCCGATGGGCCGATGGGCCCGCCGCCGCCCCTCGCATCCGGTGAAGCCGCCCCTCGCGTCCGGTAACGGTGCGCGGAGAACGCGCCGACCGGCTGTTCCCATGGCCCTCGCGGACGAACACGAGGCGCTTCCGGGAGCGGGAGGGGCGGGAGCGTGCGGTGGCGGGAGCGGGAACGGGCGGGGGCGGGGGCCGGGAGCGAGGGGACGGGGGCGTCAGTCCCGAGGGTTCCAGCCGTCGGTGTCCACGTCGAGGTCGAGCCTGTCGGCGACGTCGCCCCACCCGACGAACTTGAAGTTCGTGTTCTCCCTGGCCTCGCCGTTCTCGTCGACCGCCCCCGGGGTGTTCTCGCCGTCGTGCGCCACGAGCAGGCCCCTGTCGAACCGGCCCAGCGGGACGTTGACCACCATCGAGCCGTCGCTGTGCTCGACGCCGTCCAGCCCGTTGCCCGCGCCGATTCTGAACTGGCCGACGTAGCGGTTGCGTTCCCGGTCGTAGACGGTGAAGGTGTTGTCGCCCTGGCCGGAGGCGAGCAGGTAGCCGTCGCCGCCGTCACCGTGGTAGATCGTCAGCCCCTCGGCGTCGGCCGACAGGTGTCTGCCGCCGTACCCGGGGTCGGCGCCCGGTGCGCATTCCTCGGTCTCGGGATCGTAGACGCCCGGCCTGCCGTACTCGCGGACCCTGTCGACCAGCGCCGGGGTGCCGGTGAGGTCGGCCCGCATCCGCCAGATGCCCACGTCCTCCTGGGCGGCGTAGAGCACGTCCCGCTCCCCGTCGACGACCATGCCCTCGACCTGGGGCAGCTCGCCGGGCTCCAGGCACGGTGTCCAGGTCGTCCGGTCCGGCAGCCGGAACGAGCCGGGCAGGTCCAGGGTGCGGACGAGCCGGTAGCCGACCTTCCCGCGCGCGGTGGCGGTCAGCCTCAGCAGCGCGACGCGCGTCCTGTGCCGCTGGCTGACCAGGACGTAGGTGCCGGTCCCGTCCTGCCAGGTGGCCAGGCCGTACGCGGTCCGCGCGTCGTTGACCTGCTCCTGGCCGGTGTTGAACACGAACGGCACGGCGGGGTCGGTCACGTCGGTGAGCGGTGCCCGGCCGCGCCCCGCCCCGCCCTTGCCGACGGCGTCCTTGTCGACGGCGTAGAAGCGGATCTGGTCCCGGCCCCGGTCGGAGACGACGGCCAGGTCGGCCTTGACGCCGCCGGACAGGCGCAGGCCGTACACCAGGTCGACGTTGTTGAACCGGCCGGGCTCGTCGTCCTCGCCTGGGGCGGCGGGGGCTGGCACGTGCTGGAGTCGCCTGCCGTCCAGGTCGTAGGCGTACAGGCCGCCCTCCTTGGCGGTGGTCATCACCAGGCTCTTCCCCGGCCTGGTGGGATGCACCCAGATCGCGGGGTCGTCGCCGTTGGCGTTGCCCCCGGCGGCGTCGTCGAACAGCGCGGGGGTCTCGACCCGGGGCTCGACCGTGGGGATCCCGTCGGCCAGCGCGGCGGGCGCGAGCGCCGGTCCGGTCAGGCAGAGCGCGAGCGCCGCCAGGCAGAGGCGAGCAGGTGAACGCATGGGCACTCTCCGTATGTGAGATATGTGGAGGAATGTCCATTTGATCATTGTGGAATCGGCGCAACAGGAAGTTGACGGGAGAAGAACGCGACGGCCGCGTGCCGTGAAGGGGGCGTGTACGGGCCGCCACGTCGCGGGTGCCGGGCCGACCAGGGCGACCAGGGCGATCGGGGCGAGTGACGTGAGGCGCCGGGACGGGTGGCATGAGGCGGACCGGGATGGGTGGCGTGAAGCCGACCGGGGCGGGTGACGTGAGGCGGACCGAAGCGAGTGGCGTGAGGCGCCGGGATGGGTGGCGTGAGGCCGACCGGGGTGAGTGGCGTGAGGCGGACCGGGGCGGCGCGGGTGACAGCGATATGTGCGCCGTCTGACAGCGGCGCGGGGGAGGGTGCACGGATTCACCACCATCGAGGGGGAACCAGTGCTTCACGCTTTCGAGGCCGAGGGGCTCGTCAAACGTTTCGGCAGGACCACGGCGCTCGCCGGGATCGACCTGGCCGCCCGGCCGGGCACCGTGCTCGGGGTCCTCGGGCCCAACGGGGCGGGAAAGACGACCGCCGTGCGTGTGCTGGCCACGCTGCTGAGACCGGACGAGGGCAGCGCCCGCGTCGGCGGGCTCGACGTCGTGCGGGACGCCGCCAAGGTCCGCCGGCTGATCGGGCTCACCGGCCAGTACGCCTCGGTCGACGAGGACCTCACCGGCACCGAGAACCTCGTCCTGATCGGGCAGCTGCTCGACCTGCGCAGGGCCGAGGCCGGGGTCCGCGCGGCGCGGCTGCTGGAGGAGTTCGGCCTCGCGGAGGCCGCGGGGCGCCCGGCCAAGACGTACTCGGGAGGGATGCGCCGCCGCCTCGACCTGGCCGCCAGCCTCGTCGGGCGCCCCGACGTCATCTACCTCGACGAGCCGACGACCGGGCTCGACCCGGCCAAGCGCGACGACGTGTGGAACATCGTCCGCTCCCTCGTCGCGGGCGGTGTCACCGTACTGCTCACCACGCAGTACCTGGAGGAGGCCGACGCCCTCGCCGACGACATCTCGGTCGTCGACCACGGCCGGGTCATCGCGCACGGCACCCCGGCCGAGCTGAAGCGGGTCGTGGGCGGGCAGACGATCACGGTGAGACCCGCGGACCCGGCCCGGCTCGCCGACGCGGCCGCCATCGTCGGCGCGGTCGCCGGGCGCGTCCCGGAGTCACCCGCCCGCGGCGTGCTGACCGTGCCGGTCGACGGCGACGCGGCCTTCACCGAGGTGGTGCGGCGGCTGGACCGCGAGGGCATCGGCGTGACCGAGCTCTCCCTGCGCCTGCCCAGCCTCGACGAGGTCTTCGTCACCCTGACCGGCCACCACACCACCGAGGAGAGCGCGGCATGACCCTCACCGACACCCCCGCCCGGACCCCCGCGCGCACCGCCGAACGGCCCTTCGCCCTGCTGCGGCACAGCCTCGCCCTGGCCAGGAGAAGCGTGGTCAAGACGCTCCGCACCCCGGAGCAACTCCTCGACGTGACACTCCAGCCGGTCATCTTCGTCGTGGTGTACGTCTATCTGCTCGGCGGCGCGGTGGCCGGATCCACCCATGACTACCTGCAGTTCCTGCTCCCGGCGATCCTGGTGCAGACGGTGATGTTCGCGGGGATGGCCACCGGCGTCAACCTCAACACCGACATAGACAAGGGCGTCTTCGACCGGTTCCGCAGCCTGCCGATCGGCCGCTCCGCCCCGCTGATCGGCTCGGTGCTCGGCGACCTCATCCGCTACGTGCTGGCGATCGCCGTCCTGCTCGGGTTCGGCTACCTGCTGGGCTTCCGCATCCAGACCGACCCGCTGTCGGCACTGGCCGCGTGCCTGCTCACGATCGTGTTCGCCTTCTGCGCGAGCTGGGGGTTCGTGCTGATCGGCATGCTCATGCGGAGCCCGGGGGCGGTGCAGGGCGCCTCGTTCCTCGTGCTGTTCCCGCTCACCTTCGGCACCAGCATGATCACGCCGCTGGAGACGCTGCCCGGCTGGCTGCAGGCGTGGGTGCGGATCAACCCCGTCGCGGGCATGATGGACGCGGCCCGCGGCCTGATGCTGGGCGGGCCGGTGGCGGGACCGGTCCTCAAGACGCTGCTGTGGTCGGCCGGCATCCTCGCGGTGCTCGCGCCCCTGGCCGTCCGCGCTTACCGCCGCCGCGCCTGACGGTTCGCGTTCCGGGCCCGACGGCCGGGTCTGCCGCTCGGCCGCCCGCGTCTCGTGGCCCGTGCCTGACGGCCCGCGCTGCGGACCCGGTGGCCGGGGTCTGGCGCTCGGCCGCGCCTCGCGTGGCCTGGGTCCGCCGCCGTGCCTGACGGCCCGTGGTGCGGGACCGGTGGCCGGGGTCTGTCGCCCGCTGGGCCGGGGGCGCGTGTCTCGTGGCCCGCGCCTGACGGCCCGTGCCCGTCGCCTAGTGGAGGCGTACGCGGTCGAGGGCGGCCTCGCGGTCCAGCCCGTGGCCGTGGCCGTGGCGGGCCTCGTACCCGGCGTCGCCCAGCTCCTCGCGTAACCGCAGGGCGAGCCGGGTGGCATCGGGGTGGTGGTCCGGGGCTCCGCGCAGGACCTCGGCGGCGCCGAGGGACTCCGCGGCCCCCGCAGCGTCGCCGAGGTGGGCGCGCAGGGTGGCGGAGGCGACCCCGACCCTGGCCACGACCGGCATGTCCCTCGCCTCGAGCGCCTCGACGAACGCCTGCCGTATCCGCTGCCCGGCGGTCGCGGGATCGCCCAGCTCGATCGCGAGGTACGCCATCGCGGTGAGGAAGAGGGCACGGAACTGCGGCGCGACGAACGGCATCTTTCCAAGGGCGGTCCTGGCCGCCTCGTACTGCCGCGCCGCCTCCTCCGGGTCACCCTCGTGGCGCGCCATGTCGCCCAGGCCGATCCGGGCGAACGCGACATTACGCTCGGACCAGTCGTAGGATCCCGTCTTGGTCATCTCCCACAGCTCGGCCCGTGCCCGTTCCGTGTCGCCCTGCCTCATGCGCGCCATGGCGAGCCAGACCCGCTGGTGGCCGGCGTCGTCGTGGGGGTTCAGCTCGCGCAGCAGCCGGATCGACTCCTCCAGCGCCGCCACGGCACCGTCGAAATCCCCGAAGGCCATGTTCGCCTCCGCCAGCGGGCTCAGCGCGGTCGCCAGCCCCCACCGGTCGCCGATCTCCCGGAACGCGGCGACCGCGACCGCGAGATCCTCGTGCATGCCGGCCATGTCGCCGTCGTTCTCCCGGATGAAGGCGCGGATCGACCGCAGCATCGCCCGCGTCCACGGGTCGGGGTGCGACAGGCGCCGCTCGATCGCGGCCAGGCCCGCCTCGGTGTCGTCGGTGAAGAGCGCCAGGGCGGGTTCGAGGAGCGCGAGCAGCGGGTGCCCGGCGTTGTCCGCGGTCGCGCGGGAGATCTCCTCCAGCTGCTCGAGGCCGTCCTCCAGCTTGGCGTAGCCGCCGGTGGTGGCCCGGTTGAGCAGGTACAGGGCCGACACGACCCCCCGCGCCACCTCCGGTGACTCGCCGGGGACGTCGAGCGCGAGGCGCAGCCATCCGATGGACTCCGCGCCGCTGCCGATGATCGTCCAGAAGACGCTCATGGCGGCGGCGAGCCGCATCGCGGTGTCGGCGTCCCCCGAACCGGCGGCGAAGTGGAGCGCGGCGAGGATGTTGTCCCGCTCCGCCACGAGCCTGCCGATCCAGGGCAGCTGGTCGGGACCCCTGAGGTGGGGTTCGGCCGTCTCGGCGAGCTCCAGGAAGTAGGCGGCGTGCGCCTTCCTGAGCCGGGTGACCTCTCCGGCCTCGGTCAGGCGCTCCAGCGCGTACTCCCTGATCGTCTCCAGCATGCGGTAGCGGGGCCCCTCGGCGAACTGCAACAGGGACTTGTCCAGAAGGGCCGCGAGCCGGTCCAGGACCAGCTCCTGCCGCGCCCGCGCCCTCTCGGCGCCGGGTCCGGAAGCGGTGCCGGGCTTCGAGGCGGTCCCGAGTCCGGGAGGGATACCGGACTCCGGAGTGGTGCCGGACTTGGAGGCGATGTCGCCTCCGGCGGCGGTCCCGAGTCCGGGAGCGGCACCGGGCCCTGGAGTGGTGCCGGGCTTGGAGGCGGTGCCGGGCTCCGGGAGGGTGCCGGGTTCGGAGGTGGTACCGGATCCCGGGGCGGTGTCTGGCTCCGGGGCGGTGCCGGGTTTGAGAACGGTGCCGGGTTCCGGAGCCGTGCCGGGTTTCGGGGTGGCGGCCGGTCGCGGGGCCGTGGATCCAGGTCCGGCGGACGGCTCCGGGGGAGCGCACACCCGTTCGGCGGCCTCGGGGGTGACGCCCGCGGGGAACACCGCGAGCCGCTCCGCGAACCGGCGCTCCTCGTCGTCGAGCAGGTCCCAGCTCCAGGCGACGACCGCGCGCAGCGTCCTGTGCCGGGGCAGCGCGGCCCTGCTCCCCCCGGTGAGCAGGCGGAAGCGGTCGTCCAGCCGTGCGGCGAGCTGCTCGACGGTGAGGGAACGCAGCCGGGCCGCGGCGAGCTCGATCGCGAGCGGCAGCCCGTCCAGCCTCCGGCAGATCTCCGTCACCAGGTCCACGTTGCCGTCGGTGACGGCGAACCCCGGGCGTACGGCGGCCACCCGGTCGGCGAAGAGCCGCACCGCGGAGCCGGTCAGAGCCTCCTCGGCCGTGGCGCCCGGCTCGGGCAGGCCGAGCGGGGGCACCGGGCACAGGGCCTCCCCGGCGATCCCGAGCGGCTCCCTGCTCGTGGCGAGGATCCGCAGCCCCGGGCAGCGCCCCAGGAGATCGTCGGCCAGGCGCGCGGCGGCGTCGACCAGGTGCTCGCAGTTGTCGAGCACCACCAGCGTCTCGGCGGACGACAGCAGCTCCGCCAGGCGGGCCGTCGTGTCGGGCGCCCCGGCCCGCGCGTCGGCCGGAACCGGGGCCGGGAAGCCGAGCGCCCCGAGCACGGCCTGCGCCACGTCGGCGGGGTCGGTCACGGGCGCGAGCTCCACCAGCCACGCCCCGCCGGGCATCCGGCCGGAGACCTCGGCGGCGACGGTCGTCGCGATCCGCGTCTTGCCCACGCCCCCGGGGCCGACCAGCGTGACCAGCCGCCCCTCGCCCAGCCGCGCGCCGATCATCCCGATCTCCGCGGTCCGGCCGACGAAGGTGGTCAGCGCGGCCCTCAGGTTGCCGCGCGCGCCGGTACGGGCCGGTGGCGCCTCGTTACGGGCGGCGCGCAGGGCCGGGTCGGCGCGGAGCACGGCGAGGTGGATCTCCCGCAGCTCGGGCCCCGGGTCGGCCCCCAGCTCCTCGGCGAGCCCCCGCCGGAACTCCTCGTACGCGGCCAGCGCCTCCGCCTGGCGCCCGGCGGCGTACAGGGCCCTGACCCGCAGGCCGTGCAGCCGCTCCCGCAGCGGGTGGCGGGCCGTGAGCTCCTGGAGCCCGGCCACCAGCGCAGAGTGCCGGCCGAGGCCCAGCTCCGCCTCCACCCGGTCCTCGGTCGCGGCGAGCCGGGCCTCCTCCAGCCCGGCCGCGTACGCCACGGCGAACGGGGCCGTGGCGACCTCGCCCAGGGCGGGTCCCCGCCAGAGCCCGAGTGCATCGCCCAGCAGGCGCGTGGCGGCCAGCGCGTCTCCGTTCCCCAGGGCCCGCCGTCCCTCGCGCGCCAGCCGCTCGAACCGGTGGGCGTCGACGGCGTCCGGCGGCACGTCGAGCAGGTAGCCCCCGTGGTCGGAGCGCAGCGCCGACGCGTCGGGCAGGATCCGGCGCAGCCGGGACACCAGCGACTGGACCGCGTTCGCCGGATCCCCGGGCCTGTCGCCGGGCCAGAGCGCGTCCGACAGCTCCTCGACCGTGACGACGCGCCCGGCAGCGAGGGCCAGCCTGACCAGCAGCACGCGAAGCCGCGTTCCCCCGATCTCGACGATCTCACCGGCGGCCACGACCCGTAGCGGCCCCAGAATGCTCACGCGCACCCAGCCACTCTGCCACCTGCCCGGCATATCCGGGCACGGGGAACGCGCCTACCCCCTCAGCCAGGCTGCCGTGACGCCGTGGAGGGCCGGGTGGCCGGGCGGACGTCCAGCTCGGCCAGCAGCCCGGCCATGCGGGCGGCGCGGAGCGGGTCGACGGGCAGGACGTGGCCGGTCCACCAGCGGGCGATCTCCGGGGTCGGCCCCGGGGGAACCAGGTCCAGGTAGTCGTCCAGCGGAGGATCGTAGATGAAACCGGGCACCACGCCCCTGCTCTCCAGCCGGGCGACGACCTCGTCGCGGTCCTCGACCAGCAGGGGCACCCGCAGCAGCGGCTGCGGCGCCGCGTCGCGGACGCCCTCGGCCGCCCACGGCAGGGTGCGCAGCAGCTCGACCCCGGCCACCCGGCGCTCCCGCTCGCGGTCGATCACCCGGAACCGGGAGCGGTGGTAGCCGCGCAGCAGCGGGCCCTGGCGCATCCGCCAGTCGTCGAGGTCGATCCGCAGCCAGTGGTCCATCGCGCGCGGGTCGACCGGATCGGCGGCGACGATCGCGCGCAGCTCCTCCTCGCGGGGCGGGCAGCGGTGGCCGGTCCACCGCACGAGCCCGAGCGCCTTGAGGGCGTGCCACATCGGCCTGACCAGCCCGGTCCGGTAGATCGTCTCGCGCAGCACCGGCCGCAGCGTGCCGAGCAGCTGGGCCCGTGCCCCTCCGGGGAGCAGCAGCTCGTCCCTGGCCCGCGCCAGCTCGGGCAGCGCGGCCGGGTCCTCCGCGGTGAGGAACCCGCCGGACATCGCCCGCCCGTGCTTGGCGAGGCTGAACACCCCGGCGGTGCCGAACGTGCCCGCCGGGCGGCCGTCCACGATCGTCTGCATGGCGTGCGCCGCGTCGTCGAGAAGGAGCACGCCGCGCCGGTCGCACTCGGCCCGCAGCTCGGTCACCCGGTCGGGCTGGCCGTACAGGTGGGTGGTGACGACACCGGCGAGGCCGGTCCAGTCGACGGCGGGGACGTCGATGTTGCCGTCGCGCCAGGAGACCGGCGCCATCACCGGCTCCAGCCCGGCGGCCAGCACGACGAACAGCACCGTCTCGCAGTTGGTCGGGGAGATCAGCACCCTGTCGCCGCGCCTGAACCAGTGGCGCAGCGCCAGCAGCAGGCCGAACCTGGCGGACGGCACGTGGAGGCACTCCTGGCCGATCCGGTCGCGCATGGCCGCCTCAAGCGCGCGACGGCCGTCGGCGCGGCCATCAGCGCGGCCATCGGTGAGGCCGTCAGCGTGGCCGTCGGTGAGGCCGTCAGCGTGGCCATCGGCGCGGTCAGCGGCACCGCTTTCGGTACCGCTGCCGGAACGACCATCGGAACGGCCGTTCGCGCGGCCGGAAACGCCAGAAGCACCGGAAACGCCGGAAGCACCGGGAATGCCGGGAACGGCGGGGCGATCGCTCATCGGGCCCTCCTTCGGGCGGCTCACCCGGTCTTCCTGCGGGTGCGCAGCCGACCGTACCGCTTCATCGCCCTGTCGGCGGCGCCGTACAGGGCCGGGCTGTCGAGGATGAACCGCCGCACCCGGCGGACCGGCTCGGTGCGCAGCCAGTGCGCCGCCGCGCCCGCCGACCGGCGCCGCACGATGCCCTCGGTGACTGGAACGGTCCGGCTGCACAGCGCGTCCTTGTACTCCGAGCCGTTGCTGATGCCCAGGTCCAGCGAGGTGACCCCGAGCTTCGCGGCGGACTCGACCATGCGCAGGTGCTGGATCAGGCCGGGGGAGTACCTGGCGTACTCGGGGTCGTACGCGGGGAACCAGCCGATCATCGTCGTGCCGGTGCGCAGCCCGAAGTGGCCCGCGACGGGCCTGCCCCCGGCGTACAGCATCGACAGCGGCCCGGCGAAGTCGCCGGTGTCGACGGCGTGCAGCCGCTCGGCCAGCTCCACGACCCACGCCTTGCCGAAGCGGTCGGGGCGGCCCATCCGCTGGTACTGGGCGGACTTCCACTCGCGCAGCAGCCGGAACTGCCCGGGGTCGCGCACCGCGAACTCGGCGGTCACCTCGCCCGCGTCGCGGCCCAGCTTCCGCTCCTTGTACAGGGTGGTCTTGAGGAACTTCGGGGAGCGCTCGCGCAGCTCGTCGAGGAAGGCGGAGTAGCCGCCGCCGAAGTCGAGGACCACGGCCTCCTGCCTGAGCGTCTCGAACGGCTGGAACCACGGCTGGCGGTCGACCATGCAGCCGAACTCCCACACGCTCAGCCCGCACGCCTTGAGCAGGGCGTCGGAGTCGAACTCCGCGCCCGGCCGGTGGACGACCCCCTGGGAGAGCGAGACCCACCAGCCCAGCGCGGCGCCCACCCCGCCGCCGTGCCGCTCGAAGGGGAAGAACCCCACCGGCCCGTCCGACTCGGTGATCACCGCCACCCGCGCCTCCGTGCTCACCTCGCCCATCGCGATCGCGAAGTCGGGGCTGAGGAAGGGGTTGTCGAGGTGCGGACTGGAACGTTGCATTCCCCGCCATGCCGCGATCTCGGACGGGCCGAGCTCTGCGGGTCGGACGACGCTGATCCTCATGCGCCGCCCCCCGCCGGGCGGGGACGACCAGCGGGGCACGCAAACCTACCGTTCACGAGGCGGTGGTCCTTTCTCGAAGCCTGGTCCCAGCGTCGGAGCGAAGGACGGGATCCAGCCGGTGCGGGCACGTGAGGTGTGCGCCACGGCATGCGGAGACCGTCCCGGAACCAGGAGGCGATCCCCCGTACCGCCGGCCGGTAATCAGTAAGCCAAATCTAGCGAGGTATGGCCCTATTCGCTTAGTTACGCGACAGGTCCGCTACGTGACAGATTCGCCAGGCGACGGATTCGCCAAGCGACGGATTCACTACGCGACACCGAAGGAGGCCGGGCCCGGGGGAACCCTGGGTGGCATCGGGGGGACCGCGGGGACGAGCCGCTCGATGACCGGCAGGGCGCGGTGGGCGTACAGCGGGTCGATCGGCAGCACGTGCCGGCCCCACCAGCGCGCCACCTCGGGCTCGGGGGAGGGGTCGGTGAACTCCGGCAGGTAGCCGTCGTACGGCGGGTCGTAGAGGTATCCGGTGGCGACCCCGTGCCGCTCCAGCTCGGCGATGGCCCCGTCGCGGCCGTAGACCAGCAGCGGGACCCGGAACAGCGGCTGGTCCAGGTGGCGGCGGACGGCCGGTGCCACGGTGGGCAGCGCGGCCAGCGCCGAGACGCCCGCGATCCGCCGCGACCGCTGCCGGGGCAGCGCGTGCAGGCGCCTCGACTGGTACCAGCGCGAGAGGTGCCCTCGCCTGGCCCGGTAGTCGTGCAGGTCGGCCTGGACCCAGGAGTCGAACGCGGGCAGCTGCTGCGGGGCGTACTCCAGCGCCCTGAGCAGCTCCGCCGGGCGAGGGGCGATGCGGTATCCGTCGCGCTCCTCCTCCATGCCGAGCGCGCGCATCGCCCGCAGGGCCGGGCGGACCATGTTCAGGCGCAGCGCGGCGTGCCGGCCCGCGGAGGTGAGCACGCTGTGGATCTCGTTCCTGAAGGCGCCCGGCTGCAGCAGCCGGTCGCGGTCGCGCTCCAGGGCGCGCAGGTCCGAGAGGTGCTCGACCGCGATCACCCCGCCGGAGCCCGCCCCCGCGTGCTTGGACAGGCTGAACACGCCGGCCACCCCGAAGGTGCCGATCGGCCTGCCGTTCACGCTCGTCTCGATCGCGTGCGCGACGTCCTCGATCAGGATCTTGCCGCCGAACGCGGCGACCCGGTCGGGCAGGCCGTACAGGTTGGTGGTGAGCACCGCGTCGACCGTGTCGAGGTCGACGCGGTCGACGTCGATGTTGCCGTCGTCGAGGGAGAGCGGGGCGATGACCGGGCGCAGCCCCGCCGCGAGCACGAGGAAGAGGATCTCGTCCGCGGACAGGGGTGACATCAGCAGCCGCTGGCCGGGACGGCACCAGTGCCGCAGGGCCAGATACAGGCCCAGGCGGTTGGAGGGCAGTGGGAGGCAGAGGCGATGTGTCCGCTTCGCCACAATGTGCTCAGGAGTCACTGGAGACCGTCTATCACGTACGACATTAAGACCGCAAACCGGGAAGCGCGTGTCGTGCTAACCAGTGCTCACCTGGGATGTTTTGCCATGATTCATCACCCTGCGCATGTTCGGGAAGATCAGCAGCGCCACCAGGAGCTGGCTGCCGAGCATGGCGTAGCCCACCGCGGCGATGCCGAAGTGGGGGAAGAGCACCGCTATTGAGGTGAGGACCAGGACGGCCATCCCGATCTGGACGAGGGCGAGCTTGCGCGCCTCGCTCTGGGCGCGCAGCATGCTGAGGCAGATCTCGATCACCGTCTGGGGGAGCACGGCGATCGCCATCAGGCGCAGCAGCGGCGAGCCCGCCTCGGCGAACCCGGGGCCGAACACGCTCAGGATCAGCGGCGCGCCGATCACGACCACCGCGATGACCGGGCCGACGATCAGGAAGGTGCGCCGCAGCGCGTTGCGCACGCTCTGCGCCAGCTGGGCGGCGTTGAAGGACCCCTCGACGGTGAGCGAGACCGCCATGTTGGCCGCGAGCAGCCCGACCATGGAGCCCAGCGTGTGGGCTATCGAGAAGTAGCCGAACGTCGGCGCGTCGTCGAGCCAGCCCGCGACGATGACCGGGACGAGGTAGAGGATCAGCAGGATGGAGAACGCGCCGGGGAAGTCTCCGGCGAGGAAGCGGCCCACCTCGCGCAGGCGCGGCGGGTTCGCGGCGCTCACCTCGGTGTTCTTGACGTGCTTGGGGATGATCACGCCGAAGATGAGCCAGCTGATCGGGACCAGCGCGATGGCCGTCGGCACGATCCACGAGACGAAGATCCCGCCGAAGACGCCGCCCTGCGGCAGCGCGTACGCCAGCGCGACGAGCAGGCCCATCTTGACCAGGCCGAACGCCAGGCTGTTGACCGGCACCCAGACGGCGTTGCGCAGCCCGGCCAGCGTCACGTCCTGGAGGGTGAAGATGGTCCACACGAGCACCGAGGCGAGGAAGAACAACCCCGGGCCGAGCCCGCCGAGGTCGGCGTAGACCGATCCCCAGATCGGCAGCGTCAGCAGGAACCCCAGCGCCGCCACCAGTCCGGCGGCCCCGGCGATCGCGTAGCCGCGCAGGACGAACTCGGCGGTGCGGCGCCCGGCCACCGGGATGAACCTGGCCAGGGCGCCCGCGAAGGCGAGCCCGGTCAGGGAGGAGAACAGCCGCATCGCGCTGATCTGTGCCTGACCCTCGCCGAACGCGGCGGCGGTGTAGAGGTGTGTCGCGAGGAACCAGTAGCCGAGGCCCAGCACGGCGGTGATCCCGGTATTGATCATCAGCGCGTAGCCCTGCAGGAACAGGGGGTTCCGCAGGTCCTTGCGCAGGCGGTCCATCAGCCCGGCCCCGCGCCCCTCGGCCGCCGCCGGGCCCGCCGCCTGGTCGCTCCCGTCGCGGGTCACGCCGCCATCGTCGGCCGGGCCGCTTGCACCGGCCTTGCCGCCCGCTGTACGGAGACCGGTGAACGCGCTCGCCGGTGGCTCGGGGCCCTCCGGCCGGGCCCCCGGCGCGGGAACGCCGCCACCGGGCCTGGCGTGCCGGCCTCGCCCGGTGCCGTGCTCACTCACCCCGGTGCTCCCGGTTCGCGGCGCTTCCGGAGACGGTGTTCCCGGAACCTCCGCGGGAGTGCCCCGGATCGCTCGGGCGGGACGGATCGGTGGCCCCGCCGGCGGGCCCCGGGGGGCACGTCGCCGGTGTTCGCGTCTCGTCACGAGACCTGCCGGTCACCGAGGGGTACATGAGAATCGGCACGTGAGTCATGATGCCCCAGTTTCACGCGAGCCGTGTCCGGCATGTATCCGGAAGTCCCTGGCAAGGCCCGATTGTGATGGAGCCTGCCCCGCTTTCGTGGGGTGGGGGCGGGCGGTGAGAGTGGTGGAGGTCACCGCGGGCGGGCCGGGGCGCGCGGAGGATCTCCGTGTACGGTTCGGGAGCTTTCGGGGGCTTCATGGTTCACCGGGGACGGCGCCTTCCCGGCCTTCCCGGCCTTCCCGGCGTCTTTATGGCTTCAGGGGTTCAGGGTCTTACGGTTTCAGGGCCTCGGTGCCTCAGGGGCCGGGGGTTCGGAGCCCCGAGAGGTGAGGAGCCGGTTCAGGACGCGGACGCCGAACTCCAGGCCCTCGACGGGGACGCGCTCGTCCACGCCGTGGAACATGCCGAAGTAGTCGAGGTCCGGGGTGAGCATCAGCGGGGCGAAGCCGTAGCCCCTGATGCCGAGCCCCGCGAAGGACTTCGCGTCCGTGCCGCCCGACATCACGTACGGCACCGGCCGCGCCGCCGGGTCCTCGGCCACCAGGGCGGCGCCGAGCCGGTCGAAGAACGGCGAGTCCATCGGGGCGGAGGGGGCGTCCTCGACGTTGACGAACTCCCGGGTCACCCGGGGGCCGAGCAGGCGGTCGATCGTCTCCAGGAACTCCTCCCGGTACCCCGGCAGGAACCGCCCGTCCACGTGGCCCTCGGCGGTGCCGGGGACCACGTTGACCTTGTAGCCGGCCTGGAGCATCGTCGGGTTCGCCGAGTTGCGGATCTGCGCGCCGAACAGGTCGCCGATCCGGCCGAGCCGCCTCGCCTCCTCGTCCAGCCGGTCGAGATCGACGCGCTCGCCGAGGACGGCCGACAGGCTCTCGATCAGCGCCGCCACACCGGGCGTCAGCCGTACCGGCCATGGGTGGGCGGCGATCCTGGACATGGCGTGGCAGAGCTCGGCGACCGCGTTGTCCACCGGAGGGCGGGAGCCGTGCGCCGCGACGCCGGTCGCGGTGAGCCGCATCCAGGCGGTGCCGCGCTCGCCCACCGCGACCGGGTAGATCCGCGCGCCCGGCGCCTCGACGCTGTAGCCGCCGGACTCGCTGATCGCGTCGGTGCAGCCGTCGAACAGCTCGCGGTGGTGGCGCACCGCGTGGCGGGCACCGTACTCGCCGGTGGCCTCCTCGTCGGCGAGGAAGGCCAGCACGACGTCACGGTCTGGCCGCACCCCGCGCCGGGCCCAGTCGCGGACCAGGGCGAGCGTCATGGCGAGGGTGCCCTTCATGTCGACCGCGCCCCGGCCCCAGACGCACCCGCCGGAGATCTCGCCGGAGAACGGGTGGATCCGCCAGTCGGCGGGCCGGGCGGGGACCACGTCGAGGTGGCCGTGGATCAGCAGGGCCTCGGGGGAGTCGCCGGGGATCCTGGCGACCACGCTGGTCCTGCGGCTGGCCGACTCGAACACCACCGGCTCGATCCCGGCCTCGGACAGCAGGGCGGCGACGTGCTCGGCCGCCGGACGCTCGCCGGGGCCGGGATTGGTGGTGTCGAACCTGATCAGGTTCGAGCAGATCTGCGCGACCTCGCTCATCGACGAAACGCCCCCCGGAGAAAAGACCCAAACATGGATCAAAGGTGCATACCCCTCCGGGTTGGAAATAGCACCTGGGGTCGTCGTGCCGAAGGTCGAAAACGGCGCCTCGGGTGGTCGTTCCGAGCACTCCCGGCCGGCTGCGACGCCGCTACCCCTCCAAGGGTCCGGGAGCTTGTCTCACTCGCTGAGCGCGGCCTCCGGCTTTTTGGTCGAGCCCTTGGCCACGCTGGGGTCGCCGGCGGCGAACGCCTCGGCGACCTTTCCTCCGATGCGCCCGCGCTCGCTCACCTCGATCCCGTGGGACTTCGCCCACGCCCGGATCTCGGCGCTCCGCTCACGGTTGCCGCCGGACCCCTTCCCCCTGCCCTTGCGGCCCAGGGAGGTGCTCGCCTTGCGGGCCGCGGACTGGAACGGTTTGAGGGCCTCGCGAAGTTTCGTGGCGTTCTTCGAGCTCAGGTCGATCTCGTAGGTGGTGCCGTCGAGACCGAACGAGACGGTCTCGTCCGCCTTCTTGCCGGTGATGTCGTCGGTGAACGTGACGACTTGCTGACGTGCCATTGTGTGACTCCTTAATCTCGGCGCCGGAGCGTGCGGTCGTGAACCGGCCGACGATGGTTCCCGCGTCTCTTCCCCGCGCGCAAAACTCTAGTCCCTCCTTTCGTCGTCGCGCTCGGGAAACCCCTGCCTGTCGGAGATCCACCCTTCGGTTAATTACTCAAGGCCGAACTCCGACGTCTCCACGTCATTGGGAAATGCTTCCCGCTCACGAGGGATTAAAAACGACGGCGGCGCCTGGGTTCCCTGGCGTCTTGTATGCCGAGATCTGTCGGTTGCCCTCGGAGGGTTTTCCGGAAGGGGGCATCGGGGCGCTTTGGAGTTTCATGACCTCCGGGTGGTTTCCGGCCTCGTCGCCCGGAAAAAAATCGACTTCCGCCACTTGGGGCCACTCCGGTCCGTCGTTCCACTGCCGTTCGTTTCCCGGACGCCGCCGCCCCTGGGCGCGGCGACCTCCCTCCCGGTCGCCGTACGCGTCCTTCGTCCCTTTTCAGCTGCTCACGGTACCTGTCGGGCCGGGGGCGTGGAGAGGGAACGGGGGGACGGGCCGGGGCCGGAAGGGGCGGGGAGGAGGGGTTCCGCGTGCGCCGTCCCGGGCGCCCGGCGACAATTCACGCACGCCGGATGTTCGTAACCGAACGCGTTCCGGGATTCTGGTGGACAAATGACTTCCCCGCGTCCGGAATGCGTGCAGCCGGTCCACGGGTTTGCCGGTGTCCGCGCCGGGTGTCTTCGAAGGTGCCCGGAGGCACGGGGCCGATCACATTGGGGTGTGGTCTCGACACTCTGAGGTAAGGCAAGACTCGCCTTGCGGAACGCCTGATTCCGGGCGTCTCGCATTGTGAGAGAGCGTGGACGGCGGGCTTCGTTTGGCCCTTGACGGTCATTGGCCCGTTCCACGGGCGGCCCGGGTCAATCAACCGGCGTTCCCCCGAATTGTTCGCGGGCGGGCCGGGGATCGGATAGGGACATTGACCGGATCCGGCGTCCCCGGGCCCTCTGCCCCCCGGGTCCCCGCTCTCGCGCCTGCGGGCCGCACATCCGCCCCGGGACCGGTCCCCGCGCCTTCGGGCCGGACACCCGGCCCGGCACCGGTCCCCGGGCCGCCCGGGTCCCGGCCATCCCCGCCCCCCCGCCCCCCGCCACCCCGGGCCCGGACGTCCCCGGCCCTCGGCCGCCGACCTCCGAAGGCCTCGGGGCCTTGAAGCCTTCGGGAAGCCTCCCGAGCCTTCGCAGCCTTCGCGGCCTTCAAAGGCTCCGGAGGCTCCGGAGGCCGGTGGTCGTACGCCGGTCGCCCGGTCGTGAGCGGATTTGTCGGTCGTGATCTCTACCGTCCGGCCCATGACAAGTGCAGTGCAGGCTTACTCCTACGCCGGTCCCTCCACGCTCTCCGACGGGCACCTGGGACTGTCGACGTCCGGAGGCCGGACGACGACGGGCTTCCTCGACCACCCCCGATTCTTCAGCGGGCTGCTCACCCAGGCCGCGCCCGCCGCGACCGGCCTGCTCGCGGTCGCCGACGTGGCACTGGCCCGCTACCACCGGCCGCAGCCGGGGTTCACCCGCGATCCGGTGGTGACCTGCGGCGGCGACCGTCTCAGGTTCGAGTCGTTCTCCGCCTGCGGTGGCGTCTACGCCCGGCTGGACGTGCTGGGCCCCGCCCTCGACGGCGAGGTCTTCGACCGGGGCACCACCAACGTGGACGTCAACAACCCGCTGCGCGAGGCGCTGGCCAGGGTCGGCGGCCGTGACCCGCTGCACGTCGGGGTCGGTCCCGACGAGCTCACCGTGACCACCCTGGACGGCGCGGTCGTGGAGAAGAAGGTGCCGCTGCCCGACCGGTGGCTGCGCGGGTTCGCGGAGGTCCAGGTGATCGCCTCCGGGTTCGACCTGCGCGCCGAGCTCGCCGGGCCGCAGGCCGTCAGGTTCCTGCGCGGCCTGCCGAAGCGGGCGACGGCCGAGGTGTGGGCGGTCCCGTCTGGCCGGGAGCTGCGGCTCTCGGAGCGGGCCGTACCGGGCGGGGTCCACCTGGCCGGGACCGGCAGGCTGGCGACGATGACGCCGCTGCTGCGCTTCGCCAAGGCCCTGCGCCTGTACGGCCCGGCGGACGGCTCGGGGTCGAGCGCCTGGGAGCTGGAGCTGCCGGGCATGCGCTACACGCTGGTGCTGTCCCCGCAGGCCTGGCGCGGTTTCTCCGGGGAGGGGGCCGTCCTGGACGACCTCTCCTCGGACGTGGTGGCCGGTGACGCCGACCTGGTCGGCATCCTGCTCGACTTCGAGCCCACCCTGGAGCTGGGCGTGCTCGCCGAGCGCTCCGGGCTCGCGCCGGAGCGGGTCCGGGCCTCGCTCACCCAGCTGGGCACGGCGGGCCGGGTCGGCTACGACCTCTTCGAGGCCGCGCACTTCCACCGCGAGCTGCCCTACGACCGCGACCACGTCGCGGCGCTCAACCCTAGGCTCGGCTCCGCCCGCTCCCTGATCGCCTCGGGCGCCGTACGGCTGACCGGCCCCGATTCGGCCGAGGTGACCACCGGCGGCGGCGTCCGCCTGGTGCGGATGGCGGAGGGGTCGTGCACCTGCCCGTGGTGGTACGACCACCTGGGCTCGCGCGGTCCCTGCAAGCACGTGCTCGCCGCCCGGATGGCCGCCGGCACCGCCGACGCCCCCGCCGGTTCCCCGGCGGCCCCGGCCTCCCTCGCCCGGGAGGACTCCCGATGACGACCTGGGACGAGGTCCGCGACCTCGTCGAGCGCGGTGGCCTCGACGCGCTCGCGGCCCGGATGGTGGAGCTCGGCGACGCGGAGCGCAGGGAGGTCGCCAGGGAACTGCCCGGTTACCTCAAGTCGGCGGGGCGCGAGGCGAGGGCCTTCGACCCGTGGGCGAGAAGGCGGAACGGGCGGGGAGAACACTTGCGGGTGGCGGGCGCGGGCTCGCTCGGCGGCGCCGCGGCCGTGGCCACCTGGCTGAACCGCCGCGAGCTCACGGTCTTCGAGTGGGAGACGCCGGGCGACACCGGCGCCCTCGTCAGGGTGATCTCCGCGCGGGAGCCCGCGTGGCAGGCCGACCTGGTCGCCCGGCTCGTGCTCCGGATCCGCACCGCGACCTCACCCGGGCTGCCGCTGGTGCTCGCCCTGCTCCGCGGTACCGGCGTTACCCCGCCCGAGCACGACCCGCTCGTGCTGGGCTGGCTCGCCACGCCGCCCCGCCTCGGCGAGCTCCGCCGGGACCCGCTCCTCGACACCCTGCTGCCGAGGATCTTCGAGGCGCAGGGCGTGGGCCGCGCCCTGCGCGAGGAGCGGAGCGACCCGCCGCGCGGCGGGACCTGGCTCAGGGCCCTGTCCGTGCTGAGCCGCGAGGGGAGGGTGAGCCGCGAGACGCTCGTGAACGGCTGCGTGAGCCGGTTCCTGCGCGGAGGGGACGCCACCGACCTGCGGTTCTTCGTCCGCCTCCACGAGCTGCTCGAACCCACGTACGAGGAGGTGGAGGTCCGTGCCCGCGACTACCTGCGCCTGCTGCCGGCCGCGCCGGGACCGGTCGCGGAGCTGGCGCTCAGGCACCTGCGCCGCCTCGGCGACCTCGACCCGGCCGACGTGACGGAGGCGCTGGAGGGCCTGCTGTTTCGCGCCGAGAGCGGGCTGGTGCGTACCGGACTGACCTGGCTCGACCAGACCCTGCGGCGGTCGCCGGAACGGGCCGACGAGCTGGCCCCGGCCCTCGCGTCCGCGTTCGGCCACGAGGCGTACGCGGTGCGGGAGCGTGCCACGCGTCTCGCGGTCAAGCACGCGGCGCACCTCACCCCGCTCGGCGCCGAGACGTTGCGCGCGGCGCTGGGCGCGCTCCCGCCGGACCTGGGGCTGCTCCTGGCGGGGGCGGTCGGCGGGGAGGCCGGGCCCGAGTGGGAGGAGCCGGAGGTCTTCGTCCCGCCGCCGCTCACCCCGCCCGATCCCGCGGGAGCCTTCCCCGAACCGCCGGGGACGATCGCCGAGCTGGTCCGCGTACGCTCGTCCCCTGACTGGCGGGAGGCCGAGCGGTGGCTCGCGGGCTTCGTCAGGTTCGCGGGGGAGGACCGCGAGGCGCTGCGCGCCGCGCTCACCGGAGGCGTCCACGAGATCCACGACCTCTACCGGAGCGAGAGCTGGTACGCGCCCCACGACTGGTTCACCGCGATCGCCGCGGAACTCGTCTCCCCGGGCGCCGACCCCGGACCGGCGGTCCATGAGGCTCCGGAGGTCTCGGGCGTCGCGGAGGGGTGGACCCTCGGGAGCGTCAGGATCGGCACGCGGGACGGCGGGGAGACGTCCCTCGGAGACCTTCTCACCGGGGCGCGCGACCACATCATGCGGTTCCTCACCGGAGGCGACGGCGGGGCGGCCGGGCCGGGGGAGCGACACGACCTTTCCCGGACCGTGTCGCCGGGAGGCCGATCCGACGCCACCGACTTCGAAGACTTCTACTCGTCGCTCCGGATCTGGAACAGGCCCGCGGGCGAGGGCGGGGAGATCGTGACGACCCCGGAGACGGGGGAAGCGATCTTCGCGGGGTCGTCCGGCCACGACGCCGTCACCGGGCACCGCGCTCCCGAGGAGATCCGGCCCGACCGGTCTGACCGGCACGGCTGGCCTGACCGGACCGCCCGGACCGCCCGGACCGACTGGCCCGATCGGCTCCCCGGAGAGGACAGCGTCTCCGCGCCGCACCGGTTCGTGCTCCGGCGGTGCGCGGAGGTGCTCGCCGCGCTCAGGACGGGCACGCTGCCGCCGGTCCTGCTCGCGACCCCGACCCGCGCCACCGGCCACCTCGATCCGGCCGTGTTCCTCACCCGCCTGGAGGCGGTCGAGGCCGCCGGGGCCGAGCCGCTGCCCGCCGACTTCCAGCAGGCGCTGCTGCGGTTGCCGGGAAGCACCGATCCCGAGACGGCCGCCCGCGCCGGGCGGCTCACCTCCGAGGCCGGGCGCCGGGCGGCGCGATGGCTGGCGGAGGGGCCGGTCGAGCCGGAGACGCGGGTCCGCTGGACGTTCACCGAGAACGGGAACGCACGCCACACCGACGAGCACGCACCGCCCCCGGACGCCCACCTGAGCCCGGCCCCCTGGGTGCGGACCGGCCCGACCGGCCTGCCCCTCGTCGACGAGCTGCTCGGCGAGGTGTCCCACCGCGACTGGGAGCAGCACGGCCGGTACATGGACTGGTGGCCGGCCGTGCTGCCCTCGCACCGCGACGTGGTCGCCGCCCGCTATCTCCCGTACCTGCTCCACTCCTACTACCGGCCCCAGGTCCAGCCGGACCACGTCGAGGCGCTCGCCGCCTGCGACGGGCCGGTCGGCGAGCCCACCGCGCTGCTGCTCGCCTTCTTCCTGGCCCAGCGGGACCCGGACCACGGGGTACGGCTGGTGCTGCGGATGGCGGCGCGGGGGGACCTGCCGGCCGAGGCGCTCGGCGCGCAGCTCGCCCTCCTCACGAACCGGGCCCGGGTGAAGCTGCCGCACGCGGTGGCCGGGCTCGGGCAGGCGGCCGGGCAGGGCGCCCACCGGGAGGTCTGGGAGGTGATCCGGGCGGCACTGCCGCACGTGCTGCCGGGGGAGGGGGAACGACCGCGCTCGGGCGCGACCGACCTCGTCACCCTGGGCGTCGAGGTGGCCCGCTGGGCCGGGGCGCGCGGGGAGATCCCCGGCCTCGCCCCGCCGTTGCGCCGCTCCTCGTCGGAGTTCGGCCGCCAGTGCCGCCGCCTGCACGACTATCTCGTACGACCCTGATCCCGCCCGCTCGGAGCGGGGACGGCGGGGCGGCGGCCGGGCGGGCGCCGTCCCGCCGCGTGCGCGGAGAACCCGGCGACGGCGAGCTTGCGGACCACCACCGTGAGCGCCGCCGTGGCGATCGCCGCCCAGGTCTGGGCCTGGGAGAGGCGCAGGAGCCCGGCCGCGAGGAGGAAGTCGAGCAGCACCGCGAGCGCGCCGCCGGGACCGCCGCCGGAGAGCAGCACGGCGAGCCCGGCGACCAGCCCCATGACCACGATCAGGGGGACGAGCGTCCGGACGAGGTCAGCCATTCCCGGCACCGGGCGGGACGCGCCCGCCGGGGTCGTCGGGTGTGCCGCGCTCACCTGGATCGTCCGATGCGCCGTGCCGCCCGCCGGAGTCGTCCGATGTGCCGTGCCCGCCGGGGGCGTCCAGCGAGCCGCGTCCGCGCGCGTCGTTCACCGTGCGTCCCTCCCGCTCGATCTCCCTGTTCAGGAAGAAGTTCAGCGCGGTGCGGATGGCCGCGATCGCCGCGAGCTGCCCGATCTGCGTGAAACTCGGCGCGATGGCCGTGCGCAGCACGTCGCTGGCCAGCTGGAACTCCAGGCCGAGGGCGAGGAAGCGTCCCAGGAACAGCCGTACCGCGATGAACCCGTCGTCGTGCCGCCGTACGGCCACCAGCACGAACCGCACGAACGCGATCGCGGCGCCGACGAAGATGACGCCCGCCCCCGCCGCCTCGACGAGGCGGACCAGCAGGTTGACGAGCTGCCGGAGGGTCTCCTCCGGTAGAAGATCGAGCATGCGCTGCTGTTACCCGGTGTCCCCCCGGCCATGCGCCCGCGATCGCGGACCCGTCCTAAAGGGGTGGAAGGGGGCGCTCAGAGGTAGAGGCCGGTGGTCTCGGGGGCGGCCGGAGTGCGGTTGAGGACGCCCTCGCGAAGGGCGAAGAGCTCGGCGAGGGTCGCGCCGGAGGGGGAGATCCCCTCGCCGCCACCGAGCCAGCGGGCGGCCTCGTCGTAGGGGAAGGCGCCGACCTCGATCTGGGCGAGGCAGCGGCCGGGGCGGGTGACGGCGGGGTGGAGGTGGGCGAGGTCCTCGTTGGTGGTGATGGCCACCAGGACGTCGCGGCCCTGGCCGAGGAGCCCGTCGGTCAGGTTGAGCAGGCGCGACAGGCCCTGACCGGTGGCCTCCTTGGCACCGGCCCTGATCAGCTCGTCGCAGTCCTCCAGCACCAGGAGCCGCCAGCGGTCGCCGCCTCCCTCGCCGTCGTGGTCGTGGTCGTGGTCGTCGGAGCCGACCGCGACCTCCATGAGGTAGCCGGGGGACTGGAACAGCTGCTCCGGGTCGAGCACGCAGTCGACCTGGCACCACGACCGCCACTCGTGGGCGAGCGTGCGCAGCAGCGTCGTCTTGCCGGTGCCCGGCGGGCCGTGCAGCAGGATCAGCCGGCCGTGCGCCTCGGAGGGGGTGACGGACATCAGCCGCGACAGCGGCTCGCTGACCGACCTGGCGTAGTTGCCGGAGATCTCCGCCCAGGGGGAGGCGGTGATCGGCTTCTCCGAGCGGCGGCTGCCCCGGGGGCTCTGCCACCAGAAGCCCATCTCGACGTGGTCGCTCTCGGGGGCGGGCTCCTCGGCGTCCTTGACGGCCTCCTCGATCACCGAGCGGGCCAGCTCCTCGTCGACCGCGGTCACGCTGACCGTGGCGGCGCGGTTGCGGTAGCGGAC
This sequence comes from Streptosporangium sp. NPDC002524, assembly GCF_040295985.1. Lineage (NCBI taxonomy): Bacteria > Bacillati > Actinomycetota > Actinomycetes > Streptosporangiales > Streptosporangiaceae > Streptosporangium > Streptosporangium sp. NPDC002524. Next base: position 305,515 of record NZ_JBEOWK010000001.1, on the reverse strand, counting down.
CACGCGCAGCGTCCAGCCCTCCCCGCACAGCAGCCGCGAGTCGCGGCCGTCCTTCTCCGAGGCCGCCCGGACGAGCCTCCCGGAGGCGGGGGCGAGGGGGGCGTCGGGGCGGACCCGCTCCAGGCTCGCGGTGCGCGACCACGGCTGGGCCCCGGTGGCGAACGGCGACAGCGCGAGCGCGTCGATCACGTCCACCGCCGCGTCGCCGTCGTCGAGCCAGATCTTCATCGGCAGCTCCACCGGGCGCGGCTCCGGCTGGAAGTCGACCTCCTTGAGTACGGACATGGCGCCAATGATCCTCGCGGGGCGCCCGCCGGTCGAAGGGTTTTAGCCCGGCGCGACCGGCACGGTCCGGGATCGGCGGGTCCGAGGTCGGTGGGCCCGAGGTCGGTGGGCCCGGGGTCGGCGGGCCCGGGGCCAGCGGGTCCGGGGCCAGCTGGTCCGGGGTCCGCGGGTCCGGGGTCGGCGGGCCCGGGACTCCGGGGCCGCCAGGCCAGGAACTCAGGACTCAGGAGCTCAGGGGGCTCAGGGGCTCAGGGACTCAAGGGCTCAAGGGAGCGGGACCGGCGCGGGAGCCTCGGTGACGGCGGAGACCGCGGGGGCTTCCGGGGCGGTGCGGAGCAGGGCGTCGACCAGGGGGCTCGGCGGGCGGGTGAGCGGGCCGGTGAGGACGAGGGCGCGTTCCAGGGACGGCCTCAGCGGGACCATGACGAGCCCGGGAGGCAGCAGGCCGCGGCCGAGGTCGGGAACCGGCGAGACGCCGATGCCCGCGGCGATCATGCCGATGAGCGTGCCGAGCTCGCGTACGTGCTGGGCGGGCGCGTAGGGGACTCCCGCCATGGAGCACAGGGCGCGGGTCTGGGGCTCGCAGCCACCCTTGGAGACCAGGAGCGGGTCCTCCACCAGCTCGGCCATCGTTATGTGCTCCTGCCCGGCCAGCGGGTGGTCGGCGCGGACCACCGCGTGGAAGGCGTCGCGGCCCACCACCACGTGCGCCGGGGGCGGGGGCACCGGGTCGACGAGGATCGCGGCGTCGACGACCCCGGTCTCCAGCCAGGGTGCCAACTCGTCGTCGTCGCCCTCGAAGACCTGCACCTCGACGCCGGGGAGCTCCGCGCGCCACGTCCGCATGAGCTGGGGCAGCAGCCCGCAGCAGACCGTGGGCGGGGCGGCGACCCGGACGGTCCCCGTGTGCTGCCCCAGGTGCGAGGAGACGACCTCGTCGATGGCGGTGACCGAGGCGAGCGCGGCCTGGGCGTGCGGCAGGATCGCCGCGCCCAGCGCGGTGGGGCGCGCGCTCCCGTGCCGCAGCACCAGCGGGGCGCCCAGGGCGCGCTCCAGGGCGGCGAGCGCGTGGGAGACCGCCGACTGGGACATGCCCAGCTCCTCCGCGGCCACGCCGAAGCCGCCGTTCGCGATCACGGCGGTGAAGACCCGGAGCTGCGCGACCGTCACACCCATGAGGACATCTCATCACACCTGGTGGGCAACTCATTGGACGCATGATCCGGGCGGTGGCGAGACTGTCCCCGTGACCCGTGCCCGTGCAGGAACCATCTCCCCGTCCCCGTCCCCGTCCCCGTCGGTGACCGGCGCCGCGCCGTCCTCCGCGGGCCGGTCCGTCCTCGCCCAGTACCTCGCCCTGGCCCTGACCTGGGGGGCCAGCTTCCTGTTCATCAAGATGGCGCTCACCGGCCTCTCGCCCGCCCAGACGGTGCTGGGGCGCCTCGCGCTGGGGGCGCTCGCCCTCAACGTGATCATGCTGGTCACCCGCCGGAGGTGGCCGCGACAGCCGGTGTTCTGGGCGCACATGGGGGTGATCGCCCTGATCCTGTGCGTGGTGCCGTTCCTGCTGTTCGCCTGGGCCGGGCAGTACATCCCCTCGGGGCTGTCCAGCATCTACAACGCCACGACGCCCCTGATGACGATGCTCGTGACCCTGGCCGCGCTGCGGCAGGAACGCCTCGGCGCGGCCGGGGTGCTCGGTCTGCTGCTCGGCGCCGCCGGTGTCGTCGTCGTGCTGGCCCCGTGGAACCTGGGCGCGGCGACCGGTCCCTGGTGGGCGCAGGCCGCCTGCCTGGGCGCGACGTTCTGCTACGGGCTCTCCTTCGCCTACACGCGGCGCTTCGTCCTGGCGTACGGCCACGACGCCCCCACGATCGCCGCTGCCCAGGTCACCGTGGCAGCCCTGGCCATGCTCGCGATGGGCCCGCTGCTGGCCACCGGCCCCGTACGCCTGGACCTCCCCGTCGTGGCGAGCATGGCCGCCCTGGGCGTCTTCGGCACGGGGCTCGCCTACGTGTGGAACACCTCGGTCATCGCCCGCTGGGGGGCGGCGACCGCCTCGACGGTGACGTACCTGACCCCGCTGGTGGGCGTCGTCCTCGGGGTGGTCGTCCTGGGCGAGACGTTGGCGTGGAACCAGCCCGTGGGGGCGGTGATCGTCGTCGTCGGCATCATGACCGGCCAGGGCGTCATCGGTTCCTGGTCAGGTCGCCGGTCTCGGTGACCAGCTCGGGGCCGGGGACGTCCTTCCAGGTGTAGGTCAGGGCCTCGCCCTTGCGCTTGAGCCACACGGTGCCGGGGACGCAACCGGTGCCGGAGCCGAGGGTGAAGGTCAGCTCGTCGGCGGTGACCTTGGCCAGGGCGATCCGCCCCTTGCAGCCGCTGCCCGGCTCCGCCCACTCGGCCCCGTCGTCGCCCTCCTTGAGCGTGACCTCGATCCGTTTCGTGCCGGAGGACAACGGGCTGCTGGAGGTGACGCCGTCGCCGGCCCACGTTCCGGCGAAGGGGGCGGGGATCTCACCTTCGCCTCCCTCCGTTTCGGAGGGCTCAGGAGTGGACGGGGCGTCGCTCCCGGACGAGGACGAGGACGGAGACGGGGACGGGGAGGACGACGGTGTCGAGGGTGACGGGGTGGAGGGGGACGGCGTCGCCCGGCCGGTGCCCCCGACGACGGTCTCGGGGGCGTTCAGCACGAACCAGCCGGCGATCCCCGCGGCCACCAGCAGGGACACCGTGACGAGGACCGCGCCGACGACGATCCCCCGGGAACCGCGACGGGGCTCCTGGGTGGTGACCGCCGACCGTCCCGGAGGGGCGGCGATCCGGCTGCCGATCCTGGCCAGGTTCTCGACGGACTCGGCGGAGGGGTCGGCCGCACCCGGGCCGAAGGCCGCGTCCGGGGCGACGAGGCCGACCATCAGCGCGCGGGCCGTCGGCCGCCGGGCGGGATCCTTGTCCAGGCAGGAGGCGATCAGCCCCGCGAACGCGGGAGGCAGGGACGACAGGTCCGGGTGGTGGTTGACGATCCGGTTCAGCACGGCCGGAACGGTGTCGGCCCCGAAGGGGGACCTGCCGCTCGCCGCGCAGAGCATGGTGGCCGCCCAGCCGAACACGTCGGAGGCGGGCGAGGCGGGAGCCCCGTTGATCTGCTCGGGGGACAGGTAGGCGGGGGTCCCGATCAGGCCGGAGGCGGTGGTGGCCGCGCTCTCCGCCCTGGCGATGCCGAAGTCGACCACCCGGGGGCCGTCGGGGCCGAGCAGCACGTTGCCGGGCTTGAAGTCGCGGTGCACCACCCCGGCGGCGTGGATGGCCGCCAGCGCGGTCGCCGTACCGACCACCAGGCGCTCCAGCTCGCCGCCGCGCAGCGGGCCCCGCTCGCGGATCCTCTCCTCCAGCGAGGGGCCGTCGACGAACTCGCTGACCACGTACGGGAGAGGGCCGTCCACGGAGGCGGTCAGCACGCGCGCCGTGCAGAAGGGGGCGACGCTCTCCAGGGCGGACAGCTCGCGGGCGAGCCGCGCCCGTGAGGCGGTGTCGCCGCGGAACAGCACCTTCACCGCCACCCGCTCGCCGCTGGGCGCGTGCGCGAGGTAGACGACGCCCTGGCCGCCCTCACCGAGTCTCCCGGCCAGCTGGAACGCGCCGAGCCTGGCCGGGTCGCCAGGGGTGAGGGGGGTCGTGACCATGGAGGCAAGGCTATCCGTCTTGTTATGGGATGAGAGGTGTCATGGACGAACGGTTTAGGGCGTCCGGCCGAGGTTAGAGGGACGGCTGTTTCGCTGCCCGACGATCATCAGGAGCGCCTTCCCACCACACCGTGCCAGGGAATCATGGTTTAACGGCTCATACGGTGTCGTGCCAACCATTACGCTCCGGTAGGGCAATATCACTCAGACAGTGGAGACGTACGTGGCCATCGATCTCGTTACTCGCCGTGAGTGGGGCGCCCGCCAGCCGCGCGGTTCCTACAGCAGGCTCACCTCCACCAAGGGAGTGAAGGTCCACTACACGGGTGGCCAGGTCAGCCCGGACATCGTGAACGACCACGCCAAGTGCGTCGCGCTGGTGAAATCCATCCAGAACCACCACATGGACGGCAACGGCTGGATCGACGTCGGCTACTCGATGCTGGTCTGCCCGCACCGGAAGGTCTTCGAGGGCCGCGGCCCGCACCACGTCCCGGCCGCCAACGGCTCCGGGCTCAACAGCGGCCACTACGCGGTGCTCGGCCTGGTCGGCTCCTCGGGGTTCACCAAGCCGACCGACGGCGTCCTGCACGGCATCCTGGACGCCATCGAATACCTCAGGGACAAGGGCGGCGCGGGCAGGGAGATCAAGGGGCACCGCGACGGCTACTCGACCAGCTGCCCCGGCGAGCCCCTGTACGCCTGGGTCAAGCGGGGCGCTCCCCGTCCCGGCGGGGCCCCCAACCCGCCGGAGCCGCACCCCTCCTTCCCCGGCCGCACCCTCAAGCAGCCGCCGGTGATGAAGGGCGAGGACGTCCGCACCTGGCAGCGGCAGATGAGCGACCGGGGCTGGGCGATCGACGTCGACGGCCTGTACGGCCCCGACTCCAGCGAGGTCTGCAGGAGGTTCCAGAAGGAGAAGGACCTGCCCGTCACCGGCGCCGTCGACCGCGCCACCTGGGACGCCACCTGGCAGGAGCCCGTCAGCTGATCCCTGTCCCGGGACGCCTCCCGCTGACCTCTGTCGGAAGGCTTCCCGGCAAGACCTCGGCCGGGCTCCGGGACCCTCCCCGTAGCCCCTGTCAGGACCCCCGGTGGGGCGCCCGCGCGATGGAGATCCGCCGGCTCGTACGGGTACCTCAGGCTGCTCCGCAAGGACCCCCGGCCTCGCCCGGCGACCCCTCACCCCCTAACGACCCCCTTTCGGAACGATCCGCGGACACCCCCTATTGACCCCACTGTTGGTATCCGTCCCGAACCCGGGGAGAGTTTCCGGCGGGGTGGCGCTTAGTATCCGGTGCATGACGGTGCCGCCTGAGGACCCTCGATCGGCCGCCGAGTTCCCACCGGTCACCCGTGACCGGTGGCGAGAGCTGGCGCTCGGGGTGTTGCGCAAGTCCGGGGTCGAGACCGGCTCCCCCGAGGAGGCGCTGGCCTCCACCACCCACGACGGGGTGACGATCGCGCCGATCTACGACGCGTCCGACCTGCCCGGCGACCCGGGCCTTCCCGGAGCCGCCCCCTACGTCCGCGGCTCCCGCCCCGCGGGCGGCTGGGAGGTGCGGCAGCGCCACGAGGAGCCCGATCCCGAGGCGATCCTGGCGGACCTGGAGAACGGCGTCACCTCGCTGTGGCTCGCCCTCGCCCCCGAGGACCTGCCCCGCGCCCTGGCGCCCGTCTACCTGGACCTGGTCTCGATCACGCTCGACGCGGGCAAGCGGACCCGCGAGGCGGCCGAGGCGCTCTTCGCACTCGCCGCGGAACGGGGAGCCCGGCCGCCCTCCGGCGACACGGCCGGAACGCCCGGCGGCGGCACGGGCACGGCGGTATCGGGCACGGCGGCGTCCGGTGGCCCTGGGACGATCTCCGGCTCCGGTGGTCCCGGTGGTCCCGGTGGTCCCGGTGGTCCCGGTGGTCCCGGTGGTCCCGGTGGTCCCAGTGGTCCCGGCGGTGAGCCCGGGACTGCCTCCGGTTCCGGTGCTCCCGGTGGCGGGCCGGGAGCGGTTCACGGCGGCCCCGGCCGCGCGCCCGGCGGTGGACCGGTGGTGCTCACCGGGAACCTCGGCGCCGACGTCCTCGCCGACGCGCGGACCGCGGTCGAGCTGGCCCGCCGCTGCGTCAAGGATCACCCGGGGCTCAGGGCGGTCGTCGTGGACGCCACCCCGTACCACGAGGCGGGCGGCGGCGACGCGGAGGAGCTCGGCTGCTCCGTCGCCGCCGGGGTCGCCGCGCTGCGGGCCCTGGTGGGCGCCGGCCTGACGATGGAGCAGGCGTTTGGGCAGCTGGAGTTCCGGTACGCCGCCACCGCCGACCAGTTCCTCACCATCGCCAAGCTCCGGGCCGCCCGCAGGCTCTGGGCCCGCGTCGCCGAGGTGTGCGGGGTCTCCGAAACCCCCGGTGTCTCCGGCGTCCCTGGTGTCTCCGGTGTTCCCGGTGTTTCCGGCGCGGCGCAGCGGCAGCACGCGGTGACCAGCTCGGCCATGATGACCGCCCGCGACCCGTGGGTGAACATGCTCCGTACCACGCTCGCCTGCTTCGCGGCCGGGACCGGCGGGGCCGACGCGGTGACCGTGCAGCCCTTCGACGCCCGGCTCGGCCTGCCGGACGCCTTCGCCCGCCGCATCGCCCGCAACACCCAGTCGCTGCTCGTGGAGGAGGCCGGGGTGGCCCGGGTGATCGACCCGGCCGGGGGCTCCTTCTACGTGGAGCGGCTCACCGAGGACCTGGCGGGCCGGGCCTGGACGTGGTTTCAGGAGATCGAGCGCGCCGGGGGCATGGCCGACGCCCTCGCCTCCGGGTTCGTCGCGGAACGGCTCGCCGCCACCTGGGAGCGGCACGCGGCCGCGATCGCCAGGCGCCGCGACCCGATCACCGGCGTCAGCGAGTTCCCCGATCTGGCCGAGAAACCGCTCAACAGGCGGCCCAGGCCCGCCGAGGCTGCCGGAAGCGCAGGGGACTCAGGGAGCCCAGGGGTCCCAGGGGTCCCAGGGGTGCACTACGCGCAGGAGTTCGAGGCGCTGCGCGACCTGGCCGACGCCCAGGAGACCCGCCCGAAGGTCTTCCTGGCGACCATCGGCCCGGTGGCCGCGCACACCGCGAGGGCGTCGTTCGCGGCCAACCTGTTCCAGGCGGGCGGCATCGCCACCGTGACCGGCGGCGCCGTCACGGACCCCGGCGAGATCGCCGCCGCGTTCACCGCCGAAGGCGCGAAGATAGCGTGCCTGTGCTCCAGCGACCGGCTGTACGCCGGGCACGCCGAGGCGGTGGCCGCCGCGCTGCGGGACGCGGGGGCGGTAAAGGTCTGGCTGGCGGGGAAGGGAGAGTTCGAGGGCGTGGACGCCAACCTCTACGCGGGGTGCGACGCGCTCGGCGTGCTCCGGACGACCTTCGACGACCTGGGGGTGGCTCGATGATTCCCGACTTCTCCGGCATCGAACTCGGCCCCCGCCCGGCTGCCCCGGCCCCCGGCCCGGGGGCCCGGCCCGACGCGGGAACCCCGGACCAGGGCCCTGCTTCTGACCTGACGGCCCGGCCCGGCGCGGGGACCCCGGACCAGGCCCGGGATCCCGATCCGGCGGCCCGACTCGGCGCGGAAGCCCCGGACCAGGCTCCGGATCACGACACGAAGGCCCGGCCCGGTGCGGAAACCCCGGCCCCCGGCCCGGAGGCACTGGAGGCCTGGGCGCGGTCCGTGCGGGAGACCACCGGGAGCGACCCCGGGGACCTGGTGTGGGAGACGCCCGAGGGGATCGGCGTCAAGCCGCTCTACACCGCCGCCGACCTGGCCGGGCTCGGCTCCCTCGACACCTACCCCGGGGCGGCCCCCTTCCTGCGCGGCCCGTACCCGACCATGTACGTCAACCAGCCCTGGACCATCCGCCAGTACGCCGGGTTCTCCACCGCGGCCGAGTCCAACGCCTTCTACCGGCGCAACCTGGCCGCCGGGCAGAAGGGCCTGTCGGTCGCCTTCGACCTGGCCACCCACCGGGGCTACGACTCCGACCACCCGAGGGTGGCCGGGGACGTCGGCATGGCGGGCGTGGCCATCGACTCCATCTACGACATGCGGCAGCTGTTCGACGGGATCCCCCTCGACAGGATGAGCGTGTCGATGACCATGAACGGCGCGGTGCTCCCGGTGCTCGCGCTCTACGTCGTCGCCGCCGAGGAACAGGGGGTGGCCCCCGAGCAGCTCGCCGGGACCATCCAGAACGACATCCTCAAGGAGTTCATGGTCCGCAACACCTACATCTACCCGCCGGGCCCCTCGATGCGGATCATCTCCGACATCTTCGCGTACACCAGCGAGAGGATGCCGAAGTTCAACTCGATCTCGATCTCCGGGTACCACATCCAGGAGGCCGGGGCCACGTGCGACCTGGAGCTGGCCTACACCCTCGCCGACGGGGTGGAGTACCTGCGGGCGGGCGTCGGGACGGGCCTGGACATCGACGCCTTCGCGCCGCGCCTGTCGTTCTTCTGGTGCATCGGCATGAACTTCTTCATGGAGGTCGCCAAGCTGCGGGCGGCGCGGCTGCTCTGGGCGCGGCTGGTGGCCGGGTTCGGGGCGAAGAACCCCAAGTCGCTCTCGCTGCGGACCCACTCGCAGACCTCCGGCTGGTCGCTCACCGCCCAGGACGTCTACAACAACGTCGTCCGCACCTGCGTCGAGGCGATGGCCGCCACCCAGGGCCACACCCAGTCGCTGCACACCAACGCCCTCGACGAGGCGCTCGCCCTGCCCACCGACTTCTCCGCGCGGATCGCCCGCAACACCCAGCTGCTGCTCCAGCAGGAGTCGGGCACCTGCCGGGTGATCGACCCCTGGGGCGGCTCCTACTACGTCGAGCGGCTCACCCACGAGCTGGCCACCAGGGCGTGGGGCCACATCGAGGAGGTCGAGGCCGCCGGGGGCATGGCCAGGGCGATCGACCAGGGCCTGCCGAAGCTGCGCATCGAGGAGGCCGCCGCCCGCACCCAGGCGCGCATCGACTCCGGGCGCCAGCCGGTCATCGGGATCAACAAGTACCGGCTCGACGTCGACGAGCCCATCGAGGTGCTGAAGGTCGACAACACCTCGGTACGCGCCCAGCAGCTGGAGAAGCTGCGCCGCCTGCGCGAGGAGCGCGACCCCGACCGGGTGGAGGAGGCGCTCACCGCGCTCACGAAGGGTGCCGCGGGCGACGGCAACCTCCTCGCGCTGTCGATCGAGGCGGCCCGCGCGATGGCCACGGTCGGGGAGATCTCCGACGCGCTGGAGCGGGTGTTCGGGCGGCACGCGGCGCAGATCCGTACGATCACCGGGGTCTATCGCGAGGAGGTGGGATCGGGCGTGGACGGAGTCCGCGCGGCCTGCGCCGAGTTCGAGCGCCTGGAGGGCCGCCGTCCCCGCATCCTGGTGGCGAAGATGGGCCAGGACGGCCACGACCGGGGCCAGAAGGTGATCGCCACGGCCTTCGCCGACCTCGGCTTCGACGTGGACGTCGGCCCGCTGTTCCAGACGCCCGACGAGGTCGCCCGCCAGGCGGTCGAGGCCGACGTGCACGTGGTGGGCGTGAACTCGCTCGCCGCCGGGCACCTCACGCTCGTGCCCGCGCTCCGCGAGGCGCTCACCGCGCTGGGCGCCGACGACATCATGATCGTGGTCGGCGGGGTCATCCCGCCGGGCGACTTCGACGCGCTGCGCGTGGCGGGCGCGAGCGCGATCTTCCCGCCCGGTACCGTGATCGCCGACGCCGCCCGGGGCCTGCTGGCGGACCTGCTCACCCGGCTGGGCCACGACGCGGACGCTCTCACCCGGCTGGGCCACGACGCGGACGCTCTCACCCGGCCGGGCCATGACACGGACGCTCTCACCCGGCCGGGCCATGACACGGACGCCCTCACCGGGACGGGCCACGACGCGGACGTTCTCACCCGGCCGGGCCATGACGCGGACGCTTGAGGACTACGTCCAGGGGGTGAAGGAGGGGTCCGTGGCGTGGATCGCGCGGGCGATCACGCTGGTGGAGTCCTCCCGGGCCGACCACCGGGACCTGGCCCAGCGGCTGCTGGCGGAGCTGACCCCCCTCGGCGGCGCGGCGCGCAGGGTCGGCATCACCGGCGTGCCCGGCGTCGGCAAGTCCACGTTCATCGACGCGCTCGGCACCCGGCTGACCGGGCGGGGCCACCGGGTGGCGGTGCTCGCCGTCGACCCGTCCTCGACGCGTACGGGCGGGAGCATCCTGGGCGACAAGACCAGGATGTCCCGCCTGGCGGTCGATCCGGACGCCTTCATCCGCCCCTCGCCCACCTCCGGCACCCTGGGCGGGGTCACCAGGGCGACCCGCGAGGCGATGGTCGTGGTGGAGGCGGCCGGATACGACGTCGTCCTCGTGGAGACCGTCGGCGTCGGCCAGTCCGAGACCGCGGTGGCCGACATGGTCGACACCTTCCTGCTGCTCACCCTGGCCAGGACGGGCGACCAGCTCCAGGGCATCAAGAAGGGGGTGCTGGAGCTCGCCGACGTGATCGCGATCAACAAGGCCGACGGGTCCGAGGGCAGCCCCCACGAGCTGGACGCGCGCAAGGCCGCCAGGGAGCTCGCCGGGGCGCTCCGCCTGCTGGGCGCGGAGCGGACGCCCCCGGTGCTCACCTGCAGCGGGCTCACCGGCAACGGGCTGGACGAGCTCTGGGAGCGGGTCGTCCGGCACCGCGACGCCCTGGAGGCCTCGGGGGAGCTCGCCGAGCGCCGCCGCCGCCAGCAGGTCCGCTGGACCTGGGCCCTGATCACCGACAGGCTGCTCACCCGGCTGCGCGAGCACCCCGAGGTCGCGGCGATCGTCGCCGGGGTGGAACGCGAGGTCCAGGAGGGCACCCTCACCCCGTCGCTGGCCGCCGACCGCATCCTCGCGGCCTTCACCAAGGAGGGCTGACGGCCCTGGGCGCTCTTCGCCGAGGACGGTCGGCCCCAGACGGTCTTCACCGAGGAGGGCCGTCGGTCCCGGGCGGCCTTCATCGAGGAGGGCCGACGGCTCCGGGCCCGCCGTCACTTTGGGCTACGCCAGGTCATCGCGCGATTGGCGCCTGATCCACCATTAAAACGCCGATGTTAAGCGGATGTTAACGAGGCTCGTGTCCGAAAGTGGCAAGATTTATATTCTATACGACCTTGATCACTTCTAGCAGGTCATGTGATACTTCGTGCGAAGATTAACTAAAGTTGTGATGTGATGCGCTTTAGCGTGTAAAACGCAGAATGAGACAGGCGAGGAGGACCCGGAGCGCCCCGGGATTGTCGGCCGATCGGCCCCTGATCCGTCGGTTGACCAGTCCTTATCCACGCACCGGGTGGGAACAGGACATGTGGGATGTCCCGTTTCCGAAGACCGCCGCACCCACTCGTGCGAGCGGTTGTCTCGTGCTGCGTGAATTCACGTCACACGAGGTGGGAGACGTTTGCCTATGTCCATGGACGCGCACGTCCATACCGGTCGCCGGGCGAGATCCGTTCCGATGCGCCGGGCCCTGCCGGAGTTCCTGCGCGAACCTGCGGCGGCGCTCGCGGGATTCGCACAACAGGCCGACGGAGAGGTGGTACGGCTGGAACTGGGGCCGTTCCGCCCGTACCTGGTCACCCACCCCGATCACGTCCAGCAGGTGGTACGCACCGAATGGACGAATTACCAGCGTCAGGGGATGTTCTGGCGCCCCCTGGAGAGGCTGTTCGGAGACAGCATTCTGACGGACGGCGAGCACTGGCGGAACAGCCGGAAGATTCTGCAGCCCCTGTTCACCCCGCAGTACATCGCCACGATCGCCGACGAGATGGCCGATCGTGTCGCGGGGCGCGTCGAGGAGTGGGACGAGCACGTCCGGGCCGGTCGGAAAATCGATGGTGGCGCGGAGATGTCGGACATCCTCGGCTACATCGTCAACCGCACGCTGTTCGGCGACAAGCTGAACAGGCACGACGGGGAGCGCATCAACCCCGCCCTGGAGACGGCCTCCCGCTCGCTCGTCTACCGCATCCTCATGCCGTTCGTACCGTATTTCGTGCGCATCCCCGGCGACCGGGCCTTCCTGAAGGCGGTCAAGGCGATCGACGACGTGGTCTCCCCGGTCGTCCGCAAGGCGATGGCCACTCCCGACGACGGTGCCGACGTCATCTCCGTGCTCTGCCGCTCCGTCGACGAGAACGGCGAACGGCTCGACGCCAAGCAGATCCGCGACGCCCTGGTCAGCGTGTACGCCGCGTCGTCGGAGACCACCGCCACGATCCTCACCTGGCTGTGGCCGCTGCTGGACCGGCACCCGGACGTCGCGGCCAGGCTTCAGGCGGAGATCGACGACGTCGTCGGCGCGGGGCCGGTGCGTCCCGGGCACCTCCCGGACCTCCGCTACACCCGCATGGTCCTCCAGGAGACCCTGCGCATGTACCCGGCGGGCTGGCTCCTCCCCCGCGTGGCCGTGGAGGACGCGGAGATCGGCGGTGTGCGGATCAGGAGCGGTTCGACGCTGGTGATCAGTCCTTACGCCACGCAGCGGCTGGAGGAGTTCTGGGAGCGCCCGGACGAGTTCGACCCCGAGCGGTTCGCGCCCGGCAGGTCCGAGAGCGAAGGACGCCGGCACAGATACGCCTACTTCCCCTTCGGCGGCGGCCCGCACAGATGCCTGGGGGAGCATCTGTTCAACGTCGTGGCGCCGCTCATCGTCGCGAGCATCCTCGGCCGCTTCCGTCTGTCGGTTCGCACTCCCGGGCCGTTCACCACGGGGTGGACCGCCTCGCTGCGTCCCCGGCAGAAGGTCGAGCTGAGCATGTCCTGCGCCGGGCGCGATCGGAGCGGGGTCCTGTGACCGTGGCACAACCCGGTCCCGGTGCACGGCCGGAGGCCGCCGAGGCCGGGGCGATCTGCGCCCGTGCCGGACGGTCCCAGCGGGACATGCGCGGGTGGGCGGAGACCTATCCCGGCCTGTTCTCCGCGAAACCGTTCGACGCGGCCCTGTACAGCACGCTCTCGCTCGCCATGGCGTTCGGCGGGCCGTGGTTCAGCGCCGAGCAGCTGCGGGTGGCGAACAAGACCTCCCTCTGGGCGTTCGGCCTGGACTGGCTCGTCGACTACGTCGCCACCTCGTCGTCCGAGGTGGAGGACATCGCCCGGCGGTGCCTGGACGTGGCGGGGGGAGCCGCGCCGGTTCCCGGTGACGACCTCACCCGCATGCTCGGCGACATCCGCGACGAGCTCGCCTCCTCGCCCGCGTTCCCCGAACTCGGGCCGGTCTGGCGCGACGAGCTGGAGCGCATGCTCGACGGGATGCTCACGGAGTGGCGCTGGAAGACCGACAAGGTCGTCCCGGCCTTCGAGGAGTATCTCGGCAACGCCGGCAACCTCGGCTTCTCCTACGTGTTCGCCGCCCACTGGATCCACGTCACGGGCTCGGGCCCGGTCGCGGACGTCGGCCCCCTGCGCGAGGCGGGCTGGGCCGTGCAGCGGGTCATCCGCCTGCTCAACGACCTGGGCACCTACGAACGCGACGTCGCCTGGGGAGACCTCAACGTCCTGCTGCTCGGCGTCGGCCGCGCCGAGGTGGAGCGGCGGATCACCGGGCTCGCGGCCCGGAGCCGGGAGCTGATCGCCCCGCTGCGGGCCGCTCACCCCGAGCTGGCGGGCTACATGGAACGGCAGATGGACTTCTGCGCCGGCTTCTACCAGGTAGGCGACTACTGGGGGACGTTGTGAGCGTCGACGGCCTGTCCACCTTCACGGAGTTCGGCGCGGAGACCGGCGCCGGCGTCCGTACGGAGGGCCGCCCGGGGATCGACGCCGGGATCGACGCGGTCGCCGAGGCGCGCGCGCTGATCGCCGGGCTGCTGGCCGAGCCCTGGGGCCAGGTGTCCGCCTCTCCGTACGAGACCGGCCGGGTGGTGAGCCTGGCGCCGTGGCTGGCCGGGCACGCCGAGCGCGTCGAGTACCTGCTCGCCACCCAGCGGCCGGACGGCGGCTGGTCGCCCTCCGGTGAGCACACCCTCGTCCCCACCCTGAGCGCGGTCGAGGCGCTCCTGGCCGAGCTCGGGCGCGACACCTCCTCCAGCCGCGGGCTCCTCGTCAAGGCCGTCGGCCGCGGGCTGGAGGCCATCCGGAACTGGCACTTCCGGGCCGCCTGGCTGCCGGACACGCCCGCGGTCGAGCTCATCGTGGCGTCCCTGCTCGCCCTGATCGACGAGGAGGGACCGGAACCGTCCCCGGGCATGGGCGGCGCCAAGCTGGCGATCGTCAGGGCGCGGCTCGCGTCGGGCGCGGCGATCCCGCAGAAGCTGGTCCACGCCCTCGAGGTGGCGGGCCCGGAGGCGACGGCCGTCTCCGGGATCCTCCCCACGCCGATGCCCGGCGGGATGGCGGCCGTCGGGGCCTCGCCCGGGGCGAGCGCCGCCTGGCTGGCCGCGCCGCCCGAGCCGGGACCCGGAGCCGGGGCCGGGGAGCGCGCCGCGTGCAGGGCCGGGGACGAGGCGGCCGTACGGCGGTACCTGGAGGCCGTCGTGGCCTCCTCCGGCGGTCCGGTGCCGTGCACCCTTCCGATCACCGTGTTCGAGCGCGGCTGGACGCTGAGCTGGCTGCGGCGCGCGGGAGTCCCGGTGGACGCGCCGCCGGAGCTGGTCGCGAGCCTGCGGGACGGGCTCGGCCCCGGCGGGATCGCGACGGGTCCCGGCCTGCCCGCCGACGCCGACACCACCTCCGTCACCCTGTACGCGCTGGCGCTGCTCGGCGAGCCGCGCGAGCCGGAGGGGCTGTGGCCGTTCGAGCTGGAGACCCACTTCTGCACCTGGCGCGGGGAGGAGGGGATGTCCCCGACGACCAACGCGCACGTGCTCGACGCCTTCGGCGAGTACCGGCGCCGGTGCGGGGGAGAGCCCCGCCACGAGGCCGTCGTCGCCAAGCTGGGGGCCTGGTTGCGCGACCGCCAGGAGGCGGACGGCAGCTGGACGGACCGCTGGCACGTCTCGCCGTACTACGCCACGGCCTGCTGCGCGATCGCGCTGCGCGAGTTCGGCGGCGGGGAGTCGGCGGGCGCGGTGGGCGGTGCCGTGGACTGGGTGCTCGGCACCCAGCGCGGGAACGGGTCGTGGGGTCTCTGGGAGGGCACCGCGGAGGAGACCGCCTACGCGCTGCAGACCCTGTTGCTGGCCGGCGCGGCGCGGGACGGGCGGTGGCGGGAGGCCGTGGAGCGCGGATACCGCCACCTGCTGGCCGCCCGTGACGGTGAGACGCCATCGCTTTGGGTGGACAAGGACCTGTATCTACCGGTTGCGATCGTCAGGGCGGCCGTTCTGGGCGCGCTCCACCTGGCACGACGCGCGCTCGCCATTACGGGGGACGACTCGTATTGAGAATTGACCGTGAATTCAAAACAGGACACCAGGGCGCATCTACTCTGTCCGCCTTGAGGGTTTTTAGTGACATTGCTAAGGTTCGGCGGGTGTGATGTGGGGCGTCCCGCTGATCTCAGCGACGTGGCGAACGTTTGACTTGTTTGACCAGTTTGTGTCAACCGCCACGAAAAATGCCGTCTATTTTCTTTCTGCTTCCCGGGGTGGATACCATGCGCTTGCGTAACGCGAGCTTGCGGATCAAGGTCACGGCACTTCTGGTGTCGCTCGCCGCGCTCTGGGCGTTCACGGCATGGGTGACGGTTCGTGACGGTCTGAACATGCTGGGCGTGGCGACCCTCAACACCGAGGTGGCCGATCCGACCGAGCGGCTCCTCGTCGAGCTGCAGGCCGAGCGACGGCTGACCGCGATCACCCTGAGCTCGGTCGGCGGGGAACGCCAGCGGCGCGAGGCGATGGCCTCCCAGCGGAAGCGCACCGACGCCGCCGACGCGAACTTCCGGAAGCTCACCGGCGGCAGCGGGGTGGCACTGCTGGGAAGCCCCTCCCTGGAGCAGCGGATCGGCGAGACCAACCAGTTGACGGCCGACCTGTCCGCCGCGCGCAAGGCGATCGACGCCGGCCGGGTCAACCGGACCTGGGCGGCGGCGGAGTTCGCCGCCATCATCGACTCGATCTTCCGCCTCTACGACTCGCTGGCGACGCTGGACGACGATGAGCTCGCCAAGGACACCCGTACGCTCATCACGATGAACCGGGCCCGGGACATCCTGTCCCAGGAGGACGCCCTGGTGATGGGCGCCCTGACGGCGGGCCGGTTCGCCGACGGGGAGCAGGTCAGGTTCACGCAGCTGGTCGGCATGCGGGGCTTCCTCATCGAACGGGCGGTGGCCGAGCTGCCCCTCGCCGACCAGGAGGCCTACCGGCGGATGACCGCCGGCGAGCAGTTCACCCGGCTGCGCGTCATGGAGAACCAGCTGATCGAGGACCAGAACGCGGTGTCGGCCGGAGTGATCGACGTCGCGGGGTGGAGCTCCGACGCCCAGTTCGCGCAGACCAAGTTCAAGGAGACCGTGCTCACGGCCGGCAGCGGAGTGGTCGAGCGGTCGGGCCCGGTCGCCGTCGGCGTCATCGTGCGGCTCGCGCTCGCCGGCGGCCTGGGTCTCGTGGCCGTCATCGCCTCGGTCGTCCTGGCCATCACCACCGCCCGCGCCCTGGTCCAGCAGCTGGAGAAGCTGCGGGCCGCCGCCTGGGAGCTCGCCAACGAGCGGCTGCCCGCCGTGGTCGAGCGGATCGGCCACGGGCAGGTGGTGGACATCGCGACGGAGGCGCCTCCCCTCAAGTTCGGGGACGACCAGATCGGGCAGGTCGGCCAGGCGTTCAACGCCGTGCAGCGGACCGCCATCAAGGTCGCGGTGGAGCAGGCCCAGCTGCGCCGCGACATCGCCGACATCCTGCGCAACCTCGCCCGCCGCACCCAGTCGCTCGTGCACCGCCAGCTGAGCGTGCTCGACGTCATGGAACGGCGCGAGAACGACCCGCAGGAGCTGCGCGACCTGTTCAGGCTCGACCACCTGGCGACCCGCATGCGGCGCTACGCGGAGAACCTCCTCGTGCTCTCCGGCGCGGCGCCGGGCCGCGCCTGGCGCGACGCGGTCCCGATGATCGACGTGGTCCGCGGCTCCCTCGCCGAGATCGAGGACTACACCCGGGTCGACGTGATGCCCCTGGGAGAGGTCTCGCTGGACGGCCGGGCGGTGAGCGACGTCATCCACCTGGTCGCCGAGCTCGTCGAGAACGCCGCCTCCTTCTCCCCGCCCTACACGACGGTGCAGGTCGGCGGATACCTGGTGGCCCACGGCTACGCGCTGGAGATCGAGGACCGGGGCCTGGGCATGAGTCCCGCGGACATCGCGGACGCCAACGAGCGGATCGCCAACCCCCCGGAGCTCAAGCTCTCCGGCAACGCCCGCCTCGGCCTGTACGTCGTCAGCCGCCTGGCCGAACGGCACGACATCCGGGTGACCTTCAAGTCCTCCCCGTACGGGGGCACGACCGTCGTCGTCCTCATCCCGCAGGAGCTGATCAGCGAGGAGCCGGACCCCGCCGTCGGGGTCGGCGTGCCGCAGGCACGCCCGGCGAGCAGCTCGGAGATGAACGGCACCACCTCCGCGGTCACCGCGGTCCGCGGCAGGGTGGGCGACCCGATCGGCGTCACCGGCGGCCCCGGGCGGCCCCCGGGGGCGGAGGGGGAGGTCGTCGCCGAGCACGTTCCCGGCGCCGGGCCCGAAGCGCGGGAGCCCGCGTCGCCCGCCAACGGCAGGCCGCGTCCGGCGGGCCCCGCGCCCTCCGGCGGGTTCGCCGACCCCGGCCTTCTCGTCCCCCCCGCGCACTCCGGCCGTACCCCGGACCCCGGCCCGCTCGCCGGTCTCGCGGACCAGGCGCCCTCCGGGCGGCATTCCGCCGGGCCCGCGCCCGCGGAGGGTTTCACCGACCCGACGTTCCCCGGCCGCTTCGCCGACCCCTCGGCGCTCAGGCAGATGCCCGAGACCGGGCCTCCCGGCCGGCTGCCCGATTTCACGAGCCCCGGATCTCCCGTCACGCCGGTCGCTCCCGGCGGGGGCCTCGACGACTCCGGCGCCCACACACGTCCGGGCGGCTCCGGTACGTCGCTGCCGCCCGTGCTGCCCCCGCCCGACAGCAGCCACACCCCGGGTGGCCTGCCGAGGCGCGTCCCGCAGACCCACCTCGCCGCCCCGCTGCAGGAGGACGAGCCCGTGGCCCCGCCCCCGCCCGGCGACGCCGAGGAGCGCTCGCCGGAGATGATCCGCGCGGCCATGTCGTCCTTCCAGGCCGGTACGCGCCGAGGCCGCGACGAGGCCGCCCAGCTGCTCGACCACGAGGGCGAGCCGGTGGACGAGGGCGGGCCCGCCGTGTGATCCCCGTGGACGACCCCAAGACGCGCGTGCCAGGCAGGCGCCGACGAGCCGCCGGGAACCGGCGACGTGACAGTCGGCAGGCAGAAGGAGAGGACAACGAGTGGTGCAGGGAACAGGATCCTTCACGGACCTGGCCTGGTTGCTGGACGACCTGGTCTCGCGGGTGGAGGAAGCTCAGCACGGAATCGTGTTCTCCACAGACGGCCTGCTGCTGGCCGCGTCGGCGGGGTTCTCCCCGGCCGACGCCGAGCATCTGGCCGCCGTCGGATCGGCGATCCAGAGCCTGGGCCGCGGGGTCAGCGACCGGGTGGGCGGCGGGCCGATGCGCCAGACCATCATCGAGATGCGGACGGCGTACTTGATCGTCACCGCCGCCGGGCAGGGAGCGTGCCTCGCGGTGTTCTGCGGCGCCGAGGCCGACGTCGGCCTGGTGGCCTACGAGATGGCCATGCTCGTCACCCGGGTGGGGCAGTACCTCACCTCGCCCACCAGGACGGCCGAATCCTCCTTCAGGGGCGACCCTCCCAAGGGTGACGCCCACAGGGCCGACTCCCTCAGAGGAGATTCCCCCAGGGGCGACTCCCGCAGGGGCGACGGCACACGATGAGCATCTTCGACGAGCAGCCCGAGTCCCAGTGGGTCGGCGACGAGGCGGGGCCGATCGTCAGGCCGTACGTCCTGACGCGGGGCCGGACCGAACCGAGCCGCGGCCGGTTCGACCTCATCACCCTGGTGGTGACCATCCGGCAGGTCTCGTCGAGGGAACCGGGGCTGGACCCGGAGTGCCTGGCCATCGTGCGGCTGTGCCTGCAGGCCCAGTCGGTCGCGGAGATCGCGGCCCACACGAACCTTCCGGCAGGCACGGTCCGTGTCCTGCTCAGCGACCTGCTCGACCAGGGGTTCATCGCCATGCAAGAACCGCATTCGGAGACGGACATGCACGACGAGAGGCTGTACAGGGCGGTGCTCGATGGACTCCGTGCGCTCTAGTCGCGACGCCGGGCGCGTGAAGCTGCCCAAGGCGATCAAGATCCTGGTCGCGGGCGGGTTCGGCGCGGGCAAGACCACACTGGTCGGCGCGGTCTCCGAGATAGAGCCGCTGCGCACCGAGGAGACCCTGAGCGACCGGGGTATCGGCGTCGACGACCTCTCCGGCGTGGAGACCAAGCAGACCACTACGGTCGCCATGGACTTCGGCCGCATCACCATCGGCGACGACTACCGCCTCTACCTGTTCGGCACGCCGGGACAGGAGCGTTTCTGGTTCCTCTGGGACGAGCTGGCGCTGGGCGCGCTGGGCGCGGTGGTCCTCGCCGACACCCGCAGGCTGGCCGACTGCTTCCCCTCGCTCGACTACTTCGAGCGGCGCGAGACGCCCTTCATCGTCGCGGTCAACTGCTTCGACGGGGCCCGCCGCTACGAGCTCGACGAGGTCAGGCTCGGGCTGACCCTGCACGAGGACATCCCGATCGTGCTGTGCGACGCCAGGCAGCGGGAGTCGGGCAAGGAGGTGCTCATCACCCTCGTCGAGCACGCGATGCGGATGCGGCTGGGCACGACGTCCCGGCCGTCGGGCGCCGAACCCCCAACGGGACAGACCGCCGCCCGCTGACCCCTCGCCGGCCCGTCCCCCGGGGCGGGCGGCCCGGGGTAGGCGGCGCGTTCCCCAGGGCGGGCAGCCGGGGATAGACAGCGTTTCCCGGAGCAGGCAGTCCGGGATGGGCGGCGCGTTCCCGCAGAGCAGGTAGCTCGGGGCAGGCGGCGCGTTTCCCCAGGGCAGGCGGTGGCCCGTCGGCCCGGTGGGGCCTTCCGGGGAGGATCATCACCGCTCCGGGAGCGCTTTTACCCCTCCGGTAGGGATGAATCCCTCACCACCGAACGCCCTGGCGCGGCACCCCGTATCCGGCGTGCCACGATAGCGGCGATCACCTGGCGTCCTACCCTGCGGGGAAACCTATGTGTGACGATCCGAACATTCCTCTCACCGTCGCGCGGGCCCTCGGGGAGTACCGGGCGCTGCTGGACGAGCACGGGGTCACCTGGGGCGAGGACCCCATCTTCTACGTCAAGTCCATGGCGACCGACGCCTACCTGATGGGCACGACGAGCTTCTGGGAAGTCTGCTACGGCATGCTCGGCGCCCGCTATCCCGGGGCGCCGTTCGAGGAGCTCAGGGACCGCCTAGACGAGCTGGACATGGACGAGGTCGTGCGCGGCGTCCTCGCGGGCAGGGTGCTCGACAACCTCGCCGCGCTCCGCCTCACCGACGGGGGGACCGCGCTGCGCGCGCGGGCGCAGGCCGTGCTCGACGGCAGGCCCCTGCGCACGACGCTGCTGGTCGACTCCACCAGGTCAGGACCCGCCACCGTGCTGGTGGACGGGCGGGCGCACGTGGTCGGCCCCGGCGGCGCCCGGCTCATCAAGATCACGAGCCGGAGCGAGGTGGTCGCCGACGGCGTGCCGGTAGACCTGTCGCCCCTGACCCGCCCCGCCCCCGCCGCCCGCCTCCGGGTGCGCGCGGGCTTCCCCTGCAAGTGGAGCGTGTACGGCGAGCACGGCCAGGGCTGGTACCCCGAAGGCGCCCCCGACCGGCACGACTACCACGTGCTGCCCTACTTCCACGGCGACGACCTCGTCCTGGACGTCCCGGCCGAGACGCTCACCGTACGGGTGTCCAGGGGCATGGAGTACGGCTCCGCCCAGGTCACGGTCACCCCCGCGCCGGACGGGGAGACCCTCGTCGAGCTGACCCCCGAGCGGCTCTACGACGCGGCGGCCCTCGGCTGGTACGGCGGGGACATGCACGTCCACCTCAACTGGGCGGGCGACATGGTCGGCACGCCCGGGCTCGCGGGGATCATGCAGCACGGCGAGGACCTGCACGTCCTCAACCTGGTCGCCGGGAACGTCTCCTCCGAGCGGGTCTACGACTCCGAGGCGCTCGAACACTGGGCCGGGAAGGACCTGCCCTGGTCCGACGCCTCCCACGTGGCCAGGATCGGCGTCGAGTACCGCAACGACCTGCTCGGCCACCTCTACGCCTTCGGGGTCTCGGCCCCGCCCTCGCGCTTCCACACCGGCTTCCTCGGCACCGCCGACTGGCCGCCCAACAGCGTCGCCTGCGAGGAGCTCCGCGGCCTGGGGGCCGTCACCGGCTACAGCCACCCCTTCCACAACCCTTTCACCGACACGGACGGACCCGACAAGGCGCTGCAGTGGGGGCGTAACTGCTCCTCCCGGGAGATCGTCGCCGACGCGGCGCTCGGCCTCGTCGACACCCTGGACGTGCTCAGCCAGACCTCGATCACCGCGACCGCCGCCGTCTACCGGCGCCTGATCGGGGCGGGCAACCGCATCGCGGTCACCGCGGGCACCGACGCGATGGTCTCCTTCGCCCGGCGGGGGAACCAGTCCAACCCGCCCGGCTGGGCGCGCGTCTACGCCCGGGTGGACGGGCCGCTCACCGCCGCCTCGTTCGCCGAGGCGGTCAGGCGGGGCCGCACCTTCGGCACCACGGGACCCTGGCTGGAGCTGTCGGTCGCGGGCCACGGCCCGGGCGCCACCCTGGACCTGTCACCGGGGGAGCGGGTCACGGTCACCGCGCGGTCGGTCGGCCCGGAGGTGGAACGGCTGGAGATCCGCACCGCCGACGGCGTGCTGGCCGAGGGGCCGCCCGGCGAGCTCACCGCCGAACTGGCCGTCGGCGCCCCCACCTACGTCGTCGCCCTCGCCACCGGCGGCCCGCACGAGCGGTCCTTCACCGGCGAGGTGTACGCCCACACCAGCCCGGTCTACCTCGACGTGGGCGGCCGTCACGTGGCCAGGGCCGAGGACGTCGGCTGGTGCCTGGAATGGCTGGACGCCCTGGAGGAGCTGCTGCGGGAGGAGGGCACCTTCGAGACCCCCCGGCAGCTCGCCGACCACCTCGCCCTGATCGGCCGCGCCAGGCAGGTCTACCGGGACCGCCTGACCTGACGGCACACGACGGCGGGGCCACGGGTTACGTGCCACGGGCCGCTCACCGGGACCGCGTGCCCGGATCGCGCGCTTGGGCTGCTTGCCCGGACCGCGTACCTGGATCGCGTACCTGGATCGCGTATCTGGACCGCGCTTGGGCCGCGCGCCCTGGACCGTGCGATCGGACCGCATGCCCGGACCGCGTGCCCTGGACCGCACGCTTGGACCGCATGCCCGGACCGCTCGCGGGCCGGGACATGCGAGGCTTGTCGGCATGAACCGCCTCTCCAAGGTCGACCTGTCGCAGAAGCTCTCCAAGAAGGACGCCTCCGAGCGCCTCGACGCCGCTCTGGACCGCCTGCTCCGCCTGCGGCTCACGCTCGGCGGCCAGGTCGGCGAGCAGCGCATCGGCCCGCCGCTGTGCGTGGTCTTCGAGGGCTGGGACGCCTCGGGCAAGGGAGGGGCCATCAAGCGGCTGGTGCGTCCGCTCGACCCGCGTCACGTCCGCGTCGCCCAGTTCGCCGCGCCGACCTACGACGAGAAGCGCCACCACTTCCTGTGGCGGTTCTGGCCGGTCCTGCCCGGCTGGGGCGGGATGGCCGTGCTCGACCGCTCCTGGTACGGCCGGGTGCTGGTGGAGCGGGTCGAGGGCTTCGCCACCGAGGAGCAGTGGTCCCGCGCGTACGGGGAGATCGTGGAGTTCGAACAGACCCTCGCCGCCGAGGGCATGATCATGGTCAAGTTCTGGATGCACGTCTCCGAGGAGGAGCAGCTCAAGCGCTTCCAGGATCGGGCCGACGACCCGCTGCGGGCCTGGAAGCTCACCGACGAGGACTGGCGCAACCGTGAGAAGCGCCCGCAGTACGAGGTCGCGGTGGAGGAGATGCTCGACCGCACCGACCACCCGAAGGCGCCCTGGCACGTGGTCCCCGGCGACGACAAGCGCCTGGCCCGTGTCACGGTCGCGGAGACCGTCTGCGCCGCGATCGAGGCCGAACTCGCCGCCAGGGGCCACGAGCCGGTGACCTCCTCCCCGGCGGGCGCCGCCGCCGACGAGTAGCGAGGCCGTGTCGCAGGCGCAGGCGCAGGCGTAGTGGGCATCGGCATCGCTGCTGTCAGTACCAGTACCAGTACCAGTACCAGTACCAGTGCTTGCGTTTGTGACAACGCCGGTGCCGGTGCCTTCGGTGTCCGCGTCGGTCTCGGTGTCGGTGTCGGTGTCGTTTCGCGCCGTTCCGGTGAGAAGTATGGGAGCGGCGGAAACGCCCCGGACCCCGGGACGCGCGGCAGAATCGAATGGCTGCCCGTTCGTTCGTCATCGCCGTTCGTCGTGGGCGGTTCGTCGTGGCGCTCGGCCGTCGCGGCTCGTCATTGCTTTTCTTCATCGCAGGAGGGTGCGGCGCATGCGGTTGGGGTCGCGGCTGAGCAGGCTGGACCGGCGGGTGTTCGCCATGGTGGCGGGCGCGAGGTTGCCCGGTCTCGAACGCGTCGTACCCGCGCTGTCGCGCGCGGCCGACAACTCGCTCCTGTGGGCCGGGGTGGCGGGGGCGCTGGCGGTCAGCGGGCGGCGGCCGCTGCGTCGGGCCGCGACCAGGGGGCTGCTCGCGGTCAGCCTCGCCAGCCCGCTGGTCAACCTGGTCGGCAAACAGGCCTTCCGCAGGAGCAGGCCGTCGGCCGAGGGGCTCCCGCTCGCCCGGTTGATCAAGATGCCCGCGTCGGCGTCGTTCCCCTCGGGCCACTCCGCCTCGGCCGGAGCCTTCGCCGCGGCCGTGGCGCTGGAGGCGCCCCGCGCGGTCGCGGTGCCCGTCGCGCTCCTCGCGGCGGCCGTCTGCTTCTCCCGCGTCTACACCGGCGTGCACTATCCCGGCGACGTGCTCGCCGGGGCCGGGATCGGCGTGGCGGCGGGGCTGATCACCCGTCGCATCTGGCCCGACGCCGGTGAGGCGGGGCAGGCGCGCGCCGCCCTCACGGCGCCGTCCGCGCGGCTCGACCAGGAGGGCGAGGGGACGGTCGCCGTGGTCGACGGTTCCGCCGACGCCGTCGCGGGGACGGCCGAGGCGCTGCGCGAGGCCCTGCCCCGGGCCGAGGTCGTCGAGGTGGCGCCGGGCGCCGACCTCGGGGCCGCCGTGCGGGAGGCCGCCTCGCGGGCCAAGGTGCTCGCGGTGGCCGGGGGAGACGCCGTGGTCAACCTGGCGGCCCAGGAGACGGCGGGCGGGGCGACCCCGCTGCTGGTCGTTCCCGCGAGCGTACGCGGCCAGTTCGCCCGCGCGCTCGGGGTGGAGACCCCGGAGGAGGCCGTGACGGCGTACCGCAGCGGCGACCTCGTGGCCGTCGACGTCGGCGAGGTCGCGGGCCGGACGTTCGTCAACACCGCCAGCGTGGGCTTCTACCCGGCGCTGGTGGAGCGCAGGGAGCGGCGGCAGGGCCGGATCGGCAAGCTGCCCGCGCTGTTCTGGGCGATGGCCGAGGTGCTCGGCCCGGGGGGCGCGCAACCCGTCGACCTCGTCGTGGACGGGGTGCCCCGGCGCGTCTGGATGGTGTTCGTGGGCAACTGCCGCTACGGGGCGCGCGGCGGGGCCCCCGCCAGGAGGCAACGCCTGGAGGACGGCCTGCTGGACATCCGCGTGCTCGCCGCGGCCGACCGGCTGCCCCGGCTGAGGGTGTTCCTCAGCCTCCTGGCCGGACGGGTGAAGCTGTCACGCCACTACCAGCAGTGGCAGGCCGACACGCTGCGTGTCTCCGCGCCCTCGGGAAGGTTGTCGCTGGCACGCGACGGCGAGACGTTCACGGTCACGGGCGAGGTGGAGTTCACCAAACGCCCGCGGTCGCTCCTCGTGATCCGGCCGGCCGGCTGAGTTCCGGGCGGCGTCTCGGCCGTACTGTCAGAGATTGCCGATTCCCGGGCACTGTTTGACGCCCAGTGATCGATCCGGCGATAGTTGTGCAGGTGACTCCCCCCCGTTTGCTCGCCTGTGCCGTGGTCACCCTGGTGGCCCTCACCGCCTGCACCCCGTCTCCGAGCGAGCCCGTGGTCGGCCCGGCCACCGCGGGCGGCACGGTGGGCGCCGGACAGGGATCGGAGGGCGGAGGCTCCTCGTCTCCCACCGGGCCGCCCGCCGCCGTGACGCTGACGTCCGACGAGTACCGGGCAGAGCTGGAGGAGGCGCGCGAGCCGGTGCGCGCCGCGGTGAAGAAGCTGGCCACGACCGGCGGCCTGAAGACCCTCGGCAAGCAGCTGCAGAAGACCTCCGGCGCGGTGGAGGGCGCGGTGACCCGGCTGTCCGCGCTGGCGCCTCCCGCCGAGGTGAAGACCCAGCACGACAGCTACGTCGAGGCTCTGGGCCGGCTGCGGACCTCCTTCGACACCGCCCGCCAGGACGCCGAGGAGCAGCGGGTGTGCACCGGCCCGGCCGTGCTGACCGGCATGGCGGAGGCGGACCAGCTGTCCGACGTGGAAGACGTCGCCAAGACGCTGAGCGGGTATCCGGCGAGCGTCATCCCGGTCAAGGCGGCCAAGAAGCGCGACCGCAGGCTGTCCAACGGCAGGTTCATCGCCTCCGAGGGACGCACGGGCCGCGCCTACCTCGAGCTGCGCAACGGCACCAAGCAGGACGCCGTCGTCGTCCTGGTGCGCGGCAAGAAGAAGGCCGTCACCGTGTACGTCCGCAGGAAGTCCAACTTCAAGATCCGCGGTGTCCGGGACGGCAGCTACAAGATCTACTACACCCTCGGCCAGGACTGGGACGCGAAGGCGCGCACCTTCACCCGGTCGTGCGCCTTCGAGCAGTTCGGCAAGTCCGTGCGGTTCAGGACCGTCCACACCGCGACCCAGATCCGCTGGACCGACTGGACGATCACCCTGCACGCCGTGACCGGCGGCACCGTGAAGCCGAAGAAGGTCAAGCCGGGCGACTTCCCCACCTGACGCGCCGTCTCTCCCGGGGGCGCTTTTCCTGGAACCGTCTCTCCCGGAGGCGTTTTCCCCGACGGGGGCCTCTCACGGCCTCCGGGGGCCTCGCGGGGGCCGCGTCCTCGGTCCGCGAGTCGGAGCCGGCCGGTTGTGGCCGGTGGAGAGCGCGAAGCGTGTTCGTGGCCTCGCGGGGTGTGAGACGTGGTGTGGTGCCGAGGGGGCTGCGGCTGGTGACCTGTGACGGACGCGTGGGCGATCGGGTGGGGCAGTAGCCCCGCGTGTCAAACTCCCCTCGCGGGGCGTCTCACCTCGCCCTGACACGTTCGTCCCTCCCCGGGCCGTCGGCTTTCGCGAGGTGTCCTCCCGAAGGGGGCGGCCCTGCCGGAGGGGCGTCACGGACCAGGGGACGCCGAAGGCCGGGAGGCGCCGGGAACGCGAAGACCGCGACCTCGTGACGAGGTCGCGGTCCCGGTGTCGTCTCGGCCTATCAGGTCGAGAAGAGCATCCCGACCCAGCTGCGCTGGCGGTGGTGGCCGTAGTGGCCGTGGTGCTGTGCACCCCAGGCGGGAGCGCCGTAGCCGGGAGCGCCGTGCACGGGCGGCGGGGGCGGCGGCGGAGCTGCGTGGGACTGCTGCGACCACTGGCTCTCCATGCGGGTCAGCGTCTCGAGCTCGCCGTAGTCCAGGAAGATTCCGCGACAGCTCTCGCACTGGTCGATGTGGACGCCGTTGCGCTCATAGGTGCGCATGGCGCCCCGACACTTGGGGCACTGCATCTGGCTGGTCTCCTTGTTCTGGCGTGGTAACCGAGTAACCACAACCTACTGCGTGGGCACACTATGGCAGGCGCTTCGATGCCGGACAATCCTGAGGCAGGACTCGACGAGCACCTCCTCCACCCCGTCCAGTGGACGCCCCTCCCGTCTGGCCGCGGCCACCGCGGCCGCCGCGAGCTGCACGGTCATCGCCTGGGCCGGGATCTCCAGCCGTTCCCACGGGTCGCCGTCCGGCGGGACGGCGATCCCGCCCGCGGCGCGGTAGGCCCCCAGGAAACGGTGCCACACCTCGGGTTCCAGCAGCCCGGCCGCGAACCAGGCGGCGGGCCTGGACAGGTCCCAGGCCTGGTCGCCGACGCCCAGGTCGTCGATGTCGATGAGGATCCACTCGCCTGGAGCCCGGACCATCTGGCCCATGTGCCAGTCACCGTGGGTCAGGCCACCGGGAGCCGTGCCGTAGAAGCCACCGGGAGGCGTGCCGTGAGGACCACCGGGAGCCGTCCCCGAGGAGCCGTGGGGAGCCGTCCCCGCGGGGCCGCCGGGGTTCGTGCCGGATGGGCCGTCCGGGGCCGTACCGGGAGAGCCGCCGGGATTCGCACCGGGTGGGTTCGTACCTGGCGGGTTCGTGCCTGGCGGGTTCGTGCCCGGTGGGTTCGTACCGGATGGGGAGAGGGAGGGCAGGCAGGTGAAGGCCCGGCGCACCGCCAGCTCGGCGGCGTAGCGGTCGCCCAGGCGGGCGACGGTCGCGGCCACCCGCGCGGGTCCCCCAGCGGCCCGCAGCGGGGGCAGCGCCCGCGCCGGTACGGCGTGCAGCCGTGCCAGGAGCCGGGCGGCGGCCTCCCAGGGCGCCGCGTCCGGGTCCGCGTGGTCCACCGGCGTACCGGCGGGCCAGACGGTGACCAGCCGGTCCCCGGCGGTCATGACCTCCTCGGTCACCGGTTCGAGCATGATCCCGCGCAGCGCCGGGTGCGCGGTGGCCCGCATCCGCTCCACCAGCGGTTCCCGCTCCGCCCCCGGCGCGTGCGCCTTGACCACGACGGAACCGGCCCGCACGATGATCACGTCCGGCCTGGTCGGCAGCACCGTGCCGGGCACGCCGCCGTATCGGGCGCCGATCCGGCGCAGTTCGTCGATCAGGTCCTCGCTGTCCATCCGGCAAGTGAACCACCGGTCGCGGGTCCCGCCGACCGGCGGCATAAAGTGCGAGGTATGAGGATCGGTTTCGCGGTGCCGGTGTCGGGGTCCTGGGCGACGCCGGAGAACATGGCGCGGGTCGCCCGGGGGGCCGAGGAGCTCGGCTACCACGAGTTGTGGACCTTCCAGCGCCTGCTCCACCCGCAGGGCCACGCCATGGGCCCGAGTTACCGCAGCGTGCACGACCCGGTGGTCACGCTCGCCTACCTGGCGGGCCTGACGAGCCGCGTCCGGCTCGGGGTGGCGGTGCTCAACCTGCCGTTCGCCTCGCCCGCGCTGATGGCCAAGCAGCTGGCGAGCCTGCAGGCCGTCTCCGGCGGGCGGCTGGACGCGGGGCTCGGCCTGGGGTGGCTGCCCGAGGAGTTCGTCGCCTCCGGGGTGTCGTTCGAGCGGCGCGGGCGGCGCGCGGAGGAGTACGTCCCGCTGCTGCGGCGCCTGTGGACGGAGGAGACCGTGGAGCACAAGGGGGAGTTCTACGAGCTGCCCCCGGTGCACCAGGAGCCCAGGCCTTCCGTCGCGCCGCCGATCCTGCTGGGCGGTTCCGCCGAGGTGGCGCTGAGGCGCGCGGGGCGGCTGGCGGACGGCTGGATCAGTTCGAGCCGGGAGGACCTCGACGGGATCGGCGAGAAGATCGCCGTCGTCAAGGAGGCGGCCCGTGCCGCCGGGCGCGACCCCGAGGCTCTGCGCTTCGTCACGCGGGGCGTCACCCGCGTCCGGGCCCCGGGAGCGGCCGGGCGCGAACCACTGACCGGCTCGTTCGAGGAGATCCGCCGCGACGTCGGCGAACTCGAGGCCAAGGGGGTCACCGACGTCTTCCACGACCTCAACTTCGACCCGGAGATCGGGTCGCCCGACGCCGACCCCGAGGAGTCGATGCGCAGGGCGGAGGCGGCCCTGGAGGCACTCGCGCCCTGATCGGGCTCGGCGGCCCGCGCCTTGATCGGGCTCGGCGGCCCGCGCCTTGATCGGGCTCGGCGGCCCGCGCCTTGATCGGGCTCGTGGCCCCGCGCCCTGATCGGGCTGGGAGCACCCATGTCTGATCAAGGTCTGTGACTATCTGTGCCCTTGTGCCCTGGTCAGGCACGTGGACGCGCTTCGACCGGGCACGCGGATTCGCGCCCGGCCTCCGGTGCGGCTCGACGACGCACCGGAGGCCGGGCGGCGAACGGACCCGGCGAACGACCAGAGGGACGGACGGCCCCGGCTAACGGACAGGAAGGCGAACGGGTCCGGCGGGCCGCGCGATGTGCCGGAGGCCCGGCCTGACCAGCCCTTCCCCCGCATGTACGGGTCTGATGACGCGTGACCGGACCGGTCCTGCCATCCTTGTTCCGGTACGTACCCAGCGGGAACAGGGGATAGCGGTGGACGAGCGCAAGCCGATCGAGTGCTGGCTGTCGGACATGGACGGGGTCCTCGTCCACGAGGGACATCCGGTGCCCGGTGCCGACGAGTTCATCCGACGCCTGCGCGAGTCGGGCAAGCGGTTCCTGGTGCTGACCAACAACTCGATATACACCCCGCGCGACCTGGCCGTACGGCTGCGCGCGGCCGGTCTGGAGATCCCGCCGGAGTCGATCTGGACCTCCGCGCTGGCCACGGCCAGATTCCTGGACGGCCAGCGCCCCGGCGGCTCGGCGTACGTGGTGGGGGAGGCGGGGCTCACCACCGCCCTGCACGAGATCGGCTACGTCCTGACCGACATCGCCCCCGACTACGTGGTCCTCGGCGAGACCCGCACGTACAGCTTCACCCAGATCACCCGGGCGATCCGGCTGATCGAGGGCGGCGCCCGGTTCATCGCCACCAACCCCGACCCGGTCGGCCCGTCGAACGAGGGGTCGCTGCCCGCCTGCGGCGCGGTCGCCGCGATGATCACCAAGGCGACCGGGGTGGAACCCTACTTCGTGGGCAAGCCCAACCCGATGATGATGCGCAGCGCGCTGCGGGCCATCGACGGCCACAGCGAGAGCACCGCCATGATCGGTGACCGGATGGACACCGACATCGTCTCCGGAATGGAGGCCGGGCTGCACACGATCCTGGTGCTCAGCGGGGTCGTGAGCAGGGACCAGGTCGATCGCTACCCGTTCCGCCCGTCCATGGTGGTCGAATCGGTCGCCGACCTGATCGACCTGATCGACTAGGACCTCACCCGGCCGATCGGCGAAGCGGGAGATCGGCGCAAGGGCGACCAAAATCGGTCCACGGCCGGTCCACGGCAGGCTCGCGACCGGGCCACGACCGGCCCGCGACCGGTCCACGGCTGGCCCGCGACCGGTCCACGGCCGGTTTCGGCTGATCTTGGCCTTTCCTCACTCCCCGGCTGTTCTCGCACTCCCCGGTCGTTCCCCACTCCCCGGCTGTTCCCGTACGCCCCGGTCGTTTCTTGCTCCAGGCCGTTCCCGCTCTCGGTCGTCCCCCGTTCCCGGTTTCTCGCCGACCGGAACAATCCTGCCGTGGGCTGTCAGGTACGGGTGCCATGCTGTCGCCCATGACGCGTGTTTACCTGGAGATCGGCCCGAAGAAGGTCTTCGCCTGCTCGGTGGAGTGGCCGGGGTGGTGCCGGATCGGTCGGTCCGAGGAAGAGGCGCTCGAGGCGCTGATGACGTACGTGCCGCGCTACCGGGTGGTCGCGGAGCGGGCCGGGCTCGCCTTCGAGCCGGGGGACCCGGTGGTGGTGGAGCGGGCGAAGGGCGGCACCACCACGGACTTCGGGGCCATCGAGGCGATCCCCTCGCTCGACTCCGAGCCGGTGGACGAGACCGAGGCGAGCCGGACCGTCACGCTGCTCGGGGCGGCCTGGGAGCTCTTCGGCGAGACCACCGCCACCTCGCCCGAGGAGTTGCGCAAGGGCCCGCGCGGCGGTGGCAGGGACCGCGACAAGATGGCCGCCCACGTCGTCAACGCCGAGCGCGCGTACGCTCGCAAGATCGGTGTCCGCCACAAGCCCATCCACGAGCCCTCGGCCCTGGTGGCGATGCGCGCGGATCTCGTCGAGGTGCTGTCCCGGCCCTCCGACGGCTCTCCACCGGTCCCCGGCGGCTGGCCCGTCCGCTACGCCGCCCGCCGCATCGCCTGGCACGTCGTCGACCACCTGTGGGAGATGGAGGACCGCCGCTCCTGAGACCTGCCCGGCGACTATCTGCCCGGCGGCCCCCTGCTCAGCAACCACCTGCCCGGCGACCACCTGCCCGGCGGTCACCTGCTCAGCAACCGCCTGCCCCGGCGACCGCCTGCTCAGCGACCAGGAAGGGAAGAGGCCCGTGGCGGCGGGCCGGACGATCACCCTCGCAGATAGGCGAGGACGGCCAGGACGCGGCGGTGGTCGTCCTGGGCGGGCGGCAGGTCGAGCTTGCTCAGGATGTTCGCGATGTGCTTGGCGACGGCGGCCTCGGTGACCACCAGGGCGCGGGCGACGGCGACGTTGGAGCGGCCCTCCGCCACGAGGCCGAGCACTTCGAGCTCGCGCGGCGTCAGGCGGGTCAGCGGGTCGCGGCGGCGTCGCAGGAGTTGCCTGACGACCTCGGGATCCACCACGGTGTGGCCGCCCGCGACCCTCTCGAGCGCGTCGACGAACTCCTTGACGGCGCTGATCCTGTCCTTGAGCAGGTAGCCGATCCCGGCGCCGGTGCCGGAGTCGAGAAGCTCCGCGGCGTAGGTCTGCTCGACGTACTGGCTCAGCACGAGCACGGGGAGCGACGGCCGGCGGGCCCGCAGCTCCAGCGCAGCGCGCAGTCCCTCGTCGGTGAAACCGGGCGGCATCCTGACGTCGGTGACAATGATGTCGGGCTCGTCCCCGGCGACGGCGGCCAGAAGCGCGCCGGCGTCCCCGACGGAGGCGGTGACCTCGTGCCCGAAACGTTCGAGCAGCCCGGCCAGGCCCTCGCGGAGCAGGACCGCGTCCTCGGCGATGACTACCCGCACGGGATCTCCGCGCCGAGCACGGTCGGCCCGCCCGCCGGGCTGTGCAGGGACATCGTGCCGTCGACGACGGCGAGCCGGTCGGCCAGCCCCTCCAGCCCGCTTCCGCCGCCCCGGTCCGCGCCGCCCACCCCGTCGTCCCGTACCTCCAGCACGAGCACGTCCCTCACCAGCCGCCCGCGGACCCGGCAGCGGGAGGCGCCGCTGTGCTTGGCCACGTTGGTGAGCGCCTCGGAGACGACGTAGTAGGCGGTCACCTCGACGGCGGGCGGCAGCCGCCGCCCCTCCCGCAGGACGATGTCGACGTCCACCGGGACCTGTGAGCGGCCCGCCACGTCGAGCACGGCGGCCGGCAGGCCCCGGTCGGCGAGCACCTGCGGATGCACCCCGCGGATCAGCTCGCGCAACTCGGCCAGAGCCCTGTGCGCCTCCTCGTACGCCTCCCGGACCTGTATGGCGGCGGCGGAGCCCGGCGGCAGGTCGAGTTCGGCCAGGCCGAGCTTCATGGTGAGCGCGACGAGCCGCTGCTGGGCGCCGTCGTGCAGGTCGCGCTCGATCCGGCGGCGCTCGTTCTCGAAGGCGTCGACCAGCCGGGCCCGGGACCGGACGACCTCCGCCTCGCGCGGGGCGAGCACCGCGCGGACGACGGTGGCGCGCGCCGCCGCCCAGGCGGTGATCGGGTACGCGGCGATCGGCAGCGTCACCAGGCCCGCCACCGCGATGGGCACGCTGGGCAGCAGCTCGACACCCGGCTGCAGCGGCGCGCTCATCAGCGCGAGGGGCAGCCACAGGCCGAGGGCGACGAGCCCCAGGTCGATCCACCACAGCGCGAGCACGGAGACCGCCGCGAAGCCCAGCTCCCGCCAGCTTGCCTGCTCCCGCAGCCGGGCGCGGAACCGGCCCGGCGGCCCGGGGCGCACGGGCCCGCGCGGGTCGCGGGCGGGCATGCGGTCGACCAGCCGCAGCCGCCACCTCTCGAACCGGGCCAGCCACGGCGCGAAGACCACCACCAGCGCCACCGCGGCCGGTACGGCGACCGCCACGCCCCGCACGTACGCCAGGTGGACCAGGCCCGCCGCCACCGGTCCCATGCCCGCGCTGATCAGCAGGTAGGCGAGGGCCCGCCACGGCCAGGCCGACCCGAGGTAGCGCAGCGGTCGTCTGGACATGGCGTCCAGCGCGGTGGGGGAGGGCATTCCCAGAAGGTATCCGACCCGTTCGGCGCCGGCAGTAGTGCTGGGGATAGCCCTGTCCTCGTTCCCGTGCCAGTGTGCCGGAGGCGGGGCGCCGTTTGGCTTGGCGCATGAACTCCGAACACGCCCCAGGGGGCGAAGAGACCGTCCGGCTCTCGTCGGTACGCAAGGTGTACGGCTCGGCCACGCTGCCGGTGCTCGCGTTGGACGGGGTGTCCGCCGTGTTCGACGCCGGTACGTTCACCGCCGTCATGGGCCCGTCGGGCTCGGGGAAGAGCACGCTGCTGCACTGCGCCGCGGGGCTCGACCGCCCGACGGAGGGCGGCGTCGTCATCGGCGGCACCGACCTGGGCGCGCTGGACGAGACCGCGCTGACGGTGTTGCGGCGCGAGCGGATCGGTTTTGTTTTCCAGTCCTTCAATCTGGTCTCCGCGTTGACCGCGGAGCAGAACGTCTCGCTGCCGCTGCGCCTGGCAGGCCGCAGGGTGAACCCGGCGGAGACGCGGGCGGCACTGGCGGAGGTGGGCCTGGCGGGCAGGGGTGATCACCGGCCCGGTGGTCTCTCGGGCGGGGAGCGGCAGCGGGTGGCGATAGCGCGTGCACTGATCACCAGGCCCGCCGTGGTGTTCGCCGACGAGCCGACCGGGGCGCTGGACACCGGGAACTCGCGTGCCGTGCTGGACTTGCTCCGCGATCTCGCCGACCACCGGAACCAGACCGTGATCATGGTCACCCACGATCCGGTCGCGGCGGCCCGCGCCGACCGGGTGATCTTCCTCGCCGACGGCAGGGTGGTCCAGGAGATGACCCGCGAGATCACCGCCGAGTCGGTCGCGACCCGGATGACGAGCCTGGAGGCCCTGGCATGCTGATCCTGGCCATGCGAGACCGTCGTCCTGGTCGATCATTCCGGAGCGGGCGCGAGCGGGAGGTCCCGGCATGCTGATCCCGGTCACCCCGCGCGAACGCCGGAGCGGGTTCGCCGGCACGTTCGTCGCGCTCTGCCTGGGGAGCGCGATCACGTCCATGAGCGCGCTGGCGTACGCGTCGGCCGGACCCCAGGTCCCCGAGCGGCTCGCCGGGGCTCCGGTGCTGGTCCGGGCACCGGCCGCGGTCAGGGCCGACGGAAACTTCACCCCCGACCGGCCCTGGTCGCCGGAGACGGTCACCTCCCTGGCCGGGCGGCTGGCGGCCGTCCCCGGCGTGGCGGCGGCCGTACCCGACCACGTCTTCTACGCCCAGCCCGTCGTCGGCGGGAGGCCGGGCGGGGACGGGCGGGGCCACGCCTGGTCGGCGGCCGCGCTGGCGCCCTACCCGCTGACTTCGGGCAGGGCCCCCGAGCGCGACGGGGAGGTGGTGCTCGACCGCGCCCTCGGGGCCGGGCCGGGGACACGGGTGACGCTGCTCACCTCGGCGGGGCCGGTGCCGTACACGGTGACGGGAACCGTCGACGAGGCCGGCCCGTACCTGTCCGACGCGGCGGCGGCACGCCTGGCGGGCGGGGTGCGGACGATCGGGCTGGTCACCGAGCCGGGCGCGGACCCCGCGATGGTCGAGCGGGCCGCGAGGGAGGTGACCGGGGACCGGGGCGAGGTCCTCTCCGGCGAGGCGCGCGCCGCGCTCGAACCCCTGGACGACGCGCGGATCCGGTGGATCGGCGCGCAGGTCCTGACCGCGATGGTCGTCCTGGCAGGCTTCGTCTCCGTCTTCGTGGTGGCCTCGACCTTCGCCTTCGACGTGGCGCGGCGGCGTCGCGAGCTCGGCCTGCTGCGCGCCGTGGGCGCGACACCGCGCCAGATACGGCGGATGATGTACGGCGAGGCACTGGCGGTCGGTGCGGTCGCGGCGCTGACCGGCGTCGCGCTCGGCGTCGCGCTCGCGCCGGTACTCGGTGACCTGCTCGTCGGGGTGGGATTCCAACCGGCGACCTTCACGGTACGGATCCAGGCGTGGCCGCCGGTGGCGGCGTTCGCGGGCGGGCTGGTCGTGGCCCTGCTCGGCGTCTGGTCGGCCTCCCGCCGCGCGGCGGGGGTGCGCCCGCTCGAAGCCCTGCGCGACGCCGAGGTGGACGAGCGGCCCATGCCGCGCGGCCGGTGGATCGCCGGCCTGGTGTGCACGCTCGGCGGCCTGGCGGCGGCCGTCGCCGGTCTCACCACGAGCGCCGCCGAGATGGTCCCCTACGTGATCTACACAGCGATGGCCCTGATCGTGGGCCTCACCCTGCTGGCCCCCGCGCTCGTCCCCCCGGTCATCCGGGCGGCCACCTGGCCGCTCACCCGCCTGCGCGGGGCCACCGGCATGCTCGTCAGGGAGAGCTCCCTGGCGGCGGTCCGCCGTACCGCCTCCACGGCCGCCCCCGTCCTGGCCACGGTCGGCTTCGCGGTGCTGGTCACCGGCATGGTGCAGACGACGGCGGCCGCCTACGGAGCGGGCAGGACCGCCACGGTCCGGGCCGGCGCGGTCGTGCTGCCCTCGGGCACCCCCGGCCTCTCCGACGCCGTGGGCGGAGCGTCGGCGCTGCCCACCGCGGTGTACGGCGAGAACGTCACCGTCCCGGCGGCGGGTGTCACCCCCGAGGTGCTCGCCAGGTCGGGGACACCGAAGATGATCTCCGGCTCCCTCGGCGGCCTGCGCGGCGAAACCATGGTCGTCGAGGAGTGGCTGGCCGAGAAGACCGGCTGGCGGCCCGGTGACGTCGCCGACGTCACCTTCGAGGACGGGCGCACCGTGGCGCTGAGGGTGGTGGGCGTGATGGCCGAGGCGCCGTTCGGCATGCTGCTGCCCCGGGAACTGGTACGGGCGCACGACCCCTCGGCACTCGCCGACGAGGCCTATCTCCCGAGCCTTCCGGGACGTCCGGGCCTCCCGAGCCTTCCGGAACGTCCGGGCCTTCCGGGCCCGGTACCGATGGCGGGCGAGCTCGGCGCGCGCGTCGTCGACCTCGCCACCTACGCCGTGGAGGCCGACGCGGAGGAGGACCGGCTGGTGTGGATCTTCACGCTGCTGCTCGTCGCCGTGTCGGCGGGGTACACCGCCGTCGCCATCGCGAACACGCTGATGATGGCCACGGCGAGCCGGGCACGCGACCTCGCCGTCCTGCGGCTGGCGGGTGCGACGAACCGGCAGGTGCTGGGCGTGATGGCGGCCGAATCGGCGCTGGTGGTCGCCATCGGGACCGTACTCGGCACGACGGTCGCCATTCCCGCCCTGCTCAGGATGCGCGCGGGGCTGTCCACGTCGATCGGCGCCCCGGTGCCCCTCGTCGTGCCGTGGCCCGTCGTCCTCGCGGTGGTGGCGGCCTGCCTCCTCCTGGCGACCGTCACGAGCATGCTGGCCACCCGGACGAGAAACGCCTAGGACGATTCCGCCGGACCGTCGCATCGGTCACCCCCATAGTGTGAAATAACGCGATGTGATGGGTGTCGTGGAAAAGGACCTGGAGAAGGACGTCGAAAAGGACAGGGCCCGGTCTCGTCTGCCGGAGGTGATCCCGGCGGTGGCGGCGATGCTGATCGGGCTCTGGGGCGTCACCACGCCCTCGTTCTGGCGCGACGAGTCGGTCAGCGCGCTGGCCGCCGCGATGCCCCTCGACGACCTGTGGCACCTGCTCGACAGCATCGACCGGGTGCACGCGCTCTACTACCTCCTGCTCCGGCCGTTCGCCGCGTTCTCGACCGGCGAGCTGGCCATGCGTCTGCCCTCGGTCGTCGCCACGGCCGCCGCCGCGTACGGCGTCACGGTCCTGGGCAGGAGGCTCGCCACCCCCGGGGCGGGCCTCCTCGCCGGGCTGCTCTACGCCGCGCTGCCGATGGTGAGCCGGTACGCCCAGGAGGCGCGTAGCTACGCGATCGTGGCGGCGGTGGCCGTCCTGGCCACCTGGGTGCTGGTCGAGGCGACGCGGCGATCGAGCCCCCGGTGGTATCTGGCCTACGGGGCCTGCCTGGTGCTGCTCGGCTGGTTCCACGTCTACGCGCTGCTCCTGGTCGTCGCGCACGTGGTGACGGTGCTGTGGTGGCGGGTGTGGCCATCCTCGTCGCCGTCCCGGCCCGATGTCAGGTGGTTCGCCGGGGGGCTCGCCGTGGCCGTGGCCGGGATCGCCCCGCTGGCGCTCCTGGCGGCCGGTCAGCGCGAGGCGCAGCTGTCGTGGCTGAAGCCGTCGAAGCTCACCGACGTCGTCTGGTTCGGGGAGGAGCTGGCGGGCAACGCGTGGGTGGCGCTGCTCCTGGTCGCCCTCATGCTCGCCGGGGTGTTCGCCGGGAGGAGGACGGCGGCGGTCGCGCTGCCCTGGGCGCTGCTGCCGTTCGTGTCCATGGCGATCTCCACCGTCTATCCCGTCTTCAACCCGAGGTACGTGCTCTTCGCCGTCCCCGCCGTGGCGCTGCTGGCGGGAGCGGGCCTGAACGCCGTGCGGCCCCGGGCCCTGGGCTGGATCGGGCTGGTCCTCGTCGCGGCGCTGACCGTTCCGGCGCACCTGACGATCCGCGAGCCGGACAGGCGGCCGGACAACCTGCGTGACATGGCGGCCACGCTGCTGGCCAGGCAGCGTCCCGGTGACGCCGTGCTCTACGTGGGGGAGAACAGGCGCCTGTTCGCCGCCGTGTACGAGGACGCGTACCGGAACCTGCGCGACCTCACCCACGCCCCCGACCGGCGCACGCCGAGGACCGCCGCGCAGTTCACGGCCGCCCTGGACGGTGTCGAGCGCGTCTGGCTGGTCACCGGTGGCAGGAAGCACAAGAACAGGGCCTTCGTGGAGGACGACGAGCGCTATCTGGCCCTGATGGCGAACCGCGACTTCACCCTGAAGTCCACCGACGACTTCGGCTACTCGTGGTTCGGCCTCTACGTCCGCAAGAAGCGCTGACCCTTCGGGGGCTTCGGGAGCGGGAGGTCAGGCGATCAGGACGGGCAGGCGGGTGACGGTGCCGGCGAGGTAGGCGCCGAGCTCCGGGGGGACGAGGTTGATGGCGGAGATCTCGGCCGGGTCGAGCGGGAGCCGCACCACCTCGTACTCGCCGCGGGCGGGGTCGTCGAACTCCGGGCCGCAGCGCAGCGCGGGGTCCATGGAGACCAGGCGGCAGCCGTAGACGTGCTGGGTCTTGACCCCCTCGTCGCGCCGGCACTCCAGGGTGGTCAGCGGGGTGACGCCGGAGACGACGGCGCCCAGCTCCTCCATGACCTCGCGGTGCAGGGTGTGCTCCAGCGAGGCGTCCTCGGGCTCGACGTGGCCGCCGGGAATGGACCAGTAGAGCTCCTTGCCGGGGACCGTGCGCCGGAACAGCACCAGCCGGTCGTCGTCGAGGAGGACGGCGCGGACACTCGGCACGACAGACATGGGGCCATTGTGTCACCGCCGTGTCACCGCGCCGACGGCACGACCCGCGTCTGGGGCCGAGATCCGGGATCTCCGTACGACATGGGCGGCGCGGGCGGTGCGGACCAGGGCGATCCGGGATCTCCGTACGGCACGGGCGGTCGCGCAGCGGGGGTGGCCAGACCAGGGCGATCCGGGATCTTCGTGCGGCACGGGCGGCCCTGGAAGGTCCTAGTGGTGGTCCCTGCGCAGGCGCTTGAGGTCGGAGCGCTGCTTCTTGGCGGCGATCCGACGCTCGACCGCGCCCCTGCTCGGCTTGGTCGGGCGGCGCTTCTTGGGAGGCGGGGCGATCGCCTCGCGCAGGAGCTGGGCGAGGCGCATCTCGGCGGCCTCACGATTGCGCAACTGGGAGCGGAACTCCGAGGCCGCGATGGTGATCACACCGTTCACCAGGCGGGGGCCGAGGCGTTCGAGGGCGCGGGCCTTGAAGACCGGGCCCAGTGCCTCGGTGGCGGCCAGGTCGAAGCTGAGCTCGACCCGGCTGTCGGTGGTGTTGACCCCCTGGCCGCCGGGGCCCGAGGAACGGGAGAACCGCCAGCCGAGCTCGGCCTCGGGGACCGAGACCGAACCGCTGATCTGGAGCGGACCGGGCATGGCGGTGACTTCCTTCTCACGGGGGTGTGCGGGTTTCCAGCGTACCGAGGAGCCATAAGCGTGGATCAAATGGTTTTATGCCCAGTTTGATCCCTGTTGACAATTGTTGATGATTTTCGAGTCGCGGCTGGAGTCGTATCGGCCTTGTGGCGCGGGGTTCCCTTCCGCCACAGTTGCCCGGGGGACACACATTGCCCGAAGGCGCATGTGGTCAAACATCCGTGGGAAACAAGGGCATCCGAAGCAGGAGGCGGGGGCGCATGGACACGATCGTCGGCGTACACGGTATCGGCAAGTACCGCTACTACCGCGACGCGGGTAACTCGGTCGGCGGCGCCGCCCTCGCGATGCGCGACAAGTGGGACCGCTACCTGCACAAGGGCCTCACCGGCGGCAAACCGCACGCCAAGG
Organism: Streptosporangium sp. NPDC002524; assembly: GCF_040295985.1. Lineage (NCBI taxonomy): Bacteria > Bacillati > Actinomycetota > Actinomycetes > Streptosporangiales > Streptosporangiaceae > Streptosporangium > Streptosporangium sp. NPDC002524. Next base: position 265,908 of record NZ_JBEOWK010000001.1, on the reverse strand, counting down.
AGCGCTACGTCACCGAGATCGCCTACTACGCCCACCTGCTGGGCGAGAGCAAGAACGACTCCGTACGCGCGGTACGGACCATGGACGTCGGCGCCCAGGAGGTCTTCGTCGCCTGGGCCAAGCAGCTCGACACGGTGGGGGAGGGGCTGACCGGCGCCCTGCACCGGATGACCGGCTGGCTGCTGGACCGGCTGGAGGTCAACGCCGCCGACTTCGCCACGTTCTTCTGCCCCGAGGTCGCCGCCTACATGGCCGCCGGGGGTCAGACGCGCGCGAAGTGCCGGGCGGCGGTGGCCGAGGTGATCAGGCGTAACCGCCCCAAGGTGGTGATCGCGCACTCGCTGGGCAGCGTGGTGACGTACGAGACGCTCTGGGCCAACCCGGACCTGGAGGTCGACCTGCTGATCACCCTCGGCAGCCCGCTCGGCATGCGCAACGTGATCTTCGAGCGTCTGATGCCCGCCCCGGTGAACGGCTGGGGCGAGCGTCCCCGCAAGGTCAAGCGGTGGGTCAACATCGCCGACAAGGACGACATCGCGGCGATCCCGCCGGGGCTGAGGGCCTGCTTCACCGGGGTCGACCAGGAGTCCATGGTCAACCTCGACTGGATCGACTTCCACACCGTGGAGAAATACCTGGGCTGCGGCGCCCTCACCCCGCACCTCAAGCCCTACCTGCGCTGACCTTCCACGCTCTGTTCCGAGCGTTCCGGGCCGACCTCTCAGGCTTCGCCCGCGCCGACCTTCCTCGCTCCCTTGAGACGCTCTCTTGAGACGCTCTCTTGAGACGACCTCCCGGGGCCCTGCCCGTTCCTTTCCCGTTCATCGTCGCGGATCGTCATCGCTCCCGGTGCCGCGCGGCCACCGGCGGGAGGCCGGTCCTTCGCCGTGATGTCGCCCGGAGGTCGGCCGTTGTTCAATCACCGTGGGTAGGCGACTCTTCTGTGCGGCGGCTGTTCACCTCGCCTTGATTCGCAGGCCACGGCCGGGAAAGCTGGAACGGGTGCACTGATGACGTGGAGCAGAAGCCGTCACGCAGAGTGTTCCTTTCCGTCGCCGCCGCGGGTGCGGGCGGCCTGTTGCTGACCGGGGCGGGGCTCGGCCCCTCCCAGATGTCCTCCCGGACCCTCGCCCGCGACCCGTTCACCCTCGGCATCGCCTCCGGCGACCCGTCCAAGGACGGCGTCGTGCTGTGGACCAGGCTCGCCCTCGACCCGCTCGGCCTGAACGGCCGGGGTGGCATGCCGGTCAGGGACGTGGACGTCAAATGGCAGCTCGCCACCGACGAGCGGTTCTCCAAGGTGGTCCGCGAGGGCACCGAGACCGCGCGCTGGAAGCGGGCGCACAGCGTCCACGCCGAGGTCGACGGCCTGGAGCCCGGCCGGGAGTACTTCTACCGCTTCCGCGCCGACGGGCACCTGTCGCCGGTCGGCCGCACCCGTACGGCCCCGTCCGCCACGTCCCTGGCGTCCCCGCTGACCTTCGCCGTCGCCGCCTGCGCCCACTACGAGCACGGCTTCTACACGGCGTACCGGAGACTGGCCGAGCAGGACCCCGAGCTGGTCGTGCACCTGGGCGACTACATGTACGAGTACGCCCCCCGGGGGTACACGGCGCTGGGCGGGAGCGTCCGGCAGCACACCTGGGGCAAGTGCGCCACGCTGGCCGACTACCGGATGCGCCACGCGCAGTACAAGAGCGACCCCGACCTGCAGGCGGCGCACGCGGTCGCGCCGTGGCTGGTGGCCTTCGACGACCACGAGATCGAGAACAACTGGGCGGGGGACGTCTCCAGCTCCGGCGCCCCGGCGTTCGCCCGGCGCAGGGCCAACGCCTTCCAGGCGTACTACGAGAACATGCCGCTGCGCAGGACGAGCGTGCCCGGCGGGGCGGCGATGCGGGTCCACCGCCGGGTCGACTGGGGGCCGCTGGCCCGGTTCCACCTGCTCGACACCCGGCAGTTCCGCGACGACCAGGCGTGCGAGGACGGGCTCAGGTCCGGCTGCGACGACCGGCTCGCGACCGGCCGTACCCTGCTCGGCGAGGACCAGCGGCGCTGGCTGCTGGACGGCCTCGCGAGCTCGGACGCCCGCTGGAACCTGGTCGGCCAGCAGATCCTGATGGCCCAGCGCGACTCCAAGGTCGGGCCGGGCACCGAGGTCAACATGGACTCCTGGGACGGCTACGCCGCCGAGCGCACCCGCCTGCTGACCGGTTTCCGCGACTCGGGCGCGTCCAACCCGGTCGTGCTCACCGGCGACGCGCACATGCACCACGCGGCGGACCTCAAGCTCGACTTCGACGACCCCGACTCGCCCCGCGTGGCGGTGGAACTCGTCACCTCCTCGATCGCCAGCGACGGCGACGGCTACCGGGACGAGGGCCGGATCGCCGAGACGGTCGCGGAGAACCCGCACATCTCCTACCTCGACCAGCGGCGCGGCTACATCGTCTGCCGGGTCACCCAGGACGAACTGCACGCGGACTTCCGCACGCTCGACTACATCAGCAAACGCGGCGCCCCCGCCAAGACCGGCGCCCGCTTCACCGTGCCGTCAGGACAGGCGGCACTGACCTGAGACGTGCCGTCGAGGCAGGCGGCGCAGGCTGCTTGAGGCGTGTCATTGGGCCGGGCGGCGCTGATCTGAGGCGTGTCGTCAGGGCGGGCGGCGCAGCCTGCTTGAGGCGTGTCGTCAGGCTGAGCGGCTCTGACCTGGCACGTGCCGTCAGGCCGAGTGGCGCTGACGACACGTGCCGTCAGGACAGGCGGCACTGACCTGAAACGTGAGAGGAATTCCGGAAAATTTATTGGATGATGCCGCTTATGAGTCCCCTCGCCACGAGGCTCACCGCTGCGGCTCTCGCCGCGGCGCTGGGCGTCACCCTCCTTTCCCCGACCCCTGCCACAGCCGCCGGATCCGCCTTATCCGCCGCACCCGCGGTCGCGCCCGCCGCGGCGCCCTCCGACTTCGGGTACGTGATCACTTTCCCCAAGCACGTCCAGCGGGGCGGATCCCTCGTCTACTCCGTCAAGGTCCGCAACAGGAAGGCCCGCGGCCAGCACTACGTGGCGCTCGTCGGGGACTTCTCGAAACGCTTCCGCAAGATCCGGGTGGTCTCCAAGCCGCGTAGCGTCAAATGCTCCGTCAAGGGCCGCAGCCTGTCGTGCTGGATCACCTCCCTCGACAGGGGCGACTCGACGACCGTGCGGATCCGGGCCTGGGCCGGTTCGCGCCGGGGCACCGCCACCGCCACGTTCGGTGTGATCGCCACGTCCGACGCGGACGCCGACATCCGCAAGCTCCGCAAGGAGATCAAGCGCAAGGTCAAGGCGAGCACGCGCATCCGCTGACCCCGGCCCCGACGCCCCCTGTCCCGGGAGCCGGGCCAGGGGGCGTCGGGACAAGCGCAGACACGTCGGGACAAGCGCAGACACAGGGACAGACGCGGACACGGGGACAGGAGCGGGGACGGGGCCCGGGGATCAGAACCCCGGGGATCAGATCCCGGCCCGGTTGCGGGAGCGCGGGGAGACGCCGTTCGGTTTCGCGGCCGGGTTCGCCTGCAGGAGGTCCTCGATCACGAGGGTGGCGGCGCCCAGCGCCACCGAGTCGACGCCGAGGCGGCCCAGGCCGATGGAGACCGTCTTGTACGGCTGCGCCAGGCAGTTGTCCGCGACGACCTTCCTGATCCTCGTCAGCAGGTGCTCGCCGAGCAGCACCCCGGCCCAGCCGCCGATGATGATCCGCTCGGGGTTGAACAGGTTGATCAGGTTGGCCAGCCCGACGCCCAGGTAGGTGACGGTCTCGTCGATGACCGGGGAGCCCGCGGCCACCAGCGCGGCCATCTCGGCCTGCTCGTCGACGGTCTCCGTCCAGACCCCGGCGCGTTCCAGGATGCCCCTGGCCCCCACGTACGCCTCCAGGCAGCCCTCACCGCCGCAGCGGCACCGGTGCCCGCCGACCATGATCTTCGTGTGGCCCCACTCTCCGGCGCTGCTGTTGGCCCCCAGGTAGGTGGCCCCGTCGGTGATGATGCTCGCCCCGACCCCCGAGCCGATCAGCACCACCACGGCGTGCCTGGCCCTGCGCCCGACGCCGAACCACAGCTCGGCCTGCCCCATCGACTTGGCGCCGTTGTCCACGAAGAGCGGCAGGTCGGTGCCCGCCCGCAGCAGCCTGCCGAGCGGGACCGCGTCCCACCCGAAGGTCGGGGCGTGGATCAGGGCGTCGGGCCCCGTCTCGACGATCCCCGGAACGCCCACCCCCACGCCGAGCACCCGCTCCCTGGGCACGCCGCTCTCGCCGAGGACCACGTCGATGCCCGCGAGGATGTGGCGGACGACCTGGTCGACGTCGTGCCCGGTGGGGCGCAGGGCGTACTCGGCCTTGGCCTGCCGGTTCATGTCCAGGTCGAAGAGCTCGACGCGCACGTGCGTCTCGCCGACGTCGACGCCGACGGTGTAGCCGTGGGTGGTGTTGACCCGCAGCAGCACCCGGGGCCTGCCCCCGTCGGAGTCCGCCAGACCGGCCTCGACGATGATCCCGCTCGCGAGCAGGTCTCCGGTCACGTTGCTCACGGTGGCGGGGCTGAGCCCGATGGTCTCGCTGAGCTCCTGGCGGCTGGCGGGTCCCTCGAAGTAGAGGGCGCGAAGCACGATCGCCCGGTTGCCCCGGCGTAGATCGCGAACGGTCCTCTGCTGTACGTCGAACATGCTCATCATCTTAGATAACGACGTGAATTAAGCGGCCGATATTCTGCTCCCACCGGTGGTGGCGGCCCATATCGGTCAGGCCGAACCAGGCCGAACCAGGCCGAAACGTGTCGAACCGGGCCAGGCCGGTGCGGGCCGATACGAGCCCTGATCGAAAGTCGTGAATCGAAGGCCACCGATCGAGGGCCGCCGATCGAAGGCCGACATGTCCGCCGACGGGAGGCGCCGCCCCGTCGCGGGCCCGCGCCGTCCCCCTACCGCCGGGAGGCGCGGGCCCGCACCGCCCCGCTACCGCCGGGAGGACGCGCTCGCGAAGGCGTAGCCGAACAGGGTCTCGCCGGGAGCGTCGGCCAGAGGCCTCGCCGACGAGGGTCGGATGCCCGGGTAGGAGCCCTTCCGCACGGTCCCGCGCAGCAGGGTGAGCCTGCCGTCGCCCGGGGCGGCGACGACCAGGCCGCGGCCCGCGACCGTGGCCAGGGCCCCGCCGAAGTCGCCGCCCTTCCCGGTGACCAGCAGGTTGTGGTTCTTGGTGAGGCCGCCGGAGCGGGTTCCCGCGAGCACCTGGACGGCGTTCTCGCCCGGCACGCCGATCGCCAGCTCGTCGTCGCCGTCGCCGTTGAGGTCCCCGGCGGCGAGGGCGGCGCCGAAGCGGTCGAAGTAGCGCGGCTCCCCCTTCAGGGAGCGCTGCGACCAGGCCTCGGAGTCCGCCGTACGCAGCCCCGAGCGGGAGCCGTAGACGACGTGCACGGTGCCGTCGCCGTAGTCCATCGCCCGCTGGTTGTCGGTGAGCCCCTCGCCCGGCACGCCGATCGCCAGGTCGTCGCGGCCGTCGGCGTCGAAGTCGCCGGTGGCCAGGGCGTTGCCGAAGAAGTCCCAGACCTCGGCGAGGCCGGTGATCCCGGGGCTGTCCTGGGTGAGCGTGGTCGCCCTGCGATGCCGGACGTCGAGGACGGTGACCGACCCCTGGCCGTTCTTCAGCAGCGTGTCCGCGGGCGCGCCCACCGCGATCTCGGCCCGGCCGTTCCCGTCGAAGTCGCCGGTGGCGAGCACCGCGCCGAACTGGTCGGTCTCGCGCTCGCGCTGCCCCAGCCAGCCGGTCTCCTGCGTGACCATGTACGGCTTGCGCCCCTTGAGCCCGTACACCCCGACCGCGCCGCCGCCCAGCCCGGGGGCGCCGATCACCAGCTCGTCGTCGCCGTCGCCGTCCAGGTCTCCCGCGGCGAGCGCGGCACCGAACCGGCCCGGCTCGCGCTTGCGGCCCAGGTCCCCGGCGTCGATCAGCCTGCCGGGCCGCAGGCCGCCGGACGAGCCGTGGAACAGCTGCACGGCGCCGTCGCCGTCCTCTCCCGGCCGGGAGCGGTCCTCCTCGGAGACGCCCACGGCCAGGTCGGCGCAGCGGTCGCCGTCGAAGTCGCCGGTCGCCAGCGCCGAGCCGAACGAGTCCCCCGTCTCGGCCTCGTCGGGCACCCCGGACGTGTCCTGGGTCAGCTTCTCCTCGGCGGCGGTACGCATGCCGTACAGCACGGTGACCGACCCCGCGCGGGCGTGGCCGCCGGTGCGGGTGTAGGGCGCGGCGACCGCGAGATCGGCCCGCCCGTCGCCGTCGAAGTCGGAGGGCACACCGGAGCAGGCACCGGCCGACACCGAGGCGTGGGCCGGGAAAGGGGCGTGGGCCGGGAAAGGGGCGGCGGGGACCAGCAGGGAGGCGAGGACTGCGGAGGCGAGGAGCGCGGCTCTCATACCTGTGATGGTTTCCGGTGATTCGGACACGCGGCCCACCGGGACATGAAGTCCAAGTGGCCGGTACGCGTAAAGAACATGCCAGGATTGGCGGCATGGAAATCGACCTGGCCGACCTGGGGTTCTGGCGGCGGCCGCTCAAGGAGCGGCATGAGGCGTTCGCGCGGCTTCGGGATCTCGACAAGCCGGTGTTCTTCGAGGAGAAGCGCGTCCCGCTGCTCCGCTCGGGCAAGGGTTTCTACGCGCTGGTCCGGCACGCCGACGTGGTGGAGGCCAGCCGCAACGCCAAGGTGTTCTCCAGCGAGCCGGGCGTGACCAGCCCCGAGCCGCCCGGCTGGGTCAAGCACGTGTTCGGCGAGTCCATGGTCAACATGGACGACCCCCGGCACGCCCGGCTCCGCCGCATCGTCTCCCGCGCGTTCAGCCCGAAGATGCTGGGCAACCTGCAGGGCGACATCGACGCCGCGTGCGCGCGGATCGTCGACGACGTGACGGCCTCGGGGCCCGGCGACTTCGTCGGCCAGGTGGCCGCCAAGCTGCCCATCCACGTCATCTGCGACATGATGGGCGTCCCCGACGACGTGCGGGCCAAGGTCCACCAGCACGTCGACATCTCCACCGCCTACTCCGGCGTACGGCCCAGCCTGGCCCACACCGTCAGGATGGCCGCCCAGAACACGCTCGCGCTGCTCGCCCTGCAGCGCCTGGTGATCAACCTGGGCAAGGAGCGCGCGCAGACGCCGCGCAACGACCTCGTCTCCGCGCTCGTCACCGCCAACGTCGACGGCGAGAGGCTGACCGACCGCGAGCTGGGGTCCTTCTTCACGCTGCTGCTCGTGGCGGGCAACGAGACGGCCCGCAACACCATGGCGCACGGCATCAAGCTGCTGACCGACAACCCCGAGCAGCGGCGCCTGCTCACCGAGGACTTCGACGCGCACATCGGCGGCGCGATCGAGGAGATGGTCCGCCACGTCTCGCCCATCATGCAGTTCCGCCGGACCGTCACCGAGGACTACGACCTGCGCGGCCTGCGCCTGAAGGCGGGCGACAAGGTCGTGCTCTTCTACGGCTCGGCCAACCGCGACGAGACGGTCTTCCCCGACGCCGACCGGTTCGACATCACCCGCGACACCAAGCCCCACGTGGGCTTCGGCGGCCCCGGGCCGCACTTCTGCCTGGGCGCCAACCTCGCCAGGCAGGAGATCAGGGCGATGTTCCGGGCGCTGTTCACCCGGCTGCCGGAGATCCGCTCGGTCGGCGAGCCCGAGCTGCTGGTGTCCAACTTCGACAACAGCGTCCGCAGCCAGGCGTTCACCTTCTGATCCTTCTGATCTTTCTGATCCTTCTGGCGGTCACCTGCCCGGCTGGGGGGCCGTCACCGGGCAGCCCAGCTTCGGCTCCGACGGGATCAGCACGTTCTCCCGGATGGTGAGGAAGGTGATCAGCGCCGCGACGACCAGCATCGCCGCGCTGATCAGCATCGTCGTGTGGAACCCGGCGGTGAAGGTCACGGGGGAGTCGTAGGCGTCGCCGGTCAGCCCGGCCAGCGGGGGGATCGCGGCCACCGCGAGCAGCCCGCCGGTCCTGGCGACGGCGTTGTTGACACCGCTGGCCACCCCCGCGTGACGCTCGGCGGCGGTGGCCAGCACCGTCGCGGTGAGCGGCGCGACCGCCGCCGACAGGCCCAGCCCGAACAGCGTCGCCGGAAGCAGCACGTCCGCCACGTACGACGAGCCGGGGCCGATCCGCGACATCAGCAGCAGGGCCCCGGCGCAGACCAGGATGCCGCCCGTCATCGGCAGCCGGGGCCCGAAGCGCTTGGCCAGCTCGCCCGCCCGTGACGACAGCAGCAGCATCAGGATCGTCACCGGGATCATCGAGGTCCCGGCCACCAGCGGGGAGAAGCCCGCCGACACCTGCAGCTGGACGACCAGGAGGAAGAACACCACGCCCATCGCGGCGTACATGATGAAGGTGACGACGTTGACCGCGGTGAACACCCTCGACGAGAAGACCTCGACCGGTACGAGCGCCCGGGGCGAGCGCCTGATCTCCAGCCAGACGAACGCGGCGCCCAGCAGCACGCCCGCCGCGACCGGGACGATCGCCAGGTCGATCAGGCCGTAGGTGATCCCGGCCAGCGCCAGCGCCGCCAGCGCCGCGCCCAGGACGTCGAACCGGCCGGTGGCCTCGGGGTTCCTGCTCTCCGGGACGTGCCGTACGGCGACCGCCACGACGAGCGCCGCGAGGGGCAGGTTGATCAGGAACACCCAGCGCCATCCGGCCGTCTCCACCAGCCACCCGCCGAGCAGCGGGCCGACGGCCGCGGCCACCCCGCCCAGGCCCGACCACGCCCCGATCGCCCTGGGCCGGTCCTCGCTGTCGAAGGACGCCTGGATGATGGCGAGGGATCCGGGGGTGAGCAGCGCGCCGCCGACGCCCTGGAGGGCGCGGGCCGCGATCAGCGTCTCCACGTTGGGCGCCAGGCCGCACAGGGCCGACGCGAGGGCGAACCAGACGACGCCGATCAGGAAGATCCTGCGCCTGCCGTACCGGTCACCGAGCGATCCGCCGAGCAGGATCAGGCCCGCCAGGGTGAGGGTGTAGGCGTTGACCGTCCACTGCAGACCGGCCATGTCGGCGCCGAGATCCTCGCCGAGCGCGGGCAGGGCCACGTTGACGACCGTGCCGTCCAGCAGGGCGATGCCGGAACCGAGCACGGTGGTGAGGAGAACCCACCGCCCCTTCGCCGAGGCGAACCGGATGTGACCATTGTCCATGCCGTTCATCATCGCCGACCCCGGACACCGGTCTGACCAGCGTCGGTGCTCCCGCAGGGGCTTCCGGACGCGATCAGGGACACGGTCAGGGGGCGCGGCCGGGGACGCCGTCGGGGACGCGGCAGGGACGCGGCCGGGGGAGGATCTCGCGAGCGATCACGGGAGGATCCCCGTGGGCGATCACACAAGCGCTCACGGGAGGATCCCGTGAGCGGTCGCGCAAGGGCTCCCGGGAGGATCCCGTGAGCGGTTTTGGAAACGATCACACAGGCGGCCGGGGAAGGATCCCGCGAGCGATTTCGTAAGCGTTTTCATAAATGGTCACGGAAGATCCGGGAAGAGCCCCGGAAGGATCGGGGAGTGATCCCGGGAGTGCGGCCGGAAGTGTCGCGTACCTCTGGTAGGACGGTCCAGTGACAGTCGAGCCTGACGGGGAGCCTCCGATGGACCACACCGAGTTCAACGACGACGTCGACGGCCTTTACCGGGGAGACTACGCGGGCCTGCCCATCGTGAGCCTGCGTCCCCCCGGTGCCCCTCATCCCCCGGCGGGTGAGGCGGCGTGGCGTGTCTCGGTGCACGTCTACAACGCCAAGGAGACCTTCGAGGAGCACTTCGCGCGCTTCGTCGAGACCATCGACACCACCGAGGTCCGAGCGCTCATCGTCGGAGGCTGGGTCGAGGCCTACGAGAAGGACTCGTCGGGTCCCATCCGGCTGCTGGCGGAGAGCGCGGCGCGCCTCCCCGCCCTGCGCTCGCTCTTCTTCGCCGCGATGCCGCAGGAGGAGTGCGAGATCTCCTGGATCCAGCAGAGCGACGTCACGCCGCTGCTGGAGTCCTTCCCGCTGCTGGAGCGGCTGGAGGTCAGGGGCGGGACGGGGCTGGAGCTGCGGCCGGTCAGGCACGAGCACCTTAAAGTGCTGCGCTTCGAGGCGGGCGGGCTGCCCGCCTCCGTGGTCAGGGGGGTCGGCATGAGCGATCTTCCCGCCCTCGAGCACCTGGAGGCCTGGCTCGGCACGAGCGAGTACGGCGGCGAGACCACCGCGGCCGACCTGGAGAACATCCTGTCCGGCGAGCGGCTGCCCGCGCTCAAGCACCTGGGGCTGCAGAACAGCGAGATCCAGGACGAGGTCGCCGGTCTCGTCGCCGCCGCCCCGGTCGTGGCCCGCCTGGAGTCGCTCTCCCAGTCGATGGGCGTGCTCACCGACGAGGGCGCCGAGGCCCTGCTGTCGGGGCAGTCCCTGACCCACCTCAAACGCCTGGACCTGCACCACCACTACCTGACCGACGCCATGGTCGAGCGCGTCACGACGGCCTTCTCCGGATCCGGCGTCCAGCTCGATCTCTCCGACCAGAAGGAGCCCGACGGCGAGTGGCGTTACGTCGCGGTCGCCGAGTGACCACGATCGCCGTCGTCGGCACGCCGGGCGACCGGCGGGTGACCATGTTCGCCGACGCCTGCGCCCGTCAGGGGCTGGACGAGCCCGCGGTGGTGCCGTGGACGTCCGTGCTGCGCGGCGAGGAGATCGGGATCGAGCCGGGGGCGCTCGTACGGATCGACTCGCCGGGGGAGGACGCCGAGGCTGACGCGCTGCTGCGCGGCCCCGGCGAGCCGTCCAGGATCGGTGGCGGCGCCCGCTGGCACGCCGGGTTCGTCGCCGGGGCCGCCAGGGTCGGCCGGGCCGTGGCCGCGACGCCGGGGGCCGTGCTGCTCGCCGACGTCGAGGACGTCTCGGTGATGTTCGACAAGCGGCACTGTCACGCCAGGCTGTCGGCGGCCGGGGTGCCGGTGCCACCGGCCCTCGCCGGGCCGGTCGGCGGCTACGCCGAGCTGCGCGAGCGGATGGGTGAGGCCCGCTGGGGCCGGGTGTTCGTCAAACCGGCCCACGGCTCGTCGGCTTCCGGGATCATCGCCCTGCACGCGTCGGGCCGCCGCGTCAGGGCGGTGACCTCGGCGGAGCTGGCCTCCGGCGAGCTGCACAACTCCCTGCGGATCAGGTGTTACGAGCACGAGCCCGACCTGGCGACGATCGTCGACCTGCTGGCCGCGGACGGTCTCCACGTCGAGCGCTGGTTCCCCAAGGCGAGCCTCGGCGGGCGCGCGATCGACCTGCGGGTGGTCGTCGTGGACGGCACGCCCACCCACGCGGTCGTCCGCGCGGCCCGAGGGCCGATGACCAACCTCCACCTCGGCGGCGTACGGGGTGACCTGGACGCCGTCAGGACCGGTCTCGGCCCGCAGGGGTGGGAGCGGGCACTGGAGGTCTGCGCGCGGGCGGCGGCCCGCTTCCCCGGGAGCCTGGCCGTCGGGGTCGACCTGATGATCGGGGTCGACTGGCGGGAGTTCGCGGTGGCCGAGGTCAACGCGTTCGGAGACCTGCTTCCCCGGCTGGAGGGCCTGCCCGGCGGCGGGGCCGAGGGCCTCGACACCTACGGCGCCCAGGTCCGCGCGATCCTCGCCCGGCACGCCCCGGTGAGAGACCGGCACGTGCCGGTGAGAGACCGGTACGCCCCGGTGACGGAGCGGCCCGCCTCGACGAGAGAGCGGCACGTTCCGGTGAGGGATCAGCGTGTTTCGGCGGGAGACCGGCACCCCCTGGCGAAAGAACGGCACGCCTCTGTGGGAGACCGGACGCCCCGGCGGGAGGGCGGGAGCTCCGGTGCGTGACATGAACGAGGTGGTGGGCAGCCACGACCTGTTGCTGGTGACGCTCGACACCCTCCGATACGACGTGGCGGAGGAGCTGATGGCGGCCGGGCGGCTGCCCACCCTGGCGCGGGCGCTGCCCGGCGGGCGCTGGGAGCGCCGGCACAGCCCGGGAAGCTTCACCTACGCCGCGCACGCCGCGATCCTCGCCGGTTTCCTGCCGACCCCCGCCGCGCCGGGACCGCATCACCGGCCGTTCGCCGCCGCGTTCCCCGGCAGCGAGACCACGGCCCCGGGGACCTGGGTGTTCGACGCCCCCGACCTGCCCTCGGGGCTGGCGGGAGCGGGTTACCACACGATCTGCGTCGGGGGGGTCGGGTTCTTCAACAAGCTGACCCCGCTCGGGTCCGCGCTGCCGGGGTTGTTCGCCGAGAGCCACTGGGAGCCGGGGTTCGGGGTGACCGCGCCCGCCTCGTTCGAGGCGCAGATCGCCTGTGCGGAGCGGGCGGTGGCCGGAACCGACAGGCCGGTCTTCCTGTTCGTCAACGTCTCGGCGCTGCACCAGCCCAACTGGTTCCACCTGCCCGGTGCCACCCGCGAGCACGGCGACAGCCGCCGGAGCCAGGCCGCCGCGCTCGAATACGTCGACCGGCACATCGGCAGGCTGTTCGCGCTGATGAGCGCCCGGCGGCCGGGATTCGCGATCGTCTGCTCCGATCACGGCACCGCTTACGGTGAAGACGGATATATCGGGCACAGGATCGGTCACGAGGTCGTCTGGACCGTGCCCTACGGGGAGTTCACGATGGAGCGGGGGCGATGGCGATGAGCACGGGTTCGGGCGGGGTGCCGTGGGTGGCGGACGTCGGGCGGCCCATCCTTCCCGTGCTCCCCCTCCCCACGTCGCCCCCGTCCCCGGTCGTTGACGCCCAGGCGGCGTCCCTGGCCGGTGACGCCCTGGCGGAGGCGAGCCCGTACCAGGGCTACGTCTACGCGTACCCGCACAAGACGGCCTATAGGCCGTTGGATCCCCGGCCGTCGCTGGCGGAGGTGTGGGCGGAGGAGCCCGTCGAACGGCTCTTCCTCTACCTGCACATCCCGTTCTGCGAGATGCGCTGCGGATTCTGCAACCTGTTCACCAGGACCGGCGCCCCCGAGGAGCTCGTCACCGCCTATCTCGACGCGCTGGAACGCCAGGCTGGTGCCGTACGGGACGCCCTGGGCGATCCCCGTTTCACGGCGGCGGCCGTCGGCGGGGGCACGCCGACGTACCTGAGCGCCGCCGAGCTCACCCGGATGTTCGACCTCACCGAGCGGATCACGGGCGCCGACCTGCGGGCCGTGCCGATGTCGGTGGAGACCTCCCCGGCGACCGCGACGGCCGACCGGCTCGCCGTCCTCGCCGAGCGGGGCGCGACCCGTGTCTCGATCGGCGTGCAGAGCTTCGTCGACGCCGAGGCCCGCGCGGCGGTCAGGCCGCAGCGGCGGCGGGAGGTCGAGGCGGCGCTCGGCCGGATCCGCGAGGCCGGGTTCGAGGCGCTCAACCTCGACCTGATCTACGGCATCGACGGGCAGACGGAGGCCTCCTGGCGTCACTCGCTGGACGCCGCGCTCGCCTGGAAACCCGAGGAGATCTACCTCTACCCCCTGTACGTCCGCCCGCTCACCGGCCTCGGACGCCGCGCCCGCGACTGGGACGACCACCGCCTCACCCTCTACCGGCAGGGCCGCGACCACCTGCTCGCCGCCGGGTACGACCAGGTCTCGATGCGGATGTTCCGGCTTCCCGGGCGCGAGAGCCCGGCCGAGTACACTTGCCAGAGCGACGGCATGGTCGGCCTCGGCTGCGGCGCCCGCTCCTACACCTCCGGCCTGCACTACTCCTACGAGTACGCGGTCGGCGCCGGTCAGGTGCGCGCGATTATCGACGACTACGTGCGCCTCGCTCCCGGGGAGTTCGCGGTCGCCAACGTGGGGTTCCGGCTGGACGACGACGACCGGCGCCGCCGCCATCTCATCCAGTCGCTGCTCCAGGCCGACGGCCTCGATCCCGTCGCCTACCGCGACCGCTTCGGAGCCGGTCCCGAGGCCCACTTCGGCGCGGAGCTGGAGCGTCTGGCGGCGCGGGGCCTGCTGGAGCGCGCCGCCCCGCCGCCCGGGGGCGGAAGCGCCGGAGGCGAGAGTGGCGAGGCTGGGAGCACTGGGGACGAGAGCACCGGGGGCGGAAGCGCCGGGGGCAGGAGTGGCGGGGATGGGAGCGCTGGAGGCGGGAGCGGCGGGGACGGATGGCTTCGGCTCACCGCCGAGGGCCTGGCCCGCTCCGACGCGATCGGCCCCGCGCTGTTCTCCGGTCGGGTCCGCGCCCTGATGGCCCGATACGAGGACCGGTGACGACGGCGGTGGGCGAGCCGACGATGCGGGGACCGGTGATGACAACGGTGGACGAGTCGACGATGCGGGGACCGGTGACGACAGCGGTGGACGAGTCGACGATACGGGGACCGGTGACGACAGCGGTGGGCGAGCCGACGATGCGAGGAGCGGTGAGGACGTCGTCGGGCGAGCCGATGATGCGAGGGCAGGCGAGGACGTCGTCGGGCGAGCTCACGATCCTCTACCGGGGGCCGCTGGCGAGCTGCGACTACGACTGCCCCTACTGCCCGTTCGCCAAGCGGCGCGACGACACCGGGCAACTGCGCAGGGACAGGGCGGCGCTGGAGCGGTTCACCGCGTGGGTGGCCGGGCGCGACCATCCGGTCTCGGTGCTGTTCACCCCCTGGGGCGAGGGTCTCGTCCGCTCGTGGTACCGCCGGGCGATGGTCGAGCTGAGCCACCTCCCGCACGTGCGGCGGGTCGCCATCCAGACCAACTTCAGCTGCCGGCCGGGCTGGCTGGCCGAGGCCGACCTGGACACGCTCGCCCTCTGGGTGACCTACCACCCCGGCCAGGTCCCGTACGAGCGCTTCCTCGGCCGTTGCCGTGACCTCGTCGCGCGCGGGGTCCGCTTCAGCGTCGGTGTCGTCGGCCTGCCCGAGCACCTCGGCCAGGCCCGCCGCCTTCGGGCCGACCTGCCCGGGGAGGTGTACGTCTGGGTGAACGCCGCGGAGGGTGCCCTCTACACCGACGACGAGGCGGACGCCTGGACGGCGATCGACCCGCTGTTCCACCACAGCAGGACGCCGCACCGGAGCGCGGGCCTGCCGTGCCGTACGGGGGACAGCGTGATCTCCGTCGACGGCGACGGCACCGTGCGGCGCTGCCACTTCGTCCCGGCCGTGCTCGGCAACCTCTACGACGGCACGTTCGGCCCGAGGGCGACGGCGTGTCCGGCGGCGATGTGCGACTGCCACATCGGCTACGTGCACCTGGAGACGACCGGCCTCTACGACGTCTTCGCCGGGGGAGTCCTGGAACGGATCCCCGCCCACCGGGTCGTCGCGGAGGTGTCGCCGTCGGCTTCGACGGGGTGACGGGCGAGGAAGCACTCCGGGCTACCGGACTCTCCTAGCTATCCGGCTCGGACGTAGCCGCTTCCGAATCGCGCGCCCTCTCACAGGACGTACCGAGAGGACAAAGGGGAGCGGGACGTCAGCCCAGGAGTTCGCGGGCCAGCGCCTCGCTCCACCAGTGCTCGACGCGATCGGGTGACCAGCCGCGTTCGACGGTGAGCGTGGTGTAGACGTCGATGTTGCACAGGGCCGCGTAGACGTCGACGGCGGAGCGCACGTCCAGGCCGCGTCGCAGGACGCCCTCCGGCCAGGACGAGAACACCAGCTCGCGGGTCCTGTCACCCTGCCCGCGGCCCTCGCGGTAGGCCGCCGCCAGCTCGGGCTCGGTCCGGGCCGCTTCGCGGACCAGCGCGATGACGTCACCGGCGCGTTCGAACAGCCGCCGGTCGTAGGCGGCCATCGCCGCGAGCTGCCGCCCGGGATCCGCCGCCGCGGCCTCCAGCCTCTCCAGCATCCGCGGGGCGTCGGCCGACAGGTCCGCGGCGTCCGCCAGGGCCCGGGTGAGCCCCGCCTTGTTCCCGTACGCCGCGTAGACCGTCGGCACCGAGACTCCCGCCTCGCGGGCGACCTCTCGCACGGTCGTCGCCGCCCACCCCTGGGAGACGAACAACCGGCGGGCTGCGCGGGCGATCTCCACCCGGGTCTCCCGCGCCTGTGTCTCCCGGCGCAACGAGTCGTAACGGCGCCGTTCCGGCTCTGCGCTCACCGGTCTCCCCCCAATGGCTTTACGCTGCTTATAATGAATACATGTTACGTCAATCGTATCCGAGGGCCACCATGGGCTTCTCCCGGATCACCGGCATCGCCGCTCTTGGTTTCGCCTTCACGATCGTCCTCGCCAACGTGATCATGACGCCCGCCGGTCTGCCGCTCACCGGTGCCGGGATCGACGAGGTCAACGCGTTCTTCGGCACCGAGGGCGAGGTCGTCGCCGTCGCGTCCGCGCTCACGCCCGCCGCCTGGCTGCTGGCCACGCTGTTCGGCGCGGGCGCGGTCTCCGCGCTGCGGCGCTCCGAACGCGGCAGGGACGAAGCCTGGTCACTGCTCGGTTTCACCGGCCTGGCACTGCAGAACGTCACCTTCGCCGCGGTCATCGCGACCCGTCTCGCGCTCACCTCGACGGCCGAGCGTCATGACACCGCGACCGGGGGACTGTGGGTTCTGCACGACGCGCTGTTCACCCTCAACGGCACCTTCCTGGCCCTCGCGCTGCTCGGGCTCTCCGTCGCCGGCCTGCGCGCGGGTCTCATCCGGCCGTGGCACGGCACCGTGGGGCTGGTCTCGGCCGCGCTGCTGTTCGGCTCGGCCACCCTCACCCCGCTGGTCATCGACCGCGCCGGCCCGCTCGGCCTCCTGGGCCTCGCCGGCTGGCTGATGTGGGTCGTCTGGATCGTCGCGTACGGCGTCACCCTGATCCGCCTGAACCGGGCTCACGGTCCCGCGGCGGATGTCCCGGGCGCCGACCGGCCGGAATAGCGCCGCCGTGCGGAGGCGTCTCCGCGGAAAGCCGGGCGGTCGCGGGCGGTGCGAACCGCGGTCACCCGGCGGGGCCGGTCATGAACGGGGCGGGCGGTCGCGGGTGGTGCGGACTGCGGCCATTCGACGGGGCCGGTCGCGAACGGGGCGGGCGGTCGCGGGTGGTGCGGACCGCGGCCACCCGGCCAGGCCGGTCGCGAGCGGTGTGAGTCGTGTGAGCCGTGGCCGCCCTGCCGGGCCGGTCAGGCGCGTCCGCGCCGGGTGACCCTGCGGGTCCACCGCACGGCACGCCGCACCACGGGACCGGCCAGGCTGATCTCCGAGGTGGCCTTCTTCAGCGCCTGGGTCGCGGCCCGTGACTCCGCCATCGCCTTCTTCAGCTCCGCCGTGGTGCGCTGGAGGTCGTCGCCGAGCTTCTTCAGCGTGGCGGCGTCACTCGCGGGAGGCGCGGGCTTCTTGATCTGGTTGACCCGGACGAGGTCCCAGCCGTCGAACGCGTCCGTGGTGTGCCACAGGTCCTCGCGGGACTCCAGCCAGCGCAGCAGGCGCTCCCGGACCGGGACCGCGTCCCCCCAGGTCGCGTAGAGCTTCTGCGTGCTGACGCATATCGGCGCCAGGCCCAGGTTCGACACCGCCTCCCAGACGGCCATCGCCACCCCGGGAGTGTGGACGCTCCGGTAGTCGTCGAAGACGACGATCCCGTCGGGGCGCAGGACCTTCCTGGCCGACATGACGTCCTGCCGTACGTGGACGTACAGGTGCGAGGCGTCCACATGGACGAACCTGCACGACTGGTCCGCGACGTGGTCGAGGATGATCGAGGTCGGGCCGTGCACGATCCGCGGGAGCGCGTCGTGGAAGGTGAGGTAGTTCTCCTCGAACCTGTCCCGGGTGAGCGCGGAGTAGGACCGGCTCGTCTCGGCGTCGTTGGCCGCCTCGGGCGCCTCGGACTCGAACAGGTCGCAGACCGTGAACACCTCACCGGGCCGCGCGTGGGCCCCGATCATGACCGCGCTCTTGCCGAGGTACGTTCCCAGCTCCAGCAGGTCGCCGGGGGAGTTCTCGGTGGCCTGCCCGGACAGGATCCATTCGAAGAGCCGCTGGTCGGTGCCCCAGAACCAGCCGGGGATCCGGTCGAGCGACTTCGGGGTGATCTCTGCCTTCACTGCTGACATGGGCGGACCGTAGCAGCCGGGAACGGCGGTCCGGCGGGTGTTGGCCTGATGGTCGCCCACGGTGTACCGGCACGACACGTGGCCGTCGACCGCCGCTCACCCAACTGCCCGCGACCGCTCTCAACGATCCGGGCCCGTTCTCAACGGCCCGCGTCCGCTCTCGCGCTCAGATCCCGTCCGGGACGCTCCGGGAGCCCAGGCCGCGCAGCACGAAGCCGGAGACGATCTTCTCGGCCTCCTCGGGCGTCACCTCGCCGCCGAGCAGCGGTACCCGCTCGGCGCCGATGACGGCGAGGATCATCCGGGCGGCGGCGGCCACGTCGGGGGCCTGGAAGTCGCCCGACGACACGCCGCTGTCGATGATGCCTGTCAGGATGCGCTGCATCGGCTCGACGTGGTCGGCCAGGCGCTGGTAGGCGTCCGGGCCCAGCGCCGCCGACAGGTCGGCCGGGCCGGGGTGGGGGTGGGCGAGCAGCCCGTCGAGCTGGAGCCTGACGAAGACCCGCAACCGCTCGGCGGGGGAGGCCCGGTCGGGCAGCTCCCGCTCGTAGCTGTCGATGAAGTAGTGCGTCACCCGCTCGGTGAAGGCGAGCAGCAGCGCGGCCTTGTCGGGGAAGTAGTTGTACAGGACGGTGCGGGTGATCTCGGCCTCGTTCGCCACGTCGGTCATGGAGATGGCGTCGATGCCCTGGTCCCGGGAGAGCCGCGAGACCGCCCGCAGGATGCGATCCTGCGTCTGTACGCGGTGCTCGCCGATGGTCGCGGCCGAAATCCGGGGCATGGCCCCATGGTCGCACAGCACCGGCACCCCGTCAGGCGGTGCCGTGGCGGGGTGCGGTGGCGGTGCTGTGACGGTGCCATGGCGGTGCCATGGCGGGGTGCGGTGACGGGGTGCCGGTGGCGGGGTGCCACGACGGTGCTGTGACAGTGCCGTGGCGGGGTGCCATGACGGGACTGTGACGGTGGTGCCGTGACGTTGCCGTGGCGGGGTCAGCGGTGCGGGCGGGCCGTGAGCATCGCGTTGCGCATGTCCTCGGCGCTGGGGGCCGGGGGGAGGGGCGAAGCGATCCGGTCGGCGCGGCCGGTGCGGCACGCGTCGAGGATCAGGCCGACCAGCCGCCGCCACGCCTCCGGGGCGGCGCAGCGCGTGGAGCCGAGCACCCCGGCGTTGGCCATCATGATCAGCATCAGGTCCTGGCCGGTGAAGTCGGCGCGCAGCGTCCCGGCGCGACGGGCCCGCTCGATCACCCGGTCGACCGCGGTCAGCGCCCGCGCCCTCGGCGCCTCCAGCGCCGCCCCGGGGAAGCAGGAGGTGAAGCCCTCGGTCACCCCCTGGTCGGCGGCCTGCATGCCGCAGATGTGCCCGACCAGCCCGGCGAACCCCTCCCACGGGTCGTCGGCGAGCTCCGCGGCCTCGGCGACCTCGACGAACTCGGCCATGCGGTCGGCCAGGATCGCGTCGATGAGCGCCTCGCGGTCGGGGAACCGCCGGTAGAGCGTGGCGATGTTCACCTCCGCCCGGCGGGCGATCTCCTCCAGGGGCACGTCGAGCCCGCCCTCACGGAACGCGATCCGCGCCGCCGCCACGATCCGCCCCCGGTTGATCTCGGCGTCCTTGCGCAGTCCCCGCCCTTTGCACGCGTCCATGAGCCGATTCTACAAAGTGAAGGCCCTCCTGCGGTTATGCTACGGTGGCCCCCCAAGCGAAGGGCTCCCTTCACTTATTCTCTCGGAGCGCATCATGAACGTCGTCCTCTGGATCGCGCAGAGCCTGCTCGCCGGGCTCTTCCTCCTCGCCGGCTTCACCAAGGCCACCCAGAGCCGCGAGGGACTGGCCGCCAGGCTGCCGTGGGTGGAGGACTTCTCGGACGGGCAGATCAGGATCATCGGGATCCTTGAGGTGCTCGCCGGGCTCGGCCTCATCCTGCCCGCCGTCACCGGCATCCTGCCCGTCCTGGTCCCGATCGCCGCCGTCGGCCTGGTGATCACGATGGTCGGCGCCATCGCCGTGCACCTCCGGCGCAAGGAGTACCCGGGGATCGCGGTCAACGTGGTGATCCTCCTGCTGTCCGCCTTCGTGGCCTGGGGCCGCTTCGGCCCCTACTCCTTCTAAGGGACTCTTTCCGGGAGCACCCCTTGGCTCCCCGGGGCCCCGGGCCTCGGGTCTCCGCCTTCCGGGAGGCTCTTCCGGGAGGGGCGCGCCCTCCGGGCGCTCCGGCCTGCGAGGTCGTCGAACGTGGAAACGCTCCGGTACGGAATTCCGTACCGGAGCGTCCCCGTCTCCTGGCGATGTTTCCGAAGACGTCCCCGAAGGCGTCCCTGGAGGCGTCCCGGAAGGTGGACCGGGCGGGTCAGGCGGCGAACTCGGATCGGGCCACCCGGCCGAGCTCGCCCAGGACCTCGGTGTTGAGCAGGTACGCGAGCCTGGTCTCGCGGATCAGCCGCCCCTTCTCCGCCTCGTTCAGGGGGAGGGCGTCCAGCCGGGCCCGGTACTCGTTCTTGAAGCGGGGCAGGCTGCCGATCCCGTCGAAGAGGTAGAAGTCGACGCCGCCGCCCGGCTGGTAGCCGTAGATCTTCTGCAGCTCCATCCGGATGAACTGCCCGCCGGACAGGTCGCCCATGTAGCGGGTGTAATGGTGGGCGATGTAACCGCCCGGCCAGGTGGCCACCTGGTTGATGCGGGCGACCAGGGTGAGGGTCGGCTTGGAGGGCTCGATCCTGGACCTCCAGCCGGACCCGTAGATCGTCTCCAGGTCGCGGACCAGCGCCTCCTCCCGATAGAGCTCGGGAATGACGAACGGCGCCGCGACGGGATCCGTGGCCAGCGACCGGGAGGCGCTCTCCAGCGCCACGTAGGCGAAATAGTGCTGGGCGACCATCTCGCCGTAGGCCTCGGTGCTGAGGCTGCCCGCCATCAGCGCCTTGAGGTAGCTCTCGTCCTCGGCGGACTCGTGGTCACCCCAGGTGGCGTTCCTGAGGACTTCGGAGAAGGGCGACTCGCTCATGATCACTCCGCGACGAGGGAACCTTTTATGACGCAGTGTCACAAAACTCGTGCCACCCCGTCAAGCTGATGACGACACCCTGTCATTAAATCTCCTGCGCCTTGATCCCGGAAGCCACACGAGCGCGAGAACGGCCACGAAAACCGGGAACCAGGCCAGCCGGTGCAGCAGCCAGACCGGCTCGTCGGGCACCGCCAGCAGGCCGGGCACGTCGCCGAAGCGCAGGGCGGCGACGGCGAGCACGGCCACCGCGCTCTGGTGCCACAGGAAGAGCGTCATCGCCGACAGGTTGGCCAGCGCGACCACCGCCCACAGCCGGGGACGCCGCATCAACCGGGCCAGCGGCGCTCGTACGAGCAGCGCCAGCCCCACCTGGGCGAGCCCGAAGCAGACCACGGCCAGGCTGGGCGGGCTGAGGTTGGAGAGCGGGTCCCCGGTCACGCCCACCATGCTCGCCGGATACCCGAACCCGCGGACCAGCAGCACCGTCCCGGCCGCGCCACCGGCCAGCAGGCCCGCCGCCACCCGGCGCGAGGCGAGCATCCCGCCCGCCCAGGCGATCCCCAGCGCGTACGGGACCAGCCATCCGGCCACCAGGTTCGCCCACCCTACCCAGGCGGGGGCGCCGAGCCCGAACCTGGCCGCGTCCACCCCGAGCACGACCGCGAATGCCACGGCCGCCATGACGACCGGATGCGCGCGCAGGAGGAGGGGAGCGGCCGCCGTCAGCGCGGCGAAGACGGCCAGGAACCACAGCGGCCCGATCGCCGGGACCACCATCACCCTGATCGTCCCCGCCGAGGTCCCGCGCAGCGCCATCCCCGCCGCGATCCCCGCCCAGACCAGGACCAGCGGCAGCACCGGCCCCAGCAGCCTTCCCATCCTGGCCCGCACCCAGGTCCCGGCCGGGTACGCGCCGCCCCCGGTCTCCCGGCGAGGATGACGCGAACCGGGTGGCGCCACGGGGTCCGTACCGCGCGACGGGGTGGAAGGGGCCGTGGGGCCCGGTTCGCGAACCTTCGAGAGTTCGCGGGCTGTCGCGGATTCGCGGACCTTCGAGGTTTCGCGAACCTGCGAGGATTCGCGGGTCTCCGAGGCGCGCGTCGCCGCCGAGCGGAGGCCGCGTGCCGCCGCGTAGCCGCCGACGAAGAAGAACACCGCCAGCGTCTGGAACACCCAGGACAGCGGCGTGAACTCCGGCAGGTGGGCGAGCGGGCTGGACAGGTGAACCGCCCCCGCCGCGCCCGGTGCCCAGGCCGTCACCAGCCAGTGCCCCAGCACCACCCCCAGGATCGCCAGCGCCCGCAGCGCGTCCACCCCGCGGTCCCTGCTCTCCGGGGTGGCCGCCTCGATCCCGGCCGCGAGACTAGCCACGGGACACCTCGCCGCCACGGCCGAGCGCGATCAGGGTCAGGTTGCGCAGGGACTCGCCGCCCGGTTCGAGATAGTCGCTGTGCCCGGCGGAGCCGGTACCGAACGGGCGGGCGCCGAAGGCAGGGGCGGCGGGGTCGGGGCCGAAGCCGAGCGGCCCGATCCTGAGCTTGGGCACCCGGCGCATCCAGTCGCGGGCGCCGCTGCCGGCCCACAACCGGGTGCCGCCCAGTTCGGCGGCCGACGAGACGCCCAGCCCCGGGCTGCCGAACACGGCCGTGTCCGCGACCCCGGAACCGGGCACGGCCCCGGCGCACACCACCGAGCCGTAGCTGTGGCACAGCAGGCTGACCCGTTTCCCCCCGAGCGTCTCGGTGACGTACCGCCGCAACTCCGCCGCGCCCCGTTCCGCGGCCCCGCCGGTCATCACGCCGAGGCTGAGCGTCGCCGGGCTGTCGTAGCCGAGCCAGGCGACCACCGCCACCCTCGCCCCCGGATCCAGCGCCCGCGCCTCGGCGAGCAGCGCCCGCGCCCCGCCCCCCGGCGTGCTGTACGGCTTGGCCCTGCCGCCGTCGAAGGTGGCGGCCGTGGTGTCGGCGCCGGGGACGACGACCGCGACGTACTCGGCCGTGCCGAGGTCGCCGTAGATCCGCACCACCCGGTCACCCGCGGGCGGCGGGACCGTCACGTAGGTGAGCGCCGCGGCGACGGCGACGGCGAGCGTGCGGCGGAACATGCGAGCCTCCTGTCCGATCTGAAGAACCGGACAGAACGCTAGGAATCGCGGCCCGTAACCCGCGTCACCCCGAGGCGTTCACCTTCCCCGTCCCCCTGGGGAGCGAGGAAGCCGACCCGGACCACCCCGGACCACCCCAGACCACCTCGGACCGACCCGCTCCGACCCGACCGCCTCAGACCGCCCCTGACCGCCCGAGACCGACCCGACCACCCGGGACCGACCTGTGCCGCTTCCGGACCGTGGACTCGCCGTGGACGGACCCGGCGATAAACTCGGCCGGATGGAGACGGAACGGTTGATCATGCGCAGGTGGCGGGACGAGGACCGGGAACCGTTCGCGGCGCTGAACGCCGACCCCGAGGTGATGGAGCACTTCCCGGCCCCGCTGAGCAGGCCGGAGAGCGACACCATGGTCGACAAGATCGAGCGGGCCTTCGACGAGCAGGGCTACGGCCTCTGGGCGCTGGAGGTCAGGGAGACGGGCCGGTTCATCGGCTTCACCGGCCTGATGTGGCAGCGGTTCGAGGCGCCCTTCACCCCCGCCCTGGAGGTCGGCTGGCGGCTGGCCAGGCACGCCTGGGGGTACGGATACGCCATAGAGTCGGCCAGGCGGGCCGTCGCCGAGGGCTTCGCGGTGGCCGGGGTGGACGAGATCGTCTCCATGACGGCCGTGCTCAACACGCGCTCGCGCGCGGTGATGGAACGGCTGGGCATGACCCGCGACCCGGCCGACGACTTCGACCACCCGGCGGTGCCCGGAGGCCACCCGGTGCGCTCCCACGTCCTGTACCGGCTCGGGCGCCCCTGACCGCCAGCGGGAGTCACTCGCCCGGACGGACCAGGCCCGTCTCGTACGCGTGGACGATCGCCTGGGCGCGGTCGCGCAGGTTCAGCTTCGCGAGGATGCGGCTCACGTGGGTCTTGACGGTCTGCTCCGACAGGACGAGCTCCTCGGCGATCTCCTGGTTGGACCTGCCCCGCGCGATGAGCGCGAGCACCTCCGTCTCCCGCTCGGTGATGTCGTCCAGCCGCCCGCGCGGGCGGCTCGGGCCGATGCGGGCGAACTCCGCGATCAGCCGCCTGGTCACCGAGGGCGCCAGCAGCGCCTCCCCGGCCGCCACCACCCGGACCGCCTCGGCGAGCTGCTGCGCGGAGGCGTCCTTGAGCAGGAACCCGCTCGCCCCGGCCCGCAGCGCCTCGTACACGTAGTCGTCGAGGTCGAACGTCGTCAGGATCAGGATCTTCGGCGGGGGGTCGACGGACCTCGTGATCTCCCGTGTCGCGGCGAGGCCGTCCATCACCGGCATCCGCACGTCCATCAGCACCACGTCGGGCCGCAGCTCGGCCACCCGCGTCACGGCCTCGCGTCCGTTGGCGGCCTCGCCGACGACCTCGATGTCGGGCTGCGTGCTCAGGAACACCGTGAAACCGGTCCGTACCATGCCCTGGTCGTCGGCGATGAGCACCCGGATCGTCATCGAATCTCCTTGAGCGGGGTCACGCGTCCTCGATGATCGGCAGTATGGCGGTGACCGCGAAGCCCGTCCCGGTCGGGCCGACCCAGAGTTTCCCGCCGAGCACGGACACCCGTTCCCGCATCCCGATCAGGCCGTGCCCCATGTGCCCGGCCTCCCCGGGAGTCCCGGAGGAGCGGTGCCCTGCGCTGTTCGTCACCTGGACGTGCAGCTCGGCGCCGTACCGGGCGATCTTCAGTGAGACGGTGGAGCCCGGGGCGTGCCGCATGGCGTTGCTGAGCGACTCCTGGGTGATCCGGTAGGCGGACAGGCTCACCGCGGTGGGAAGCCCGGCCAGGTCGCCGATGAGTTTGAGCGTCACGTCGAGCCCGGCCGAGCGCGCGGTGTCGACGAGCTCCTCCAGGCGGCCGAGACCCGGCTGCGGCGCGGTGTCGATGTGCCCGTCCCCCTCCCTGAGGACGCCCAGCACGCGGCGCATCTCGTTCATGGCCGAGAGGGACAGCGCGCGGATCTCCCTCAGCCCGTCCTCCAGGCGCCGCGCGTCCCCGGACGCCTGCAGCGGTACGGCCTCGGCCTGGATGGCGATCACCGACATGTGGTGGGCGACGACGTCGTGCAGCTCCCTGGCGATCCTGGCCCGTTCCTCCAGCGCGGCCTGGGCGGCCAGGGCCCGCTCGCTGCGCCGTTCCTCCTGGGCCAGCAGCCCGGCGGCGAGCCGCCGCGCCCGCACGTTGTAGCCGAACAGGACGCTCGCCGTGACCATGCCGGTGACGAAGGCCGTCGAGTCGGGGTGGATCATCCAGGCGCCGAGGACCGAGACGATCCACACGCCCACGGTGATGTGCCGCTCGCAGCGGACCGCGACCGCGTAGACCACGAGCGTGTACATGATCGGGACGGATCCGGTGTAGGGGATGCCGCCGAGGAGCTGCCGCGAGACGACCAACCCCAGGGGGATGAGCAGGACGGCCGACCGCCAGGCGGCCAGCGGCCACCGGCCGCGCAGCGCGAGCGGCAGGGAGAAGGTCAAGGCCGCGAACATGAGCCCCTCCTGGTCGAGGAGGGAGCCGGCCGCGGCCGCCTGGGTCTGGAGGTAGGACAGGCCGCCGCCGAACAGGATGAGGGTCAGCGCCAGGTCGCCCAGCAGGACCAGGTCGATCGTCCGGAACGGCAGCAGCCCCAGCGCGCGCGGCACACGGGGGGTGAGGCGGCGCGATCGGGGACGGGCCGGGTCGGGCGCGCCGGTCACCAGCGCCTCGGTGAGCGGGCGGGCCAGCCGTACGGCGGTTTTCCGCACCCGCTGCGCACGCTGCACGAGGAACTGCCGAGCGGGGCCGGGGATCACCCGGATCAGCGTAGGCGGCGCGGTCGTCACCCGCATCCCGCCGGGGGGTGACCTTCGGTGTCACCCCCCGGTGGGATGCGGGACACGACCGGGGAGGGGACCCGTGCCGTCCGGTGGGCCCGGGCCGTGCCCCGGCCCGGGTCGCCGTCGGATCACAGGCCGGGGCCGTCGGACCACAGGCCGGGGCCTCGGCACCACACGCCGGGAGCGTCGTCCGCACCACACGGCCGGAGCGCCTTCCGGACGGAACCCTTCGGAGGAGGGCGGGGGAACGGCTCCCCCTCGCCTCCCTCGGACTTCGGACGGTTCTCACGCGCCCGCCGTCGCTGAACGTTTCATCGGCCGGCACTGTCCACCAGGTCACCCTGTCGTGGCGGTGGCGCGATGTTGACCGGCTCCTTCCGTGGTGTGACCTTCCTTGAAAGAGCCGATCAGTGAAGGGGCACATCGATGCGGGTAACGACATGGCTGGCCGGTTGGATCGGCGGGGGAGTGACGGCCGCCGCCCTCGTCATCCTGGCGGCCGGGAACGCCACGGCCGCACCGTCACCGGCACCGTCGCCCTCTCCGTCCGGTGCCCTCCCGTGCCGTACGGTACCGCGGACCCTCGCGCCCTCCAGCAGCCCGCCGACCACGCCGGGAACGCCCGAGATCCTGAACGTCACGCTCAATTCGGTACGCCTGAGCTGGGCCGCCTCCACCGACCAGTCGGGAATCGCCTGCTACTACGTGTACGAGGACAGGAACGGCACGGCCGCCCGGGTGGCCACCTTCCAGCCCGCGGTCACCGAGGGGACGGTCCTTCTTCCGTTTCCCCCGATCAACGTCGAGTCGGAGGTCCACCACCTGTACGTCGTGGCCGTCGACTCGACGGGCGAGGTGAGCTCCCCGTCCGGGACGGTGGCCGTCACGATCCACAACGACCGCCCCCCGGTGCCCGGCGGTTGCGAGGTGAAGTACACCTCCTGGCCGTGGGGCACCGGGATGAGCACGAACATCAGGATCTCCAACACCGGCTCCGCGACCTTCACCGACTGGCGGCTCACGTTCGCCTTCGCCGACCCCGGCCAGCGGGTGACCTCCGGCTGGTCGGCCACCTGGTCGCAGACCGCGAGCGCGGTGACGGCCGTGAACCAGCCCTGGAACAGGGATCTCGCTCCCGGACAGTCGCTGCTCATCGGCTTCCAGGGCACCCACACGGGCGCCAACCCCCCTCCGGCGGCCTTCCGGTTCAACGGGATCGTGTGTGCTCAGTCCTGAGGGAGGGGCCGGCCCGGTGGCACGCCCCCGCTGACGAGACCGGAGGCCCGTCCGGGCGATGTGCGCACCTCGCCCGGACGGGCCTGAGACACGTGCCCTCCCGGAGGTTCACGGCGTCCGAACAGCGATGATTACACAATTACGATCGCTCACAGCGAACTCGCTCAAGCTCGGGAACATTCTCCGGCTCCCATTAATTGAGTGTGTATAACTCAACCCTTGGAGTTCACATGAGTGAGAGCTTGATCCTCCCGGTCCTGCCGCTCGACGACGAGGTCGTGCTGCCGGGCATGGTGGTCCCGCTTGACCTGTCGGAGACCGAAGTCCGGGCCGCGATCGACGCGGCGCAGGCTCTCGCTGACAACAAGCCCGAGGTCCTTCTCGTTCCCCGGATCGACGGCAGATACGGCTCGGTCGGTGTGAGGGCGATCGTCGAGCAGGTGGGCAGGCTCCCCGGAGGCGAGCCCGCGGCCGTGGTGCGCGGTGTCGACCGGGTCCGGGTGGGCACCGGCACGACCGGCCCCGGCGCGGCCCTGTGGGTGCAGGCCACCCGCATCCCCGCCGTCGCGGCCGGTGAGCGCGCCCACGAGCTCGCCAAGGAGTACAAGGCGCTGGCCACCACGATCCTGCAGAAGCGGGGCGCGTGGCAGGTCGTCGACGCGGTCAACCAGATGGACGACCCCTCGGTCCTCGCCGACAACTCCGGGTACGCCCCCTGGCTGAGCACCCCGCGCAAGGCCGAGATCCTCGAGACCGCCGACCCCGCCGACCGCCTTACGATGCTGGTCGACTGGTCCCGCGAGCACCTGGCCGAGCTCGACGTGGCCGAGACGATCCGCAAGGACGTCCAGGAGGGCATGGAGAAGCAGCAGCGCGAGTTCCTGCTCCGCCAGCAGCTCGCCGCGGTCCGCAAGGAGCTCGCCGAGCTGAACGGTGACACCTCCGCCTCCGAGGAGGAGGACTACCGCTCCCGCGTCGAGGCCGCCGACCTGCCCGCGAAGGTGCGCGAGGCCGCACTCAAGGAGGTCGACAAGCTGGAGCGGACCTCCGACCAGTCCCCCGAGACCGGCTGGATCCGCACCTGGCTCGACACCGTCCTCGACATCCCGTGGAACGACCGGACCGAGGACTCGTACGACATCGCCGCGGCCCGCGCCGTCCTCGACGCCGACCACACCGGCCTCGACGACGTCAAGGACCGCATCATCGAATACCTCGCCGTCCGCGGGCGCAGGGCCGAGAAGGGCCTCGGCGTGGTCGGCGGGCGCCGCAGCGGCGCCGTGCTGGCCCTCGCCGGTCCCCCCGGGGTCGGCAAGACCTCCCTCGGCGAGTCCGTGGCCCGCGCGATGGGCCGCAAGTTCGTCCGCGTCGCCCTCGGCGGCGTGCGCGACGAGGCCGAGATCCGCGGCCACCGGCGCACCTACGTCGGCGCCCAGTCCGGCCGGATCGTCCGGGCCATCCGCGAGGCCGGCTCGATGAACCCGGTCGTGCTGCTCGACGAGGTCGACAAGGTCGGCTCCGACTACCGGGGCGACCCGACGGCCGCGCTGCTGGAGGTGCTCGACCCGGCGCAGAACCACACGTTCCGCGACCACTACCTGGAGGTGGAGCTCGACCTCAGCGACGTGCTCTTCCTCGCGACCGCCAACGTGCTGGAGGCCGTCCCCGGCCCGCTGCTCGACCGCATGGAGATCGTGACGCTCGACGGCTACACCGAGGACGAGAAGGTCGCCATCGCCCGCGACCACCTGCTCCCGCGCCAGCTCGACAAGGCCGGTCTCACCGCCGAGGACGTCACCGTCGGCGAGGAGGCGCTGCGCAAGCTCGCCGGCGAGTACACCCGGGAGGCCGGGGTCCGGTCCCTGGAGCGCTCGATCGCGAGGATCCTGCGCAAGGTCACGGCCAACGTCGCGCTCGGCGAGAGCGAGCTGCCCGTGACGGTCGGGGACCTCGTCCCCTACCTGGGCCGTCCGCGCAACGTGCCGGAGTCCTCGCTGCCCGAGTCCAGCCAGCGCACGTCGGTGCCCGGCGTGGCGACCGGCCTGGCGGTCACCGGGGCGGGCGGCGACGTCCTCTACGTGGAGGCGTCCCTGGCCGACCCCGAGACCGGCGACACCGGCCTCACCCTGACCGGCCAGCTCGGCGACGTCATGAAGGAGTCGGCCAGGATCGCGCTCTCCTACCTGCGCTCGCGCGGCGCGGAGCTGGAGCTGCCGGTCGCCTCCCTCAAGGACCGCTCGGTGCACGTCCACTTCCCGGCCGGAGCCGTTCCCAAGGACGGCCCGTCCGCGGGCGTCACCCTGATCACGGCCCTGGCCTCGCTGCTCTCCGGCCGCCAGGTCCGCGGTGACGTGGCCATGACCGGCGAGGTCTCCCTCACCGGCCGGGTGCTCCCGATCGGCGGGGTCAAGCAGAAGCTGCTCGCCGCCCACCGGGCGGGCATCACGACCGTGCTCATCCCGGCGCGCAACGAGCCCGACCTCGACGACGTCCCGCAGGCCGTCCGCGACGAGCTCACCGTGCACACGGTGAGCGACGTGCGCGAGGTCCTGGAGATCGCCCTCACCCCGGCCAAGGTGGCCCAGCACACCGCCGCCTGACCCGCGCTCCCCGCGTCGGCCCGCCCTCTCCAAAGAGGGGCGGGCCGACGTTTTTCCTGTACGGAACGGGCCTAACGAATATAAATGGACGAATCATCAAGTCGATTGACCGAATGATCTGGTCATGGTGGCATGGGCTTCATGCTCTACGGAACGCCTCCCCTGGAGGCCGTCGACGAAGCGGTGCTCGGCGAGATCGAGGAGATGCGCCGCGACCTGAAATACCGCCTCGCGGAGACCCACCGCTGGGACGGCCAGCTCCGGCGCCAGCTCCAGGCGCGGGCCATCCAGGGCTCCAACTCGATCGAGGGCTACCGGGCCAGCGTCGAGGACATCGAGTCCATCATGGCCGGTGAGGAGCCCCTGGACACCTCCGCCGCGGTCGCCAGGGAGATCTCCGGCTACCAGCGGGCGCTGACCTACATCCAGGTGCTCTCCCGGGCACCGGTGTTCGCGTTCGACGCCGGGCTGCTCCACGCGCTCAACTTCATGATGATCGGCCATCACCTCGACAAGACGCCGGGCACGGTACGGCCCGGCGGCGTCTACGTCCGTGACTCCGCCACCGGGGAGGTCGTCTACGAGGGGCCGGACGCGGAGCGGGTGCCGGAGCTCATGGCCGAGCTGGTCTCCTGGCTCAACGAGGGCGACTTGGAGGCGCCGAGCTACGTGCGGGCGGCGATGGCCCACTTCAACCTGGTGAGCATCCACCCGTGGCGCGACGGCAACGGCCGCATGTCGCGGGCGCTCCAGACGCTCGTGCTCGGCAGGGAGCGGATCACCACCCCGGAGTTCTCCTCCATCGAGGAGTGGCTGGGGCAGGACAGGAACACCTACGACTACTACGACGCCCTGGCCGGGAGGCAGACGCGAAACTGGAGCCCCCACAAAGACACGCTGCACTGGGTGCGTTTCTGCCTGCGTGCCCACCACCTCCAGGCCCAGCGGGTCGGGCGCAGGCTCGCCGAGGCGGGGGAGGTGTGGATGCTCCTGGAGGAGCGGGTCGACGCCGACGGGCTCAACGCCCGCACCGTCTCCGCGCTCTACGAGGTGTTCGTCAACCGGCGGCTGCGCCGGAGCAGATACCAGCTGGACGAGTCGCTCAGCCAGGGGCAGGCGGCGAGGGACCTGCGCGACCTGGCGGCCAAGGGGTGGCTCACGCCGTACGGGGAGACCAAGGGCCGCTTCTACGCGCCCGGGGAGAGGATGCGGGCGATCAAGGAGGACTTCGCGCAGCGGATCGTCCCGCTGCGGGACCCGTACCGCTGATGGCCGGAGTGCGGCTGTTCGTGACGGGTGATCGGTTTCACATAACATGTCGGGAATGAGGGCAAATAAGGGCAGCGTTGGGAAACAGCTGTGATCGATGTGTCGGGCCTGCGGAAGGTCTATCAGGATCGGGGCCGCGAGGTGGTCGCCGTTGACGGGGTGGACCTCCACGTCCGCGAGGGTGAGATATTCGGCGTGCTCGGGCAGAGCGGCGCCGGCAAGAGCACCCTGCTGCGCTGCGTGAACCTGCTGGAGCGGCCCACCTCGGGCACCGTCTCGGTGGCCGGCCAGGAGCTGACCGGCCTGCGCGAGGGCGACCTGCGCAGGGCCCGGCAGCGGATCGGGATGATCCACCAGCACTTCGCGCTGCTCTCCTCCCGTACGGTCGCCGGGAACGTCGCCTTCCCGCTGGAGGTCATGGGGGTGGCCAAGGCCGAGCGCGCCAAGCGCACGGCCGAGCTGCTGGAGCTGGTCGGGCTGGCCGACAAGGCGGGGGCGCACCCCGCGCAGCTGTCGGGAGGGCAGAAGCAGCGGGTCGGCATCGCCCGCGCGCTGGCCGGAAGCCCCCCGGTGCTGCTGTCGGACGAGGCCACCTCGGCGCTCGACCCCGGTACCACGCAGTCGATCCTGGCCCTGCTCAAGCGCCTCAACCGCGAGCTCGGCCTGACGATCCTGCTGATCACCCACGAGATGCAGGTCGTGAAGTCGATCTGCGACTCGGTCGCCATCATGCGGGACGGCCTGGTCGAGGAGTCGGGGACCATCGCCGAACTGCTCTCCAGGCCGGGCTCCAGGCTCGCCGCGGAGCTGTTCCCGCTGCCCGAGCCGGAGCCCGGCCACGTCACGATCACCTTCACCGGGCAGGCCGGGGAGCCGGTGGTGTCGCAGGTGGTCCGCAAGTTCGACGTGGACGTCAACATCCTCGGCGGAGCCCTGGAGGAGGTGGCGGGCGTCTCGACGGGACGGCTGCGCCTGCTCGTCACCGGTGACGAGCGCGCCGCCGCGCTCACCTACCTGGCCGAACGCGGCCTGCTCGTCGAGGAGGCCCGATGACCTGGGAAGAGATGTTCCCGCTGCTGATGGAGTCGACCGGCCAGACCGTCCAGATGGTCCTGTGGTCGACCCTGTTCACGGTGATCCTCGGCCTCCCGCTCGGGGTGGCGCTGGTCGCCACCGACCGGGGCGGGCTGTTCCCCTCGCCCGCGCTCAACCGGGTGCTCGGGCTGGTCGTCAACATCGGCCGCTCGCTGCCCTTCATCGTGCTGATGATCGCGATTCTCCCGCTGACCAGGCTGATCGTCGGCACGACCATCGGCACCATCGCCTCGGTGGTCCCGCTGACGCTCGGCGCGGCGCCGTTCTTCGCCCGGCTGGTGGAGACCGCGCTGCGCGAGGTCGGCAGGGACAAGGTGCAGGCCGCCCAGGCCATGGGGGCCGGGCGCGGGACCATCGTCGGCAAGGTCCTGCTGCCCGAGGCGATGCCCGGCCTGGTCGCGGGGCTCACGGTGACCGTGGTCGCGCTGATCTCGTACTCGGCGATGGCCGGGGCGATCGGCGGGGGAGGGCTCGGGGACCTGGCGATCCGTTACGGCTACCAGCGTTTCGAGACCACGCTCATGATTGTCACCGTCGTGGTACTGGTCGTCGTCGTGCAACTCGTGCAAACGCTGGGCGACACCGTCGCCCGTCGTCTCGCGCGTAACTGACCGGATTGTGCGCTGATCATTTAGTGATATTTCGTGACTTATCCGGTAAGAAATATGATTTGATCATTGGCGTGGCCTCGGGTTTTAAGTGAAGTGAAAGTGACGGGCAATCGGCGCACCGTACAACAAGGGGTGTCAGAATCCTCACTCCCGAGAGGAACCCCTCGAAATGCGATTCGCCAGCCGAATCCTCCTGGGCGCCGGTGTCGCCGCCCTGCTCACCACGGCCGCTCCGGCGATGGCCAGCGCCGAGACCGTGACCCCCGTCCAGACCGTCGCCACGACCACCTCCGCGGCCCCCTACTTCGCCGACAGCTGGGGACCTTACTACTCCGGTGACAAGAAGGCGGAGGCCGAAGGCAAGGTCGCCGTGGAGAAGAAGTCAGAGCGGCACTGGTACTGGAAGAAGTACTCGAAGATCGTCAAGAAGTGCACCTGGTACAAGGGTGAAAAGAAGTGCAAGTGGGTGAAGCAGTGGTTCAAGAAGCGCGCGTGGAAGTGGGAGCACGAATACCACTACACGGTCGGTAGCAAGCTCACCAACCACAAGTGGTGGAGCAAGCCCAAGCACTTCTGCGCGTGGGAGACCTTCAAGGTCGTCGGCTTCGACGGCTCGACCACTTTCAAGAGCTTCAAGAACTGCTCCAAGAAGCCCGGCTTCTACTCCTTCTCCGGCACGAACGCCGAGCACATCTACGTCAAG
Organism: Streptosporangium sp. NPDC002524; assembly: GCF_040295985.1. Classification (NCBI taxonomy): domain Bacteria; kingdom Bacillati; phylum Actinomycetota; class Actinomycetes; order Streptosporangiales; family Streptosporangiaceae; genus Streptosporangium; species Streptosporangium sp. NPDC002524. The sequence continues at coordinate 232,392 of NZ_JBEOWK010000001.1, read as the reverse complement.
GTGAGCCGGGGCAACCACGGTCACCCGAACGGTTACCAGAGTGGCTGGGAGCACGTCTACAGCCACGCCTGATCGTCCGTCCGGGCTCTCCCGAGCCCGGCACGCCGATCCGCACGGCCAGGGCTCTTCGGGGCGCGGCCATTCCTGATCCGCACGGCCGGGACATTCCCGGACACGGGACCCGATCCGTACGGCCAGGGCTCTTCGGGGCGCGGCCACTCCTGATCCGCACGGGCGGGGCATTCCCGGTACGGCACGCCGATCCGCACGGCCGGGACGCTCCCGGGCACGGCACGCCGATCCGGCACGGTCAGGGCGCTCCCGAGACCTGACCACCCGCTGGGCCGCGACCTCGCACGAGGTCGCGGCCCAGTCGCGTGGTGCGGGCACTTCTCACCGAACTGCTCACCGAGTAATGTTCGGTTTCATGCATCCGGGAGCGATCGCAGCAGTCTCGCCCGACAAACCCGCTGTGATCATGGCGGGCTCCGGACGGGTCGTCACCTACCGCGAGCTGGACGAGGAGTCCAACCGCCTCGCCCACCTCTTCCGGGCGGCGGGGCTGCGGCCGGGTGACCACATCGCCTTCATGCTGGAGAACCACCCGCTGTTCCTGGTGGTCGCGTGGGCCGCGCACCGCTCCGGCCTGTACTACACCGCGATCAGCCCGCGGCTGAAGACCGACGAGCTCGCCTACATCGTCGACAACTGCGAGGCCCGGGTCTTCGTCTCCTCGGCCGCCCTCGCGGAGGTGGCCGTCTCCATCGCGGACCGCACCCCGGGTGTCGGGCTGAGGCTCATGCTGGACGGCGTGGCCCCCGGCTTCGACTCGTACGAGAAGGCCGTCGCGGCCCACCCCGCCACCCCGGTCGAGGACGAGTGCCAGGGCGTGGACATGCTCTACTCCTCGGGCACCACCGGACGGCCCAAGGGCGTCAAGCCCCCTCTCTCCCGGGCCGCGCTGGACACCCCCGGGCCGTTGCTGCAGCTGGTCCAGTTCCTGTTCGCGCCCTCCCCCGACAGCGTCTACCTCTCCCCGGCGCCGCTCTACCACGCCGCCCCGCTGCGCTACTGCATGACCTTCCAGCGCCTGGGCGCCACGCTCGTCGTCATGGAGAGGTTCGACCCCGAGCAGGCGCTCGCGCTCGTCGAGAGGTACCGCGTCACCCACTCGCAGTGGGTGCCGACCATGTTCATCAAGATGCTCAAGCTGCCCGACGAGACCCGCGCGCGGTACGACCTGTCGTCCCTGACCTGCGCGATCCACGCCGCCGCCCCCTGCCCCGTCCCCATCAAGGAACGGATGATCGACTGGTGGGGCCCGATCGTCCACGAGTACTACGCGGGGACCGAGGGCAACTGCTTCCTGTACGTCGGCTCCCAGGACTGGCTCGCCCACAAGGGGACGGTCGGCCGCCCGCTGCTCGGCGTCACCCACGTGTGCGACGAGGACGGCAACGAGCTGCCGCCGCGCGAGCACGGCACGGTCTACTTCTCCGACGGCCCCCAGTTCGTCTACCACGGCGACGAGGACAAGACGCGGGCCTCGCGCGACCCCCTGGGCCGGGGCTGGACCACCCTCGGGGACATCGGCTACCTCGACGAGGAGGGGTTCCTCTACCTCACCGACCGCCGCTCCTACATGATCATCTCTGGCGGGGTGAACGTCTACCCGCAGGAGGCCGAGAACGTCCTGTCGGTCCATCCGAAGGTGGCGGACGTGGCGGTCTTCGGCGTCCCCGACGAGGAGATGGGCGAGCAGGTCAAGGCCGTCGTCCAGCCGCTCTCCATGGACCTGGCGGGCCCGGGGCTGGAGGCCGAGCTGATCGAGTACTGCCGGTCCCAGCTCGCGCCCTACAAGTGCCCCCGGTCGGTCGACTTCCGCGAGGAACTGCCCCGGCACCCCACGGGAAAGCTCTACAAGCGCCTCCTGCGCGACCAGTACTGGCCCGCCTGAGCCGTCCGGGCCGATCGGCGGGCTCGACGGCCGGGGGTGTACGGCAGCCGTCCGGAACCCGGGCGGTCAGTCCTCGGTGCAGGCCGGGTCGTCGGCCGAGGTGTTGATGCGGCTGAGCAGCCCGTGGAGCTGGGCGATCTCCTCCTCGTCGAGGCCGGAGCACAGCTCCCGCTCCAGCGCCGTGAGCGCCTCCTGCACCTTGGTGAGCGCGTCCGCTCCCGCGCCGGTCATCTCCACGATGTGACGGCGCCGGTCGGCGGGATCGCGGCGGCGCTCGGCGAGCCCGTCGCGCTCCAGGTCGTTGAGGATCGCCACCAGCACGCTGGGGTCGACCGCGAGCGCCTCGATGAGGGCCTGCTGGCCCATGGGGCCGCTCTCCTGGAGGTTCATCAGCGCGACGGCGTGCCTGGGGGTCAGGCCGGTCACGCCGAGCGCCTGGCGCATGCGGACGTTCGTGACGGTGCCGTGGCGGGCGAGGAGCATGCCGAGGCGATCGGCGGCCCTCGGCGCGCGGATGTCCTCGGCTCCCATGCCCGTACCGTAACACGGATCAAATGATCGATGAGTTCCAATAGTTGATGCTCATCAACGATATGTTAGTGTCAACGACATGCCGGACGCCCTGTCGGCACGTACGGCCTGGTCAGGCGTTTTTTCGGGCCCCCGGCCGACGTGTCCGCCGAGGGGCGGCCGGACCGAACCGACGGCCGCCCGTGCCGCACCAACGTGATCCCGTACGAGATCCCGTACGAGAAAGAGATCGGGAACCTGTGATGAGCGATACCGCACCCGCATGGCAGCCCACCGTCGCCGTGGTCGGCGGAGGCTACGGAGGCGTCCGCGTCGCCAAGGCGCTCGACGACGTGGCCGACGTCGTGCTCGTCGACCCCAAGGACGCCTTCGTGCACAACGTCGCCGCGCTGCGGGCCCTGGTGGACCCGACGTGGCTGCCGAACATCTACTTCCCGTACGACACCCTGCTCGCCCGGGGCCGGGTGGTCCGCGACCGGGCCGTCAGCGTCGACTCCAAGCGGGTCGTCCTCGGTTCCGGCGAGGAGATCGCCGCCGACTACATCGTGCTCGCGACCGGCTCCTCCTACCCGTTCCCCGGCAAGAGCGACGCCGTCGACACCGAGGTCGCGCACGAGCGCTACCGGGCCTCGCACCGCGCCCTCGCCGCGGCCGACGGGGTGCTGCTGCTGGGCGCGGGCCCGGTGGGACTGGAGCTCGCCGGGGAGATCAGGGCCGTCTGGCCCGGCAAGCGCGTCACCGTCACCGACATCGGCGACGACATCCTCCCCGGCCCGTACAAGCCCGAGCTGCGCGCCGAGCTCCGCCGCCAGCTGGACGAGCTCGGCATCGAGCTGCTGCTGGGCAGCCCGCTGCGCGAGGCTCCGCCGACCGAGCCCGGCACCGCCGAGCCCTTCACCGTGACGACCGAGGCGGGCACCGAAATCACCGCCGACATCTGGTACCGCTGCCACGGCGTCACCCCCCTCACCGGCTACCTCGCCGACGACCTGGCCCCCGCCCTCACGGCGCGGCGGCTCGTCGAGGTGACCCCCGAGCTGCGGGTGACCGGGCAGGACAGCGTCTTCGCGCTCGGCGACATCACCACCCTCGGCCCGCCGATGGCGGGGCACGCGGGCATGCAGGCCGAGGTCGTCGCCGCGAACATCCGCGCCCTGATCACCGGCGAGGGGGAGCTGGGAGTGTACGAGCCGATGCCGCCCGTCATCGTGGTGCCGCTCGGCCCCGAGCGCGGCTCGGGCCAGCTCCCCGGCCAGGACGGCGTCCTCGACGGGCCCGGCGTCGCGCAGATCAAGGGCGGCAGCCTGCTGGTCGAGCACCAGACGGCGGTCTTCGGGGTCCGCGAGGGGTGACCGCGAAGTTTTCGCCCGGTGATTTCGAGTGGTCGGGACCTTCGCTGAGCACGGCTGATAAAGCCGTTGTCAGAGGATCCCGATCACCGCGATCAGGCTCTTAACCTGCGCTTACACGTCGTCGGGCATTGTTTTCCATAGCCGGTGAGTACCGGTCTCCCCCGTCTGATCGGGGGGTGTAGGACGTGGGGGAAGACATGGACCCGAACAGGAATGAGCAGCAGAACACACCGGCCGAGGCGACCCCCGGGAACGACGGCTGGACCCAGTTCGGCAGGGTGCCGCCCCGCGCGGGCGCCTACCGCGCCGGTGCCGACACCGGGACGCGGCCGACGCTGATCCACCCGGTGCCGGAGCAGCTCGCCGCCGAGGCGCCCGGAAGGGCCGGGGGGCCCGGAGGGATCGGGGGATCCGGGGGGCCCGGGGGATACGGGGGACCGGGGGCGGTCCCCCCGCCGCGAGGACGGCTCAGCGCCGGGCAGAAGGTAGGTGCCGGTCTCGCGCTGGCGGCCATGGCCGTCGGTGGCGGGGTCGCGGGGGCCTTCGTCGCGACGAGTCTCAACAGCGGCGCCACCGCCCAGGTCTCGTCGTCCAGCCCCGTGGTGAGCCCGGTCGGCAACGCGACCACGGTCGCCGACATCGCCCAGGCCGTCCAGCCCTCCGTGGTGTCGATCGAGATCAGGACCGCCGCCGGCGGGGGCGAGGGGTCCGGGGTGGTGCTGTCGGCCGACGGCCTGATCCTCACCAACAACCACGTGGTGGAGGCCGGGGGCCAGGGGGGTCCGGGCAGCCAGGTGACGGTCAAGTTCAGCGACGGGAAGTCCGCCACCGCGAAGATCATCGGAACCGACCCGGCCACCGATCTCGCGGTCATCAAGGCGGAGGGCGTCTCCGGTCTCACCAAGGCCACGATCGGCGACAGCGACCGGCTGAAGGTCGGCGACTCCGTCCTCGCCATCGGCAGCCCGCTCGGCCTGTCCGGCTCGGTCACCGCCGGGATCGTCAGCGCGCTGAACCGCACCCTGACCGTCGGCGGCGACCAGGGCCAGCAGCAGCTCCCGCCCGGCTGGGGCAGGCAGCAGCCGCAGGGCGGCGGGGCCACCACCATCGGCGGCGCCATCCAGACCGACGCGGCGATCAACCCCGGCAACTCGGGAGGGGCGCTGGTCAACGCGGCCGGGGAGGTGGTGGGCATCAACACCGCCATCGCCACCAACGGCGGCGAGGGCAGCATCGGGGTCGGCTTCGCCATCCCCATCACCACCGCGAACCAGGTCGCCCAGCAGCTCATCGAGAGCGGCAAGGTCTCCCACGCCTTCCTGGGCGTGAGCGTGACCGACGCCACCGGGGACGCGGGCGGCGCCCTGGTCGGCCAGGTCACCGAGGGCAGCCCCGCGGCCAAGGCGGGCATCGAGCAGGGCGACCTGATCACCAAGATCAACAACACGGCCGTGGACGAGGCGGCCACCGTGGTCGGAGCCGTCCGCGGCTTCAAGCCCGGCCAGCAGGTGACCATCGCCTACGTCCGCGACGGGCAGCCCCAGACCGTCACCGTCACTCTCGCCGAGAAGACCGGCGAGTAAGCCTCAGGGGCGGGCGCGCCGCCGGGGCCGGGGACCTGTCCCCGGCCCCGGCGGCGCGTTCAGCACCTCCGTCGAAGCCGGAGCGCTGACTGCCACCGGATGACACCGTCATCCGCGAGAACTGAGCGGCCCCGAATGAGAACCGGAAGGCTCCTTGCTTCCGCGTAGCCCAAGAGCGTGCTCCAGCCGCTCGGACGGGCGAATCACCCAGGTCGTTTCGTTCGGATCACGCTTTGCCGCACGCCGGGTACATGGTGACGGCAGAGGTCCTGCGGTCCCGGGCCGATACGCCGAGCTGGCTACAGTGGTCGCCATGAGTGATCCGCGCGGACCTCGGGCGATACCGCCGGTGCTGCTCAGCGTGTGGGGTGGCGACTGGTCGCCCGTCACCGCGGGCGAGTCGGGAGCCGCTGTCTTTCGCAGCGCGGACGCCACCCGGTACGCCAAGTGCGTGCCCGCCGCGGACGCGGCCGACCTGAGGGCCGAGCGTGACCGGGTCGCATGGCTGAACGGTCAGGGTGTGCCCGGTCCCCGGGTGCTCGACTGGCACTCCGGCGACGTGGGCGCCTGCCTGGTGACCAGTGCCGTTCCCGGCGTATCCGCCGATCAGGTGCCCGCCGAGAGCCTGTGGGCCGCCTGGGAAAGCATCGCGGACGCGGTCCGCCGACTGCACGAGGTGCCGGTGGCGCGGTGCCCGTTCCGCCGGGACCTGGAGGCTATGGTCGCCGTGGCGCGCGGCGTCGTGGCCCGTGACGCCGTCAACCCGGAGTTCCTCCCCGTCGAGCAGCGGCACACGCCCCCCGGGGAGCTGCTGGAGCGCCTCACCCGGCAGGTGCCACGGCGACGGGAGCAGGAGGCCGCCGACACGGTCGTCTGCCACGGTGACCTGTGCCTGCCCAACATCATCCTCGATCCGCGGACCCTGGACGTGTCGGGCTTCATCGACCTGGGCCGCCTCGGGCAGGCCGACCGCTACGTGGACCTGGCGCTGCTGCTCGCCAACGCGCGAGAGACCTGGAAAGACGAGGAGCGGGGGCGGGCCGCGGACACGGCGTTCGCCGAGAGGTACGGCATCGCCCTGGACCACGAGCGCCTGCGCTTCTACCTCCATCTCGACCCGCTCACCTGGGGCTGATCGATTTTCGGGGATCACCGCCCGGACGCCGCGTCCGCGCGGGTGCCCACGGATCGCGCGGGAGGAGTACGCCTCGGGCAATGGCACACCCGGACCGACGACCGGCTGATCCGAACGAAACCGCCCGGTGGCCGGCCGGGTGGCGACCACCCTGGACGAGGCCGGGCGACGGTGGATCACCGTGGGTCGTAGGCCCAGCCCGAGGCGGGTTGTCGCCCCACCCGGGCAGCTCTGGACGCGGCTCCCCGAACGAGGTCGGGGAGCGCCTCGGAAGCGCTCACCGCCCGGCGGTCAGGGCCTCCGAGCGCCACAGGTCGCGGTAGTAGCCGGGAGCGGACACCAGCTCCCGGTGGGTGCCCCGCTGCGTCACCGAGCCGTTCTCCAGCACGACGATCTCGTCCATCCGCTCCAGCCCGCGCAGGCGGTGCGTGACGAGCAGCGTCGTGCGGCCGTGGGTGGCGTCGAGGAGGTCGGCCATGAGCGCGTCCGCCGTCGTCTCGTCCAGGGCTTCGGCGGGCTCGTCCAGCAGCAGCACCGGCGGGTCGTGCAGCAGCGCCCGCGCCAGGGCCAGCCGCTGCAGCTGGCCCCCGGACACCGTGCGCCCGTCCTCCCCGAGCACCGCGTCCCAGCCGGTCCGCTCCACCCACCGGTCCAGGCGCGCCCGCCGCACCGCCTCGGCCAGTTCCTCGTCACCGGCCTCCGGACCCGCGAGCCGCAGGTTGTCCCGCAGCGAGGTCTGGAACACGTACGGATCCTGCGTCAGCCCGGTCATCACCCGCCGGGTGTCGTCGGCCGCCAGCTCCCGGACGTCCACCCCGCCGACCCGGATCGTCCCCGACTCGGGCTCGACGAGGCGCATCAGGGCCGACAGCAGGGTGCTCTTGCCCGCGCCGCTGGGGCCGACGAGGGCGACGCGCCTGCCGGGGGTGAGGGTGAGGCTGACGCCGTCCAGGGCGGGGGGAAGCCCGGCGCCGTGCCGTACCACCAGGTCCTCGATCTCGACGGTGGGCGGTCCGGCGGGGACCGCGACGGGAACGGCCGGTTCGGTCACCGCGGGTGGGGTCGCGCCCACCTCCCGCAGGCGGCGCAGGGCGGCGAGCACCCCGGTCAGCCGCTCCCCGGCCGCGGCCATCGGCAGTATCGGCTCGAAGGACACCAGCGAGACCAGCGCGAGCACCGCGGTGGTCACGGCACCGGCCCCGGAGCTCATCGCCAGCAGGACGACGGCCGCCACGGTGAGCCCCTGGGTGAGCAGGCCCAGGGCCGAGGCGATCGCGTTCGCCCGCGCCTGCCTGCGCTCCAGCGCGGCCAGCCGGGCGTCGGTCTCGGCGGCGGCGGCCAGTGCCCGCCCGTCAGCCCCGTAGGCGGCCAGGTCGGCCGCGCCGTGCACCAGGTCGGCGACCCGGGCCGCCAGGTCCGCCCGCGCGGGGGCGATCCGCGCCGACCAGCGGCGCGCGGCGGCGGCCGTGCCCGCCGGGATCAGCACCCCGGCCACCAGCAGCCCGGCCAGAAGCACCAGCGCCGCCGCCGGGAGCAGGAACAGCCCGATCACCATCGCGGCCACGCCGGTGACCAGCGCCGCGACCGCCAGGAGCAGGCAGCGTACGAGGAGGTCCTGTACCGCGTCGGTGTCGTCGACCATGCGGCTGAGCAGGTCGGCCCCGCGCCTGTCCGCCGATCCCGTGGGAATGAGGGCCTGGTAGAGCCGTTCCCTGGTCGTCGCCTGGGCCCGCAGCGCCACGTCGTGACCGGCCAGACGCTCCCCGTAGCGGAAGACGCCCTTGGTCGTCGCGAACGCCCGCACCCCGACGATCGCCACGCTCAGCGCCGCCAGCGGCGGCTGCTCGGCCGCCCTGGTGATGAGCCACGCGGCGGAGCCGATCAGCCCGAGCCCGGCCAGCTCGGCCGCCGCGGCCCCCGCCGCCGCGAGGACCAGCCGCCCCCCGGTCCGGCGGGCCGGTCGCGCGTCCGCCCGACCTGCCTGCCGCCGCTCCCTAAGGTCCATAGGGTCCAAAGGGGCCGCGTGGCCTGCGTGGCCTGCGTGGCCTGTACGGCCTGTGTGGCCTGTCGGTCGCTCGTCCGTCCGGCCCGCCGGGATCCCGCTGACGTCGGTCATGAGGTGATCTCCTCTCGCGTCCCCGCCGGTGCCGTGTCCCCGGCGACCACGCGGCCGTCGGCGAGCCGGATCACCCGGTCGGCCAGGTCGATCATCGCGGGCCGGTGGGCGACGATCACGGCGGTGCGGCCCTCGGCGAGGTCGCGGGTCGCGCTCACGATCGCGCCCTCGCTGCGGCCGTCGAGCCGCGCGGTCGGCTCGTCCAGCAGGAGCAGCCCGGCGTCCGGGCGGCAGAACGCGCGGGCCAGCGCGACCCGCTGCCGCTGCCCGGCGGACAGGTTCGTGCCCCGCTCGCCGAGCACGGTGTCGTAGCCCCCGGGCAGCGCCGTGACGAACTCGTCGGCCTGCGCGGCCCGCGCCGCGGCCCTGATCTCGCCGATCGTCGCGCCGGGGGCGCCGAGCCCGATGTTGTCGGCCACCGAGGTGGCGAAGAGGTGCGGGCGCTGCGGTACGAACGCCAGCCGGGCGCGCCAGGAGTCGTGATCGTCGATCTCGGCGCCGTCGACCAGCACCCTGCCCTCCGAGGGGGTGACGAAGCCGAGCAGCAGGTGGAGCAGGGTGCTCTTGCCCGCCCCGCTCTCGCCGACCAGCGCCACCCGCTCACCGGGCGCGATCACCAGCGACACGTCCTCCAGCGCGGCCTCCTCACGGTCCGGGTAACGCACCGTGACGTGCTCCAGCCGTATCTCCGGCGCCCTGCCCGGTCCTGCCTCTGGTTCCGACCCCTGTGCCAACTCCGGTCCAGGTCCCGGCCTCGGCCCTGGTCCCCGGCTCGGTCCCGGGTCCGGCGCGCCTGCCGCGCCTGCCACGGCGGCCGTACGCGTGCCCGCCCGCTCGTCGCGCGCAGGAGTCCCCGCCCCCGCCTGGCCGTCGAGGACGCCGAACGCCTCGTCGGCCGCGGCGACGCCCTCCATCGCCGCGTGGAACCTGCCGCCCATGTTGCGCAGCGGCAGATACGCCTCCGGTGCCAGGAGCAGCACCAGCAGCGCGGCCGACAGGTCCAGGGAGCCGGACAGCAGCCGCAGGCCCACCGGCACGGCGACCAGGGCGAGCGACAGCGACGCGGCCAGCTCCAGCACCAGCGAGGACAGGAACGCCACCCGCAGCGTGCGCATCGTCGCGACCCGGTGGGCGTCGGCCACCCGCCGGATCACCTCGGCCTGGTAGCGGGCCCTGCCGAAGGCGCGCAGCGTGGGAAGGCCCCTCACCACGTCCAGGAAGTGCCCGCCGAGCCGGGAAAGGGCTCTCCACTGGCGTTCCGTCACGGCCTTGGTGTGCATGCCGACCAGCGCCCCGAAGATCGGGATGAGCGGCAGCGTGACCAGCACGATCACCGCGCTGGCCAGGTCGGCGGCGAACAGCCGGACGAGCACCGCGATCGGCACGACGCCCGCGACCGCCACCGCGGGCAGGTAGCCCGACAGGTAGGGGTCGAGGGCGTCCAGCCCCCGGCCGGTCAGCGTCACCAGCTCGCCCGAGCGCTGGGAGGCCGGCCGGACGGGACCCAGGTCCCGCACCCGGGCCAGCAGGCGGTGCCGCAGGGCGGACTTCACCCCGGTGGTCATCCGCCCGGCGGCGGTTCCCTGCGCCAGGGTGAGCAGCGCCCGGACCCCGACGACCAGCGCCAGCGGGATCAGGGCCGTGGCCGCGAACCGCCCGGACAGCACCCCGGCGAGCAGCTCCGCCTGGACGAGGACGAGCAGCCCGGTCAGGACGGCGGCGGCCAGGCACACGGCCAGATGGCGGCGGACGGCCCGCTCGCCCAGTGCCAGCCGTACAAGATCCTTGTGCATGCCAACCCTAGAGAACTCAGAAGAACGACGGAACCCGATCAAAGGCGGCGCGCCCGGGACCGAACGTCCGCCATACCCATACTTGCCCACCCACCATGACCGGCGCGAAGGGCAGAATCATGACACTGAGCACACTTAGCGTCCCGGCGGGCGCCGTACGGTCGAGCAGCCAGGGGGCGAGTACGGCGAGCAGGACCGTGACGGGCGCGGCGGCGGCGCACGCGGAGAGCAGGAACGCCCGGCCGGTGCGGCGCGCGCGGGTCACCTGCCCGGCCAGCCGCCACGCGAGGAACGTCCAGCCGTGGAAGGCGAGCAGCGCGGCCACCACCAGCCCGCCCGCCAGTCCCGGCAGGCTGATCGCGGACCCCGTCAGGCCGCCGGCCACCGCGACCAGGGCCATGCCCCAGCTCAGCGCCAGGCCGTACGAGCCGACGACGATCGCCCAGTCCCAGGTCGCCCGCCACGCGCTCCCGTCGGCGCGGCGGCGGAACCAGAGCCCGGCGTCGCGGACGATCCACGACACCAGCAGGGAGACCACCAGCGGGTAGAGGCCGAACAGCACGTCCCCCTCGATCGAGGGGAAGACGCCGAACAGCACGCCCGCGACGGCCACCAGCCACACCTCGTTGGCCAGGACGAACGGCGCCATGGCGGCGACGATCCCGTCCCGGTCCTTGCGTGTCCTGCCGAGTACGGGCAGCAGCATGCCCACGCCGATGTCGAAGCCCTCCAGGGCGAAGTAGCCGATCAGCAGGAGTGCGAACACACCGAGCCAGAGGATGTCCACGATCTCTCCTAGTGGCTGAGCGCGTGCGCGCGCTCGGGGGGGTCGGCCGGCGCGTCCGCGCCGAGGGTGACGGCGGCGGGCCCGCGCCGCACGGTACGGGCGATCAGCACGTAGTCGATCACCGCGAGCAGGGCGAGCACGCCGCCGAAGGCGATGAGCGAGACGGTGACCATCCCGGAGGTGAGCCCGGGGGACATGGCGTCGGCGACGGTCAGCTTTCCGTTGATCATCCAGGGCTGCCTGCCGGACTCCCTGGCCAGCCAGCCGAGGATCGCCGCCACGAACGGCAGCGGGGTGATCGCCATCAGCAGGGGGTGCATCCGGCGCCAGCGCGGCAGCCAGTACACGGTCGGCACCAGCACGAGCACGAGGAGGATGTTGAGCAGCTCGCCGATCAGGATCATGAAGCCGAGCCCCACCCCGGCGAGGCCCCCGCCGTCGAACTTGCCCGGCTGTACGTCGCCGATCACGCTGAACTGGGCGAAACCGAAGCCGACCGTGATCAGCGAGCCGATCATCGAGGTGATCACTCCCGTGCGGAGCGAGCTCGTGAAGAACTCCTTCTCGGCGGTGCGCCGGAACAGCTGGTACGCGCTCGCCCCCATCATCACGAAACCGCCGGTCCACAGGCCCGCGCCGAGCACGTGCGGCAGCGCCATGGTCAGCGTCGGGTTGGTGAGCAGCGCGCCGAAGTCGGTCAGGACCAGGTGGCCGTCGCGCTCCACGGCTCCGGCCGGGTTCTGCAGGAACGAGTTGGCCGCCATGATCCAGAAGGCGGAGACGTAGGCGGTGAGCGTCACCACCCAGATGCACGCCACGTGGAGCCACTTGGGCAGCCGGTGCCAGCCGAAGATCCACAGGCCCAGGAAGGTGGACTCCAGGAAGAACGCGCCGAGCGTCTCGATCGCGAGCGGCGCGCCGAAGATGTCCCCGGCGTAGTGCGAGAGGCCGCTCCAGTTCATGCCGAACTGGAACTCCATCACCAGCCCGGTGAGGATGCCGAGCGCGTAGTTGATCACGTAGATCTGGCCCCAGAAGCGGGTCGCCCGTTCGTGGACCGGCCTGCCGGTGACGGCGTAGCGGGTGTGCATGATCGCGATCAGGGGGGCCAGGCCCAGGGTCAGCACGACGAACAGGAAGTGGAGGCTTCCCGTCACGGCGAACTGTGTCCGGGCCAGGTCGAGCACGTCCACTGTCTCACCTCCGTTGTTATGTCTGTCTACCTATAGGCACTCTACATGTAGAACGGCTACATGTAGCATGGCTATACGAGAGGTAGGCTGACGACGTGAGCGAGCGAAGCGAACGAACCGCCGGGTGCGGTGACACGGGATCCGACCGGCGGGCGGAGGTGGCCGCGTGAACGCCGACGCGCTCCGCGGGCACATGGACGCCCTGCTGCTCTCCGTCCTGGAGCACGAGCCGCTGCACGGCTACGCGATCATCGAGGCGCTCCAGGCGCGCAGCGGCGGCACGCTGAACGTGCCGACGGGCACGGTCTACCCGGCGCTGCGACGGCTGGAGCAGGCGGGATACCTGGCCAGCGAGTGGGCCACGGTGAGCGGGCGCAAGCGGCGCACCTACCGGCTGACCTCCTCGGGACGCACGGCCCTCGCCGGCGAGCGCTCCGCCTGGCGGGAGTTCGCCGGGGTCATCGGCAGCGTCCTGGAGCCGCGCACCACCCGCTGACGCCTTCGGAGCCGCCGGTCCGGGCGGTCGCGGGGCCCGGACGCCACCGGCTTCGGGCGGTCGCGGGGGCTCAGGTGGTCGTACGACCCGGCCGGTCGCGGGGTCCGGACGCCGTCGGCCTCGGCCGGTCGCGGGTTCGGGCGGTCGTGAGGCTCAGGCGGTCACGACGGGGGCGGGCGCGCGACGGGTGATGCTCAAACAGCGGAAGGCGCAGTACAGCTGCATGACCCAGATCCCATAGCTCACCAGCGACGCGACGGCCCCAGGCGGGAAGTCGCTGAATCCGGCGGACCCCTGCGAGCCGAACATCAGCGCCCCGCACGACACGAGCATGACCGGCAGCATCGCCCAGACGAACACGCCCAGGAACCGGGTGACGAGCCGAGGCCGCCTGATCCTGCGCAGACCCCGGCCCAGCGCGAGCAACGCGAGCCCGCCGACCAGGCCGATGAACATCTGGAGCATGTCCACGCCGCGGGCGACCACGATGAACCAGTCGGGCATGTCCTGGTACGCCGTCGGGGCGCTGGGAAAGACCTTCCAGATCACGTTCCACATGATCGCGGTGAGCGGCACGGTGACGAACAGCAGGGCGGCCAGCCTCCGGCCCGCCGACTTGGACAGCTCCTCCTGGTAGCCGGGCGCGATCTCGCGGATCGTCCCGAACTCCTGGACCGCGGCCCGCTCGGCCTCCTCACGCCTCAGGCCGTCACTTTCCAGCGCCTCGGCGCTGTCGAGCAGGCTGTCGCGCGCCTCGGTGATCATGTCGAGCTTCGGTCTCCGGGGACCCCTGAGAGTACGGCTGAGCCCGGTCACGTAGTCCTCGATGACCCCGGTGCCTGCCATATGCTCTCCAGTCGCCCGATTTCCATCCAGGGTATGCGTTTCCCATCCTGGTCTCCCGGCCGGGAGGCGCGCATCGGGGACCACCCTGAGAAGACCCGGAGTCGACCAGCGCTCACCTGCGAATACTCTCTAATCCAGCGATACCGGCGGCAGGGAGGGGTTCGGCGTGGTGATCAGGGGCCGGGAGGTGCGGGAGGGCACGCTCGCCAACGGCCTGCCGTACTACGCCTTCGGCACCGGCGCGCCGCTCGTCGTGCTGCGCTGGTTCACCCCCGCCCACGCGAACCCGGCCGGGCTGGCGCGCGGCGCGGAGCTGCGGGTGCTGGCCCCGCTGGCCCGCCACTTCCGGCTGTACGCCGTGGGCCGCGCCCCCGGCATGGCCCAGGGCACCACCATGGCCGACATCGCCGCCCGGCACGCCGAGGCGCTCCGCGCGGAGTTCGGCGGGCCGGTCGACGTGATGGGCATGTCGTCGGGAGGCTCGGTGGCGCTGCAGCTGGCGGCCGACCATCCGGACGTGGTGCGCGCGCTGGTCGTGGCCGGGGCGGCGCACCGGCTCACGCCGAGCGTCAGGCGGATCCAGCGCCGCTACACCGAGGCGGTCGCCGCCGGGCGGCGCGGCCTGCAGCACCAGGCGGTCACCGCCGCCGCCTCGCCCGCCGGACGGGCCCTGGCCGGGGCGCTGCTGTGGCTGCTGGACCCGCTGGTACGGCCCGGCGACCCCCGCGACATGCTCGCCTTCGCCCGCGCGGAGGACGGGTTCGACCTGACCGGCCGCCTCGCCGACGTCGTCGCCCCCACCCTGGTCCTCGGCGGGGAGCGGGACCTCGACTATCCGGTCGAGCTCTTCCGGGAGACCGCCGAGGGGATCCGCGGCAGCCGCCTGATCACCTATCCCGGCCTCGGCCACCTGGGGACGTTCCGCAGCGGCCGGTTCGCCGCCGACGTCACGGCCTTCCTGGCCGGAACCGGCCCGGGGGGACCGGGGAAGACCGCCCGTACGACCCCCTAGCCTCGCTCACGGACTCACCCGTGGTCGGGGGTGCGCCACAGGGACCACCAGCGCAGCCCGAACCGGGTGCCGCGCGGGACGACGGCGAGCGCGCAGCCGCTCATCCTGAGCCCCTCGGGATGGCGGATGCCGGTGAAGAGGCAGGTGCTGAGGTCGAGGTCGGCGAGCTCCAGCTCCTCCGCGTCCACCTCGTGCAGCGAGGTCACCCGGGCGCCTTCCCTGCCCCGCACCGTGGCCGGGCCGTGCAGGGTCGCCCCCTCAAGGTCGGCCTCGGCGTCGTCGAGCCGGACGTTCAGCCGCCCGCCCACCTCCAGGCGCCGCAGGTCCACCGAGCACCCGCCCGTGGTCACGTCGAGGCCCTTGCCCGCCCACGCCCCGGCGAGGGTGAGGTGGCGGCCGACCGAGATCGGGGCCAGGTAGCCGCCCGCCGAGAAACGCGCCCCGTCGAACCCGGCCAGCCCGCCGAAGCTCGTCTTGCGGAAGGACACCGTACGGCGGAACCTGCACCCCCTCAGGGTCGCGTCGCCCGCGAAGCCGGTGCCGTCGAAGGTGACGAATCCATGGAAATCCGCGCATTCGAACGACGCGGTCCGGCTGAAGAGAGCGCCTCCGAACAGGGCGTCGCCGTCGATGGAGACCCGGTCGAAGGCCGCGTGCCCGGCGACGGCGACCCCGTGCAGGGACAGCCCCCGGTCGAACCTGGCCTCCCTGAAAGAGGCGTTGCGCGCGAAACGGGCGTTGAAGAACGAGGCGAGGCGACGGAAGTGCGCGTGGTCGAACGAGACGTCCCCGCCGAACGCGATGTCACCGAACCGCACGCTCTCGGGAAAGGTCGCCCAGTCGAACCGGGCCCGGCCCAGGCGTCCCCGGGTCGCGCCGAGGATCCGCTCCAGCAGGTCCCTCCCGACGACGGTGGCCCGCAGGTCGACGGCGGAACCGGGGGAGAGGCCGCGGACGACCTCGTCGAGCTCGGCGGCCTCCAGGTGGGCGAGGCACCGGCCGTACGGCTGCCGAGCGGATCCGGCGCACTCCGGGGAGGCGGCGCAGGTGACCCAACCCACGTCCAGAGTTCTCATGTTCCAGTGATACCCGCAGACGGAGGGGCAAGCGACTTCCAGGTCAAGGAAAGTCATATCTGGCCACGACGAATAGTTCTGAAGTGTCAGTGTTTGTGATTTCTCTCGGCAGGGGTCACGGCCCAGATGGCGAACGCCGATCAGCCTCGCCGCATGCGGTGGTGGACCCGATCCTCGCTTCGGGAGACGCCGGTGTTCGACGTCACGAAGAACCCGGACGACATCCCGGAGGCGCGCGGTGCGGGCGGCCCCGCGTGCCCCCGGCCGTCCGCGCCATGTCCGGGGTCAGCGGTAGCGGTCCAGCTCCCACGGGTCGTGGGCGCTGAAGACCGAGACCTCGTCGCCGTGGTCGCGGACGAGCTCGCGCAGCCGGGCCTGGGTGCCGAGCCGCAGGTCGCGGTGGACCTCCGAGCGGGTCTGCACGATGTCGAGCAGGGGGTGCGGGTGCGGATCGTCCTCCAGTTCCCGGTGGTAGTAGTAGGCGTCACCGCAGTGCAGGAGCCAGCGATCGCCCTCACGTACGGCGACTCCGGTGTGGCCGGCGGTGTGACCGCCGAGCGGGACCAGCCGGATCTCCGGTGGCAGGCCCTTCGGCTGGACGGAGGTGAACCCGAACCACTCCTCGCCCGGTTCGGGGGTGTAAGTAACCCACTTCGGGTCGTGCGCCCAGTGGGCCGGGCGGTAGCGGGAGCCGGGCGCCTCGGCGGTCGCCGCCTCCAGCTCGGCGGCGAGGACGTGGACCCGGGCCTCCGGGAAGTCGGGCAGGCCGCCGCAGTGGTCGACGTCGAGGTGGGTCACGATGATGTGGCGTACGTCGTCGGGTGAGTGTCCCAGCCGGGCGACCTGGCGTACGGCGGTCTCCTCCTCGGCCAGTACGGGCTGGACCATCTCGACCCAGTCGGCGTCGAGGGTGTGGCCCGGGTCGCGGACGTCGTCGAGGCCGAGGCCGGTCTCGACGAGGACGAGCCCGTCGGAGTCGGTCTCGACCAGCAGGCAGTGGTTGACGGCGTGCGCGGGGGACGGGCCTTCGTAGGTGGCCTCGATCTGCCGTACCGACCCGCAGTTGAGGTGGTGGATGTTCATGGCGGATAGCATGCGACTTGAAGCGTGCTTCAAGTCAAGGAGGTGTGGAGATGGAGACGTCGCTGGACATCGCCGAGGTGGCCGAGCGTTCCGGGCTGGCGCCTTCCGCGCTGCGGTTCTACGAGAACAGGGGCCTCATCGCCTCGTCGGGCCGCAACGGCCTGCGCCGCGTCTACCGGCCCGACGTCCTTGAGCGCCTCGCCCTCATCGCCTGCGCCCGCGGCGCCGGGTTCACGATCGCCGAGATCGCCAGGCTGCTGCGCGCCACGCCCGGCGACACCGAGTTGCGCGCGCGGATGGCGGACAAGGCGCGGGAGCTGGAGGAGGACATCGCGCGGCTCACCCGGATGCGCAACGGTCTCCACCACGCCTCGACGTGCACGCACGAACCGCTCGTGGCGTGCCCCGACTTCAAGCGCAGCTTCGAAAGCCCGCGAGTTTCGCGGCCGAACCCGCGTACGCCTCCGGGGGGCGGCAGGCGTTGACCCGGGCCGCGAGGCGCTGACCCGGGTCGCGAGGCGTTGACGCGGACCTTCGCCGGACCTTCGCCGGACCTTCGCCGGACCTTCGCCGGACCTTCGCCGGACCTTCGCCAGACCTCCGCCGGACCTCCGTGGGACCTTCGCCGGGCCTCCGTGGGGTCTCCGTGGGGCCTCCGTGAGATCTCCGTGGGCTCTCCGTGGGACCTCCGCGCGGCCGGTGGCCCCGCGGAGGTCCCGCCGTGTCAGGCGCAGGTGTATCCGGACGGGAGCGCGGTGTTGCCGTTCGGGCGGCTCACCTGGAAGCCGACGCCGCCGGTGCTCGCCCCGGGGGCGAGGGCGCCGTTGTGGCCGACGTTCCCGATGGTCACCGTCTGCCCGCTCACGGTGGCGGTGCCGTTCCACGAGCCGGTCAGCGTGTGCCCGGACGGCAGCGTGAAGGTGACCGTCCATCCGGTGATCGCCGAGGTGCCGGTGTTGGTGACGGTGAGCGGCTGGACGACGTACCCGGTGCTCCACTGGGTCTGCACGGTCGGAACGGCCGCGCAGGCTCCGGTGGACGTGCCGGGCTGGGTGGTGACCTCCGCGGTGTTGGAGACCGGCGAGGTGTTGCCCGCCGCGTCCCGCGCCCTGACCTGGTAGCGGTAGGTGGTGCTCGGGGTCAGGCCCGTGTCGCCGAACGAGGTCGTGGCCGAGGTGCCGGCCTGGGTGAACGTGCCGCCGCTCGCGCCCGGGGCGCGCAGGATGTCGTAGCCGGCGACGCCGGTGTCGTCCGTGGAGGCCGTCCAGCTCAGGGTCGTGCCCGTGGACGTGGTTCCCGAGGCCGCCAGGCCGGCCGGTGCCGTCGGCGGCGAGGTGTCGCCACCGCCGCCGGTGGCCGTGGTGAACGTGACCGGCTGCGAGGCGCCGGACAGGTTGCCCGCGCCGTCGCGTGCCCGTACGTACACCTGGTACCGGGTGTTCGCGGTCAGCCCGGTGAGGGTGATCGAGGCGGTGGTGGACTGCCCGAGCCGCGGGTCGGTGTCGCCCTGCTCGCGGTGGACGTCGTAGCCGGCCAGGCCGGAACCGCCCTGGTCGGTGGACGCGGCCCAGGTCAGGGTGGCGCCCGTGGCGGTCACGCCGGACGCGGCCGGGGTGCCCGGGGTGCTCGGCGGGGTGGTGTCGCCGGAGTCGCCGAGGACCGGGGTCTGCCAGTCACGCCACTCGGCCAGGTTGCCGGACGCCCTGGACGAGATCCTGATCGCGCCGGGGGCGTTGCCCGTCTTCAGGAGGAACTTCTGGATGTTCTGCTGCAACGGGGTCCGCCACTCGGACCGGTTGGCGCAGTGGCTGCCGTCCTGGACGTCGGACCAGTAGGTGATGTTCTCTCCCGCGCCGAGCGCCTTGTAGACCTCCGCTCCGCCCAGGGCCGCCACACTGGCCGAACGGGGGCCGAGGTTGGCGATGTGCGGGTTGTCCATGACGAACAGGCCTCGCGGCGCGACCATGGCCACCATCTGGTGGGTGTCCACCGGAAGCCTGGCCGGGCTGCCGGTGAAGGAGCCGAACGCGTCGCCCAGCCACGGCTGCTCCCCGTAGGCGCTGCTGAGGCTCTGGGCGCCCTCCCCGGGAATCCCGCGGAAGATGGGCACACCGGCGCTGCCGGACTCGATCGGCATGGTCAGGGCGATGCGCTGGTCGAACGCGCCGACCACGAAGGCGCCCTTGCCGAACCGCGAGCATCCGGTGACGCCGGTGGCGTCGGCCCGCAGGACGGTGCCGTTCGACTGCTCGATGACGTCGATGATCCGGCTCACCCCCCAGGCCCAGGCCATGAGCAGTCCCGTGCTGCTGGAGGAGCCGTAGATGCTGTAGAAGGCACCCTGCTTGTTGTTGCGCGGCGTGCCCTCACGCCCGACGGCGTAGGGGTCGTAGTTGATGACCGCGGCACCGGCCGCCCTGATGGCGGCCGTGTCCGCCCCGAATCCTCCCAGGACGACGACCGCGGGGAAGGGGCCGGTGCCGCTCGGCAGCTGGACGCTCGCGGAGAAGCTGGAGCTCCTGCCGTTGCTGGACGCGTTCACGGTGATGCCGGTGCTGGAGACCGTCCCGGTGACGGTGGCCGGCTTGACGGGCTTCTCGCCGTAGACGAACTTCTCCGCCAGCTTCTTGATCTCCTCGCGGCGGCACCGCCATTCGGACTTGGCGGAGATGCGCGTGCCGTTCAGTTTCCTGAAGGGGTCGGGGAGCCTGGAGTTGGTGGGCAGCGATCCCGCGTCCGGCAGGCCGGTCACCGCGCAGTCGGCACCCTCGTTCTCGACTCCGGCGGCTGCGGCTGAGGCCGCGGCTGAGGAGGTGGCGGTGGCCTCCGTGGGGGTCGTCACAGCCACCACGCCGGTGACCGAGAGCATCGCCGCCACCGCCAGCGCGACGACCCTCGAAGGGATCTTGAAGCGGGTCAAGCCGATGATCACTGGGGCTCTCCCTTCCGGGTGGGGTGTTGGCGATCAGTCTGGGAATGCGGCCGAAAGGCGTCAACACGGACACCGAAACATTTCGAAGATCGATTTTTTTCCGAGCCTCTGAGCTGGAAGAGGGTTTGCGCTGCTGTTAAAACTTTCGGAAACTAGCTGAAAGTAAGACGTCTTTCCCCTTGGAGGCCCGCCGCCCGGAAAGTTTCGGAGGTGTGCGCCGCGCCCGGGGGTCGTGCGTCGTATCCGGGGGGCGTCCGGCGGCCGGATCGGTTACGGGAGCGGGCGTCCTGGCTCATCGCTCCCGGTCGCGGTCATCGGCCCGGCGGGTTCCCGCGACCCGGTGGGGTGGCGGGGTGGCGGGATGGAATGCGCGGGGAGGGGAAGTGGTTATGCCAGCCATACAGACGTGAACGACAGGAGGAGCCACCGGTGGCCACCATCGAGGTAACCGAGAAGAACTTCAACGACATCGCCGATGAGGGGATCGTCCTGCTGGACTTCTGGGCGGCCTGGTGCGGACCGTGCCGCACCTTCGGACCGATTTTCGAGAAGTCGTCGGCGAAGCACACCGACATCAAGTTCGGCAAGATCGACACCGAGGCCGAGCAGGCGCTCGCGCAGGGATTCGAGATCACCTCGATTCCGACGATCATGGCCATTCGCGATGGCATCGTCGTCTTCGCCCAGCCGGGCGCGCTGCCCGAGCCGGCCCTTGAGGACCTCATCGGCCAGGTTCGCGCGCTCGACATGGAGGCGATCCGCGCCGAGCTCGCCAACGAGCTGGGCGCCCAGAAGGGCTGATGCCCGGATCGCGAAAGCCCCGCGCCCCCGGATCTCTTCCTCCGGCGGCGCGGGGCTTTCGCATGACCGGGGCCTGAGCGCTCGAAGGCGTCTCCCGGGTCCCTCTCTGAGCGGTCAGGCCGGGCCTCTCCGGGGGCCTCTCCAGGAGGCCGGGGGGATCGCCGGAGCGCTCCCGCGGATCCCGTCCCGGGAGGCCCTGAGCGGGCCGCCCCGGCGGTCGCCGGGACGGCCCCGAGGCCGGGAGGGTCAGACGGAACGGTATAGTTCGGCCACCCGGAAGGCCAGGTCGAGCGACTGGCCACGGTTGAGGCGCGGGTCGCAGGCCGTCTCGTAGCGCCTGGCCAGGTCGTCCTCGACGATCTCGGCGCCGCCGCCCACGCACTCGGTGACGTCGTCGCCGGTGAACTCGATGTGGACGCCGCCCGGGTGGGTGCCGAGCGCGCGGTGCACCTCGAAGAAGCCCGCCACCTCGTTCAGGACGTCGTCCAGGCGGCGGGTCTTGTGGCCGCTGGGCGCCTCGAAGGTGTTGCCGTGCATGGGGTCGCAGATCCACGCCACCTGGGCGCCGCTCGCGGTCACCTTCTCCACCAGCTCGGGGAGGTGCTCGCGGATCTTCGACGCGCCCATCCGGGTGATGAAGGTGAGGCGCCCGGCCTCGTTGTCCGGGTTGAGCTTCTCGATCAGCGCGAGGGCGTCCTCGGCGCTGGTCGTCGGGCCGAGCTTCACGCCGATCGGGTTGCGGACGCTGGCGAAGAACTCCACGTGGGCGCCGTCGAGCTGGCGGGTGCGCTCGCCGATCCAGACCATGTGCGCCGAGACGTCGTACGGGCGGCCGGTCCGCGAGTCGATCCGGGTGAGCGCCTGGTCGTAGTCGAGGATCAGCGCCTCGTGCGAGGAGTAGAACTCGACGGTGTGGAACTCCTCGGGCTCCGCGCCACAGGCGCGCATGAAGGCGAGGGCCTGGTCGATCTCGCGGGCGAGCTGCTCGTAGCGCTTGCCGGCCGGGGACTCGATCACGAAGTCCTGGTTCCAGGCGTGGACCTGGCGCAGGTCGGCGTAGCCGCCCTTGGTGAAGGCGCGGATCAGGTTGAGCGTCACCGCCGAGGAGTGGTAGGCCCGCAGCAGCCGCCACGGGTCGGGGACGCGGGAGTCGGCGGTGAAGTCGAAGCCGTTGACCATGTCGCCCCGGTAGGCGGGCAGCTCGACGCCGTCGCGGGTCTCGAAGTTCTTCGAACGCGGCTTGGCGTACTGCCCGGCCATCCTGCCGATCTTCACCACGGGGACCTTCGCGGCGTAGGTCAGCACGATGGCCATCTGGAGCAGCGTCTTGAGCTTGTTGCGCACGTCGTCGGCGGTGGCGCCGCCGAAGGTCTCGGCGCAGTCTCCGCCCTGGAGGACGAAGGCCTCGCCCCGCGTCACCGCGGCCAGGTCCGCCTTGAGGTTGTCGCACTCGCCCGCGAAGACGAGGGGCGGCAGGCCCTTCAGCTCGGTGACGACCTTGTCCAGCTCGCCGCGGTCGGGCCACTCGGGCTGCTGCGCCGCAGGCAGCCGCCGCCAGGAATCGAGGTTGATGCTCACGACATACCAGGCTATTGCAACCGGCTCTTCGAACAGACCCGAATGTCCACGGAGTGAGAAGGTCTTTATACCTGGTGAGATTTTACCGGGCTGGAAATATGCTCCGGAAGGATCCCAACCCCGACGAAACGCCTGGCCAGGAAGCCGATCAGGGGCAGGCGGGAGATGTCGCGCGGCAGCCGTACCTGCCGGGGGCGCCCGCTCAGCGTCGGCCGGATCAGCCGGGCCTGGACGACGCGCTGGGCGAGCTGGGTGACGGCGGTGGGCGGGGTGCGCCGCCGCTGGACCCTCGCGAGCAGCGACTCCGGGATCTCCGCCCCGGCGGCGAGCGGCCCGGCCAGCAGGTTCGCGGCGGCGACCGCGTCCTGTACGGCCAGGTTGATCCCGACCCCGAAGATCGGCGACATGGCGTGCGCGGCGTCGCCGATGACCAGCAGGCCGGGGCGGTGCCAGCGGCGCAGCCGGTTGAGCGCGACCGACAGCACGCTGACCGCCTCGAAGTCCCGCAGCTGCCCGACCCGGTCCGCCAGGAAGGGCAGGAGCCTGGCGACCGGCTCGCGGATCGCCTCGATCCCCCGGGAACGCAGGGCCTCGAAGCCTCCCTTGGGGATCAGGTAGGCGATCTGCCAGTAGGTCTCGCGGTTGATCGACACCATCATGTGGCCGCTGGACACCCTCAGGAACGTCACGCCGGGATCGCCGGGCTCGCGCGGCAGCCGGAACCAGACCACGTCCATGGGGGCGCTGTGCTCCGCGGGGACGAGCCCGGCGGACCGGCGTACGTCGGAGTGGCGGCCGTCGGCGGCCACGGTGAGCGTCGCGCGCAGCTCGTGCTCGCCCGAGGCGTCCCGGTAGCGGACCCCGCGCACCGCGTCGCCCTCGCGGATCACCCCGAGCACCTCGGTCTCCATGAGGAGGCGGAAGTTGGGGTAGCGCTTGGCGGCGGTGGTCAGCAGGTCGAGGAACTCCCACTGCGGCACGAAGGCTATGTACTGATATTTGCCTTTAAGCCTCCTCAGATTGGCGACCGGCACCGTGGTGTCGTCGGTGTGGATCTCCATCCCGTACGCCTTGCGGTGCGGGAGCCGATGGAAATCCTCGGCCAGGCCCAGCTCGTCGAGGATCTGCAGCGTCGAGGGATGGATGGTGTCACCCCTGAAGTCGCGCAGGAAGTCGTCGTGCTTCTCCAGGAGCGTCACCTCGACGCCGGCCCTGGCGAGCAGCAGTGCGAGCATCGCGCCCGCCGGGCCACCCCCGGCGATCACACATGTGTTTCGTCTCATAATTCATCACCTAGTGAAATTCTGACACAGGATCCGCCGGAAGAAAACAGGTTCGCTGGCAATCCACCCCTCATCCAGTGTCGAATTGCGAACTGTGAGGACAGAACGCGACCCCGCGGGAACGCCGGATCCCGACGATCCCCCCGGCCTGGAGGACCTGCTGGCCCAGGTCGCCCTCGGGCAGGAGCAGGCCTTCGAGCGGCTCTACGACCTGCTGGCCGGCCCGGTCTTCGGTCTCGCGCGCCGGGTCGTGCGCGACCGCGCGCAGGCCGAGGAGGTGGCGCAGGAGGTCCTGGTCGAGGTCTGGCGCACCGCCTCCCGGTACGACAGGACCCGGGGCAGCGCCCTGGCGTGGGTGATGACGATGGCCCACCGCCGCTCCGTCGACCGGGTCCGTTCCGCCCAGGCCTCCACCGACAGGGAGGAACGGGTCTCCAGGATGTCCGGGGAGATCCCCTACGACCAGGTCTCCGAGACGGTGACCACCCGGCTGGAGGGCGAGCGGGTGCGCCGCTGCCTCGGCGGCCTGACCGACCTGCAGAAACAGGCCGTCACCCTGGCCTACTACGGCGGCTACAGCTACCCGGAGGTGGCCGGGCTCCTCAGGGTGCCGCTGGGTACGATCAAGACGAGGATGCGCGACGGCCTGGTGCGGCTCCGCGACTGCATGGGGGTGGAGAAATGAACGACGACCTCCACACCCTCTCCGGCGCGTACGCGCTGCACGCGCTGCCCGAACAGGACGCGGCGCTCTTCGAGGAGCACATGTCCCGGTGCGAGGCCTGCGCCGTCGAGGTGCGCGGCCTGTCCGAGACCGCCGCCCGGCTCGCCCTGGGCGCCACCGAACCCCCTCCCCGGGCGATGAAGGCCCGGGTCATGAGGCGGATCGCCGAGGTGCGGCAGGAACCGCCGATCCTGGAGCGCCGGGCCGCGCCTCCCGTGCCTCCCACGCCTTCCGTCGCTCCCGAGCGGCCCGAACAGCCCGAACCAGCCGGGCGGGGGGACAACGTGGTGCCGCTGCGCCCGGCCTCCCCCTGGCGCGGGCGGATCCTGGCCGGCCTCGCCGCGGTGTCGACCGCGGCGGCGGTGATCCTCGGCGTCACCGCGGTCGACGCCGCCAGGGAACGCGAGCAGCTCCGGCAGGTCGTCGCCGTGATCGCGGCCCCCGACGCCGAGACCGTCAGGCAGCGCGTCTCCTCCGGGGGCACCGGCGTCGTCGTGATGGCGCCCTCCCAGGGCAGGATGCTCTTCACCGCGAGCGGCCTGCCGCCGCTGCCCGGCTCCCGGGTCTACGAGCTGTGGATGATGGGCGGAGACGGCGTCCGCCCGGCGGGGCTGCTGGAACGGGCCGCCGACGGCAGCGTCGTCCCGGTCCTCGCCACCCCCCTGCGCGGCGACGAGCGGGTCGGCCTCACCGTCGAACCCGCCGGGGGCTCCGACCAGCCCACCACGACCCCCATCATGATCGCCGACCTCCCCTCCACCTGAGCGGGATCCCGGCACCCGGACGCGCGGCGAGGGGCGGCCCCCTCGCCGGGCCCCGGCCGGGGCCGGGCCCGCCACGCCGCGCGGCGGAGGTCGCGGACCGCTCCGAGGCCGCGAACCGCTCTGAGGGGACGCGGGGGAGGGGCGCGGTGTGTTCCGGCGTGATCGTCCGCGCCAGGTGACCGGTCCGCCGAGGCTGCCATGACGTCACCGCTCCTGTGGCGGACCGTACGATCCAGGAGATTATGCTGTCGGCATGCCGATCCCGGGGAGCCGACCTTGGCGATCTTCGTGGCCCTTCAGGGGGGCCTGTTGACGACCCGGACGACCCGGACGACGCGGTCGATCACGCCGCCGCGCGCCGCGCCGGACGCGGCACTGACGGCCCTGACGGTGCTGCGGGCCTGGGCGGCCTGACCCAGATGTCCGAGTTCTGGAGGATGGTGGCGGGGGTCGCGGGCGGCCTGTTGCTGCTCTGGCTGGCCCTGGCCGCCTTCCTGGTGGTGGCGCGCCCCAGGGGCACCGCGCTGAGCGAGACGCTGCGCCTGCTGCCCGACCTGCTCCGCCTGGTCGCCAGGCTCGCGCGCGACGGCAGCCTGCCGCGCGGGGTACGGGTGCGGCTCTGGCTGCTGCTGGGCTACCTCGCGCTGCCCATCGACCTGATCCCCGACGTCATCCCGGTGCTCGGCTACGCCGACGACGCGATCATCGTCGCCTTCGTCCTGCGCTCGGTCGTCAGGCGTGCCGGACCCGAGGCGCTGGCCGGGCACTGGCCCGGCACCCCGGAGGGACTGGCCGTCGTCCGTCGCCTCGTCGGCGGGGCTTGAAGGCAAGGTTTGACGACGGGGCTTGACGGCCGGAAGCCGCGTTTCCCAGCGCCGCAGGCGTGACGGGCGGCTCCGGTCCCGTGACGAGTCGGCCCGGTCACGCGGGTGGCCTCGGTCGTGTGAGTGGCCTCGGTCATGCGAGCCGCTCCGGCCATGTGAGCCGCTCCGGTCACGGTGTCGTCGAGAGGACGTCGAGGGCCCTGAGCGCCGCAGCGAAGGAGCGGTCGCGGAGGGAGGCGTACTCCTTCTCCGGGTACTGGCGGGGGCCGTTCTCGACCAGGAGGATCAGGGAGAGGTAGAGGCGGTAGAGGGCCATCCGGGTGCGGGCGGGGCCGGTGAACTCCACGACGCCGCCCGCGTCGCGGTATCCGGCGACGATCGGGTCCGACTCGTCCAGCTCGCCGAAGATCGTCGGGGTGACGAAGTCGGCGAGCGGGTCGCCCCAGAAGGCCCGCTCGTGGTCGATGATCGCCTGGATGCGCGGCGTCTCGCCGCGGGTCAGGAAGACGTTGCCCGGCCAGACGTCGAAGTGGACCAGGCAGGGGGTCTCGACCTCGTCCAGCGCGCCCGCGCCCGACGCGATCGCCGCCGCGATCTCGGGCACCGGCCTCGGCAGCGGGGTGGCGTAGCGGCCCGCGTCGGCCAGGAGCGCGCCGGTCATCGTCAGGAACGCCTCCCGCCAGGTGCCGCCGGTCAGGCCCGCGTACGGGTAGCCGTAGACGTCGCCGGTGATCGCGTTCAGCCGGGCCAGATGGCCGCCGAGCTCCCGGCGCAGGGCCCGCCGGTCCGCCTCCGACGGCTTCGCCTGGTTCCACGGCACCCCGTCGAGGGCGGACAGGACGAGGTAGTCGCCGCCCAGCACCGGGTCGTCGAACCCGGCGCGCAGCAGCTCGGGGATCGGCACCCCCGCCGGGCCGGCCAGGCCGTAGACCATCGCCTCGGTGCGCAGCAGGTCGCGCTCGTAGCTCAGCTGCTCCAGCTCGGGCGGCGGCGACAGCTTCAGGACCACCTCGTGCCCGTCCAGCAGGACGAGCCGCCACACGGCGTTGGCGAAGCCGTCGGTCATCTCGGTGGCCGAGGAGACTCCGGCGTCCAGGGCCCGGCGCACCAGCGCGTCGAGCTCGGCGGGGGTGAGGGGGCGCTTCGTCCTGCTGTCCATTTCCTGCCTTGTCCTACCTTTGTCCTGCCTCGGTGTTGCCTGAGGGAACGGTAGCGCGGCGAGGCAGGGGCGGAGGGCGGACCGGATCAGGCGGAGCCGCGCTCGATCAGGTGGGTGTCCAGTATCACCACCGGCTGCTCCAGCTGCTCGCCGTTGATGCGGGCGACGAGCAGGTGGGCCATCTGCCTGCCCATCGACTCGGTGGGCTGGTGCACGCTGGTGAGGGCGGGGGAGGAGTGCGCCCCGGCGGGGGAGTCGTCGAAGCCGATCACCGCGACGTCGCCGGGGATCGACCTGCCCTCCTCGCGCAGCACCCGCATCGCGCCCAGCGCCATCGGGTCGGAGGCGGTGAAGACGGCGTCCAGGTCGCGGTGCTCGGCGAGGAGCCTGCGCATCCCCTCCATGCCGCTCTCCTCGCTGAAGTCGCCGTACGTCACCATCTCGCTCACGCCGGTCGCGAGCAGCGCGTCGCGGTAGCCCGCGAGCCGGTCGACGCCCACGCCCATGTCCTGGGGGCCCGCGATGGTGGCGATCCGGCGGCGGCCCCTGCCCAGCAGGTATTTGACCGCCTGCCTGGCCCCGGCCCGGTTGTCGACGTCGACGTAGCTGTAGGGGGTGAGGCCGACGGGCCGGCCGCCGATGACGGTCGGCACGCCCATCGCCTCCAGCCGTCCCGGCAGCGGGTCGGCGCCGTGCAGGGAGATCAGCAGCACCCCGTCGACGTGCTGCCCGGTCAGGTAGTGCTCCAGGCGCTCGTGCTCCTGCTCCGACTGCGCCATCGCGAGGATCAGCTGCAGGCCGGTCTCGGACAGCGCCGAGCCGATGCCGCGGATGGTCCCGGCGAAGTACGGCTCGTCGAAGACCCGCAGCTCCGACTCCGACACGACCAGCGCCACGGTGTCGGTGCGCCGGGTGACCAGCGCGCGGGCCGCCCGGTTGGGGACGTATCCCAGCTCCTGGATCGCCCGTAGCACGGCGTCGCGGGCCTTCTCGCTCACCTTCGGCGAGCCGTTGATGACCCGCGACACCGTGCCCCGGCCGACACCGGCCAGGGCCGCGACCGCCTCGAGCGTCGGACGACGGTCGCCGTTCATGTGTCTGTGCCCCCAGTGGTGAATTTCCCGGCCCCTATTCTGCCGGACCGCTCAGGCCTCCACGCCTGATGGTCCCGGCATACCAGAGAGCGCTCTCTTTGGGAACTCTGACCTGGGTCTCGTAGTCGACGTGGACCAGCCCGAACCGCTTGCCGTACCCCCACGCCCACTCGAAGTTGTCCATCAGCGACCAGGCGAAGTAGCCCTCCAGCGGGATCCCCGCCTCGATCGCGGCGTGGCAGGTGCGCAGGTGGGCGTCGAAGTAGTCCACCCGGTCGCGGTCGTGGACGACACCGTCGGGGCCCACGACGTCGTCGAAGGCCGCGCCGTTCTCGGAGATGACCAGCGGGACGCGCGGGTACTCGGCGGCCAGCCGGTGCAGGATCTCCAGCAGTCCCGCGTGGTCGATCTCCCAGCCCATCGCGGTCACGGGCCGCCCGCCCCCGACGAACGACACGTGCTCGCTGCCGACCCAGGGCGACCCGGAGTCGGTGGGCGCCGCCGCGGCCGACGCGGCGCCGCCCGGGGTGCCCGAGACGGTGAAGCGGCTGTAGTAGTTGATCAGCAGCTTGTCCAGCGGCGTCGAGATGACCTCCATGTCCCCGTCGTGGACGAGACCCGCGGGCCGGCCGAGGTCCTCCAGGACGTCGGCCGGGTACTCGCCCTTGAGCAGGGCGTCCAGGAAGAAGCGGTTCTGCAGCCCGTCGATGCGGCGGGCGGCGTCCTGGTCGGCCTCGGAGGAGGTCTGGGCCGAGATCGCGTACAGGTTGACGCAGCCGCCGATGACGGTCTCGGGCCGCTGGGCCCGGATCGCCTGCGCGGCCAGGCCGTGCGCGAGCAGGAGGTGGTGGGCGGCGTACACGGCCTTGTCGGGCTCGCGCCGGCCGGGGGCGTGCTCGCCCGAGGCGTACCCGAGGAACGCCGAGCACCAGGGCTCGTTGACCGTGCTCCAGTTGCGGACCCGGTCGCCCAGCGCGTCGTGCACGGCCGCCGCGTAGTCGGCGAAGCGCTTCGACGTGTCCCGTGCCGGCCAGCCGCCCGCGTCCTCCAGGGACTGGGGCAGGTCCCAGTGGTAGAGCGTCACCCACGGGTCGACGCCCCGGGAGAGGAGCTCGTCGACCAGGCGGCTGTAGAAGTCGATGCCCCCCGGGTTGACGGCGCCGCGCCCGTCGGGCTGGATCCGGGGCCAGGAGACGGAGAAGCGGTACGCGCTGAGGCCGAGCTCGGCCATCACCCGCACGTCGTCCCGGTAGCGGTTGTAGTGGTCGATGGCGGTGTCGGCGTGCTCGCCGTTCACCACCCGTCCCGGCTGCTTGACGAAGGTGTCCCAGATGGAACGGCCTCGGCCGTCCTCCGCGACAGCGCCCTCGATCTGGTAGGCGGAGGTGGCCGCGCCCCAGACGAAGTTCGTCGGAAACATCAGATCCGGGGTCTGAATCCTCGTCTCTTGCGTGGTCACGCCTTGACCGCACCTTCCATGAGTCCGCCGACGATCTGGCGGCCGAACGCGATGAAAACGATGAACAGCGGCAGGACCGACGCCGCGGTGCCGGTGAACAGCATCACGTAGTCGGTGCCGTGGGCCTGGTTGAGCGCGGCGATCGACGTCTGAACCACCGGGTTGTCCGGGTTCAGCACGATCAGCGGCCACATGAACTCGTTCCAGGTCTGCATGAAGACCAGGAGGGTGAGCACCGCCATGCCCGGCCGGAGCGCGGGGAGGATGACGTTCACGTAGATGCGCATGGTGGAGGCGCCGTCGACGCGGGCCGCCTCGACCAGCTCGTCCGGCACCGCCTGGGTGGCGTACTGGGTCATCATGAAGACCCCGAAGCCGTTGACCAGGAAGGGCAGGATGACCGCCTTCAGCTGGCCGGTCCAGCCGAGCGTGACCATCAGCTCGTACAACGGCACGACGCCCATCTGCTGGAGCGGGACCATCATCGTCACCAGGATCAGGCCCAGCAGGATCCTGCTGCCCCGGAAGCGGAGCTTGGCGAAGGCGAACCCGGCCAGCGTGGAGATCAGCACGACCGAGACGGTCACGGTGACCGAGACGATGGCCGAGTTGATCAGGCCCGTCATGAAGTAGGCGTCCTCGGTGGACAGCAGCCGCGCGATGTTCTCGCCGAGGTGGCCGCCGGGGAGCAGCGGCGGCGGTACGTCGATGGCCTCCTCGTTGGTCCGGGTGGCCATGATGAACATGTAGTAGATGGGGAACGCCGACAGCACGAGGGCGAAGGCCAGCACGACCTTCGTCATGGGGCCGGCGTCCCAGATGTGGTTCCGCGCGGCCTGCGGGCCCGAGGGGCGCCGGGAGTGCTGCGCGGGAGGTCGCCGGAGCTGGGTGACCGTCACTTGGAACCCCCGATACGGCGGGTGAAGGAGTAGTTGACGAGCGTCCCGATGAGGATCAGCGCGAACAGCAGCCACGAGGCGGCCGCCGCGTAGCCGAAGTCGAAGTCGCGGAACGCCTCCTTGACGATGAACATCGCCACGGTCTGGTACTGGCCGGTGGAGCCGCCGCTCATCGTCGGGTTGCCGTCGAACATGACCGGCTCGGTGAACAGCGTCAGGCCGCCGATGGTGGAGATGAACACGACGAAGACGATCGTCGGGCGCAGCATCGGGATGGTGATCTGCCAGAACTGCCGCCTGGGCGAGGCGCCGTCGATGGAGGCGGCCTCGTAGAGATCCTTGGGGATGGTCTGCATGGCGGCGAGCAGGATGATCGCGTTGTAGCCGGTCCAGCGCCAGTCGATCATCGTGGAGATCGCGATCCACGAGGACCACTTCTCGTTCTGCCAGTTGATCGCGTCGACCCCGAAGAGGCTCAGGAACCAGTTGATCATGCCGTAGTCGCGCCCGTAGAGCTGGGTGAAGACCACCGCGACGGCGACCACGGAGGTGATCAGCGGCAGCAGCACGCCGAGGCGGAAGAAGAGCCGTCCCCGGATGCGCTTGTTGAGCGCGTTGGCCAGCAGCAGGGCGAGCACGAGCTGCGGGACCGTCGACATGACGAACATGCCGAGGGTGTTGATCACCGCGTTCCAGAAGGCCTCGTCGGTGATCAGCTCGACGTAGTTGTCGAGGCCGACGAGGGTCTTGTCCCCGGCGAGCTCCCACTCGTGCAGCGAGACCCAGAGGGTGTAGCCGAGCGGGAAGATGCCGAAGACGGCGAAGAGCAGGAAGTACGGGGAGACGAGGAAGTAGGGGGTCGCCCGGAGGTCGAACCGGGCCCATCCACCGCCCCGCTCCGGTCTGCGGCGCCCCGGCGACCGGCCGGGGCCAGGTCGTGGAGGGGCGGCCGGGGAGTCGACGTGCAGTGTCATCGGCGGAACCTTTCAGCGGGGGCAGGCGACCGGCCCGGCCGCGGGATCACCGCAGCCGGGCCGATGCGGGTCGGTACGGGGATCAGCCCGCTGCCTTGACGCCGGCCTCGAGGAACTTGGTCCAGGCCTGGTCGTAGGGGACCGAGCCCTGGTCCATGCCCTCGAGCACCTTCTCCACCGAGGACTTGACCTGGGCGTGCTTCTCGCCGAGGAAGACGGGCAGCAGGTCCTTGACCGAGGCGCCGAAGATCTGGCCGGTCGGCGCGTCGTTGAAGAACGGGTTCTTCAGGTCGGCGACCGCCGGGTCCTGCTGCGCGGTGAGGGAGCTCGGGAAGGCCGCGGCCTCCTGGAAGGCCATGACGTGGCCCTCCTTGCCGGTGAGGTAGTTCAGGACCTCGGCGGCCTCCTTGGGGTGCTTGCTCTGCTTGGGGATGGCCAGGTAGGAGCCGCCCCAGTTGCCCGCGCCGCCGGGCACGGACGCGACGTCCCACTTGCCCTTGTTGTCGTCACCGGCCGCGCCGGAGACCACGCCGAGCATCCAGGCCGGGCAGCCCATGGTCGCGAAGGCGCCCTTCTTGATCGCGGCGTTCCACGGCGGGGTGAACGAGGCGAGCTTGGCGGTCAGGCCCGCCTCGCTGAAGCTCTTCACCGTGTCGAAGGAGGTCTTGACGGCCGGGTTGGTCTCGATGATGAGCTGGTTGTTCTTGTCGAAGTAGTTGACGTTGCCGTTCTTCGGCGCCTCCTGCGACAGGATCACGTTGTAGAGCGTGTTGGGGCCGTCGATGAACTTGGGGTCGGTCTTGCCGGGGTTGGCGGCCTTGAACTTCTCGCCGATCGCCTTGAAGGCGTTCCAGTCCGGCCAGAGCTTGCCGACCTCCTCGCGCTCGGTGGGCAGGCCCGCCTTCTCGAACAGGTCCTTGCGGTAGCACATGGTCATGCCGCCGATGTCGGTGCCCAGGGCGAAGAGCTTGTTGTCGGCGTTGACGCCGTTCTCCCACTTCGCCGCGGGGAAGTCGGCTTTGCGGCTGTCCAGCCCGTACTCGGCCAGGTCGGTGAAGAACTGCGGGCGGGCCTTCATGAGGCCCATCGCGCCCTCGTCCAGGGCGATGATGTCGGCCGCGCCGCTGTTGGCCTGCAGGCGCTGGAGCAGCTGCGGGAGGTAGACGTCCTCGAACCGGTCGGTCAGGTTCTGGTACTTGACCTGGATGTTCGGGTGCGCCGCGTTCCACGTCTCCACGGCCTTGTCGTAGCCGAAGTTCTCGCCGCCGCCGAAGGTGTGCACGGTGATGGTCACCGGCTCGGCTGCCGCGGCGGAGCCGCCGTTCGCGGCGGGCGCGGCTGGCTCGCTGGAGCTGCACGACGTGATGGCCAGGGCGGTGGCCGCCATGACCGCGACGGCGGCGAGCTTGCCGTGCCGCTTGTTGTTCAACATTCCGGACCCCTCTCAGGTGGTCGCCCGAATCATTGGGAGGCGACATCGCGGACCAGTCCCCGACAAACGCGGTCCTCGTGACGAGGTCGTTCCTCAATGTGCTTTGGGAGCGCTCCCACGAAGAGTGGACGATGGGCAACCAGGACGTCAATATGCCGAAACTCAACCGTTACATCCGGCCGTTTTAGGCAGGACTATCAGCGCGAAACCAGCACAAACGTCTCATCAGGGTGATTGGGAGCGCTCCCATCTCACGGACATACAGTCGGGGCATTTCGTGTCCGCGCGGGGCGGGGCCGTCGCTCGGGGCCGGGGGGCACACCCTCGGCGAAGGGCTGTCAAGGGGTGTCAAGGCGGAGGGGACGGACGTGAAACGCTCCCGGGGCGGTGCTCGATCGAGCACCGCCCCGGGAGTGTGTGGACCGGGTCGACGTTCACCGGCGGGGCCGCCGTTAGACGGCGGGGGCCGGGAGAGGATCCGTCGTCGGCCGGATGGGACGGGGTAGCCGTTTTCGGGACATGACTTCTCGCGTGCGCGGTGCCCTCGCGGGGGCGGGGTTAGTCGCAGGAGACGGGGTGGCCGTTTCCGGGACGTGGCTCCTCGCGTGCGAGGGTCTAGTTGGAGTAGACGGGGTAGCCGTAGCCGACGACCTCGGAGACGGGCCGGACGCGCTGCTCGACGTCGCCGTTGCCGGTGTTGCCCTCGATCGTGGTGATCGTGCCGTCCCCGTTGTCCTTCTTCACGAAGCCGACGTGGTCGATGCCGTCGATGGTCTTGCCACCGGCCCAGTCGAAGTAGACGACGGCGCCGGGGGTGGGGATGGTGCCCCAGTGCCCGTTGTTCTTGAACCACCTGGCGTGGGCCACGGTGTAGGCGTCCCAGCCCATCGTGGGGCGGATGCCGGCCATCTCGCCGACCCAGGAGACGAACATCGCGCACCAGGGGGCGTTGGCGTAGTCGTACACGGTACGGCCGCCGTCGCGGGCGAGGGTCTCCTTGGCGCGGGGGCTCGACATGTACCAGGAGTGGAACTTGGTGCCGCCGCCCTGGGCGTTCTCGCGGACGCCGATCTGCTTGGAGGCGATGTCCAGGACCTTCGCGGCGGAGACCTTGGGGAGCCTCTCGGCCACGATCTGGAGGGGGGTCTTCGCGGTCTTGGCGGCCTGTGCCTGGGTGTCGACGGGCGGAGCGTTCACGACGCCGTGGCCGTCGGCCAGCGCGGTGCCGGTGGTGCCGGTCGCCAGGGCGACGCACGCGCCCATGATGGCGCATGCCGCGCGGGGAGTGGAGATGAGGCGATGGGTCATACGGGGGTTCGACTCCTTGCTTCGCTTCCATTCCGCCTACCGGGTTAGCTGACGGGTTCGGGCTGGGAAGTGCCCTACGGCGCACAGTGCGCTGATTCACCCCAGGAACGTGGTTCCCCGGTTCCGCAGACCTCGCGGATTCGGCGGCCGTGCTCACCGGTGGCGGAAGGTTCTCCGCCGGGTGGAACACGGTCGGGCAATGTGACGGCAATGCACAGACCTGGATAGACCTAGGCAATTGCCATGAACAGGACGAAGGTACGTCAGGGGGACAGACGATTACAAGTAGGACATATTGCCCTGACTTGGGAATACGTGTGAACGGGGGAGGTGTTGCACGGTGCCGTCCGGCCGGAGGGGTGGGGTCGGGCGGCCCTCGTCGCGGCTCTTCCCGGCGGGCGGGGAGACGGCCCGCCGGTGCCGGGATCCCCTGCCTGCGCGGCGATCCGGGTTTTCCCGACCCGCCCGCGAGCCGCCGGCCGGAGGGTGCTATGACGCGCGAGTGAGGTCCTGGCCAAAAGCGGCACACCCGGTCAGATGTCGAACATGTTTTCGATAGTAAAAAGTATTCGGATGGTAGGGGTTCTCCCATGGGAGGGGCGGAGCCGGCGTGCCGGATCCGGTCGCTCCAAGCCCGTGTTCAGGGGGTTTTCGCAGCTCAGGCCGCTGGCGAAGGGGGGCGCAAGGGCCTCTTCGCCCGGAAGGTAAAGAGATGCGCCCGGCAGGGCCCTACGACCTCCTGAAGGTAAAGGTGTCACGTAAAGGAACACGCTTTCCCTCAGGCCCCGCCGCGTGCGGAGGTAAAGCCCGAATGATCATCAACAGGTGCGCGTGGTCGGCTGTTCACCCGCAGTTCCCGGGCGCTTAAGGACACCGGGTTAGGTTGTGGCAGTCGTGAACGGGTCATCGCCCGGCGTGGAGGACGGCCGAGACCACGCGCGGGATCAGGGTTCGGCCGTTGCCTGGGTGGAGTCACCGCTGCAGATGCTCTGCGCGGTGGAGGCCCACCATGCCGGGCTGCTCGGTGCCCGCAGCCATCTCGTGCCCAGGGCGAAGCTGCGCCCGCTCGCCGTGACGGGGCGCGAGCTGGGCCGTCTCACCCTGCCCAGCGGGCTGGAGCTCACCGCGGCCAGGCCGGACATGCCCCGGCCGCGCCGGGGCGAGACCTGGGTGGTGGGCGACGCCTTCTCCGGCAAGGTCCAGTTCCGCTGGCTCACCGCGCTCCCCGGCCGGATCGTGATCGTCGACGACGGTCTCGCCACCATCAGGCTCCTGGAACTGCTCACCGGCAGGCTGGGAACGCCCCTGCTGCGGGCGCGGGCGAAGGTCGGCAGGCTGAGGACCGCCCTCGGCGCTGCGGCCGGGCTCAGGCTGCGCGCCGCCGCCCGCTCGGGACGGCTGTCGATCTTCACCGCGCTGCCCGTGCCCCCCGACCTGGCGAAGGCCGTACGCGCCGGGGGAACCGAGCTGGTCACCCACGACTTCGCCTGGCTGCGGTCCCAGCCGCTGCGCGGGCCCCGTCCCGAGGAGCGCACCGTCGTCCTCGGCACCTCGCTGGTCCGCAACGGCCTGATCCACCGCGATCCCTACTTCACCTGGCTCGCCGGGCTCGGCTCGGACGGTCCGGTGGCCTACTTCCCGCACCGCCGCGAGGATCCCGACGACCTCGTCCGGGTCGGGGAGCAGCCGGGGATCACCGTCTACGACGGCGGGACCCCCGCCGAGATGACCCTGCGCGGGCTCGCCGCCGAGCAGCGGGTGCTCAGCCTGCCGTCCACCGCGGTCACCTCCCTGCGGGTCCTGCTCTCGGCCCGGGGCGTCGCCGTGGAGACGGTGGACGTCCCCGACGAGTGGTGGACGGCCGAGGCGGCCCCCTCACTCCGCTCCCACCTGTCGCGGTTCGCCCATCACGACACGGGAGTCAGCGGGCCATGACCCCGTGGCCGACGCCCGGCGGGCTCGCCGCTCGTGGGACGCCTCTCCACTCACGAAACCGCGTGAAAACCGTACGAAACCGGGGATTCCCCGCCGGAGGTTCTCTTTGAAGGTCCTGGCCGTGGCCGACTCCGACTCCTACCTGAAGTGGGCGGCCTGCCTGCTGAGGGACCTGCCCTCGGGCTGCGAGACGGAGCTGGCGGTCATCCGTACCCCCATCACCCCGTCGACGGCGCAGATCCACGCCGCCGTCGACGGTTCGGCGGCCGACCCGCCCGTGCTGTCGGCCCGCGCGCTGCGCCGGGCCGCGGAGCGCTTCAGGCCCGACGTGGTGCTCGTCGCCTGTACGGGGCCCGTGGTGGACGTGCTGGCCGGGGACGTGCTGGCCGGGCTGCGACCCAGGCCGGTGTTCGTCTCGGGGTTGCCGGGCATCTCCGTCCCCGCCACCGAGAAGGCGTGGCTGTTCCGCAGCGGGTGCGACCTGTTCGTGCTGCACAGCGGCCGGGAGGTCGAGGAGTTCTCCGAGATCGGCGCCCGGCTGGGCGGGGGCGGCCAGATCGGGCTCGCCCGGCTGCCGTTCCTGCGCGGTGACGCGGAGGTCCCCGCCACCGGGCCGCGCGACCGGGTGGTGTTCGCCACCCAGGCCAAGGTGCCCAGGCGCAGGGAGGAGCGCGAGCGCGTCCTGCTCTCCCTGGCCGAGCTGGCCGGACGCCGCCCGGACCTTGACATCGTCGTCAAGCTCCGCGCCCTGGACACCGAGCGCCAGACCCACAACGAGCGCTACCACTACCAGCGCCTGTGGCAGTCGCTCGCCGAGGAGGGCCGGGTGCGCGCCGCGGCCGTGCGCTTCGCGGTGGGTCCCATGCACGAGCACCTGGCCCACGCGGCCGGGTTCGTCACCGTCAGCTCGACCGCCGCGCTGGAGGCGATCGCCCAGGAGGTGCCGCTCCTGGTGCTGTCGGACTTCGGGGTGGGCGCCGAGATGATCAACCTGGTCTTCGAGGACAGCGGGCTGCTCGGCACCCTCGACGACCTCACGGCCGGGCGCTTCCTGGACCCGGACGACGGCTGGTGCAAGGTCAACTACTTCCATCCCGGCGGCGAGAGCGACTGGGTCTCGCGGATGGTCTCCCTGGTCGGGCAGGCCCGCTCCGGGCGTCTCGTCCCGGCGAGGTCCCTGCTCGAAGGTCCCGAGTTCGCCGCCGCCCGCCGTCGCGCCCGCATGCGCGTGGAGGTCCCGCCGAACGTGCTGCGCGTCGGCTACCGAGCCAAACGCCGGATGCGCCGCTACCTCAAGGCGCTCGGCTAGGAACTCCCAAGGCGTTCGGCCGGGGACTTTCGAGGCGCCCGGCCGGGAAGGGTGGCCGCCGGCTTCGGGAGGGGGGCGATCCTCCCCGAAGCCGGCGCCACGGGCGGGGGGCACGGGCGGCCGGCACGAGCGCGCGCCGGTGCCGGGAGCGGGCCGGGGGTTGGCCGGGGGTTAGGGGAACGCCTTCGACAGGCGGCGGCGGAGCCTGCTCAGGGTGCTCCGCTCCTGGGCCGCGGCGGCCCGGGGGGTGATCAGGTCCAGGGCGCCGAGGCGCTGGCGCTTGAAGTAGCGGGCCGGGCCGTGCTCCTCCAGATAGGCCGCGGCGCTCTCGCGCAGCCCCGGATGCACCTCGGACTGCATGCAGTAGCCGACCGCGCCAACCAGGGCGGGAAGGTCCACCGGCGGCGGTTCCTCCAGCGAGCCGTCCGGCGACAGGCGCGGCAGCAGGGCGTCGGTGACGGTGGCCGGGATCCGGTTGCTGTTCTCGTACGGGGTGAGCCGCTCCAGGACCAGCTCGCCGCCCACCGTCGCCACCGGGAGCCCGAAGTAGCGGCTCGCGGTGATCAGGGCGGTGGAGAAGCAGCCGACCACGAGCTCGGGCCGCAGCTCGGCGAAACACGACTCCGCGGGTACGGTCTCCGCCACCACGTCCAGCCCGACGCCCAGCTCGGCGGCCGTCTCGCGCAGCCGCCGGGCGTGCTCGCGGCCCGCGGCCGGGTGGGGCTTGAACAGCACCTCGCGAAACCCCCGGGCGGCGAGGCCGCGCAGCATGTCGGCGTGCAGCCCCGCCTCCTCCTCGGGGGTGACGAGGTCGAGGGCGGACAGGTACTGCCCGAGGATCATCGCCCGGCCCGAGGGCGCGTCGCCGGTCTCCCCGCCGACCTTCCCGATCACGTCGAGGAAGGCCCGGTCGGGGACGGTCTCGGCGGGGACCCCGTACTCCGACAGCAGCAGCGGCGTCAGGCCGGGGACCAGGTCGAGGTGGAGCAGGCGGGTGATCCGGCCGGAGATCTCCAGCGGCAGCGGGTCGCGGGTCGGGCCGTAGCTCATCAGGCCGTCGGAGTACACCGAGATCGGGCAGTCCTTGACCAGCCCTCCCAGGGTCCTGGCCGGGGGGACCGCGATGGACTCCAGGATCAGCTCGGCGGGCCCGGCGCCCAGGGACAGATACGAGCCGACCAGGCGGCTCAGCATCGGCACCTCGATGACGCGGGCCTTCCAGTCGGAGGGGTGCAGCGGGGCCACGATCTCGTTCCACGAGTGGATCTCGTCGAAGCGCGGGCGCAGCGCGGCGAACCCGGGGGTCTCGTCCAGGGACGGGGTGATCTCCGGGATGGCCGCGTTGTTGGAGACCAGCAGGATCCGGCGCCCCTCGCGGGGGCCGAAGCGGCCGTCGTCGATCGCCGCCGCGAGCGTCATCGCGCCGAACAGGGTCGAGGCGTAGAACAGCTGCGTCATCAGCGCTCCAGGAGTCTCTGCAGGATCTGGTCGCGTTCCGGATCCAGGCGGGTCTCGGCGAGCAGGTCCTCGGGGAACCGCCTCAGGGTCGCGGCGCCGCGCTCCTCGAAGCGGGCGCGCAGCTCGGGGGAGAACCGCTCGCCCATCTCCAGGTGGTGGGCGAGGAGCGCGCGGAACATCCGCACGGCCTTGGGCGCGAACTCCTCCTCCAGGCCCTCGAAGACCAGGTCGAAGGCGTCGAAGAAGTGCAGCTGCCTGGCGTCGCCGATCTGCGTCAGCGAGCCCGCCACCATCCGCCGGTAGAACAGCCCGGCCAGCGACACCACCGCGAACGAGGCCGCGGCGCGGTGCAGCCGCCAGATCCACGGCCTGTCCTCGGCGGTGTGCAGGTGCCCGGGGAAGGTCAGCAGCTCGCCGAGGTCGCGGCGGTAGATCCCCGCCCAGGCGTACGGGTAGTCGACCATGGTCTTCGACCGGGCGGGCAGGATGTGGTCGCGCGGCTTCAGCACCACCTCCCGGGTGGCGAGCGGCGCCCGGTGGATCACCCGTTTCCTGCCCTCGGCCTGGACGTGGTCGACCCGGACGAAGTCGCAGCCGAGCCGCTCGATCGCCCCGACCAGGTCCCCCAGGTAGCCGGGCGCGAGCCAGTCGTCGCCGTCCATGAACGTCAGGTAGCGGCCGGAGGCCAGCGAGACCCCGAGGTTGCGCGCGTCGGCGAGCCCGACCGGCGCGTCGTTGTGCAGCACGACCAGGCCGGGCAGGTCGTCGCGGAAGTCCTCGACGATCTGCCCGGTCGCGTCCGCGGATCCGTCGTCCACCACGATGAACTCGAAGTCCCGGCGCGCGTTCCTGACCAGCGAGGTCAGCGCGTCACCGATGTAGGCCTCCGCGTCCCGCACCGGGACGACGACGGACAGCTTGATCAAGTTGTTCTTCCCATTCCCGGTTCGGATGTTCGTACGACGTGGCTTCCCGATCGGAGGAGCGGGCCGAAGGTCACACGGTGACGCGGCGCAGGCGCGACTTGGGCGCCTCCTCGCCGGGGAAGACCCGCTTGACGCCGTCGCCCAGCGCGGTCTCGATGATCCGGATGTCGCGGACCAGGTGCTCCAGCCCGGCCGGCTCCAGCGAGGCCGCGTGGTCGGAGCCCCACATGGTGCGGTCGAGCGTGATGTGCCGCTCCACGGTCACCGCGCCCAGGGTCACCGCCGCGAGCGAGATCTGCAGGCCGCGCTCGTGGCCGGAGTAGCCGACCGGCACGCCGTACCGCTCCTGGAGGGTGACGATCGCGCGGAGGTTGGCCTCCTCCGGGGGGAGGGGGTAGGTGGAGGTGGCGTGCATCATCACCAGCCTGGAGGTGCCGAGGATCTCCACCGCCTGGTCGATCTCCTCCAGCGTGGACATGCCGGTGGACAGGATGAGCGGCTTGCCGGTGGAGGCGAGCGCGCGCAGCAGCTCCAGGTCGGTCACGCTGGCCGAGGCGATCTTGTGGGTGACCACGTCCATCGACTCCAGGAACTCCACCGACGGCACGTCCCACGGGGAGGCGAACCAGTCCAGGCCGCGCTCCTGGCAGTGCTTGGCGATCTCGGTGTACTCCTTCAGGCCGAACTCGGTCCTGATCTTGTACTCCATGTAGGTCATCTCGCCCCACGGCGTCTGCCGGATCTGGCCGCGCTGCTCCAGCGGCACGCAGATCTCCGGCGTGCGCTTCTGGAACTTGACCGCCTGGCAGCCCGCCTCGGCGGCCACGTCGATCAGCTTGCGCGCGATGTCCAGGTCGCCGTTGTGGTTGATGCCGATCTCGGCGATCATGTAGACCGGCTGGCCGGAGCCGACCAGCGACTCGCCGATCTGGACGGGCTTGGCGACCGGGGTGAGCCGCAGCTCGGCGCGGGGCGCGGGAGCGGCGGCGACCTCCTCCAGCGGGCGGGCCGCGAGGACCCTGTCACACAGCTCCCGTACGGCCCCGGCCCCTCCGGCCCGGGTCAGCACGGTCCTGGCGGCGGCGCGGACCTTGGGGTGGGCGTCGGGGACCGTGACGGGCCAGCCGACGTCGCTCATCGGGCCCAGGTCGTTGACGTCGTTGCCGACGTACGCGACGCGGGCCGGGTCGATCCCCTCGATGGCGAGCCAGTCGCGCAGCACGGTCCGCTTGTCGGTCAGGCCCTGCAGGACGGGCACGCCGAGCTTGCGGGCGCGGGCCGCGACCACCGGGTTGTGCTCGGTGGACATGATCATCAGCTTGACGCCGGAGCGGCGCAGCAGCGCGATGCCCATGCCGTCGGAGCGGCTGACCGCGACCATCTCGCGGCCGTCCTGGTCGACGTAGGCGCGGTCGTCGGTGTGCACGCCGTCGAAGTCGGTGATCACCGCGTCCACGTCGATCGGCTCGGGCTCGTCGACGAAGGGCGCGAGCGCCCGGACGATCTCCAGGTCCTCGGGGGTGTCGACCTCGATGGCGTGGCGCGAGGGCACCTGCTGCACGGCGACGGCGCCGAAGAAGCGGTGGCCGTGCTCGCGCAGGCCCTCGGTGCGCATCACGTAGAACGCGCCGGTCTCGCGGAAGTTCGGCTCGCGGTCCTGGCGGCGGGGGCGGTAGGAGGGGTCGTGGTTGACGCCCGCGCCGCTCGCGCTCCACAGGAACTCGTGCGTCTCCAGCCCGGAGAACACCACGTCGGCGCTGCCGTCCAGGACCTTGGAGATCGCGCTGTCCAGGTCGGCGGGGTCGATGAACGCGCTGGTGCACTGCACCAGGATGACCACCTCGGGGTCCTCGGACACGTGGTCGAGCGCGTG
Source organism: Streptosporangium sp. NPDC002524 (assembly GCF_040295985.1). Classification (NCBI taxonomy): domain Bacteria; kingdom Bacillati; phylum Actinomycetota; class Actinomycetes; order Streptosporangiales; family Streptosporangiaceae; genus Streptosporangium; species Streptosporangium sp. NPDC002524. The sequence continues at coordinate 190,700 of NZ_JBEOWK010000001.1, read as the reverse complement.
CAGCACGGCGGACTCGCTGGAGGCGGTCGCGCCGCTCAGCTCTCCCGGCCGGTCGATCACGGTGGCGCCCGCGGCGCGGGCCACTTCGGCGATGCCCTCGTGGTCGGTGCTGACCACGACCTCGTCGACCAGCTCGGCGCGCACGCAGGCCCGTACCGCACGGGCGACCAGGGGACTGCCGCCCACCGCGGCCAGGTTCTTCAGGGGGACCCCCACCGAACCTCCACGGGCGGGGACAACGGCCAGGACTCGCAAGGTGGCTCCTCAGACATACGGCGAACGCCCCTGAGCTGGGGTGTCATTGGAACCTAGCCACGAGGGTGACCGGAAAGGGGTGTCTGAGTTGAACGTCCAGAGTCGCCCGTCTTAACTTTCCGCGCGACCGGGAGCGCCAGCTTGGGTGCTTTGGTTTGTCCATACACCAACTGAAGCGCGTTGGTTTGTTAGTGCTTCAGATGAGGTGCACCGGTTTGCGGGCGTCGGTTTGCGGGCGTCGGTTGGCGGGCGCCGGTTCGGATACGCGTCGGTTCGGGGCCGCGGGGCCGCTGGTTCGGGCGCGCCGGTTTGAGTGCGCGGCTTCGAGCGCGCCGGTTTGAGCGCGCCGGTTCGGGGGCGCGGGTTCGGACACGTGTCGGCTCGGGTGCGCTGGTTCGAGCGCGCGCCGTTTCGGGGCCGGGCGTTTGGGGGGGGGGTGGCTGGGGGTGACGCCGGTTCTCAGACGGCCGCGCCGATGGAGTCCATGAGCATGGGGAGCGAGCGTTCGAGGCCGCGGCGCCAGTAGGGCCAGGAGTGGGTGCCGGGGCCGTAGAAGTCGACCGACACGTCGGCGCCGTTCGCCTTGGCCCGCTCGGCGAAGGTCACGGACTGCAGGAGCAGGGAGGCCTCGCCCTCGTCGCGCGCCTCGGAGGCGTCGTCCAGCGGGCCGGGGGAGCCGTCGCCGCTGGAGACGAAGAGGCGCGTCCCGCGCAGCGCGCCGGTGAGGTCGGCCGGGTTGTGGGCGGCCCACTCCGGGTCCTGCGGAGGGCCCCAGAGCCTCACGGACTCCTCGCCGTACTGCCCGAGCAGCCAGTCGACGCCGCCGTTGCCGTCGCGGGTGTGCAGCACCCCGGAGTAGGAGGCCGCCGCCTGGAACATGCCGGGGTGGCGGGCCGCGTACGACATCGCCCCGAACCCGCCCATGGACAGCCCCGCCACCGCCCGCCGGTCCCCGGCGCCGTAGTCGCGCTCCAGGACGGCACGCACCTCGGTGAGGTGGAAGGTCTCCCAGCCGGGACCATCGCGCCAGTCGGAGTAGAAACCGACGGGGCCGCTCTCGGGGATGACCACGAGCGCGGGGTAGCCCGAGGTGAGCTCCGCGGCGCCTCCCTTGGTCACCCAGGTGTCGTAGTCGGACTGGCAGCAGCCGTTCAGCAGGTACAGCACCGGCCACGGGCCCGAGTCCGGCGTCCACTTCTCGGGCAGCAGGACCCTGACCCTGCCCTCGCGGCCGAGCGCGGCGGAGGTGACGGTGAGCTCGTGGTCGCGCGGGCCCAGCTTCTTCACCGCGACGCCGGAGGCCCGGGCGTCCTCCTCGCCGTACGTGCCGGTGGAGGACGGGGGCATCAGGGCGAGCAGCACCGCCACGACCGCGACGGCGGCGAGCAGGAGCACTCCTATACGTGCAGCGGTGCGGTTCACGCCGCCAATCCTCCCGCGTCTGGTTGATCGCGTGAAGCCCACATGCCGTACCGGCCCCGTGGAGGCCCCTTGGCGGTGCGATCCGGTGCGGCGGCGGTGGGCGCGGCTCGCTATTTAGGCCGTTCCCTTCGTGTTAATTCTGATGACATATGGCCTTTTAGTAACCCGAAAGCTTGAAAATTACACATGATCTATTCAGGATTCTCCACGTGGGTTGTAAAGATCGTGTGCATCCCACGGCGCTCTGCCCGGCGGGAGACTCCCGCCCGGAGTGAAGGAGATCGTGTGTCAAACACCCCTCGACACCGGCGATCGGTCCTGCTCGGGATCGCCACCGCCCTGATGCTCGTGCTCCCTCAGGGAGTGGCCCAGGCCGCGCCCGCCCCCGACAAGATCGACAAGACCGTCCTGGCGGATCTGGCCGCCGACGACAAGGCCACTTTCTGGGTACGCCTGAACAGCGACGCCGACCTCGGCGCGGCTCGCAGGGCGAAGACCAAGACCGAGAAGGCCGCGCAGGTCTTCCGGGCCAAGACCGAGCTCGCCGCCTCCTCGCAGGCGGGCCTGCGCAGGTTCCTCACCGCCGAGAGCGTCGACTTCACCCCCTTCTGGATCGCGAACGCCATCCAGGTGACCGGCGACGCCAAGCTGGCCGAGGAGATCGCCAAGCGGCCCGAGGTGGAGCGGATCGAACCCAGCCAGGTCACCAAGGTGCCCGAGCCGCTGCCCGGCAAGGAGGTGGCGAAGGTCGACGCGATCGAGTGGAACATCGACCGCGTCAACGCCCCCCGGGTCTGGAACGAGCTCGGCGTCCGCGGCGAGGGCATCGTCGTGGCCAACATCGACACCGGCGTGCAGTTCGACCACCCCGCGCTCGCCGCCAAGTACCGAGGCAGGAGCGCCGACGGCGGTGTCGACCACGACTACAACTGGTTCGACCCGGCGGGCATCTGCTCGGGCACCGCGCCGTGCGACAACAACGGCCACGGCACCCACACCATGGGCACGATGGTGGGTGACGACGGCGGCGCCAACACGATCGGCGTCGCCCCCGCCGCGAAGTGGATCGCCGTCAAGGGCTGCGAGTCCAGCACCTGCTCGGACGCCTCGCTGCTCGCCGCCGGCCAGTGGGTGCTCGCGCCCACCGACCTGGACGGCGACAACCCGCGTCCCGACCTGGCACCGCACGTCGTCAACAACTCCTGGGGCGGCGGCGGCTTCAACCCCTGGTACAAGGAGACCGTCGACGCGTGGGTCGCGGCGGGCATCTTCCCCGTCTTCTCCAACGGCAACGTCACGAACGCGGGCTGCAACTCCAGCGGCTCGCCCGGCCAGTACGTCGCCAGCTACAGCGCGGGCGCGTTCGACGTCAACAACGCGATCGCGACCTTCTCCACCCGGGGCACCGGCGAGAACGGCGAGATCAAGCCCAACCTCGCGGCCCCCGGCGTGAACGTGCGCTCGTCCGTGACCGGCGGCGGCTACGGGTCCAACTCCGGCACGTCGATGGCCGCGCCGCACCTGGCGGCCACCGTCGCGCTGATGTGGTCGGCCTCCCCCGCCCTGCTGGGCGACATCGCCACCACGCGGGACCTGCTCGACCGGACCGCGATCGACGTCGACGACACGCGCTGCGGCGGCACCGCCGCGGACAACAACATCTGGGGCGAGGGCAGGCTCGACACGTTCGCGGCGGTCCAGGCCACCCCCTCCGCCGCGCTCGGCGGGCTGGGCGGCACCGTCACCTCCGGCGGCGCGCCGCTCGCCGCGGCGACCGTCACCGTCACCGGCCCGCTGAACCGCACGACCACCACCGCCCAGGACGGGACGTACGAGCTGCCCCGCCTGCTCGCGGGCGACTACCAGCTCACCGTGAAGAAGTTCGGGTACGCCGACGCCGCCGCGGCCGTCACCGTCGTGTCCGACCAGACGGCCACCGAGGACGTGTCGCTGACGCAGCTGTCCTCGGGCACGGTCTCCGGCACGGTCACCGCCGCGGGCGCCCCCGAGCCGGGCGCCACGCTCACCGCGGTGGGCACCCCGGTCACCGCGGTCGCCGACGCGGCGGGCCGCTATCGGCTCACGCTGCCGACCGGCGACTACCAGCTGAAGGTCACCCCCGGCTCCCGGTGCGCGGGAGAGCTCACCGTGCCGATCACGGTGGCCGGCGACCTGGCCAAGGACGTCGACCTGCCGCGCCGTACCGACTCCTTCGGCTACACCTGTGACAGCGCCGCCGAGGCGTACGTCGCGGGCACCGCCAAGAGCACGCTCACCGGCGACGACGCGGTCCAGCAGATCACGCTGCCGTTCACCTTCCCGTTCTACGGCACCGGCTACACCGGCGCCTGGGTGAGCACCAACGGGTTCCTCGCCTTCAAGGACAGCGCCGCCCTGGCGGGCAACGTGACCCTGCCCGCCTCCGCCGCGCCCAACGCGGCCGTCTACGCCTTCTGGGACGACCTCGTGCTGGACGACCAGTCCGGGATCTACACCGCCACCCTCGGGACCGCGCCGAACCGGACCTTCGTCGTCGAGTGGCGCAACGCCCGCTTCTACGCCGACGCCACCCAGCGCGTCTCGTTCTCGGCCCTGCTCGGCGAGAACGGGTCGGTCGGGTACCGCTACGACAGCGTCGACAGCGAGCGCGACGCCGGGATCGGCGCCACGGTGGGCATCGAGAACGCCGACGGCACCGACGCGCTGCAGTACTCCTTCAACAGCGCCGCGATCGGCGACGGCCAGAGCCTGACCTTCACCGCGAGCCGGCACGGGCTGCTGACCGGCGTCGTCACCGACGCCAACGACGGCGAGCCGCTGGCGGGCGCGACGGTGAAGGTCGGCGACGTGGCGACCTTCACCACCGGCGCGGACGGCAGGTTCCTCGGGCAGATCCTGCTGGGCGACTACCAGGTCGAGGTCTCCAAGGAGAACTACGGCACCTTCACCCAGGAGGTCACCGTCACCGCCGGGGGCGTGACCCGGGCCGACACCGCGCTCGCCACCGGCCGGGTGACGGCCTCGGTCGCCGAGCTGACCCTGGTGCAACCGGCGGAGACCACCAGGACGGGCACGGTCGAACTGTCCAACCTGGGGGTCTCCACGGCCTACACCGTGGTGACCGACCCCGCCCAGGGCTGGCTGAGCGTGACCCCCGCCACCGGCCAGCTCGCCAAGGGCGCGTCGGTGACGCTGAGGGTGACCGCCTCCAGCGCGGGCGTCCCGCCGGGCACCGTACGCACCGGCAAGCTGCTGGTCCGCTCGGCGAGCGGCCGCGACCCGCAGATCGAGATCGCCGTGACGGTCGTGGTGCCCAAGCACCAGGTCGCCGTGGAGGTGGGCGGCACCAGGGACGTCGTCGACACCGCGGGCGACCGCTGGACCGCCGACCGCAAGCACAGCACCGGCGGTCACGGCTACGTCGGCACCAGCACCAAGACGAACACGACGACCAGGACGATCACCGGCACCACCGAGCAGGCGCTGTTCAGGAGCGTCCGCGAGGGGATGCTGGAGTACCGGTTCGACCAGGTGCCCAACGGCACCTACGCCGTCGAGCTGGGCTTCGCCGAGACCCGGGGCAAGCGTGAGGGCCAGCGCGTCTTCGACGTCATCGTCGAGGGCCAGCTGGCGATCCCCGCGCTGGACCTCGCCCTGGAGACCGGCGCGTACGTCGCCACCACCCGGCAGTACACGGTGAAGGTCACCGACGGCCAGCTCAACGTGCGGTTCGCCAAGCGGACCGGCGACACCGTGCTCAACAGCATCCGCGTCTCCGAGCGCCCCGACAAGGCCACCCCGTAGCGGCCTGAACTCCCAGACGGCCCGTCCCGCCTTCCCCGCGGGACGGGCCGTGCTCGTTCTTCCGGTGGCCTTTTGCGTACCGGTCCGATGGGCGTGGGCCGTGGGTCATGGGCCGATGGTTCGCGATCCGGTCCGGCGGGCCGGGAACCGGCAATTCGCGGTATGCCGGGCCGTGCTTGTTCTTTCGGTGACCGCCGGTGGCCTGGGCCCGGCCGGAGCGGCAAAGTCCTGGTCAAACGGTGTTACGGGTCGTTCGATGCCGGGGATTGGCGGGATGTGTCGTGATTCACGGAGGCTGCCATGGCCAGGACAACCAGCACCGCTTCGAACGGCAGGACGCGTGCCCGGGCGGACGGGGAGACACGTGCCCGCGCGAACGGGGAACGGCCGTCGCCGCACATCACCGTGCCGGTGATCGGCACGTTGACCCTGCCGCCGCCGAACCGGCTGGTCTTCTACGGGGTGCTGGGCGCGCTGGGAGCGTTGGGAGTCATCGAATGGCCCGTCGCGCTCGTCGTCGGAGTCGGCCACTACCTGTCGGAACAGCCGCGATCTCCCGCCCTGCGGCAGGCCGGCCAGGCCGCCGAGGCGGCGTAACCGGGTACGGGCACGCCTTCACCCGGCCCGAAACGTGGGCCCGGACCGGAACCTGGACCCGAACCGGGACTGCGACCGGAGCCCGGACCCGGACCCGGACTGTGACCGGAACCCGAACCCGGACTGGGACTGGGACAGAGGCCGGGGCCGGAACCCGGGCCGGGGGTGGTGGTGATGGCACCTCTCGGTGAGCTCGCCGGACAGGGCTGGGCGCAGGTGGGGGCGCTGGTCCTCGCCTTCGTGCTCTCGGCCGTGATCGGTCTCGAGCGGGAGGTCCGCCTGAAGAGCGCGGGCCTGCGCACTTACACCCTGGTCGGCTTCGCCGCCGCCCTGATGATGCTGGTCTCGAAATACGGTTTCTACGATGTCCTGGGGGAGCACGTCACCCTCGACCCGTCCCGGGTGGCCGCCCAGATCGTGTCCGGCATCGGCTTCATCGGGGCGGGCCTGATATTCGTCCGGGGTGACGCGGTCCGGGGCCTCACCACCGCCGCGGCGGTCTGGCTCACCGCCGGGGTGGGCATGGCGGCGGGGGCCGGGCTGTGGCTGCTCGCGATCGTCGTGACCGCGGGATACTTCGTGACGGTGTTCGTCCTCACGCCGCTGGCCGACGTGCTCCCCCGGTCCAAGTACGCGCCCTCGCGGCTCAATCTGACCTATCTCGACGGGCGGGGCGTGCTGCGGCTCGCACTGGCCGAATGCACGCGCCGGGGATTCGGCGTGGACGAGCTGTCCGTCGGCCAGCGCACCGAGGGGCAGAGCCCGGAGACCGTCTCGCTCTGGCTCACCGTGCACGGCGTCGGCTCGACAGCGGAGCTCACCACGGCGCTCTCCGAGATCGACGGGGTGCTCGCCGTGGTGAGCCGGGACGCCAACGCGGTGGTGCACTGAGCGCGGGATCGCGCCCCGGGTGCCGTCGCCGCCCGGTCGAGTCCCGTGAGAGACAAGAGACGGGTCGTACCACGACGCTCACCGTACACCGGCATCGGCATCGGCATCGGCATCGGCATCGGCGAGAAAAGCGAACAATTGTAATTACCGGCCTCGGTGGGCCGAAAAGCAAGATGTGATTTCTGTCACATTGTTTTGACGATTCATTGACTCCGGCAATTGCCCGGCGAACAATATGCTCGTCATTGATTTCGCGTTGGGCGGGGTGTTTAGCCGCCCCCGCGAGGTGCGCGTCCGGTGGCGGGCGGCGCATATCGGTGATCATGTGATAGGCCGTTTCACCAGGGGTTTCAGCCCGCTTTCGCGAGGGTCCCCGCGAATCGGTCCTCCGTCCGGGATTCGCCGATGAACGAGACGTGAACAGGTTTTCCCGTGCAGGCGCGAGCGCGAATTCGCGCGTACCGGCCGGGACACGAAAGCGTGGAGGTGAGCACCGCGTGTGACCGCCCGACAACAGCGTGAACAGCCTCGGATCTCCCCGGGATGGCGTCTCGTCATCGCCCTGGCCATAACGCAGACCGTCGGCTACGGCATTCTTTACTACGCGTTCGCCGTCTTCCTCGGCCCCATGCGGCGCGATCTGAACGCCTCCGCAGGCCAGGTCACCGGTGCCTTCACCCTCGCCGTGCTGATCACCGGACTGGCAGCCCCGCTGGTCGGCCGCCGCCTGGACCGCCACGGCGGGCGCGGCCTCATGACGCTGGGCTCGGTCGCGGGCACGCTGGCGACGTTCGCCTGGTCGCGGGTCGACAGCCTGCCCGGCCTGTACGCGGTCCTCGCCGTCATCGGCCTGGCCTCGGCGATGACGCTCTACGAACCGGCGCTGGCGATCGTCGTCTCCTGGTTCGATCCCGGCCGCCGCTCCAGCGCCCTGCTGGCCGTCACCCTGGTGGCCGGGTTCGCCTCCAGCGTCTTCCTGCCCCTCACCGGGCTGCTGGTCGATCGCCACGGCTGGCGTACGGCCCTGGTCGTGCTCACCGTCATCCACGCCGTGACCACCATCCCGCTGCACGCATTCTTCGTACGCAGGCCCCCCGGCGCCGGGAGCCCCGGCCGGGCGGAGGGGGAGGAGCGGCCGGGTGGCACCGGTCTTCGCCCGGCGATGCGCGGGCGGGCCTTCTGGCTGCTGGCCGTCGCGTTCGTCGCGCACACCGCGGCCGTCGCGATCGTCGCCGTCCACCTGCTCGCCTACCTCACCGAGCTGGGACATCCCCCGACGTTCGCCGCCCTCGTCACCGGCCTGCTCGGCGTCCTGTCGGTCACCGGCAGGCTCGTCACCACCGGTCTCCACCGGCGCTTCCCGGCCGCCGCGGTCACCGCCGCCGTCTTCCTCCTGCAGGCCGTCGCCGCGGCGTCCCTGCCGCTGCTCGGCGGGAGCGGGGCCGGTGCCGTCACCTGCGTGATCGCCTTCGGGATCGGGTTCGGGGTGGGCACCCTCGCGCGTCCCGTACTGGTCGCGGAGAGGTACGGGGCCGCGGCCTATGCGACCATCGCCGGAGCCCAGGCCCTTCCGATCATGCTCGCCAAGGCGCTCGGCCCCCTGGGCGCGGCCTTCCTCGGCCAGAGCATGGGCTATCCCGTCGTGATGCTCTCGGTGGCCGTCTCCAGCGTCCTCGCGGCCGTCATGCTCATCGTCTACGGAAGATCCTGAGATCGACCGGGATCGAGCCCCCGGGGGCCACGGTCAAGCCGACCGTGACCCCCGGGGACCTTGACGAACCACCGGCCCGGGGCGGCCGGTCCAGCGCCGGGAGACCGCTGGTTCGGTACGCCACGGTTCAGTACGCCACGGCGACCAGTGCCCGGTGGTGCTTCGGGGTCTCGATCTCGTCGACGACCGCGACCGCGAGGTCGGCGAAGGAGAACGGGGGCGCGCCCTCGTCGGAGGGCAGCAGCCGGGTGTCGCCGGTCCGGTACCGGCCGGTGCGCGCGGCCCTCTCGTCGAGGAGGACCGCCGGCGGGGCGAGCACCACCCAGTCGACCGCGGTGCCCGCCGCGCGCAGGGCGTCCAGCTCCGCCGCGTGTCCCAGCGAGAAGTCGCGTGCCTCCGCCGGGAAACCGGGCGTGCTGTGGAGCGGCACCCCGGGCGCGGTCTCCAGGGTGGTGCCGATGCCGATCGCCACCAGCCTGCCGACGCCGGCCCGCGCCAGACCGTCCAGCAGGGCGGCGGTAGAGGCCCGGTAGAACTCCGTCGCGGACACGTCGAGCCGGGCGGCGGCGTTGACGGCCGCGTCGTGCCCGGCGGCGACCGCCGCGACGCTGTCCGCGACGGTGACGTCGCCGGGGACCACGGTCACACCGTCACCGGCCAGGTCCGGGTGCCGGGCCGGTTCGCGGACGACCGCGGTGACCCGATGGCCGCGGGCGGCGGCCTCCGCGACCGTACGGCGGCCCGCCCGCCCTCCCGCTCCGAAGACAACGATCCTGCTCATCCTGGGCCTCCGATCGACGGGACCGGCGTGATCACCGGTCTCTGACGCGGACGGTAGCCCGTACCCCCTCGGTTCCCGCAACGATAGTGACCCCGTGTGCGGCGCGACGGCCGCGCGTACCCTGGGAGGGTGATTGAGCCCCTCGATCCCGACATGTTCACCGGGTGCGCACCCGGCACCCCGCCGTTCCAGATCGGCGGCAAGTGGACCCCGAAGATCATCAGATGCCTGCAGGACGGCCCCCGGCGCTTCTCCGAGCTGCGGGTGCCGCTGCGCGGCATCACCCCGAAGGTGCTCACCGAGACCCTGCGGGCGATGGAGCGCGACGGGCTGGTCGCCCGCTCGGCCTACCCCGAGATCCCGCCCAGGGTCGAGTACGCCTTGACCTCGCTCGGGCACACGCTCCTCGAGCCGATGAACGCCTGCTGCCACTGGAGCCAGGCGCACCTGCCCGAGGTGCTCAGTGCCCGCGACGCCTACGAGGACCGCGTGACCGTCCCGGCGGGGGAGGACCGGCCCGGCGGCTCCTGAGGACCCGCCGGTGATCGCCGCCTCGCCCCGCCCGCGAAGCCTGTCCGTCCGATGACCGCCGGATGACGGGCGATCCGTGGCCGCCGTTCCCCGCCCGTGTCCGGGGGGGCGTCAGCGTTCTCCCGGAGAGCGTTCGCCGGTGCGGCTCAGCTCCGCGACCGCGGCGACGACCCTTGCAGTAGTGCGGCGACAGCCGCAGGCACCGGTCGACGTCCTTGTCGCCGAAGTCGAACCGCGCGAACTCGCGGAAGCTGAGCGCCGAGTCGACGCGCCGCGCGTCCATCGCCGCCTTGAACGGCTGCGGCCGCCGGCCCTGGACGGCGAAGGTGACGATAGCGCTCAGCTTCGGGCCGCGGTCGAGCGTCCGTACCCCGGGAAGGGCGTCGAGCCCTGTTCGACGGAGATCCGGTGGGATGAGTAGGGGATACTCATGCTTTCCGCCGCGTCCCTGCCTAACGTTCGGAAAGACCCGCCCTGACCGATCCACGGGGGGAGGGGGGGAAAGGCTGGATCCGTCCTTGTCGTCGTTTCGACGACGCCGGTGCCGCTCCTCGCGGGTGTCGTACCGGCCGCCGGGAAAGCCGCGAGCCTGGCGGGGGCCGGCTCGCGGGCATCCCGCCCGGTTGTCCCCGGAGCCGTATCGCGAGCATCCTGTCCGGCTGTCCACGGATGTCGGCTCGCGGGCGTTCCGTCCGGCTGTTCCCGTGTATGGGCTTGTGGGAGTTCCATGCGTTTGTTTCCGGCTGCGGGCTTTTGGGCGTTCCGTCCGGTCGTCCTCGGGTGGCGGTCATCGAAGCGGTGGGGAGGTCGCCTTGTTGCGTGCGGGGACCCGCTGGGCGTTTGGTCTAATTTGTCGGTGATGGCATGCTCTTTCCCGGGACTCGGCCTCCCACGGTCCGGCGCCCGCACCGCCCCTCGTACGGCGGGGAGCGGGGCCGGGCGGGTCCGTACCTGGGAGGAGCACGATGGCTGTCACGGCGCCGCGGCCCGGTGACCCCGCGAGCCTCGGCCCCTACACGATCGAGGCCAGGCTCGGTGAGGGCGGGCAGGGCACGGTCTACCTCGGCCGCGACCCGGCCGGTGAGCGCGTCGCGGTCAAGGTGCTGCACCCGAGGTTCACCGCCGACCAGGTCGCGAGGGCGCGTTTCGAACGGGAGATCGCCGTCGCCCGGCAGATCGCCGAGTTCTGCACCGCCCGGGTGCTCGACGCGGGGGAGAGCGGCGACCACCTCTACGTGGTGAGCGAGTTCATCGACGGGCCGTCGCTGCAGCAGGCCGTCGAGAACGAGGGGCCGCGCGACGGCGCCGCCCTGCAGCGCATCGCGATCAGCACGGCCACCGCGCTCGTCGCCATCCACCAGGCGGGGATCGCGCACCGCGACTTCAAACCGGCGAACGTGCTCCTCGGCTTCGACGGCCCGCGCGTCATCGACTTCGGCGTCTCCAAGGCGCTCGACGCCGGGCTCGCCCAGACCAGCGGCGCCTTCGGCACCCCGACCTACATGTCACCCGAGCAGATCCACGGCCGGCCCGCCGCCGCCCCCTCGGACGTGTTCAGCTGGGCGGTGACGATGGTGTTCGCCGCCACCGGCAGCCCCGCGTTCGGCCGGGACACCATCCCGGCCGTGCTCCACCGCATCCTCACCGCCGAGCCCGACCTGTCGGGGGTGCCCGAGGGGTTGCGGCCGCTGCTGCGCGCCTGCCTGGCCAAGACTCCCGCCGACCGGCCGGCCGCCCCCGACCTGCTGTTCCGGCTGATCCGCCAGCCGTCGGCGGGCGCCGTCGCGCCCCCGTCCCCGTCCCCGTCCCCGTCCCCGTCCCCGTCACCGACGCAGGCCGAGCAGCCGGTACGGGACCGGACATCGCCGTCCCGGCAGCCCACGCGGGCCGAGCGGCCGGCGCCGTCCCAGCCGTCCTCCGCGTGGGACGGCGAGTCCGGGCAGCCGTCCCAGGAGCCGCTCTCCCCGTCCCCCTTCCCGTTGTTGTCGCCACCCGGTCGGAGCACCGCGCCCCCGCGGCCGTCCTCCGCCGGGTGGTCGTCGATCGGTCCGGGCACCACGCCGGAGCAGTGGCGCCCGGAGGAGCCCGGGGAACCGGTCTTTCCCGGTGACGGGCGGAAGACATCCGCCGACGAGACCGTGCCGGGCAGGTCCGGACGATCGCGCCGGTGGTGGATCGGGGCCGCCGTCGCCGTCTCCGCCGTCGCGGCCTCCGCGGGCGTCTTCGTGCTCCCGCCGCTGCTGGCGGGTACGGGGGAGGAGCCCGCGGACCCCACCCCCGCCGCGCTGACCGGATCCCCTCCGGCCTCTCCGGCCTCTCCGACCTCTCCGGTCTCCAGCGGATTCCCCTCACCCGGCGAATCGTCCACACCGCCCACCGCCTCGCCGTCTCCCGCGGCCACGCCCACCTCCGTCACCGGGGACTGGAAGAGCGCGCCGGTCGGCGGCCCGCTGCGCGGCCATCGCGACGACCTCCAGACGGTGGCGATCGCCCGGGTCGGCGGCAGGTCCGTGATCGTCTCCGGCGCCAACGACCGCACCGTCCGCCTGTGGGACCTGGCCACCCGCAGGCCGCTGGCCACGCTCACCGGGCACACCAACTGGGTGCGCTCCGTCGCGGTCACCGACCTGGACGGCAGGACGATCGCGGTGTCGGGCGGCGACGACGGCACCGTACGCCGCTGGGACCTCGCCACCCGCAAGCCGGTCGGCAGGGCCGTCGACGCCGCCGTGCCCGTCTTCTCCCTCGCCCTCGCCACCCTCGACGGCGAGCCCGTCGTGGTGACCGGAGGCCGCGACGGGAGCCTGCGCGTGTGGGACCTGAGGACGGGCAAGGCGATCGGCAAGGCCCGCCGTGCCTCCGAGGGCGCCGTGTTCGGACTGGCCGTCGCCACCCTCGACGGCGAGCCCGTCGTGTTCACCGGCGGCGGTGACGGTACGGTACGCCGCTGGCCGCTCCGCTCCGGGCCCGGCGAGACGATCCTCACCCAGCGCGGCCAGGTCACCGCCGTCACCACGGCCGAGCTGGACGGCAGGCTCGTGGTGCTGTCCGCCGGGGGCGCGCAGGACATCCACATCGACGACGCCGCGGGCGCCGGTGAGGCCCGCCCGCCCATCCGGGACCACAGCGGCTGGGTCTACTCCCTGGCCGTCGGCCGGGTGGGGTCGCTCACCGTAGTCGTCTCCGGCAGCAACGACGCCACCGCGCAGGTCCACGACCTCGACACCGGAAAGCGGGCGGGGCGGCCGTTCAAGGCCCACGACCACAACGTGTTCGCCGCCGCGGTGGCCGAACTCGGCGGGAGCCCCGTCGCGGTCACCGGAGGCGGCGACGACACCGTCCGCGTCTGGCGCCTGCGCTGAGCGGCCCACGGGCCTCCGGAGCCCCGCCCACGTCTCCAGCAAGGAGGGGCTGGTGACGCAGATGACCGACGAGGTCTTCGGCGAGCCCGAGCTGCCCGTCCCGGGGCCGGACGGCCGGCGGGCCAAGCTCGAACTCGTCTCCCGCCTGCAGTGGGAGCTGTGCCGGAGGCACCCCTGGCTGCCCGGGGCCGTCTCGCTCGTCCGCCCGTCGCTGGCGCCCAACGTGATGGAGCACACCGAGTGGACGCTGCGCGCGCTCGACGGGCTCGGGCTGCCCATGACGACCCGGATCCGCGAGGCGCTCACGCTGCCCGCGCTGGTCCTCGGCGTCGCGCTGTCCATGGCGGACGAGGTCGAGGCCGAGCAGGAGACCGGGGTGACGCTCGACCGGTGGTGGCCGGCCCAGCGGGATCGGGCCGACGAGCTCCTCGACTCCGGCCGGTTCCCGCTGCTGGCCACGCTCACCGGGGAGGAGGTGCCGGACGTTGACGGACTGTTCGAGTACGGCCTCGCGCGCCATCTCGACGGTTTCGCCGCCCTGCTGGAGCGGACGCGGCCTTAGTCTCGCCCCCGGCTCGGGCGGCTCCCAGATCCACGAAGCCTTCATGGCCCCGGCCTCGGCTCCCATCCGCCGGCGACGCCTGAACCGATGACCGCATCCTGGTGGAAGTCCTGAGTGCGATACTCCAGACACCCCGGCTTCGCTCCGCGGCGCGGTCCCCGGGGTGCGACGTTGCGGAACCCCGTGGCGGGTCGGGCGCGGATCAGTTCAGCTCGATGCGTTCGACGAGCTCCCGTACGGCGATCATGTCCAGGAAGGCGTGGCAGCGCACAACGCGGCCTCCGCGCAGCTGCCAGACCCAGCAGTACTCGTTGCGGTACTCGACGCCGTCGACCGCCGTCGCGCGGCCGTCGAAGCGTACGACCACCGTGTCGCCCTCGGTCCAGAGGTCTCGGATCGTCATCACGAGCACCGACGCCAGCCGGTCCAGGACCGGTGCCGACCCCTCCGTCAGGAACTCGGCCTTGGACGTGTAGGTGCGTCCGTTGACGATCTTCCACTCCACGTCGTCGTGGAGGATCTCGTAGAGGTCGCCGCCCGCGTTCTGCCGCTCGAAGGCGCGGATCACCGCCGCCTTGTTGCGGCCTTCCCGGGTCAGCCGGTCCGGGGGTGGCCCGCCGGCGGCCTCGCGAGATGCCGCCGAGGCGGTGGCGGACCCGGACAGGATCGTCAGTCCTCCGGCGACCGCTGCTGTCATGAACACGCGCCGGCCCTGGTGCGAAGTGCTGTCTGCCATCATCGTCCCTCTCTGGCCTGTTGGTGTGCGTCGCTGCCCTCGCGGTAGAAGACATAGCCCCCGTGGTGCAGCACGTCTCCGTCGAACGTCCCGTCCGCGCCGAATCCGGTGTCGTCGACGTACTCGATGCGGGTCCCGGCAATCCGGTACGCACCCGTGTAGGCGCTCTCCCGCTCCCCGCGGGCCTCGTCGTAGCGGCCGTTCGCGAGGAGCATCTGACGGATGTGCCCGTCGGCCGTCACCCACATCCCGACGTACGGGTGCGGCGACCTCTCCGCGCCCTCGGCCGGCGGCGTCCCAGGTGTGCGCCTGGGCGGTGTCTCCGTCGCGGACGACGGGGAAACCCCCTGCCCTCGCTGAGCGGCGTCGTCGGGAGACGCGGGCCCCCCGCCGCCCGGCCGCACCGAGAGTACGACGAGAAGCACCGCGACGACGCCCGTGCCACCGGCCACGGTCCAGGAGCGGGCCCTCATGAGACCCCCTCGCGCGAGTCGTCGCCGTGTCGGGGCCGGGGCGCCGTCAGCGAGCCGAGCAGGCGCAGCGCGTCCGCGGTCCGGGTGCCCTCCTGGGCGTGGTAGACGATCAACTGCTGCCCCGGGGCGGAGCGCACGTCGAAGGTCTCCATGCGAAGGGTGAGCTCGCCGACGTCCGGATGCAGCAGGACCTTCGCCGCGTCGGACTTGCCCCGCGCGTCGCGCCGCCGCCACAGGTCCGCGAACTCGCGGCTGTCCTTCAGGGCCGTCCGCAGCACCTCCTGGATCCGTGGATCGTGCGGCCGTGCGCCTTCCAGGAAACGGAATCCCGCGACCACGTTGGCCGCGGACGTCTCCCAGTCCCTGTAGAACGAACGGACCGACAGGTCGAGGAACATCGCCAGCAGCAGGTTCGTGCCGGGTTCGAGGTGACGGAAGACCGCGCGCCCCAACGTGTTCGCGGCCAGGACGTCGTAGGCCCGCCCCAGGATCACCGCCGGCGTGCGGTCCCACAGCTCGGCCAACGCCAGCAACCGGGGGTCGGTACGCTCGGCACCGCCCCCGCGGCGCGGCAGCGGGCTCATCCCCGCGACCCGGTACAGGTGCAGCCGGCCGTCGTCGTCCAGCAGCAATGCGTCGCTCAGGGCGTCCAGGACCTGCGGCGACGGTCGCCGCTCACGCCCCTGCTCCAGCCGCAGGTAGTAGTCGACGCTGATGCGCGCCAACATCGCGACCTCCTCGCGACGCAGACCGGGGACGCGTCGCCTCCCGTCCTCGGGCAGACCGACGTCAGGCGGCATCACCTGCGCGCGCCGGCCTCGCAGGTAGTCACCCAGCCTTGAAATCGTCATGTCGACCAGGCTAGGTTCCCCACCCGCTGGAAGCCTGGTCCCAGTGCTCCCAGTCAGGACACGGCCCAAGGACCTCTGCCGGGATGCGGTCATCGGTCCAGGCGTCGCCGGCGGAGGAGAGCCGAGGCCGGAACCATGCGGGCTTCGTGGATGCCGTCGCGAATCTCCCGGCGGACGCGCGGAGGGCCGGTCCGGTGAGGCCGGCGTCGGTCGAGACCCGGCACCGGCCGGAGCCGGTGCCGGGTGGAGGTCAGCGCCAGGAGTCGGTGCGGGTCGCGGTGCCGCCCGAGGGGGTGGTGAAGGAGCGGTTGGGGTCGCTTTCCCAGGTCACCGAGCCGTCGGAGTTCTTCTTGATGTACTTGTACTGGATCGCCGTGCCGGGCGGCAGGTTCACCGTGGCCCTCCAGACCGGGTACGCGGCCGACGAGAGGGCGACGGCGTTCGCCGGGTTCCAGGAGCCCAGCGCGGCGACGTTGCCGACGACGAAGACGTTCTGGCCCCAGTTCGTGGTCACGGTGGCGTTGAACGTGGTGGCGACCTGGCCGGGGTTGACCGTCGGGGTCGGGCTGGGGCCGGGGCCGGAGGCGCCGGTGTGGATGGCGACCGCGCCCCTGGCCGGGACGGTCACCGAGGCCGAGCCGCCCGCGCCGACGGTCACCGAGCCGCCGCCCGCGACGTTGGCGTAGGTCCCGGCGGGCAGGCCGGTGGAGAAGGTGCGGGTGACGGCGCCGCCCTCGTTGTTGATCGCGACCCAGCCCTTCGCGCCCCGGCTGAAGGCGATCACGTTGTTGCCGTTGTCGTACCAGTTGCCGACCGAGGTGCCCTGGACGACGCGGTTGAAGCGAACCATGCCGTTCATCTGGCGGTGGAAGCAGGTCCACTGGCCGTTGCCGCAGTTGGCGTCGGTGGCGAAGCCGCCGCCTGCCGAGGGCGGCCCGGCCTCGCCGTCGCTCCAGGTGAACCCGGAGTAGACCCTCGGGGTGCCGTACGGCCAGGCGAGCATGAAGACGTTGGCCAGCCGGTAGGCGTCGCCGTACTTGTAGTTCAGGGTCGAGCCGTTGCGCTCGGTGTCGTGGTTGTCGACGAACACCACGGCCTTGTCGCTGGGCACCGACAGGCCCCAGCTCTGCCCGAAGGACTGCAGGTTTCTGATCTGGCCGCCGTTGAACTGCTCCTTGAGCTTGCGCCCGTACACGAACTCGTGCACGTCGCCGATCCCGGTGTACTGGCTCGGGGTGATCGCCTCGCCGTCGCCCTGGATGACCTCCTGGTGGATGTACGGCGAGCCGGTGAGCTTGCCCTTGATCGCGGCGAGGTCACCGGGGTTGATGTGCTTGGCCGCGTCGACGCGGAAGCCGTCCACGCCCAGGGAGGTCAGCCTGTTGAGGTAGCCCGCGATCTGGTTGCGGACGTACTCGGAGCCGGTGTTGAGGTCGGACAGGCCGACCAGCTCGCAGTTCTGCACCCGCCAGCCGTCGTTGACGTAGTCGGAGCCGTTGATCCCGCAGGTGGGGGAGTGGAAGTCGGCCGCGGAGTAGAGGCCGGGGTAGTTGTACTTGCCGAAGGCGTAGCCGCCGTAGCTGGTGCTGCCCTGGCCCGTCATGTGGTTGACGACGGCGTCCGCGTGGACCTTGAGCCCGGCGGAGTGGCAGGCGTTCACCATGTTCCTGAACGCGTTCTCGTCGCCGAACTTGCTGGTGAGGGTGTAGCGGGCGGGCTGGTAGATGTCCCACCAGACCGCGCCGCCCCGGGACATCGAGTCGCTCGGCGGGGAGACCTGCACGGCGGCGTACCCGGCCGGGCCGAGCACGTCGGTGCACTCCCTGGCGACGGAGTTCCAGTTCCAGTTCCACAGCTTGACGATCGGGCCGGGGGTGGGCGGCGCCGCCTGGGCCGGGGCGCTCAGCACGCCGGGCACCAGCACGGCGGCGCTCACCAGAGCGCTCAACGCCGTGGCGACGACGACTCTGTAGGGTTTCATGGGTGGGGGCCTCCAGGATCGATGGACGGGTTCCCTGGCCGGGCCGGGTGCTGCAACACCCGGCCCGGCGGTCTCGCGGGGCTTGTACGGGAGCTCCCGGGGGTTCCGGGGAGTTCCGGGGAGCTCTGTGCGGTTCTGTCGAGGGTGGACGAATCTCTCGGGAGTGGACGAGAACAGGTTCCGTCAGGGCTGGACGAAGACGGCGACCGTGCGGGCCGGGACCGTCAGGGTGCCCGTGGCGGAGTCGAACGCCGACCGCTTCACGACCGCGTCGTCGCCGGACGTCTGGACGGGGTGGAGCGTCACCTGGGCGCCCTTCAGCGCGGGGACGGTCTGCGGCCGGGCCTCGGGGGTCGCGTTGAAGACGACGGTGACCGACTTCCAGCGCGGGTCGATCCCGGTGGCGTCCAGGTGCATGGTCACGACACCCGGGGTCTCCGAGGTGCCGCCGGCCGGGAAGGTGACGCGCCTCTGCACCTCGGCCAGGGTGGCGAGGCCGAAGACCGGCGAGGAGGAGCGGATTTTGAGCAGCTCCCCGTACCGGGCGCGGGACGCGCCGATCGCCGCGCAGTCCGGCTTCAGCGCCGGGTCGCCGAGCAGCGGCCTGGCGTACTGCCACTTGTCCTCGTTGTCGGGCCTCGGGGGGAGCCCGGCGCCGAAGCCGTTGCCCGCCGAGCAGTCCCACAGCAGCCGGTTGAACCAGTCGCCCGAGTCGTAGGAGTTGCGGTCGAGCGACTTGGACCGCAGCCGCTCGCTGCCCGCGTGCACGAACGAGGTGCCCTGCCCGAGCACGGCCGTGGCCAGCGAGAGCGACTGCATCCGCACCCGGTCGGCCATCGCGGTCGCCGGTGGCAGCTTGTACGCCAGCGCGTCGAACAGCGTCTCGTTGTCGTGGGCGTCCACGTAGGTGACGATCTCGCCCGGGGCGGCGGCGTACCCGGCGGGGGAGCCGTTGTAGCTCACCTCCGAGCCCTTGACCTGCCTGCCGTCGGAGGCGGTGAAGGTGTAGTCGCGGAGGTTCCCGGCGAGCCCGACCTTGATCAGGTCGTGGTAGTTCAGCAGCCGGGCCCGCTGCTGCGCCGCGTCGCCGTTCGCCGGTGAGCCGTTGGGCGCCCCGGCGAGCCCCGAGCCGAAGCCCTGCACGCGGGGGTCGGCGTCGAACGGGCCGCCGCCGCGCACCGCGTCGCGCAGCCGGTCGCTGAAGGTGCCGATCCCGGTGCCCGCCATGTTGGCCTGGGTGGCCTGCTCGAAGCGGGCGTCGTCGGCCACCTCGCCGAAGTTCCAGCCCTCCCCGTACAGGATGATCGACTTTCCGTCGACGCCGTCGCGGGCGACGGTGAGCTTGTCCAGAGCCGCGCGGACCGCGACCATGTTCGCCTTCGGGTGGTGGCCCATCAGGTCGAACCTGAAGCCGTCCACCTTGTACTCGCGGGCCCAGGTGACGATGGAGTCGACGACGAGTCTGCCCATCATGGCGTGCTCGGGCGCGGTGTTGGCGCAGCAGGTGGAGGTGGCGATCGTGCCGTCGTCGAGCAGCCGGTGGTAGTAGCCGGGCACGAGGCGGTCGAGCACCGAGGTGGGGTCCTGGCCCGCGGCGTGGGTGTGGTTGTAGACCACGTCCATCACCACCCGCAGCCCGGCCCCGTTCAGCCCGCCGACCATGCTCCGGAACTCCCTGATCCGCGACGACCCGTCCGGCTCGGAGGCGTAGGAGCCCTCGGGCACGGTGTAGTGCAGCGGGTCGTAGCCCCAGTTGAAGGAGTCCGTGGCCGCGGTCTTCGCGACGCAGGCCTGCTGCTCCTCGGAGTCGGGGGGCATCGAGGCCAGGTCGCAGGCGGGCTCGGTCCGGTCGGCCCTCCTCTCGGGGACGGTCGCCATGTCGAAGACGGGCAGCAGGTGCACGTGGGTCAGCCCGTCCTCGGCCAGCCCGCGCAGCTCCCTCATCCCCGCCGAGTCGCCGGTGAACGCGCCGTACGTGCCGCGCCTCGCCGCCGGGACGGTCGTGTCGGAGGCGGAGAAGTCGCGCACGTGCAGCTCGTAGATCGACGCCTTCTGCTGGGGTACGGCCTTGGGCTTGGCCAGGGACGACCAGCCGTCGGGCCGCAGCGCCCGGTCGGACAGGTCGGCGAGCTGGCTGCGTCCCGAACCCGCCGACAGCGACAGGCTGTACGGGTCGGTCACCTCGTTGACGACCACCTTGCCCTCGCTCGGCACGTAGACCGTGACCAGGAAGGTGTAGTAGCGGTCCTTCCAGTCCCGCTGTCCCCGCACCGACCAGACGCCGGTCTCGTCGTCGCGGCGCATGGGGTGGACGGTACGGTTCCCGCCGGAGGAGTTCCGGTAGAGGGCGAGCTCGACCTTGCCCGCGGTCGGCGCCCAGACCGACAGCCCGGGTGTGCCGCCGCTCCAGGAGGGCCCGAGCCCGGCGGTCGCCGCCTTGGGGTACAGGTCGTCGAGCAGGCCGGGGAACTGCACGCCGGTGGCGGCGAGCAGCGCGCCCGAGGCGTCGCGCTCGACGGCCACGATCTGGCCGCGGGTGGCCTCCCGCACCAGGTCGGCGTCGCGCGGGTCGACGGTGAACGCGGCGTGCCCGGCCAGGTGCGGCCACTTCGCCTTCTGCGCCTCGGTCAGCGCGCCGGGCACGAGACGGATCAGCCTGAGGTCACCGGTGAGGTCACCTCCGGAGTAAGTGATGCCGCCCTTGGCGGAGAAGGCGAGGGAGTAGCGGTTCGCGGTGGAGGGGTCGATCTTCCAGGCGACGGTGGAGCGGTCGATCCAGTGCGCCGCCGACTTCGACAGGTCGGCGGCGGCCCCGCGCGCCGAGGGCTGGGGCAGCAGGTAGCCCTCGGTCGCCGCGACCCGCCACGCCTCGTGGCCGGTCGACGTCAGGTCCAGCGACTGGTTGTCCGGCAGGTCCTTGGTGTCACCCTTGTGGATGATGTAGTTCACGGTCTTGGCCCCCTCGGTCAGGGGGACGCGGAAGTGAACGCCGAACCCGTCCTCGCCCGCGGGCTGGAGCGGCGCGCCCCACTCGGTGGGATTCGCCACGTCGCCCCACAGATGAAGTCCCCAGCCCTCGTAGTTCCCGTCCGGCCGGTGGTAATGCAGGATCGCGACGTTCTCGGCCGCCGCCCGGGTCGGGTGGGCCTTCGCCACGCCCGAGGCGACGTACGCGTCCGGTTGTGCCGCCGGGGTGAACGACTGGTCGGGCCCGGGGTCCTTGGTGTCGCCCTTGTGCACGATGAAGTTCGCCGGAAGGGAGGCGTCCTTCAGCGGCACCCTCCAGAACGCGCCGTAGGAGTCGACGCCGTCCGGCGGGCGCGGCGCGGCCCAGTCGGTGGGCACCCCGTCGGCGAGCCCGTCGCCCCACAGGTGCAGCCCCCAGCCGTCGTAGTTCTTGTCGGGCCGGTTGTAGTGGACGGTCGCGTACCCCTGGGCCGCCGCGCGGGACAGGTGGGTGTCCGGTTTCCCCTTCGCCAGCCAGACCTCGCCGTTCCTGGCGGGGTTCACGATCCGGTCGCCGCCGTCCTTCTCGTCGCCCCTGTGGGCGATGATCCCGACGTTGGTGGCGCCCGGCTTGAGCTTGATCCAGGCGAAGCGGCCGTAGGAGTCCTCGCCGGTCAGCGGGACCGGGGTGCCCCACTCGGTCGGGTTCTCCACGTCGCCCCAGACGTGCAGGCCCCAGCCGTCGTAGTCGGCGGCGTCCTGGCGCTGGTAGTGCACGACGAGCCAGTCGCGTTTGACCGCGCCGGGCTCCTCGGGGGCGGGCTCGGCGCCGACGGTCGCCTGCGCGACCGCCGAGGCGAACCGGCCCGCGGAGTCCTTCACCACGGCCTTGTACGAGATCCGCGTGCCCGCCGCGATGCCGCGCAGGTCGTGGAAGACCCTGAACGTCCTCGAAACGGAGCCCGAGGGGGTGTCGTCGGTGCCGATCGCCTTCCAGGGGCCTTCGCCGACCTTGGCGGCGAAGGTGACCTGGTCGAAGCCGGTGCCGGGCACGGTCGCGACGACCGGGATCCGGCCGTCCTCGGCGGTGCCCCTGATCTCGGCCCCGGGCAGGGCGATCGAGACGGCCGGGGCCGTGGCCGGGGCCTTGAGCTTCGCGGGCGCCTTGTAGACCACCGCCGACAGGGCGGGGACGGTGAGCGCCAGCTTGGTGTCCGCGCCGGTGGTGAGGGTGGCGGCGCCCTCGCCGTACACCTTCGTGAAGGCCGCGCCCGCGGAGAAGGTGGGCACGCTCGCGGTCGCGGGCTGTTCGGCGTTGTTGACCGCGACCAGGTACTCGACCTGCCGGGTGGCGTCGATCCTGGAGAAGGCGTAGACGCCGCCGGAGACGAGCCGCTCGATCTGGGCGCCGTCGGCGAGGGCCGGGTGGGCGTCGCGCAGCGCGGCGAGGGCGGAGATGCCCCGGTAGAGGGGGTGGGCGGGGACGAAGTTGTCCCCGGCGTGGGTGGAGTCGGTGCCGATCAGGTCGTCGCTCAGGTAGCTCTCCGTCCTGGAGGCGAACATGGACGCGCGGGCGTCCTGGTCGCCGCCCTTGCCGGTGAAGCCCTGCTCGTCGCCGTAGTAGACGACCGGCTGGCCCCGGGTGAGGTACATCAGCTCGTGGGCGAGCAGGTCCCTGCGCAGCAGCTCCGAATCGGGGGCGCCGGGGTTGTCCTGGGCGACGAACCGGCCGATGCGGCCCATGTCGTGGTTGCCGAGGAAGGTCGGCAGCGACGACGCGTTGCCGTCGGCGTCGGTGTGGTAGTCGTCGCCCGCGTACAGCCGGGCGAGCCGGGAGGCGTCCGCCGTGCCGCCGACGAAGGAGCGGGCGGCCTCCTGGAACGGGAAGTCCAGGGTGGCGTTCATGCCGCCCCGGGTGGAGTAGCGGCTGGTGAAGGACGGCTCGCCGGAGTAGACCTCGCCGAACATGAAGAACCGCCTGTTGCCCTGCTGGGCCGCGTAGCCGCGCAGCGCCGGGGAGAACTTCTCCCAGAACTCCATGTTCACGTGCTTGGCGGTGTCGATGCGGAACCCGTCGAGGCCGGTGTCGCGCACCCACGTCTTGTAAATGTCGGTCATGCCCCTGACGACCTCGGGGCGCTCGGTCCACAGGTCGTCGAGGCCGAAGAAGTCGCCGTACTCGTCGTTCTCGCCGCCGCTGAAGGTGGAGTCGCCCCGGTTGTGGTACATCGTCGGGTCGTTCAGCCAGGACGGGGTCTTCGCGTTCCTCGGCGCGACCGGGGTGTACGGGAACGAGCCGGTGTCGACCTTCGGGAAGGTGTCCCTGCCCGCGAAGTCGCGGTCGTCGAACGGCACGCCACGGGTGTCGACGTAGGGGTAGGCGCCCTTGGAACGATAGGAGTACGTCTTCTCCGTGTAGTCGACCACGTCGGCCGTGTGGTTGGTGATGATGTCGAAGAAGACCTTCATCCCGCGCCGGTGGGCCTCGCGCACCAGCTCCTTCATCTGGGCGTTCGTCCCCAGGTGCGGGTCGATCCTGGTGAAGTCGGTGATCCAGTAGCCGTGGTACCCGGCCGAGGTGTTCGCGCCGGTGCCCTGCACGGGACGGTTCACGAACGCCGGGGTGATCCAGATCGCGGTGCTGCCCAGGTTCTTGACGTAGTCGAGCTTGCCGAGCAGGCCCTTGAGGTCGCCGCCCTGGTAGAAGCCCTTGTGCGTGGGGTCGAAGCCGGTGGCGAGCCGGTCGCCGGACAGGCCGCCCCGGTCGTTGCCGGGGTCGCCGTTGGCGAACCGGTCGGTCATCGCGAAGTAGAAGCGCTCGCGGCTCAGGTCGGCGCGGAGCGCGTCGCGGGCGAGGTCCCGGTCGGAGGGCTCGGCGGTACGGCTGAGCGCGGACACCACGGGGCTCGCGGGGGCCGGGGCCGGCGCGGAGACCGAGACCTGGGCCGGTGCGGAAAGGGGCGCGGGGGAGGTGGACGCGGCGGCGGGGAGCGGGGCGGCGGCGAGGGGGGTGGCGACCAGGGTGACCGCGAGCGCGGCCCCCGTCAGGAAGGTCGTTCTCGCGCGCCGTGGGGGGAGCGGCCAGACCACGGAGGGCCTCCACGGGAGTTGTTTCGGGGGTATTGCCCGGAAGTTACTCACTGGGAATGGTCTGTGCAATCCCTTGCGGCAATTTTCTGAATCCCGGCAATTCCTGCCCGCCCGGAAGGGGGCCCAATCGGTTGCCCAAAACGTACAAACGGTGATTTTTCGTGACTAAGAGGGTGATATAGCGGCTCGCCGGTCGAGTGGGAAAGTGGGGTGACTCCTTGGCTTTAGGGGGCTTTGTAACGACTTTGCAGACTCTTGCAGAAACTTCTTCCAATGAGGTTCACGTCGGCGTAACGTCCGGCGTACTCCAGACCCGGCCGGACGGCTCATCGGTCCCGGCCGCCCCCCGAACACGAGGAGAAGAACATGCGGCGAGCCTTCCCGGCCGCGGCGATTGTCGCGGCCCTCGCCCTGGCGGTCTCCGCCTGTGGTGGCGGTGACGCCGGTACGGCGGCTCCCACCCAGCCCGCGGCGACGGACCCGTCGAAGATCAGCGGTGAGATCACCTGGTGGGACACCGTCAGGCCGGACAGCGAGGGCCCGACGTTCCAGGCGCTCATCAAGGACTTCCAGGCGAAGTACCCGGGCATCAAGGTCAAGTACGTCAACGTCCCCTCCGACCAGGCGCAGAACCAGTTCCAGACCGCGGCGCAGGCGGGCGCGGGGGCGCCGGACGTGATCCGCTCCGAGGTCGCCTGGACCTCCCAGTTCGCCTCCCTCGGCTACCTCCAGCCGCTGGAGGGCACGCGCGCCGTGGAGAACGAGCAGGACTTCCTGCCGGGGCCGCTGAGCAGCACCGAGTACGACGGCAAGACGTACGCCGTCCCGCAGGTCACCGACACCCTCGCGCTCCTCTACAACAAGAGGCTGCTCAAGGAGGCCGGGCACGAGAAGGCCCCCGCCACGGTCGAGGAGCTCAAGCAGGCAGCGCTCGACGTCAAGGAGAAGACCGGCGCGAACGGCCTCGCGCTCAACGTCGACTCCTACTTCCTGCTGCCCTTCATGTACGGCGAGGGCGGCGACCTCCTCGACGTGCAGAACAAGAAGATCACCGTCAACTCCCCGGCGAACGTGAAGGCGATGGCCACCGTCGCCGACCTGATCACCTCCGGCGCCGCGCCCAAGCCCGCGATCCAGGACAGCTACGCCAACGCGATGACCGCCCTCAAGGACGGCAAGGCCGCGATGATCTACAACGGCCCGTGGGCGCTGTCGGAGATCTACCAGGGCAAGGAGTTCAAGGACAAGGAGAACCTGGGCATCGCCCCCGTCCCGGCGGGCTCGGTCAAGGCCGGAGCCCCCACCGGCGGCTGGAACCTCGCCATCTACGCCGGTTCCAAGAACCTGGACGCCTCCTACGAGTTCGTCCGCTTCATGAGCACCCCCGAGTCCCAGGCGAAGGTGGCCAAGGAGATCAGCCTCCTGCCGACCCGCGTCTCGGCGTACGACAACCCCGACGTGCAGGCCAACAAGGACGTCGCCGTCTTCAAGCCCATCATGGACACCGCGACCGCCCGGCCGTGGATCCCCGAGGGCGGCCAGCTCTTCCAGCCGCTTCTCGAGGGCTACCAGTCGCTCGTCGGCGGCACCGCGACCCCCGAGGACATGCTCAAGAAGGTCGACGGCCAGTACCGAGGCATCTTCAAGGACTGGAGCTGACCCGTGGCGCTCTCGACTGGGCGTGTGAACGGCACGGCCAGGGACCGGGCCGCGGGCGCCGACGGCGCCCGCGGCCGGGGCCGCCCGCCGGGCGGCCCGTTCCGGCGGGCGATGGGCACGCACTGGTACGCCTGGGCCATGGTCGCCCCGGTGATCCTGGTCACCGGCCTGCTGGTCGGCTGGCCGCTGGCCAGGGGCGTCTACCTCTCGCTCACCGACGCCACCGAGGCCAACATCGGCCGGACGATCGGCGTCAACGTCATCCCCTCGACGTACGAGTTCACCTGGTTCGACAACTACGTCGCGATCCTGACCAGCGGGCTGTTCTGGGAGAAGCTGACCTGGACGGTGGTGTGGACCGTCGCCTGCGTGGCGTTCCACTACGGCCTCGGCCTCGGCCTGGCCATGCTGCTCAACCGCAAGCTGAGGTTCCGCTCGGCCTACCGGCTGCTGCTCATCCTGCCGTGGGCGATCCCGGGCTTCGTCTCGGCGTTCATCTGGCGCTACCTCTACAACAGCGACTTCGGCGTGATCAACGCGATGCTGCGGGCCGCCGGGCTGGGCGCGGTCGGCTGGCTCGACGACCCGACCACGGCGAAGATCGCGGTCATCGCGGTCAACGTCTGGATGGGCGTGCCGTTCATGATGGTCGCCGTGCTGGGCGGGCTCCAGTCGATCCCCGGTGAGCTGTACGAGGCGGCCGAGGTCGACGGCGCCACGCCGTGGCAGCGCTTCCGCTTCATCACGATTCCCGGCCTGCGTACCGTGTCGAGCACGGTCGTCCTGCTGGGCACGATCTGGACGTTCAACATGTTCCCGGTGATCTACCTGATCAGCGGGGGAGGGCCGGGCAGCTCCACCGAGATCCTGGTCACCTACGCCTTCCGCGAGGCCTTCACCGGCGTCCGCAACTACTCCAACTCCGCGGCGTGGGGAGTGATCATCCTCCTGCTCCTCGTCGTGCTGGCCGTGGTCTACCGGCGCTCGCTGCGCAAGCAAGGGGAGGTCTGGTGAGCACCGCCACCACCACCGGGCGTGTCCGCGGACGAGGGGAGCGCGGTGTCGGCAAGTCGATCCTGCTGCACGCGACCCTGCTCGCCGCGGTCGTCACCTCGGTGTTCCCGATCGTCTGGCTGGTCCTGACCTCGCTCAAGCCGCGCGACGGCTGGCTCTCCAGCGAGCTGGAGATCTTCAACCAGCCCTCGCTGGACAACTACGTGCGGGTGCTCACCGAGACGCGGTTCCCGACCTGGCTGCTCAACTCGGTGATCGTCGCCGGGCTGACCACGGTCATCGGCGTCTTCCTCGCCTCCACGACCGGGTACGCCATCAGCCGCTTCCGCTTCCCCGGCTACCGGGGGGTGATGTGGATGCTGCTCGTCACCCAGATGTTCCCGGTGGCGATCCTGATCGTGCCCCTCTACAACCTGATGGCGGGCCTCGGGCTGCTCAACCAGATCCCCGGGCTGGTCATCGCCTACATGACGGTGGCGGTGCCGTTCTGCGCGTGGATGATGAAGAGCTACTTCGACTCCATCCCGCGCGAGATCGACCAGGCGGGACTCGTCGACGGCCTCACGCCGTTCGGCGCGTTCTGGCGGGTCATCCTGCCGCTGGCCAGGCCGAGCCTCGCGGTCACCGCGTTCTACTCGTTCATGACCGCCTGGGGCGAGGTGGCGTACGCCACCGTGTTCATGTCGCAGGAGGAGAAGCGCACGCTCGGCATCGGGCTCCAGCAGTTCGTCGGCCAGCACTGGTCGGACTGGGGCCTGCTCACCGCGGCGGCGGTGCTGATCGCGGTCCCGGCGGCGGTCGTCTTCCTGCTCGTCCAGCGGCACCTGGTCACCGGGCTCACCGCCGGTGCCACGAAGTCGTAACACCACTGTGGTACTACGTCCTGATATGTCATCCGATCGGGGGATTTAATATGACCGAGCTTGCCCGGACGGACCGGGGTACCGGGACCGCCACCCGATGGTGGCGCGACGCGGTGATCTACCAGGTCTACGTGCGCAGCTTCGCCGACGGCAACGGCGACGGCGTGGGTGACCTGCTCGGCGCGCGCGGCAGGCTCCCCTACCTCGCGGACCTCGGGGTCGACGCGGTCTGGCTCACCCCGTTCTTCACCTCGCCGATGGCCGACTTCGGCTACGACGTGGCCGACTACCGGGACGTGGACCCGATCTTCGGGTCGCTGGCCGACGCCGGGGCGCTGATCGACGACGCGCACCGGCACGGCCTGCGGGTCATCGTGGACGTGGTGCCCAACCACACCTCCGACCGGCACGCCTGGTTCCTGGAGGCCCTCGCCGCGCCCCCCGGGGACCCCGCGCGGGAGCGCTACCTCTTCCGCGAGGGCCGGGGCGTCGCGGGGGAGCTGCCGCCCAACGACTGGGAGTCGGTCTTCGGCGGTCCCGCGTGGACCCGGCTGCCCGACGGCGAGTGGTACCTCCACCTGTTCGCCCCCCAGCAGCCCGACCTGAACTGGGAGAACCCCGAGGTCCACGCGGAGTTCGAGTCGATCCTGCGGTTCTGGCTCGACATGGGGGTCGACGGCTTCCGCGTCGACGTCGCCCACGGCATGGTCAAGGCCGACGGCCTGCCCGACGTCGGCCACCCCGACCAGGTCGGGATGATCGGCACCGAGGTGGTGCCGTTCTTCGACCAGGACGGCGTGCACGAGATCCACCGGGCCTGGCGCAGGCTGCTCGACTCCTACCCCGGCGAGCGGATCGGCGTCGCCGAGGCGTGGGCGCCGTCCTCGCTGCGGCTGGCCAACTACGTCCGCCCCGACGAGATGCACCAGGCGTTCAACTTCCAGTTCCTCGTCGCCCCCTGGGAGGCCGCCGCGTTCCGCGCGGTCATCCAGGAGTCGCTGACGACGGCCGGGCTGGTCGGCGCGCCCTGCACCTGGGTCCTTTCCAACCACGACGTCAAGCGCCACCTCACCCGGTACGGCGGCGGCGAGGTCGGCCTGCGCCGCGCCCGCGCCGCCGCCCTGCTCACGCTCTCCCTGCCCGGCTCCGCCTACGTCTACCAGGGCGAGGAACTCGGGCTGCCCGAGGTCCTCGACCTGCCCGAGGAGTTCCTGCGCGACCCGCAGCGCCTGCGCGACCCCGACGACGGCCGCGACGGCTGCCGGGTGCCGCTCCCGTGGGCCGACGGCGAGCCGCACTTCGGCTTCAGCCTGCCCGGCGCCGAGGGGACCTGGCTGCCCATGCCGCCCTCCTGGGGGCCGCTCAGCGTCGCCTCCCAGCTCGGCGACCCGGTCTCCACGCTGAACCTCTACCGGGAGGCGCTGCGGATCAGGCGCGAGCGCCGCTCCTTCGACGACGCCCCCGACGACGCCCCGCTGACCTGGCTCGACTCCCCGGCGGGCACCCTGGCCTTCACCAGGGGCGACGGGTTCGCCTGCACGGTCAACCTCACCGGCGAGCCCGTGGAGCTGCCCGCCCCCGGGCGGATCCTGCTGGCCAGCGCGGAGACGGCCGTCGAGGGCGGCGTGGCACGGCTCGCCCCCGACTCCGCCGTCTGGTGGGGAACCGATGCCGCATAGCACCCTCGGCCACGGCGGTACCGGCACCGGTCACGGCGGTACCGGCACCGCGAGGCTGACCGACATCGCCGCGCAGGCCGGGGTGAGCGAGGCCACGGTCAGCCGGGTGCTCAACGGCAAGCCGGGGGTCTCCGCGCTGACCCGGCAGGCGGTGCTGACGGCCCTGGACCTGATGGGGTACGAGCGCCCGCAGCGATTGCGCCAGCGCAGCAACGGGCTGATCGGCCTGGTCACCCCGGAGCTGGACAACCCGATCTTCCCGGCCTTCGCGCAGGCCTTCGAGAAGACGCTCACCCAGCACGGCTACACGCCCGTCCTCTGCACCCAGCTGCCCGGCGGAGCGGTCGAGGACGAGTTCACCGAGCTGCTCGTGGAGCGCGGGGTGAGCGGCATCATCTTCGTCTCCGGGCTGCACGCCGACATCACCGCCCGCTCGGACCGCTACATCCAGCTGATCGGGCAGGGCGTGCCGATCGTCCTGCTCAACGGGCACGCCGCCGACGTGCCCGCCCCGTTCATCTCCCCGGACGACCGGGCGGCGGCCCGGCTCGCCGTACAGCACCTGGCCGATCTGGGACACGAGCGCATCGGCCTCGCCGTCGGCCCCGGCCGGTTCGTCCCGGTGATCAGGAAGATCGAGGGCTACCGGCAGGCGATGTCCCAGCTGCTCGGCGTCACGGACGTCGACGGGCTTATCTCGCACTCGCTGTTCTCCGTGGAGGGCGGCCAGGCCGCGACGGCGCAGCTGCTGGCACGCGGCTGCACGGGCATCGTGTGCGCCTCGGACCTGATGGCGCTGGGCGCGATCCGGGCCTGCCGCGACCGGGGGCTCTCGGTGCCGGGGGACGTCTCGGTGGTGGGGTTCGACGACTCGCCGCTGATCGCGTTCACCGACCCGCCGCTCACCACCGTGCGCCAGCCCGTGCAGCCGATGGTCACCGCCGCCGTGCACACCCTCCTGGAGGCCGTCGCCGGGACGCCCGGCCAGCACTCCGAACTGATCTTCCAGCCGGAACTCATCGTGCGGGGCTCGACGGGCTCGGGACCCAAGATCGTCCGCTGAACGCCCCCGCCCGCTGACATTTCGCAACGATCCATTCCTGCCACCGTCGCGGGCTTCCCCGGTGTGCCCGCCGATCTCTATACTCCGAGATCCTCACCGCGAAGACCGCCGCAGCCGCCGGTCCTCCGGAACACCGCGAAGACCGTAGCCGCCGGTCCTCCCGGGCAGTGCGAAGGCCGCCAGAGCCGCCGGTCCCCTCGAACATCGCGAAGACCGTCACAGCCGCCGGTCCTTCCGCTCGGCATCCGCGTCATCAGCGTCATCCGGGCCGCCCCGGCCCGGAACCCCACCCTCGTTCGACCCGTCGACCTCGCGCGCCCCCCAGGAGGCCGGTTTTGAGTGTGCACGACCTCACCCAGATCGCCATGACCGCCGACCCTTCCCGGCCCACCGGCCCGGTTCCTTTCCGGCTCACTGTCCCGGGTCCTTCCCGGGCCACCGGCCCGGTTTCTCTCCGGCTCGCCGTCCCGGGTCCTTCCCGGCCCACCGGCCCGGTTCCTCTCCGGCTCGCCGTCCCGGGTCCTTCCCGGGCCACCGTTCCGGTTCCTCTCCGGCTCGCCGTTCCGATCCGCGAGCGCGCGGGCACGCCCTCGTACCGCGCCGCGGGACCGGAGGAGACGCCGTGACGGACGCTTCCCACTTACCCGGCTTAGCCGGTTTATCTGTCTTACCTGACTTATCCGGCTTGTCCGGCGGCCCGCACCGCCACGCCCACGCGGCCGTCCCCGCGTCCGCCCCTGAGCCCGGCTCCGTGCCCACCCCTGGGGCCGTTCCCAAGCCCGCCTCCGCCTCCGAGTCCGCCTCCGAGCCCGCCTCCGAGCCCGCCTCCGAGTCCGCCTCCGAGTCCGCCTCCGAGTCCGTTCCCGCGGACAGGGCGGCGGTCGTCGGGGCGGGTCCGGCGGGGTCGCTGCTCGCCATCCTCCTCGCCCGCCGCGGCCACCCGGTCGACGTCTACGACATGCGCCCCGACCCGCGCGACGGCAAGGGCGACGGCGAGGGGCGCTCGATCAACCTGGGCCTGTCGGCCCGCGGCATCCGCGCCCTGCGGCACGTCGGCCTGTGGAACGCTCTCGGGGACAGGCTCGTGCCCATGCGGGGACGGATGATCCACCGTCCGGGCAGGCCCGCGGCCTTCCAGGCGTACGGCACCGACCCGGGGGAGATCCTCTACTCGGTCCGCAGGGACGAGCTCACCACCCTCCTCGTCGAGAACGCCGCAGCTCACGAGGGGGTGAGGCACCTCTTCGGCGTCCGCTGCGCGGGAGTCGACCGCGAGAGCGGGCGGCTGACCCTCGCCGACACGATCACCGGCGAGACGCGCGACGCCCGCGCGGACTTCGTGGTCGGCGCCGATGGAGCGTTCTCCGCCGTGCGCGCCGCGATGCAGCGGGGGCTCGCCGCCGACTACCGCCAGGAGTTCCTCGAATGGGGGTACAAGGAGCTCACCATCCCCGCCGCCCCCGGCGGAGGCTCCCGCGTCCCGCTGGAGGCGCTGCACGTCTGGCCCGGTGAGAACGCCCTGATCGTCGCCCACCCCAACGTGGACGGCTCGCTCACCGCGACCCTCTTCCTGCCGCACTCCGGCGCCCCGGGCTTCGCCGAACTCACCGAGGGGCGGGACGTCACCCGCTTCTTCCGGCGGGTCTTCCCCGGCGTGGTGGACCTCGTGCCCGACCTGGCCGAGCAGTACGCCGCCAACCCGGTCGGGAACCTGGTGACCATCCGCACCTCGCGCTGGCGGCACGCGGACCGGGTGGTCCTCGCGGGCGACGCCGCCCACGCGGTCTACCCGTTCTACGGCCAGGGCATGAACTCTGCCCTGGAGGACTGCCTGGTGCTCGACGGCTGCCTCGCCCGGCACCCCCGCGACCGCGAAGCCGCGTTCGAGGAGTACCAACGGCTGCGCAAACCGCACACCGACATCCTGGCCGACCTGTCCGAGCGGAACTTCGCCGACCTGCGCGACGGCACCCGGTCACCGCTGCGGCTGGCCCGCAGGCAGGCCGACCTCGCGCTGAACCGCGCCTTCCCGACCCTGTGGCGGCCGCTCTACACCATGGTCTCGCACACCGACATGCCGTACGGCGAGGCGTTGCGCCGGGCCCACCGGCAGGACCGGGTGCTGCGCTGGTCGGGCGCGGCACTGGCCGGGGGGCTGGCCGCGGGAGCCGCCCTCGCGGCCGTCCGGATCGCCTCCTCCCCGCGGAGGACGGCCCCGTGATCACGCACCCCGGAGACCCGTCGCTCCGCCTGATCGAGGTCGCCGACCTCGACGCCCCGTCCCCGCCGCCCGAGGTCCTCGCCCACGGGGACGCGATGCGGGCCGTCGTGGACTGGGCGGGGACCTACCTGTGCCGCCCGCACCCCGAGCTGGGCCGCAACGGCCCGGTCTGCCCGTACGCCCAGGGCTCGCTGAGCCGGAACAGGTTCTACCTCGCGGTGCCCCGCGCCGGGGAGGCCGTCGAGACCGTCGAGGACGTCGCCGCCGCGATGGAGCCCTACCGGGCCTGGTTCACCGCGCTCGCGCCGCTGGACGGGCCCGAGGCCGTGTTCACCGCGATCCTGCTGCTCCTCCCCGGGCTCGGCGACCGCCTGGCGCTCATTGACGGCGCGCAGAACGCGCTGAAGGACGCCTTCGTCGAGGAGGGCCTGATGATCGGGGAGTTCCACGACGGGCCGCCCGACAAGCCCGGGTTGTGGAACCCGTTGCTGCGGCCCCTGGCCGGTCCGGTGCCGCTGCTCGCGATCCGCCACATGGTCGCCACGGACCTGCCCTTCCTGTGGGGGGACCCGGCCCACCGGCGCGCGTACCTGACCAGGTTCGGCGGCAGGGTGCCCGCCCACCTGCGGGAGATCGTCATGGAGGCCGTCATGGAGGGGGTCGAGTGACACCGCCCGTGACACCGCCCGCGACACCGTCCGCGACGCCGCCCGTGCGCCGCGACCCCGCCGCGCCCATCCCGCTCACCCCCGCCCAGGCGCGCCTGTGGTTCCTCGACCGGGCCGGGGCCGGCGGCGGGGCGTCCTATGTCTGCTGGACCTTCCAGCGACTCACCGGGCCGCTCGACACGGACGCGCTGCGCGCGGCCTTCACCGCCGTCGTGGAACGGCACGAGGCACTGCGCCTGGTCATCGTCGAGGGAGGCGAGGGAGCCGAGGGAGTCGAGGGACCCGCCCAGGTGGTACGGGAGAGCGGGCCGGAACTGCTGGTGGTGGACGCGCCCGACGAAGAGGGGGCGCGTGTCGTCGCCAGGGACGTGCTGTCGCGCAGGTTCACCCTCGACGGCGCCCCGCTGCACCGGGCCGTACTGATCAGGCTCGCGTCCGGGGAGCACGTCCTGAGCTGGTGCCTGCACCACATCATGTGCGACGCGCCCTCGCTCGGGATCCTGGAGGAGGACCTCTGGGCCCATTACCGGGTCCTGGTCGACGGCGCGGAGCCGCCGGGGCCGGTGACCGCCCAGTTCCCCGACTACGCCGCCTGGCTCGCCGGTCAGGGGGTGGAGGGACGCGAGGCCGGGCTGGCCCACTGGCGCGAGCACCTGTCCGGCGCGCCCGCCGTCACCACCCTCCCGCAGGACCGGGCCCGGCCCCGCGAACCCGTACTGGGCGGGGCCCGCCGGTCCCTGCGCCTGCCCGACGGCCTGGTCTCGGACCTGCACGCCCTCGGCAGGGCGCGGCGCGTCACCCTGTTCGTCATCGCGATGTCGGCGATGACCGCCGCCCTGGCCAGGCACTCCGACGAGGAGGACGTGGTCGTCGGGACCGCCCTGGTCAACCGGCACCTGGTCGAGCTGGAGGGCTCGGTCGGCTGCTACATCAACCTCATCCCGGTACGGACGGACCTGCGGGCCGACCCCACCCTGGCCGAGCTCCTGCGCGCCGTGCGCGGCTCGGTCATCAGGGGGCTCGGCCACCAGGCGACGCCGTTCGAGGAGATCGCCGAACTCGCCGGAGCCCCCCGGGACCTGCGCAGGAACCCCGTCTTCCAGACGCTGCTCGTCATGGGGGAGGGGAGCGGGTCCGCCGAGCGGGCGGCGAACGTCACCACGGAGACCTGGGAGCTCGACGAGTCCTCCCCCGGCGCCCGTTTCGACCTCACCCTCGTCGTGAGCGCGGGCGACAGGGGGATCGAGCTGCACGCCGACTACTCCGCCGACCTCTACGACGAGGGCACCGTCGACCGGTTCCTGCGCAACGTCGTCGTCTTCCTGTCCGCCTTCACCGCCACCCCGGACCTGCGGGTCTGGCAGGTCCCGCTCCACGACGGGATCCACGCCGGTACGCCGGACGCCTCGTACGGCGGCCTTCCAGGGGGTGAGCGGTCCCTGGCTACCGGGGGCGGTCCGGTGCTCCGCGATCCCCTGGGTGCCGGGGAGTCCACGGCGGTGCGCGGCTCCCCGGCCGCCGGGGGCTTCACGGCGGTTCACGAGCTCATCGCCCGGTGGGCGGCCGAGACCCCCGGTGCTCCCGCGCTGGTCTCGGAGGCGGGGACGGTCGGCTACGGCGAGCTGGAACGCCGCTCGGCGCGGCTGGCGGCGCGGCTGAGGGAGGCGGGGGCGGGACGCGAATCCGTCGTCGCCGTCGTCCTGCCGAACGGCGGGGACGCCGTCGTCGCCCTGCTCGCCGCGCTGAGGGCGGGAGCCGCCTACCTGCCGCTCAACCCGGCCGACCCGCCGGACAGGATCGCCGGGATACTCCTGGAGGCCGGAGCGGTCGCCGCCGTCACCTCCGGCGAGCACCGGGCCGCGCTCGCGGGCTACCCCGGCACGGTCCTCACCGTCGGGGAAACCGGGGAAACCGGGGAAGCCGGGGAAGCGGGAGAAACCGGGAAGGCCGGGAAGGCCGGAGAAGCCGGGGACCTCGGCGATGTCGAAAGCGCCGAGAGCGCCGAGAGCGCCGAGAGCGGTGGGGAGCGTGGGGCCGCACAGGGCTTCGCGCGTCTCGCGGACGCTCCCGACTCTCCCGACGACGCGGCCGACCCCGGGGCCGTCGGTGGCAACGGTGGCCCCGGTGAGGGGCCGACCGTGGAGCCGGGGGACCTCGCGTACGTGATCTACACGTCGGGGTCCACCGGGCGGCCCAAGGGGGTGATGGTGACCCACGGGACCCTCACCCGGCTGACCGAGTCGTTCCGCGTCGTGCACGGGTTCGGGCCCGGCGGGCGGGTGCTGATGCTGCCGCCGCTGACCTTCGACGCCTCGGTGGGGGACCTGTTCCCCGCCCTGTGCTCGGGGGCCGCCGTCGTGCTGCACCCCGACCCCGCCCTGCTCGACGGGCCGGAGCTGGTGCGCTTCTGCGCGCGGCACGGCGTGACCGCGGTCGACACCGCGGCCTCCCTGTGGCGCGGGTGGGCGGCCGGGCTGGCGCCGGGAGCGGTGCCCGCCGACTGGCCGGTCACCACGATGATGGTCGGCGGGGAGCGGGTACCGCTCTGGGCGGTCCGCGCCTGGGCCGCCGCCACCGGCGGCCGGGTCGAGCTGTTCAACCACTACGGCCCGACCGAGGCGACCGTGTGCGCCACGGTGCACCGCACCCGCGACGGCGGTGAGGCGGCCGGGCGGGAACACCTGCCGATCGGGCGCCCCCTGCCGCACGTCCGCGCGTACGTCCTCGACCGCAGGGGCGGCCTGGCACCCACCGGCACGCCGGGCGAGCTGCACCTGGGGGGCGACTGCCTGGCCAGGGGCTACGTCGCCCGGCCCGAGGAGACCGAGGCGCGGTTCGTCCCCGACCCCCACGCCGGGCGCGAGGGGGCCCGCATGTACCGGACCGGGGACCTGGCCAGATACCTGCCCGACGGGACGCTGGAGTTCCTCGGGCGGGCCGACAGGCAGCTGAAGGTCAACGGCTACCGGATCGAGCCCGCCGAGATCGAGTCCGCCGTCGCGGCGCACCCGGGGGTGCGGGACGCGGCCGTCGTGGCCTCCCCCGAGGGGGACCGGCTCATCGGCTACGTGGCACCGCGCACCACCGACCCCGAGAGACTGCGGGACTTCCTGCGCGAGCGGCTGCCCCGGCACATGGTGCCCGCCGTGCTCGTGCCGCTCGACGAGATCCCGCGCACACCGCACGGGAAGATCGACACCGGACGGCTCCCGGACGCCTCGCGGGACGCGCCCGGATACGTCCCGCCGCGCGGCCCGGTGGAGACGGCGCTGGCCGGGGTGTGGGCCCGGATCCTCGACCTTCCCCGGGTGGGGCGCCACGACAACTTCTTCGCCCTCGGCGGGTCCTCGCTGCTCGCCGCCCGGGTGCTCGGCGAGGTCCGCAGGGAGGCCGGGGTCGAGCTCTCCCTGGGCGGCCTCTTCGAGACGGCCGACCTGGCGGAGTTCGCGGCCTCCGCGGCCACGCCGGAACCTGTCCTCGGCGACGACGACCTGCGGGCGCTGGCGGTGCTGCCCGGCGACGTACGCGACGCCCTCGCCTCGGCGCGCGGCGTACCGGGGGACGGGGCCGGGGCGTCCGGGGTACCGGGGGAGGGGCGTGGGGCTTCCGGCCCCGTGTCCGGTGTGCCGGGGGGCGGGGCTGAGCTTCCCGGTGTGCCGGGGGGCGTGCGTGGCGTGCCCGGTGCGCGCGACGTCTCCGGCTCTGTCGGCTCGGCCAGCTCTGTCGGCCCGGTCAGCTCGGTCGGCCCGGTCAGCTCGGTCGGCCCGGTCAGCTCGGTCGGCTCGGTCGGCCCGGTCGGCCCGGTCGGCCCCGTCAGCTCGGTCGGTTCTGCGCCGGGCGGGGTGGCGGCGGGGTGGCCCGGACGGGTGCTGCTGACGGGGGCCACGGGTCTTCTCGGGGCGCACCTGCTGGCCGAGCTGCTCGACCGGGGTGTCCCCGAGGTGATGTGCCTGGTCAGAGCGGAGGACGAGCGGGCCGCCGCCGACCGGGTCCGTGACGTCCTGACCCGGCACGGCCTCTGGAGGCCCGGCTACCGGGAAAGGATCACCGGTCTGGCCGGGGACCTGACGGCACCCCGGCTGGGGCTGGAGCCCGGCCGCTACGACGCCGTGGCGGAGGGTGTCGACCTGATCTGCCACACCGGGCGGATCGTCAACTTCGTCCAGCCGTACCGGATGCTCGCCCCCGTGAACGTCGGCGGGACCGTGGAGGTGGTCCGGCTCGCCGCCCACCTGCGGCCGACCCCGCTGCACACCGTCTCCACCCTCGGCGTGTATCTGGGCTGGGCGGGCAGGGACCGCCCGATCGCCGAGGACGAGGCCCCGGACGACCCCGCCGGGCTGGCCTCCCCGTACTACCAGACCAGGTGGGTCGCCGACGCGGCGGTGCGGCGGGCCCGCGAGCACGGCCTGCCCGTGACGGTCCACCGGCCCGCGCGAGCCGGTGGCCACAGCCTCACCGGCCGAGGCGACCCCTCGGACTACCTCAACCGGCTGCTCGCCACGTTCGTCCAGCTCCGCATGGTGCCCGACATCCCGGTCGCCGAGGACGTCATCCCCGTCGACCACCTCGCCGCCGCCATCGTGGCGAGACTCCTGGACCCGGCGTCGGCTGGGCGTGACTTCCACTACTTCGACGCCGAGGGGATCACCTACCGGCAGATGGCGGCGGCCCTGCTCGATCACGGGTACGACGTCGAGCCGGTCCCCTGGGAGCGCTGGCGGGCGGAGATCCTGCGGCGCTCCGCCGCCGGGGAGCCGGTCGCGATGGGGCCGTTCGCCGCCGACCTGGGCGAGGAGCCGCCGGGGCCGCGCGGGCCGGGGTTCGACACCTCGTTCGCCTGCCCGCCGCCCGATTCCGCCTTGATCGGCCGCTATCTCGCGTTCCTCGAAACGTGCCCCGGACTTCTCCCCGGAACGGCCTCGCCGACCGGAACAACTCCGCCGACCGGAACAATTCCGCAGACCGGGACGGCTCCGCAGGCCGGGACGGCTCCGCAGATCGGGACGGCTCCCCAGACCGGGACGGCTTCCCAGATCGGGACGGCTCCGCAGGCCGGGACGGCTCCGCAGGCCGGGCTGGCTCCGCGGACTGAGACGGTTCCGCGGACCGGGACGGTCTCGCGGACGCCCGCCGGGGTCGTCGCCGGGGAACCCGTCGAAAAACCCATCGAGACGCCTGACGAGACGTCCGCCGAAATTTCCCCAGAAGGAGGGCTTCGTTGAGAGCCGACGCGCTCAGGTTCGCCGGCATCTGGTCCGCCGAGCTGGTGTCGGTGATCGGTTCCAGCCTCACCGGCTTCGTGCTCAGCGTCTGGGTCTACCAGGAGTCCGGATCCGAGACCCAGTTCGCCCTCACCATGCTCTGCGCCACGCTGCCCGGCATCCTCATCACCCCCTTCTCGGGGGTGATCGTGGACCGCTTCGACAGGAAGTGGGTGCTCGTGCTGAGCGACTGCGGGGCGGCGCTGTCGACGGCCGCGCTGCTGCTGATCGTCCAGACGGAGAGCCTCGCCGTGTGGCACGTCTACGTCGCCACCGCGATCGGCGCGATCTGCGGGACCTTCCACCTCACCGTCTACCAGGCGCTGACACCGCTGCTGGTCCCCGAACGCCACCTGGGCAGGGCCAACGGGCTGATGCAGGCCAGCTGGGGGCTGCAGATCGCGGCCCCGGTGGCGGCGGGGACGCTGCTGGAGGTGATCGGACTGCGCGGGGTGCTCCTGATGGACCTGCTGTCGTTCGCCGTCGCGACGGTCGTGGTCCTGGCGACCCGGCTGCCCCGGTCGGCCACCCGGCCCGAGTCCGTCGCGAGCCCGCCCTCCCTCGGCTCCGACCTGCTCTTCGGGCTGCGGCACCTGCGCTCCCACGGCCTGTTCCCCCTGGTGGCGGTCTTCGCCGCGTTCAATCTCCTGTTCGCCGTCGCGGGGGTGCTGATCCGCCCGCTCATCCTGTCGTTCACCGGGCCCGCCACGCTCGGGGTGCTGGTGTTCGCCGGTGGTGCGGGACTGTTCGCGGGCAGCCTGGTCATGGGCCTGTGGGGAGGACCGCGCCGCAGGATCACCGGGGTGAGCCTCTTCATGGGGGTCGGCGGGATCGCCCTGGCCGCGCACGGCCTGTCGCCCTCGGTCGCGCTCATCGCGGTGGTCGCCCCCGCGTTCCTGTTCATCCTGCCGGTGGTCAACGGCTCCGTGATGACGGTCCTGCAGCTCAAGACGGAGGCCGGGGCGCTCGGCCGGGTCCTCGCCACGGCGCGCACCCTGGGGCAGTGCGCGGTGCCCATCGCCTACCTGACCGCCGCGCCCGCCGCCGAGCACCTCACCGGCCCCCTGCTGATGCCGGGCGGCACGCTCGCCGGGAGCGTCGGGGAACTGATCGGGACGGGCCCCGGCAGGGGCATCGCCCTGATCTACCTGATCGACGGGTTCCTGCTCGTCGTCCTCGCGGTCACGACGTTCGTCCTGCCCCGGCTCCGCCGCCTGGAGCGCGAGATCCCCGACGCGCCCAAGGCGGACCCCGCACCCGCACCCGTCTCCTGACCCCTCCCGCCCCGCACGACCCGCGCTCCTCGGGAACCGGACTCCTCGCGACCCGCGACCCACACGAACCGCGCCCCTCACGAAACCGCGACCCTCACGACCCGCGACCCGCGACCCGCGCCCCTCACGACCCGCGCCCCTCACGAAACCGCGACCCACACGAACGAGGTCCGATGCCGCTCCACCTGACACCCGAGGACGCCCGCCGCTACCTGGAGAGCGGAGAGGCGCCCGGTCCCCATCTCGACGTGATCGGCGCCATGTCGGCGCACGCCGCCGCGGCGGGGCTCCGGCTCGGCCTGTTCGAGGCCCTGGCGGACGGGCCCAGGGACCTGCCCGAGCTGGCCGCGGGGCTCGGCGCCGACCGGGACGGCCTGCGCGTCCTGCTCGGCGCGCTCGCCGCGACCGGGTACGTGACCTCCGAGCCCGGCGGGTACGCGCTGACCGCCGTGTCCCGCCCGCTGCTCGGCGGGTACGGCAACACGCTGCTGTTCTGGCAGGAGGTCCTGGCCGGGCTCTGGGGCGGGCTGGAGGAGTCGGTGCGCTCCGGCAGGCGCGGCGCCGACTTCTACGCCTGGCTGGCCGGGCGCCCCGAGGTGCTGGCCCGCTTCCAGCGGTTGCTCCAGGACCAGGCGGGGTGGCTGGCGGAGGAGATCGCCGCCGTCGTCCCCCTGCCGCGCGGCGCCTCCCGGCTGCTCGACCTGGGCGGCGGGCACGCCCGCTACAGCATCGCCTACTGCCGGGACCGGCCGGAGCTGGGCGCCACCGTCGTCGACCTGCCCTCGGGGCTCGACGCGGGCCGCTCGGCGGTGGCCTCGGCGGGGATGGACGACCGCGTCATCCTCCTCCCCGGGGACATCCTGGGCGATCTTCCGTACCGGGACCAGGACGCCGTGCTGCTGTTCAACCTGCTGCACGGCTTCGGCGAGGAGCAGGCCTCGGCCCTGCTGCGGGCCGCGGCGCGCACGCTGCGCCCCGGCGGGGTCGTGCTCGTCCTCGACAGGGATCCCGGGCATCCGGGCGACGCGGCGATGCGGGCCTTCACCCCGCTCTTCGAGCTCAACCTGCACCACACCCAGGGCGGGCGGCTGTACTCCCCGGAGACGATCACCCGGTGGCTCGCCGAAGCAGGGTGTCACGGGCCGCAGGAGTACGTCCTGACGCGCTCCCCGGCCCACCTTCTGACCGTCGCCACCAGGGCGTGAGCCGCGCGGACGGCGGCCGGGCAACCCCGGCCCCGGGCCGCCTCCCGGGCCGCCGGGGTGGGGCGCAGGTAACGGCCAGCTGTGCGTCCTTCACTCGGATCGCTGAGTGAACCCCGGGTGTGCGAAGATCTCCGCTGACGTACTGGCGGGAACGGCGATGGAGCGTACCAGAATGATCTCGACGAGGCTGTGGGCCGCTCCCGTCGCAGGGGCTCTCGTGGCGGGAAACATGCTCGTCGCCGTGCCCGGAGCCGCCGCGGCGGGCACCGTCTACTACGTCGACTCGAAGTCGGGGAACGACTCCGCCGCCGGCACCTCGGCCGCGGCGGCCTGGCGCAGCCTGGACAACGTCAACGCCGCCACCCTCGGCCCCGGCGACGTCGTGCGCCTCAAGCGCGGCGGCAGCTGGCCGGGCGCGCTGACGCTGTCCGGCCGGGGCACCGCCGCCAGCCCCATCTCGGTCGAGCCGTACGGCAAGGGCGCGGCCCCGAGGATCAGCGGCAGGGACGCCGCCTGCGTGGTGATCTCGGGCTCCTACGTGCGGGTCGTGGGGGTGCGGGCGAGCAACTGCCAGTGGGCCGGTTTCGAGGTCGGCGGCAGCCGCAACGAGCTCGACCGCGTCATCGCCGACCGCAATATCACCGGCGTCCACTTCATCGGCGCGCGCAACGTCGTCAAGAACAGCGTCCTGAGCGACAACAACCGGATGAGCGTCAACGACGAGGGCGGCGACGACGACTCCGGCGCGTTCGGCGTGCTGCTCAACGGCGACGACAACCTCGTCACCGGGAACGTGATCACCGGCAGCTACGCCAGCAGCGAGGACTACGGCACCGACGGCGCCGCCGTCGAGGTGTTCAACGGCGACCGCAACCGGATCACCCACAACGTCGCCAGGAACAACGAGACCTTCGTCGAGCTCGGCGCGCAGAAGGGCAAGACCGCGGGGGGCAACATCTTCGCCCACAACGTGGTCACCTCCTCGCGCAGGGGCTCCTTCCTCGTCACCCGGGGCGCAGGTCACGTGGTCGGCCCGGTGAAGGGCACCGTCGCGGTGCACAACTCGGTCTACCTGCCCGCCCGCAAGACCCTCGG
This sequence comes from Streptosporangium sp. NPDC002524, assembly GCF_040295985.1. Taxonomy (NCBI): domain Bacteria; kingdom Bacillati; phylum Actinomycetota; class Actinomycetes; order Streptosporangiales; family Streptosporangiaceae; genus Streptosporangium; species Streptosporangium sp. NPDC002524. The sequence goes on along the minus strand of NZ_JBEOWK010000001.1, from coordinate 148,702 downwards.
CTGGGCCTGCCACGACGGCTGCTCCCCGGGGATCCTGAAGCTGCGCAACAACATCATCGTGGTCGGCGGCGAGGTGGGCTTCGAGGACGGCAAGGGGGCCGACGAGGACGCCGGCGTCTACAAGGGCCGCTCCCTGAAGTTCAAGCTCGGCCCCCGGTCGATCGTGGCCGACCCCCGCTTCAGGAGCCGGACGGACCTGCGCCTGCGTCCGGGCTCCCCGGCGCTCGGCCGGGGCGTCAAGCTCGGCCCCACCTGGTACGGAGGCGCGGGCCTGGCCCGTGACCTCTCCGGTGCCGCGCTGTCCGCGAGCCCCGCCGCCGGGGCCTATCAGTCCTGATTTTTACGTACTTCAGGCTTTATTCTGGACATCTCCCCGGAACCTTCGTGAAACCTGGCTAGGACAGTCTGGTGCGCAGAGCGAGGTGATCGGCATGATGTTGCGGCTACGCGTTTCCTTCCCCGACAGGCCGGGTGCTCTGGGCCAGGCGGCCCGGGTGCTCGGCACGCTGGGTGCGGACATCCTCCAGGTGACGGTCCTGGAACGCGAGGTGGGCCGGGCGGTGGACGACTTCACCGTCTCCTGGCCCGGCACCGTGGACGCGGAGACGGTCAGGGACCGCCTCTCGGGCGTCCCGGGGATGCGGGTCGAGGGTGTCTGGCCCACCCGCGAGATACCCGGCACCGCGCCCGACTACGACCTGCTGAAGCACGTCGCCGCCGATCCCGGCAGGGCCTTCGCCACCCTCGTGGACGCCATGCCCGACCTGGTGAGCGCCGAGTGGGCGGTGATCCTGTCGCCGGAGAGCGAGGATCTCGTCCACCGCAGCTGGCAGGCCCCGATGACCCTCGACGAGACGGGTGGTCTCGTCGGTGTCAAGGCGGCCGACCTCGCCACGCTGCGTCCCGCCGTCCTCGGTTCCGGGCGGCACCAGCTGATGAGCCTGCCGGTGCCGGAGACGAGCCGGCACCTGGTCCTGGCCAGGACCGACGGCCCCCCCTTCCACCGCGCGGAGCTGGACCGTGCCATCCGCGTCCTGGAGATCGTCTCCATCATGAGCCGCGCCTCCTGACTCCCCGCGTTTCCGATATGTCGGTTATGGGGTAGGAAGGCTAGGAGTGGCTCGGCGCCACCTTCCGTGACCGCGCCTTCCCGTCCGTCGTGCCCGGTCCCGCCCGTGGAGGGTTCCTGGAGGGCGGCCGGGTCCGCCCGGCGGGACGGTGACCGTCGCGCACACCCGCATCGGATCTCCCCCGATAGACGCCGCTGGTCGTATCGGTACCGGGCCCCCGCGGGTCCGCGAGGAGGGCAGCCTGATGTCCGAGCTCCACCACGTCGTGACGATGACCCTGCTGGGGGCCCTGCTGGGACCCTGCCTGGGAGCGAGTACGGCCTGCGGGGGTGGGATCGGGACCGTCACGGGCGCCGCTCCCGCCGCCCCGGTACGAGGCCCCGACCTCGCGCGAAGTCCCGGCCCCGGGCAGAGCGCCGAGCCCGGCGCGAGCGTCACGCCGAGTCCCGGCCCCGGTTCCGGATCCGGTTCGCCGGAGAGCGCCGCGCCCGTGCCGGAGGGGTTCAAGCGGATCGGGGGACCCGCCAACGGCGTCACCGTCGCGGTCCCGAAGGAGTGGGTGGCGCTCGACCTGACCAAGGACGACCTCGACAAGGGGCTGAAGAACAGCGGCCTGACGGGACCCACGCTGGAACAGGCGAAGAAGAGCCTGCAGACCCTGGTCGACAACAACGGGATCTGGGCGTCGGACACCAAATCGGCGAAGGCCTCCAAGAACGGCTTCCCCACCAACCTCAACGCCTTCTGCCAGGCCGGGCGGCAGATCTCGACGGAACAGCTGCTCAGGGAGACCAGGTCCCAGCTGGAACAGCTCAACGCCAAGGTCGCCGAGACGAAGAAGGTGCGGATCGGCTCCAGGGAGGCGGCGCGGATCGTCTACTCGTTCGAGACCAACGGCGTCGACGTCCGGGGCACCCAGTACTACGTGCCGGTCGCGGACAGGACCTGCATCGTCACGCTCAGCACCGACACCGGGGGCAAGCAGGACCTGTTCGACCGGATCGGCGAGACCATCAGGCCGGCCTGACCGCCTCGCCTCGCCGCCGCGTCGGTTCCAAGGTGGCTCCGCGTCGGCTCCGGGGTGGCTCCGGGGCGGGGCCGCGTCAGCGCTGCGGCGGGTCGATGCGGGCGCCGTCCATGGTGAAGAGCATCAGGCGGGTGACGTCGACCCCCACCCGGGCGGACTCCCCGGCCCGCCAGACCGGGCGGGACCCCAGGCGGACGATGAGGTCGGCCCGGCGGTGGTTGCCGCTGACCTGCTCCTGCGCCTGCTGCGGCTCGGCGTCCTCGTCGAACGCCCCTCCGGGCATCAGCCGCCGCAGGACCGAGCGGATCCGCCCGCCGACGAGGGGGACGCCCAGGCCGTTGGCCTTGTGCCGGGGGTCGGGAGGCTCGGGCACGGCCACGGAGGTCAGCCCGCTCTCGACGTAGGCGAGCCACTCGTGGCCGTGGTACTCCAGGGCGCGGACGCGGCCGAGGAAGGTCGGCCCGTCGAAACTGTCGGGGACCGGGGCCAGGCAGTCCGGCCGCAGGCCGACGATGATCTGGTGGCCCACGTGCTGGGAGATGACGTACGCCCTGGGATCGGTCCAGGGGATCATGATCTGGTGCGGGCCGAAGTCCAGGAGGATGAACTGGTTCTGCGGGGTGCGCACGGTGGCCGCGAGCAGGTTGATCTGCTGGGAGCTGAGGAAGGCCGCGGTGAAGGCGGTCGCGGGGTCGTTGTAGACCTGGCCCGGGGTGCCGACGTCCTGCAGGACGCCGCGGTTCATGATGGCGATCCGGTCGGCCAGCGTGAGGGCCTCGACCTGGTCGTGCGTCACGTAGATCGTGGTCACCCCGAGGGAGCGGACCAGCGACGAGATCTCCATCCGGAGTTCGGTGCGCATGCCCGCGTCCAGGTTGGAGAGCGGCTCGTCCATCAGGAAGAGCGAGGGCTGGCGGACGATCGCGCGGCCCATCGCCACGCGCTGGCGCTGGCCACCGGAGAGCGTTCCAGGGCGCCTCTCCAGGGTCTCGTCGATGTGCAACGCCTTCGACAGCTCCGTCACACGCTCCCTGACCATCGCGGGGTCGGCCTTCGCGATCTCCAGGGGGAAGGCGATGTTGCCGCGTACCGTCCGGTGCGGGTAGAGCGCGCCGTTCTGGAACACCATGGCCACGTCGCGGTCGCGGGGGGCGAGCTCGTTGGCGAGCGTGCCGCCCAGCCACAGGTCCCCGTCGGTGACCTCCTCCAGCCCCGCGATCATCCGCAGCAGAGTGGACTTACCGCAGCCCGAGGGGCCCAGGAGTACGAGAAACTCCCCGTTTTCCGCGCGCAGGCTCATGCGGTCGACCGCGAGGTATCCGCCCGGGTATACCTTGCTCACGTTGTCGAGGACGACGGTACTCATGCGCGCTCGTTCCTCCCGGGCGCCCCCGCCCGGATCCCAGCCGTGTGATTGATGAGGTAGTACATCGCGACACTTGCCCGTGTGTCCATAGATGTCGTTAGAAATTGCTCATCTAATGGTTACTTCTCCGTTCCCCGGTGTGACATCCGGCCGTGACATAGGGCCTTTACCGGAACGCCAGTGCGAGGGTTGAAATGTTACAATTTGCGAAAAGTTGCAGAAACGAATTTCATAGAGGGTGCCGGATGCCGATCGTTTCGCGCCTGGTCCAGTCGCATGGTGTTCAGTCGCATGGTGTTCAGCCGCTTGGTGGGGTGACTGCTTGATGGACGGTGAGCTCGCGCAGACCTCACGTCTCCGCTCCGACGGGACGGCGATCCGGCTGGCCGACATCGCCGCGCAGGCCGGGGTGAGCGAGGCCACGGTCAGCCGGGTGCTCAACGGCAAGCCCAGCGTGTCGCCGTCGACCCGGCAGGCGGTGCTGACGGCCCTGGACCTGATGGGGTACGAGCGCCCGCAGCGATTGCGCCAGCGCAGCAACGGCCTGGTCGGCCTGGTCACCCCCGAGCTGGACAACCCGATCTTCCCGGCCTTCGCCCAGGCCATCGAGAAGGCGCTCACCCAGCACGGCTACACCCCGGTGCTCTGCACCCAGCTGCCCGGGGGCGCCCCCGAGGACGAGTTCACCGAGCTCCTGATGGACCGCGGGGTGAGCGGCATCGTCTTCGTCTCCGGGCTGCACGCCGACACCACGGCGAAGATGGACCGTTACACGCGCCTGATCGAGCGCGGGCTGCCGATCGTCCTGCTCGACGGCTACAGCGAGCGCGTCGAGGCTCCCTTCATCTCCCCGGACGACCGGGCGGCGGCCCGGCTCGCCGTGCAACACCTGGCCGACCTCGGCCACGAGCGCATCGGCCTGGCCGTGGGGCCGCGCCGGTTCGTCCCGGTGATCAGGAAGATCGAGGGCTACCGGCAGGCGATGTCCCAGCTGCTCGGCGTCACGGACACCGACGAGCTGATCTCGCACTCGCTGTTCTCGGTGGAGGGCGGGCAGGCCGCCGCGGCGCAGCTGCTGGCGCGGGGGTGCACGGGGATCGTGTGCGCGTCCGACCTGATGGCGCTGGGCGCGATCCGGGCCTGCCGCGACCGGGGACTGTCGGTGCCGGGGGAGGTGTCTGTGGTGGGGTTCGACGACTCGCCGCTGATCGCGTTCACCGACCCGCCGCTCACCACCGTGCGCAAGCCCATCGGCTCGATGGCCTCTGCGGCGGTGGCGACCCTTCTTGAGGAGATCAACGGGGTCCGCGCCAAACACGTCGAGCTGATGTTCCAGCCCGAACTCGTCGTCCGCCGCTCAACCGGCTCCGGCCCCTTGGTCAGCCGCTAGACCACAGCGGTCCGGGCCCTCCGGTCAGCTGCCGGGCACGTGTCCTGCCGCCGGGACACGTGCCCGGCCGGGTGGGACCATGGCCCGATGGACACTGGTCACGACGTCGTCGTCATCGGCGGCACCGGAGTCGACACCACCGCCTACGTGCCCTCGCTCCCCCTGCCGTACGCCGACACCTACGCGGTCCCGCCGGTGATCGACCGGATCGGCAACACCGGCAGCGGGGTCGCCCTCGGCTGCCACGCGCTCGGGCTGAGGGTCAAGCTGGTCGACCTGATCGGCGACGACCCGCAGGGCCGGTTCGTCCGGGCCCACTTCGCGGAGAGGGGGGTGGACACCGGCTGGGCGCTCGCACCGCAGGGGACCCGGCGCAGCATCCTGCTCGTCGGCCCGGACGGGCGGCGCACCTCGCTGTTCGATCCGCGCGCCGCGCCGGGCGAGCGGCTGCCCAGGGAGCTCTACCTGGACGCGGTCCGCGCGGCCCGGCACGTCCACGTGTCGATCACCGACTTCTCCCGGCACGTCTACTCCGACCTGCGTACCGGCTCCGACCTGCCTACCGGCTCTCACCCGAGCGCCGACTCCGACCTGCGCACCGGCTCCGACTCGCGCACCGAACCCGGCCCCGGCACCGGACCCGACCCGAGCACCGGACTCGAACCGAGCACCGGACTCGAACCGAGCACCGGACTCGAACCGGCCACCGGAACCGTTCCGGGGGCCGGGATCGTCCTGGGGGGCGGGTCCGTTTCCACCGACCTGCACGACTGGGACGGCGAGAACGACCACCACAGGGACTTCGCCTACTCCTCCGACCTGATCTTCCTGTCGGCCACCGCACTCGGCCCACGCCGCGACGAGGTCATGCGCGACATCCTGGAGCGTGGCCGCGCGAGGGCCGTGGTCTGCACGGAGGGCGCCGAGGGCTGCCGCGTCCTGGACGCGGACGGCTTCCGCGGCTTCCCCGCCGCCCCCCTGCCGGGGCCGGTGGTCGACAGCAACGGCGCGGGCGACGCGTTCGTCTCGGGGGTCCTGTACGGGCTGCTCTCCGGGCGTTCCCTCGACGACTCCATCCCCCTCGGAGCCGTCGCCGGAGCCCACGCCTGCACGTCGGCGGGCACCCACGAGAACCCCATCGCCGAGGCGGACCTCCTCCTCCGCGCCGGAGGAGCGACGGGACCCGCCCGGACAGCGGGACCCGGACAGGCAGCGGGACCCGCCCAGACGGCAGGGCCCGGCCACGTGAGAGGGACTCGCCCGGCAGCGGGACCCGTCCAGGCGGGAGGAACCGGCAGTGCCGGGGAGGCGGCCGCGCATCTCCCGTAGCCCGTAAGCCCGTAAGCCCGTAGCCCTCGTCACGTAGCCCGCCGACTCACCCGCCCGCCCGCCTGTCACGTGACGGCGTCCGTGTCCGCGTCCGAGGGGCGCCGAAAACCGTTTGCACGGCGGAGGGAACGGCCGACACACTCTCGGGGTGGTAGAGAGCCCGCACAGTGACGGTCGCGCCGGGATCGACGCGGCGCTGGTGAAGCGACTGGTCGCGGCCCAGTTCCCGCAGTGGAGCGCCCTTCCCGTGACCCCGGTCGAGGTCGACGGGTGGGACAACCGCACCTACCGTCTCGGTGACGAGATGACGGTGCGCCTTCCCACCGCCGCCGGCTATGTCCCGGCGGTCGACAAGGAGGACCGATGGCTGTCGGTCCTCGCCCCGTCGTTGCCGGTCGCCATTCCCGTGCCGCTGGCGAAGGGGGTTCCGGGCGAGGGATACCGGTTCAGCTGGTCGATCCGCGGCTGGCTGGACGGCGAGACCGCGAGCCTCGACCGCATCGGCGACCTGTCCGGGTTCGCGGTCTCGGTCGCCGAGTTCGTTCTCGCCCTGCAGCGCGTCGACGCGACCGGCGGGCCGCGGGCGGGCGCGCACAGCTTCTACCGGGGCGCGTCACCGGCCCACTACGACGACCAGACACGCCGCTCTCTCGCCGCGCTGGAAGGCCGCATCGACACCGCCCGGGCATCGGCCGTGTGGGACGCCGCCCTCGACGCCACCTGGTCCGGGCCGCCGGTGTGGTTCCACGGCGACCTCGCGAGCGGCAACCTGCTGGTCAGGGACGGAAAACTGTCCGCCGTCATCGACTTCGGGACGTCAGGCGTCGGCGATCCCGCCTGCGACCTGGTGATCGCGTGGACGATGTTCTCCGGCGAGAGCCGGGAGGCCTTCCGCGGCGCCGTCGGCCAGGAGCCCGCCACGTGGGCGCGGGCTCGCGGCTGGGCGCTGTGGAAGGCCCTGATCACCCTGGTCGAGGACATCGACAGGGACGAGAGGCGAGCCGCGGTCAACCGCCGCGTCATCGACGAAGTTCTGGCCGACCACGATCGCGCGGGCTGACCCCACCGACCCCCACCGACCCCCACCGACACCGACGCCCACCGACACCGACACCGGTGCCCGTGCTGACGCGGACACGCGCACCGGCGGCCGGATTCACGTCAGGGGCGCGGGTCGCCGGTGGACGCTCCGAGGCTCCGCGCGCTCGTCTGTGTCCAGCTCCGCCCCCGGACCCGCACCGGTACCCCGCCCCCGTACCCCCGCCCCCGTCGCTCCCGGTCGGGACCTCGCCGTCCGGGCAGCGGGGCACGGATCTCAGGCGCCGGTCAGCTCGTCGAGGGCGGCCCTGACGGAGGCGCGGTAGGCGGCCACGTTGCGCAGCTTCACGTGCTCGTAGCCGCGGACCGCGTCCGGCAGCTCGGCCAGCTCGCGGACCCGCTCCCCGGTCTCGGGGCGCAGGTGGTCCAGCGCGCGGTGCACGTCGCGGCTGTACTCGGCCGCGAGCTCCCGCTCGGTCCCGCGCACCCCGCCCAGGCCGAACGGGTCCAGGCGGGTGCCGCGCAGCACGCGCATGCCGTACAGCAGGCGGAAGGCCGGGTCGAACCAGGCGCCGAGGCGGAGCTTGCGCCTCATGCCCAGGGCGCGCAGGAACGGCGGGTGCAGGTTGTAGGAGACCCTCGCGCCGGGGCCGAACTCGGCGACGATCCGCGCCCGCTCGGCCGGGTCGAGGTGCAGGCGCGCCACCTCGTACTCGTCCTTGTACGCCATCAGCCGGTGCAGCTGCCGGGCGTAGGCCTCGGTGACGGCGGTGCTCCCGGGGGAGACCTCCCGCTCCCTGACGAGGACCGCGCGGACCGCGTCGGCGTAGCGGGCGGCGTAGCGCGCGTTCTGGTACGCGACGAGGTCGGGCACCCGGACCGTGAGGATCCGGTGCAGCTCGGTGTCGGGCTCGGCGACCGCGTCGACCAGGCGTACCGACTCCGGGGCGGGGAGCGGCGCGGCCGGGGCGGCGGGGCGGGTCGCCGCGGCCACGGCCTCGGGGGCGGCGACCACCGCGCGCCCCCAGTGGAAGGCGGCGACGGTCCGCTCGGCGGCCCGGCCGCCGCCCGCGCGGATGGCCCGCTCGATCGACTCCAGGCCGAGCGGGATGAGCCCGCGCTGCCAGGCGGCCCCGACGATGATCGTGTTGGCGGGCATGTGGTCGCCGAACAGCGCCTGGGCCATCTCCTCGGCGTCGAGATAGACGTTCAGCTCGCGCCGGGTCCGCGACTCCAGCGCGCCGATCGGCGAGCCTGCGTCGGTCAGGTGGGTGGACGGGTCGAGCACCATCGAACCGGTCGGCGCCAGGCTGGTGGAGACCACCGCCACCGTACGGTCGCGGTCGGCGGCGGCCAGGTGGGCGGGGTCGGTGGCGCCGATCAGGTCCAGCGCCAGGTAGGCGTCCACGCTGGCCACGCCGCCCCGCGCCGAGCGGTCGCCGTCACCGTCGAAGATGAGGATGTCGGAGACGACCGTGCCGCCCTTCTGGGCCAGGCCGGTCTGGTCGAGCCCCCGCGAGCGCCTGCCGTCGAGCATCGCGGCGGTGCCGAGGATCTGCGCGACCGACACCACGCCGGTGCCGCCGATGCCGACCAGCCTGATCGAGGTCTCCCCGGTGCGGGCCTCGGGAAGGGGCATGTCCGGCGGCGCGGGCAGCGGGGCGCGCCTCTTCGAGGCGGCCTTCCCCTTCGAGGGCAGGGCGGGCAGGACGGTGAGGAAGGACGGGCAGTCGCCCTCCACGCACGAGTAGTCCTTGTTGCAGGACGACTGGTGGATCTCGGTCTTGCGGCCGAACTCGGTCTCCACCGGCAGCACGGACAGGCACTCGGACTTCTGCCCGCAGTCGCCGCAGCCCTCGCAGACCCGCTGGTTGATCGCCACCCGCCTGGCGGGGTCGGGCAGGTCGCCCTTCTTGCGCAGCCGCCGCTTCTCGGCCGCGCACTGCTGGTCGTGGATGAGCACGGTCACGCCGGGGATCGCGGCCAGCTCGCGCTGGGCGTCCTCCAGCGCCGTCCTGTCACGCACCTCGGCGATGCCCGCGAGCCTGACCCCCCGGTAGCGCTCGGGCTCGTCGGTGGTGACGACGACCCTGCGCACCCCCTCGGTCTCCAGCCAGCGGGTCAGGTCGGGCACCGACAGCGCGGGGGTGATCGTCTGGCCCCCGGTCATCGCGACCGCGCTGTTGTAGAGCAGCTTGTAGGTGATGTTGACGCCCGCGCCTACCGCGGCCCGCACCGCGAGCGAGCCGCTGTGGTGGAAGGTGCCGTCGCCGAGGTTCTGGAAGATGTGCGGGGTGTCGGTGAACGGCGCCTGGCCGATCCACTGCGCGCCCTCGCCGCCCATCTGGGTGAGGCCGGTGAGCGTGCCCTTGCCCTCGCGGTTGAGCACCACCATGGTGTGGCAGCCGATCCCGGCGCCGACGGGCGCGTTGTCGGGGACGGCGGTGGAACGGTTGTGCGGGCAGCCCGAGCAGAAGAACGGGGTGCGCTTGGGGGTGAGCAGCGTGAGCGGCGCCGGGCGCGAGATGACGGAGAGCCCCTTCGCCACCTGCTCACCGAGACCGTTCAGGCCGGTCAGGTCGGTCAAGCCGTTCGGGCTGGTCAGGTTGATCAAATTATTCGGGCCGGTCAGTCCGTCCGGGCCGGTCAGGCCCCGGCGGCGCAGCCGGAAGGCGATGGCCTTGGCGGCGAGGTCGGCGTCGACGGCTCCGTGCCGGGGGATGAGCTGCGCGCCGTTCTCGTCGAGCTTGCCCAGTACGCGGGGGGCGTCGGCGGTCCCGTACAGGATGTCCTTGACCGAGGTCTCCAGCAGCGGGGCCTTCTCCTCCACGACGAGGATCTCCGACAGCCCCCGGGCGAAGGTCCGGACGATCTCCGGGTCCAGCGGCCAGAGCATGCCGATCTTCAGGAGGCGGACCCCGGCCTCCTCCGGCGTGACGCCGAGCTTGCGGAAGCCCTCGCGGACGTCGTAGTAGGCGGTCCCGGAGGCGACGACGCCCAGCCAGGCGTCGCGGGGGTCGGCGGTGACGCGGTTGAGCCCGTTCTCGCGGGCGTAGGCGCGGGCCAGGTCGAGACGCGGGCCGACGAGCGTGCGCTCCATCTCCAGCGACCACGGGGTGAGCAGCGTGGCGTCGGGCACGTGCCGGTACGGCCTGCCCTGGTACTCGACGACGGGCATGACCGGGACGACCCGGTCATGCCCGACGTCCACGGTGCCGGTGCCGTCCACGACGTTGGAGACGGCCTTCACCGCGACCCACAGGCCGCTGGCCCGGGACGCCGCGATCGCGTGGCGCCCCAGGTCGAGCAGCTCCTGGACGCTGCCGGGGTGGATGATCGGCATGCCCAGCGTGGCGAGCGTGCCCTCGGTCGCCGAGGGGAGGGTGGAGGACTTGCAGGTCGGGTCGTCGCCGCAGAGCGCGATCAGGCCGCCCTCGGGGTGGGCGCCGACGAAGTTGCCGTGCCGGAACGCGTCGGCCGCGCGGTCGACGCCGGGCGCCTTGCCGTACCAGACGCCCAGCACGCCCGAGGTGCGCGGGCGGGGGAGGGAGGGCACGAGCTGGCTGCCCCAGACGGAGGTGGCGCCGAGTTCCTCGTTCTGCCCGGGGTGATGCACCACGCCGAGCGGCTCGGTGTGGTGGCGCGAGCGGGCCAGCTCCTGGTCGAAGCCGCCGAGCGGGGAGCCGGGGTAGCCGGACACCATCGTGCCGGTACGCAGGCCCGCGGCCCTGTCGGCGCGCATCTGGTCGATGATCACCCTGACCAGGGCCTGGGTGCCGGTCATGAAGACCCGGCCCTCGTCGAGCAGGTAGCGGTCGTCGGGGGAGATCTCCCGGGCGTCTGCGAAGATCGTCATTGTTTCGTCCCGTCGTCGGCGCTCCTGCGTAGCCGCAAGGTTATGCCAGGTAGAACAAAATTCGATGTCAATCTTTCCAAGGCCGGAGCCCCTCGTTAGCATCCGATGTCATGGATGTGACGGATCGCGCAATTCTCGGTCTCCTGCAGGTGGAGGGGCGGTTGAGCAACCTGGAGCTGGCCGAGCGGGTGCGGCTCACCCCCTCGCCGTGCCTGCGCCGGGTCCGCAACCTGGAGGAGAGCGGAGTGATCACCGGCTACCGCGCCGTGATCGACCCGGCGGCCGTGGGGCGGGGCTTCCAGGTCGTCGCCTACGTCGAGCTGGAGGGCCAGGACGCCGAGACGGTCACCGCCTTCGAGGCCGCCGTCATGGAGATCGACGACGTGGTGGAGTGCCTGCGCATGTTCGGCCGCCCCGACTACGTGCTGCGGGTGGCGGTGCCCGACATGGACGCCTACAGCCAGCTCTGCCTGGAGCGGCTCGGCCGCCTGCCCGGCCTGGACAAGCTCACCTCGCAGATCGCGATGAAAGCCCTCAAGCCCGGCGGCGTCCTCCCCCTGTGAACCGGCTCCTCCCGGAGCCACCCCTTCCCGGTAGGCCTCGCCAAAAAGGCCCTCGCCGAAAACGCCCCTCCCGGAACCGTGCCGTGCTTCCCTGCGCCTCGCGGGGGAGTCGCCGATTCAGGGGTCACGCCGGCGCGGAGGCCGGTGGCGCGTGAGAGGTCCCTTCTCAAGGTGAGAGGAGGCTGGGGGAGGTCAGGTGAGGGAGTCGAGGACGGCGGCGGCCAGTCCGTGGGCCGTCGTCATCCCGATGCCGGAGGTGACGGAGACGACGCGGACGCCGCCGGCCACCTCCCGGTCGAGGAAGTCGGTGCCTGCCGAGGCATACACGCCCCGCCAGCGCTTGCGCACGCGCAGTCCGGGGACGCCGAGCAGCCGGGCCCCTTCGCGCAGGACGAGCTCGGCGAGCCTCTCGTCGTCGAACGGTTCGTGGGTCGGCGCGTAGTGATGGGTGTCGCCGAGGACGAGATCGCCGTCGGGGCGCTGGGTGAACATCAGGTTGACGGCGGCGTCGGCGAGTTCCGGCGCCTCCCGCCCGATCCGATCGCGGACGGGCCCGGCCGCCGGGAGGGAGGCGAACCCGGCGTAGCGCAGCAGGGAGAGCCCGGTCAGCACGCCCGGCCCCACCCGCACGCCACCGGGCGCGGCGACCTGCAGCATCTGCAGGCTGCACCGGGTCAGCCCGGCGTCGTCGGCGACCTCCGGCAGGAGCCGGTCGACGTCGTGCCCGACCGCGATGACGGTACGGGCGGCGCGGACGTCGCCGCGGGCGGTGCGGGCCAGGCCGGGCTCGACCGACAGCACGTTGGTCCGCCACAGGATCGGCACGCCCCGCGCGGCCAGCCAGGCGGCCAGGGCCGGGATCGCCCGCCTCGGGTCAACCCGCAGGTCGAGGGGCAGATGGGCGCCGCCCACGATCTCGGGGTCGTGCGCGGGCAGCTGCGCGGCCACGCCTGAGCGGTTCAGCAGTACCACCTGCTCCGGCCCGCGAGCGGCGGCGAACTCCGCCAGGACGGCCATCTCGTCCGGCCGGCGGGCGACCACCACGGTCCCGCACTCCAGCGCGGTGAATCCGGCCTCCCCGGCGAGCCACAGCCAGCGTTCCCGGGCCGCGAGGGCGTAGGTGAGCGCGAGCCCGTCCTGTGCGGTCGTGCAGATGTGCCCGAAGTTGCGCACCGAGGCACCCACCGCGAACGCGTCGCGTTCCACGACGACGACCGACAGGCCGCGCAGGACCGCCTCGACGGCGTGGGCGAGACCGACGACGCCCGCGCCGACCACGAGAAGGTCGACCGGGGAGACGGGGAACACCGGTGGCTCCGAGGCCGGGGAAACGGGGAGAACCGGCGACTCCGAGGCCTGGGAGACGGGAAGCACCGGCGACTCCGGGACCGGGGAGACAGGGAGCATCGGCGGCGCTGAGAGGCGGGTCACGGCGAGAAGGCTCTCCCCGGAGGGTGCCGTCCGTCAATCGGGCAGGGGACTTGTACAGACAAATTAATACGCTGTTCACCTGGTGATTTGTGGAAATCCCAGCCGGTTGACACTCGCCGAGCCGGTACTTGTATGGTCAGCCCATGTCGCCGGAGTCCATGCATGCCAAGATCGCCGGTGCCCTGCGCGGCCGGATCGTCGCGGGCACCCTGTCCGTCGGCGGGCCGCTGCCGTCCGAGGCCCAGCTCGTCGAGGAGTTCGGCACCTCCCGGGGCACGGTCCGGCAGGCGCTGGCGGCGCTGCGCGACGAGGGTCTCATCGAGGGCCGTCAGGGCCGGTCGCCGGTGGTCCGGCGCGCGCCGATGGGCCAGCCGTTCGAGACCTTCCTGTCGTTCACCGCGTGGGCCGAGCAGCTGGGCCACCGTCCCGGCCAGCGCACCCTGGAGATCGCCCGCCGTGGCGCCTCCGAGGCGTCGGCCGCCGCGCTCGGCCTGGAGCCGGGTGACCACGTCGTGGACGTGCTGCGCCTGCGCCTGATCGACGGCCTGCCCGTCATGCTGGAGCGCAGCTCGTTCGTCCTCGACCTCGGCATGCTGCTGTTCCAGTTCGACCTCGACGCCGGGTCCGTCTACGCGGGCCTGACCGCCTGGGGCGCGGATCTCGCGACGGCCACCCACACGATCGACGCCATCTCGGCGCCCGCCGCCGACGCCGCCCTGCTGGAGATCGAGGCGGGCGGCCCGCTGCTGCGCGAGCGCCGCACCACCGCGACCGGCGAGGGCCGTCCCGTGGAGTACGCCGACGACCGGTACCGCCCCGACCGCGCGACCTTCACCATCGCCAACGCCCGGACGCGGCGGCTCGCCGTCGTCCGCGACATGTTCGACCCCGGAGGAAACCCATGGCCGTGACCACAAAACCCCCCAAGCGCGAGCGTCCGCCCGTCTTCGAGCTCGCGGCGCTCGACATGGCCGGCACCACCGTGCAGGAAGGCGGCGCCGTCTACCGGGCGGTGGCCGAGGCCGTCGAAGCGCGCCTGGGACGGCCCGTCCCCGGCGACGCGCTGCACCGCTGGACCGGCACGAGCAAGGACGAGGCCATCGCGGGCCTGCTCACCGACCTCGACGGCTCCGCCCCCGCGGAGGCGGTGGCCGAGGTCTACGCCGGGTTCGTCGAACGCCTGACCGCCGCCTACGCCGCGACGCCGCCGACGGCGATCCCCGGTGCCGCCGAGGCCATCGGCGAGCTGCGCGCGGCGGGCGTCAAGGTCGTCCTGCAGACCGGCTACTCCCGCGACATCGCCGAGTCCATCCTCGGCGCCCTGGGCTGGACCGTGGGGGAGACCGTCGACGGCCTCGTCGCCGACGACGACGTCCCGCTCAGCCGTCCCGCGCCCTATCTCGTCTTCCGGGCCATGGAACTGGCGCGCGTCACCGAGGTCGGACGGGTCCTCGTCGCCGGCGACACCCCGAACGACCTCGCCGCCGGCCGCAACGCGGGGGCGGGCTTCGTCGTCGGCGTCCTCACCGGCGCGGCCACCGTGGCCGAGCTCGGCGGCCACCGCCACACTCACCTGCTGCGGTCCGTGGCCGCCCTCCCGTCGCTGCTGTAGGACCCCGGCCGCCGTCTCCCCGGTCCTCAGCCGCTTCGCCGGTAAAGGGTGTCCGTAAAGCGGATTTTTGTCCGAAATTGGAAAAAGCCTACTATTTCTGTAGGATTAGCTGAGAAGCCGCTGACGACGTGTTCCCAGCCCGTCGCCGGTGGCGTACCGCAGCAAACCCCTCCGGCGAGTCCTCGCCGGCCGTGACGAAGTCAGCTGTCCGAAACCATGCCCGCAGCGGCTCCCGCACCTCTCGTGCGGTCCGTGCGGCCCGATGGCGCGGACGGCCATCGGGAGAGACAGTGAACAGGAAGACGACGCCGTTCATCGGAGCCGTGATCGCGGCCGCGCTGGTCCTCGCCGGCTGCGGCTCGGGCCCCGGCCCGGACTCCGGCTCCGGATCGGGCTCCGGCTCCGGGGGGAGCGCCGCGCCCGCGGGGTCGGCGGCCGCCTTCGACCCGGCCGCGACGATCGAGGTCGGCTCGCTCTACGAGCCGCAGAACCTCGACAACACCGGCGGCGGCGGGCAGGGCACGACGGAGGCGTTCAACGGCAACGTCTACGAGGGGCTGTTCAGGCTCACCGACGAGGGCAAGGTAGAGAACCTGCTCGCCGAGAGCGACGAGGTCGGCTCCGACGGCCTCACCTACACCTTCACCCTGCGCGACGGCGTCACCTTCCACTCGGGCGACCCCCTCACCTCCGCCGACGTGAAGAGCAGCATCGAGCGGGTCACCGCGGAGAAGTCGCAGTCGGCGCGCAAGAGCAGCTTCGCCGTCGTCAAGAGCATCGAGACGCCCGACGACCGCACGGTCGTCGTGAAGCTGAAGGAGAAGTCGATCTCCTTCGTCTACAACCTCAGCTACATCTGGATCGTCAACGACGCGGCCAAGGACCTGACGAAGTCCGAGGACGGCACCGGCCCGTACCGGCTCGGCGAGTGGAAGCGCGGCTCCACGCTGAGCCTCACGCCGTTCGACGGCTACTGGGGCACCGCCCCGACGAACAAGGGCGTGGTCTTCCACTACTTCACCTCGGCGACCGCGCTCAACAACGCGCTGCTGACCGACGCCGTCGACGTCGTGACCAGCGAGCAGAGCCCGGACGCGCTGGAGCAGTTCAAGAACAACCCGAACTACAAGGTCAACGACGGCCGGTCGACGACCAAGCTCCTGCTGGCCTTCAACGACAAGGCCAAGCCGTTCGACAACAAGCTCGTCCGCAAGGCCGTCAGTTCCGCCATCGACGACCGCAAGCTGCTCGACTCCGTCTGGGGCGGCTACGGGACGCCGATCGGCTCGATGGTCCCGCCCACCGACCCGTGGTACGAGGACCTCACCTCGGTCGACCCCTACGACGTGGAGCTCGCCAAGAAGCAGCTCGCCGAGGCGGGTCTCCCGAACGGGTTCGACTTCACGCTCGACACCCCGAACTACGACCCGCACCCCACCGCGGCCACGTTCATCAAGGGCGAGCTGGCCAAGATCGGCGTCAACGTGACGATCAACGTCATCACCGCCGACGAGTGGTACACCAAGGTGTTCAAGAACCGCGACTTCACCGCCACGCTGCAGGAGCACGTCAACGACCGCGACGTCGTCTGGTACGGCAACCCCGACTTCTACTGGGGCTACGACAACCCCGAGGTGACCAAACTGGTCAACGACGCGGAGAGGTCCGACACCGTCGAGAAGCAGGCCGAGCTGCTCAAGCGGGCGAACCGGCTGATCGCCGAGGACGCCGCCAGCGACTGGCTCTACCTCTACCCGCAGATCGTGGTGGCCTCGTCGTCGCTGTCGGGCTACCCGGTCAACGGCCTCAACTCGCAGTTCCACGCCTACGGCATCAAGAAGAGCTGATGCCCGGCACCGCCTCCCCTCGGCCCGGCATCGCACCCCACCGGCCCGGCACCGCACTCCGTTGGCCCGGCATCGCACCCCACCGGCCCGGTACCGCATCCCACCGGCCCGGTACCGCATCCCACCGGCCCGATACCACAGCCCACCGGCCCGATACCACAGCCCACCGGCCCGGCACCGCACCCCGTTGGCCCGGCACCACACCCCACCGGCCCGGCCCGCCGCCTCGCGCGGCGGGCCGGGTTCCGGCGCGCACCGGCCGGTCCCCCGGCGTCACGTGCGCCGCCCGGCCCTCCGTGACCGCTCGCCCGCTGCCCGGTGGCCTCCCGTGACCACGTACCTGCTGCGGCGGGCGGCGTTCCTCCTCGTCTCGTTCCTCCTGGCCTGCGTCGTGCTGTTCCTGCTGCTGCGCCTGCTGCCCGGCGACCCCGCCAACGCGCTGCTGTCGGCCGGGGCCACCCCCGAGCAGATCGAGGCCGCCCGCCACCAGATCGGCTCCGACCGGCCGCTGCCCGAGCAGTTCGCCACCTGGCTCGGCCAGATCGTCACCCTCGACCTGGGCGAGTCGTTCATCAGCACCCTGCCGGTCGGCCCGGAGATCGCCTCCCGCCTGGTCGTCACCGTCCCGCTGACCCTGCTGTCCTTCCTGCTCGCGGTGGCCGTCGCCGTGCCGGTCGGCTTCGTCGCCGCCCACCGCGCGGGCACCTGGTACGGGTCCCTGCTCAGCGGGCTCTCCCAGCTGGGCATCGCGGTCCCGGCCTTCTGGGTGGGGATGCTGCTGGTCACGGTGTTCGCGCTCAAGCTGAGGGTGTTCCCCGCCGGTGGCTTCCCGAGGGACGACTGGGCGGACCCGGTCGCGGCCCTCACCTCGCTGGCGCTGCCCGTCGTCACGATCGCCCTCGTCATGTCGGCCTCGCTGATCCGCTACGTCCGCTCCGCCACCCTGGACGTGCTCGGCAGCGACCACCTGCGGACCTTCAGGGCGCTCGGCTCCTCCTTCACCGGGGCGATGTGGCGGCACGGCCTGCGCAACGCGGCCGTGCCCGTCGTCTCCATCCTCGGGATCGAGCTCGCCACGACCTTCCTCGGGGCCGTCGTCGTCGAGAGCGTGTTCGCCCTCCCTGGTCTCGGCGGCATGCTGGTCAAGGGGATCGCCCAGCACGACTACCCGGTGATCCAGGGCATCCTGTTCGTCAGCACCTTCGCGGTCCTGCTGATCGGTTTCGCCGCCGACCTCGCCCAGCGGCTCATCGACCCCCGGCTGCGCGGCACCGTCTCCGGAGGCCCGCGATGAGGCCCGCGATGAGGGTCGCGGCCTCCTCGCCGAAAGCCCCCGTCCCCGAGGCCCCCGCAGCGGACGCCCCCGCCCGGTCGCGGTGGTCCGCGACGCTCGTGGCCGGATGCGTGCTCGCCGGACTGGTCGTCGCCGTCGCGGCCCTCTCCCTCCTGTGGCTCCCGTACGCCCCGGACGACACCTCGGGGGACCGGCTCATGCCCCCGGGGGCCGAGCACCTCCTGGGCACCGACAAGCTCGGCCGGGACCTGCTCACCCAGCTGATGATCGGCGCCCGGATCGCGCTGACGGTCGGGGCCGGGTCGGTCCTGCTCGGCGGGGTCCTCGGCCTGCTCGCCGGTCTCGCGGCCGGGTTCGCCACCCGGTGGCTCGACGACACGGTCTCGGCGCTGCTCGACATCCTCATCGCCTTCCCCACCCTGCTCCTGGCCATGCTCATCGTCGCGGTGCGCTCGGCCTCGCTCGGCTCGGCGATCCTGGCGATCGGGCTGGGCATGTCCGCGATCGTGGCGAGGCTGACCCGGGTGCTCGTCAAGCGCGTGCTGGCCCAGGACTTCGTCACGGCCTCGCGCACGTCCGGGACCTCCTGGCCGCGCGTGGTGACCGAGCACGTCCTGCCCAACATCTGGCCGACGCTGCTGGTCAACCTCGCGCTCCAGCTCGGGCTCGCCGTGCTGGCCGAGGCGTCGCTGTCCTACCTGGGACTCGGCCCGCCCCCGCCGAACGCCTCCTGGGGGCGCATGCTGCAGGAGGCCCAGGCGACCGTCCTCACCGCGCCGGTCGGGGCCGTCGCCCCCGGCGTGCTGCTGGTCGTGCTCGTCATCGGGGTGAACCTGATCGCCGACGGCCTCAGGGACGTGGCCGACCCGACCCGGAGGAGGACGCGATGAGCCTGCTCGACGTCACGGGACTGCGCGTGCGCTCCGCCGGAGGCCGCGACCTCGTCAGGGACCTGTCCTTCACGATCGGCCCGGGGGAGCGGCTCGGCCTGATCGGCGAGTCCGGGTCCGGCAAGTCGCTCACCGCCCTCGCGGTGATGGGCCTGCTGCCGTCCGGCATGACCGCGTCCGGCAGCGTCGTGCTGGACGCGCCGGGAACGGGCCCGTCCGAGGTCGTCGGCGCCCCCGAGCGGCGCCTGAACGGGCTGCGCGGCCGGGCGGTGTCGGTCGTCTTCCAGGAGCCCCTGACGGCACTCGACCCGCTCATGAGGGTCGGCCGCCAGCTCGCCGAGCCCATCAGGCGCAGGCGGAGGCTGCGCGGGGCCGCCCTGCGCGCCGCCGTGGCCGCCGCGCTCCAGGAGGTCCGGATCGCCGAACCCGGCCGGGTGGCGCGGGCGTACCCGCACGAGATCTCCGGCGGCCAGCGCCAGCGCGTCGCCATCGCGATGGCCCTGGCCTGCGAGCCCGCGCTGCTCATCGCCGACGAGCCGACCACGGCCCTCGACGTGACGGTGCAGGCGGAGGTGCTCGCCCTGCTCGGCGGGTTGGTCACCGCCCGGGGCATGGCCCTGCTGTTCATCGGCCACGACCTCGCGGTCGTCTCCGGGATCACCGACCGCGTCCTCGTCCTCAAGGACGGCGAGGCCGTCGAGTCGGGAACCGTCAGGGAGATCGTGGACGCGCCGCGCCACCCGTACACCCGGTCGCTGGTGGCGGGCGCCCGGCACCTCGACAGCGCACTGGATTGGACGAACCGTTGACCCGGCCCACCCCGGACCAGTCCACCTCGGACCAGCCCACCCCGGACCAGTCCACCCAGGACGGGCCCACCTCGGACCAGCCCGCCCCGGCCCGGTCCACCTCGGACCGGCCCACCCCGGACCGGCCCACCCCGAACCAGTCCACCTCGGACCAGCCCATCCTGGAGGCGCGCGAGGTGGGTTTCACCTACCGCGGCGCGTCGGCCCCGGTGCTCTCCGACGTCTCCTTCCAGGTACTGCCAGGGCGCAGCACGGCCCTGGTCGGGGAGTCGGGGGCGGGCAAGACGACGCTGCTGCGCCTGCTGCTCGGCCTGGCCGTGCCCACCGCCGGAAGGATCCTCTTCGACGGGACGCCGCTCTCGCCGCGCGACCGCGGGCGGATGCGCGCGTTCCGCCGCGGCGTGCAGACCGTGTTCCAGGACCCGTACTCCTCGCTCGACCCACGGCAGCGGGTGAGCAGGATCGTCGCCGAGCCGCTCCGCTCGCTCGGCCTGGTACCGGCGGCGCGGTGGAACTCCTCGGCCGCCGACCTGCGCGTCGCCGCCGCGCTCGAGGCCGTCGGGCTGCCGGCCGACGCCGCGCGCCGCTACCCGCACGAGTTCTCCGGCGGGCAGCGCCAGCGGATCGCCATCGCGCGGGCCATCGTGTGCGAGCCCCGGGTCCTGCTCGCCGACGAACCCGTCAGCGCCCTGGACGTCTCCACGCGCGTACGGGTCATCGACCTGCTGGCCGAGCTGCGCGAGAGCCACGGGCTGACCGTCGTGATGGTCTCCCACGACCTCGCCGTGGTCGCGATGCTCTGCGACCACACGGCGGTCCTCGAACGCGGCCGGATCGTGGAGCAGGGCGACACCGCCACCGTGCTCGGTTCCCCGGCCCACCCCTACACCCGGCGCCTGATCGACAGCATGCCGAGGCTCCCCGTCACCTGACCGCTTCCCCGCTTCCCCCGCTTTCCCGCCGCGTTAGCGCAGCAGTGGGAGCTTGGCCGTGAGGCGCTCCACGGTCCGGCGCGGGCCCAGCAGGCTCACCGCGTAGTAGGAGAGCTCCTCGTCACCCGCGCGGGCCAGCCCGGCCAGATACTCGTCGTAGACGTTGGTCCGCTGCGCGATGGCCGCCATGTCGGCGACGACCAGCCCCGTCGCCGCCGCCTCCTCCGCGGCCTCGTTCCTGATCCGGCGGACGACGTCGGCGGGCGCGGCCAGCACCGTGCACCCGGTCCAGGGCAGCCCGGCGTGGGTGTGGCCCGAGGCGTCGGTGCCCGCCGAGCCCAGGATCGCGGGCACGGCGTTGCCCACGGACGCGGCCAGGCAGGCGGCGGCGTTGGCCTGCAGGCCCCGGGGCAGGTCGTGGTCGATCACGATCACCCATTTCACCGGAAGCCGCCGGGTGGGCAGGTCGGTCCGGCGGTCCAGGGTGTCGATCCAGTCGGCCGTCATGGTCATCGGCGTTCCTCTCTCCGAATTTCTGAGAGGACATTCGCATCCGGAATGCAGGAATCACAACTCAATCCTGGTCGTTCCGAAGAAAGTTCGGGGATCTCTGGGAGAATGTGTGCGTGGACGAACTTGATACGGCCATCCTCGCCGAGCTCCAGCGCGACGGCCGCCAGACCAACCGCGAGCTGGCCGAGCGGCTCGGCATCGCGCCCTCGACCTGCCTGGAGCGGGTCCGGTCCCTGCGGGGCAGGGAGGTGATCGAGGGCTTCCACGCCGAGGTCAACCTCGCCGCCATCGGCCGCCCGGTCCAGGCGCTCATCCACGTCCGGCTGCACCCGAAGATCAGGGACGTGGTCGAGGGCTTCCGCGACCACGTCGCCGCGCTCCCCGAGACCCTCGCGATCTTCGTGGTGTCCGGCGGCGACGACTTCATCGTCCAGGTGGCCGTGCGCGACACCGGACACCTGCGCGACTTCGTCCTCGACCACGTCTCCCGGCACCGCAACATCGCCGACGTACGGACCTCGCTGGTCTACGACCACATCCGCAAGACCTCCGTCGAGGTGCTGCCCCCCGAGCGGCCGAGCCCGCCCCGGACCCGCCGCCGCTGAGAACGGGCCCGCGCCCCTCGTCGCCGGAACGTCGTCCATCCGCCCTCGCCGGATGGACGAGACAGCGCGCCGGACCACGGGGCCGACGCGCCGCCTCACATTCCGGGGGGCTGTGTCGTCGGACCGCTGAGACGAACACCATCCGGCCGACGGGCCCGCCCGTTCTCGCGCGGGACCCGGTCGCCGCTTCGTCCTCGAATCCGAGCCACCCCCATCTCTGCGAGGAGAAACCCTATGAACCTCACCCTGTGGATCATCGCCGGACTGCTGGCCCTCGTCTTCCTGGCCTCCGGTGCCGCCAAGCTGATCCTGTCCAAGGAGAGGCTCGCCGCCCTCCCCGGCCAGGGGTGGGCCCAGGACGTCGGCTCCGGCGCCGTCAAGGCCATCGGGGTTCTCGAGGTCCTGGCCGCGGCGGGCCTGATCCTGCCCGCCGCGCTCGGCGTCGCGCCGGTCCTGGTGCCGCTGGCCGCGGTGGGCCTGGTGGCGCTGATGATCGGCGCGATGGTCACGCACTTCCGCCGTAACGAGCTCACGGCGATCGCGGGGAACCTGCTCTACCTCGCCCTCGCCGGTTTCGTGGCGTGGGGCCGCTTCGGCCCCGAGTCCTTCGTCTGACCGGACACGTCGTCCGGCCACCCCGGCCCCCCAGCCCCCTGGCCCCCGGCCCCTCGGGTTTTCGGACTTCCGGGACCGCCCGGGACCACCTGGCGCTACTCCGGTTCGACGCCTCGGGCTCGCCGGGTGCGGCGCGGGGTGGTGAGGGGAGCGAGGGGGGCGAGGGGAGACGTCAGGAGGTGCGCGGGACCACCAGGCCGGATTCGTAGGCGAGGATCACGAGCTGGGCGCGGTCGCGGGCGTGGAGCTTGGTCATGGCCCGGTTGATGTGGGTTTTCGCGGTCAGGGGGCTGATCACCATGCGGTCGGCGATCTGGTCGTTGGACAGGCCCTGGGCGACCAGGGTGACGGCCTCGCGTTCGCGGTTGGTCAGTTCCTTCAGCCCGGTGCCGGTTCCGGTGCCGAGTGGCTGGGCGACGTACCTGCCGATGAGCCTGCGGGTGATCGACGGGGCGAGCAGGGCGTCGCCACGCGCGGCGACGCGTACGGCGTGCAGGAAGTCCTCGGGCACGATGTCCTTGACGAGGAATCCGGCCGCGCCCGCGCGCAGGGCGTCGAAGACGTACTCGTCGAGGCCGTAGTTGGTCAGGATGACGACGTGCACCCCGGCCAGGGCCGGGTCCGCGGCGATGCGCCGGGTCGTCTCGATGCCGTCGACGACCGGCATCTGGACGTCGACGAGGGCGACGTCGGGCAGGTGTTCCCTGACCAGGGCGAGGCCCTCCATCCCGTCGCCGGCCTCGGCCACCACCTCGATGTCGTCCTCGAGGTCGAGGAGCGCGCGGAATCCGCTGCGCAGGAGCGGCTGGTCGTCGACCAGCAGGACACGGATCACGACGTCCGGTCCACGGGGAGTTCGGCCCGCACGGTGAAGCCTCCCTCGCGGCGCGGCTCGGCGCGCAGGCGGCCACCGAGGGCGGTGACCCGTTCGCGCATCCCGAGAAGGCCGACGCCGGGCACCGGCGCGGCGTCCGGTGTGGCCTCGCCGTCGTCGTCGACGCGTATCTCGAGGCCGTCCGGACGGTAGCCGATCCGGACCGACGCGGTGGCGGCGGCGGCGTGCCTGGAGATGTTGGTGAGCGACTCCTGGACGATCCGGTAGACGGTCCGGCTCACCGCGGCCGGCACGTCGTGCCGCTGCCCTTCGACCGTCAGCGTCGCGTCCAGGCCGATGGCGCGGGCCCGTTCCAGCAGTTCCGGGATGTGATCGAGCCCGCGCGGCGGGGTCGTGTCGTCGTCGCGCAACGCCTGCAGGGTGGCGCGCAGCTCCCGGGTCGCTTCACGTCCGGCCGCCTGGATCGCGAGCAGGGCCTCCGGCACCCGTTCGCCACGCCTGCGGGCCACGTGGACGGCGACCTCGGCCTGCACCTTGATGATCGAGATCTGGTGGGTGAGCGAATCGTGCAGCTCCCGCGCGATGTGCAGCCGCTCCTCGTCGGCGCGGTGCCGCGCGGTCTCCTCCCGGGTGCGCTCGGCCTCCTCCGCCCGTCGCTCGGCCTGCCGCAGCGCCTCGCCCGCGGCACCGGCCGCGACCAGCCAGGCCAGTTCGAGGGCGCCCCGGGCCTGCGCGAGCGCCTCGCCCAGGCCGTGCGGGCCCGAGACCAGGGCCGCGAGGGGGAGAGCGGCCAGCATGCCCACGCTCGCCGCCACCGTGACGGCGCGGTGTCCCGCCCGTACGGCCGCGTACACGGCGAACAGGTACGCGACGGCGGGCACGTCGAAACCGGCGGCCTGGTAACCCACCGCGCACAGCCCGGTGACGGCCAGGACGAGGACCGGGGCCCGGCGGCGCGCGGCCAGCGCCAGGCCGCCGGCCGCCAGCAGCGCGTAGCCGAGCGGGGCGAGGTCCGCGGCGGAGTGCCGCCCGGACGACGCGGTGACCAGCAGCGTCGCCGCGACGCCGGCGGCGATCGCCCAGTCCCGGACATCGGCCCGTCCTGTACCCATGCGCGCACCCTAGCCGGATGCCCGCGCGGGCGACTCCTGCGCGCGGATGACCGTCCGGCTACCGCGTACGCGGTACCTCCGCGGTTCCTGCGGCGCCCGCGGCAGCCGATTGCGGCATCGGTGGCAGCGCGAGGTGTCCGCGCCCGGTGGACGACCGGCGGCGGTTCCGGCGGACATGATCAGGCGACGTCCGATCGCGGGAACCGCGGGAGAAGTCGTGGCAGCCGGTCGTAGGAAAAGGAGCTCCTCATGTCAGTCCGATATGTGTCCGCCGTGGCCGGAGCCGCCCTGAGCGGAGCCTTCCGGCTCGCCGTGCCGGCGGCCGCGCACGTCTCGCTCCAGCTGGCCCCCGTCGGTTCCTACACCCTGACCGCCGGGCGTGTCTGGTCCATGGTGGCCGTGCTGGCGGGGCTGGTCGGCGTGGTCGCCGGCGGGCTGGCCCTGGCCCGCTCCACCGGCCGGATCGGCCCCGGCCCCGGCCCCGGCCCTGGCGCTGGCGCTGGCTCTGGCCCTGGCGCTGGCTCCGGCTCCGGCCCTGGCTCCGGCTCCGTCTTCGGCTCCGGGAGGAGGGGGGCCGTCGTGGCCCTGGTGGCGGGGCTGGTCGGCGTGGTCATCGGCGGGCTGGTCGTGGCCGCCGCCGACGGTGGCCCCGGCACCGGTTACGGGATAGTCGGAGGCTTCGCGGCCCTGGTGGTGGGGGTGGCGGGCACGGCCCTCGGCGGGCTGGCCCTGGCCCGCTCCCGCCGCGCCGGTTGAGAGGCCACGCGAACCGCCGGTGCCCACCGCCGTGTCCCGGGGCCGATTACCGGCTTGTCGGCGGTGAGCGGGCTCCGGCGGTTCACGCGGGACGAGGAACCAGATCGTGGGCGCGTCGTGGTCAGGCGCGGTTCCAGCGCTGGTTGGCGCCGCCGGTGCAGGTCCAGATCTGGATTCTGGTGTTGTTGGCCGTGGCGTTGCCGGCGGCGTCCAGGCATTTGTTCGCGCCGAGGGCGGTGATGGTGCCGTCGGTGTTGAGGCGCCACTTCTGGTTGTTCTGGCCGTTGCAGTCCCAGATGATGACGCCGGTGCCGTCGGCGGTGCCGTTGTCGTTGACGTCCAGGCACTTGCCGCCGTAGACCCGCAGCTCACCGGCGGCCGTGGAGGTCCACCGCTGGTTGTTCTGGCCGTTGCAGTCCCAGAGCACCACCGGGGTGCCGTTGGTCTGGGAGGCGCCGGTCACGTCCAGGCACCGGTTCGACCCCGCGCCCCGGATCGCGGTCGCCGGGTTGGGGGTGCCGCCGCTGACCCGGTACACGACGGTGCCGTGCGCCGGCACGCTCGCCGAGATGTTTCCGGTGGTCGAGGTGACGGCGTTGCTCCAGGCCTCGCGCAGGCCGAAGGAGCCGCCGGACAGGCCGATGGCGGACGCGGTGGTGCCGATCGTGGTGGTGGCGCCGCCCTGGTTGAACAGGGCGACCGCGACGTCGCCGTTGCTCAGCCGCTTGGCCAGGACGCGGCGGGTGCCGTCGTTGCCGACCTGGGTGGCCTGGAGGCCGAGCGTGTCCTGGTTGATGGCGATCAGGTTCTGGTTCTTCATGATCGTCTGCGTCGCCGCGTCCATGTTCCGCACGTCGTTGCCGGCGATGAGAGGGGAGGCCATCATCGCCCAGAGGGCGAAGTGGCTGCGCATCTCGGTGTCGTTCATGCCGCCCCGGCCGACCTCCATCATGTCCGGGTCGTTGAACGCCCCCGGCCTGGCGTAGCCCGCCAGCGGCACGGTGACGTCGACGATGTTCTGGATGCCCATCGGGTAGCCGTTGGTCTGGCCGGTGTTCCAGGCGTTGGTGATGTCCTCGGTCGTACGCCAGATGTTGGCGACGTCACCCCAGTCGCGTTGCGGGCCGGTCTTCTCGTGGATGCTGTTGGGGTTGATGCTGTAGAGGATCGGCCGCCCGGTGGCCGCCAGGGCGTCGCGCATCTTGGCGAAGACGCGCACCTGGTCGTCGATGGTGCCGGTGGGGGAGCACCAGTCGTGCTTCAGGTAGTCGACGCCCCAGGCGGCGAACTGCCGGGCGTCCTGGACCTCGTGGTTGAGGCTGCCGGTCGCGCCGGGGTAGGAGCCGAAGTACTGGGCGCAGGTCTTGTCCAGGGGGGCCTGGTAGATGCCGAACTTCAGCCCTCTGGCGTGCAGGTAGTCGCCGAGCGCCTTCATGCCGCTCGGGAACCGCGACAGGTTGGGCTGGAGGTTCCCGGCGGAGTCGCGGGTGGGGTTCATCCAGCAGTCGTCGACGACGACGTACTGGTATCCCAGGTCGCGCATGCCGTTGCCGACCATGGCGTCGGCCGTCTGCTTGATCAGGGTCTCGTTGATGTTGCAGCCGAAGGTGTTCCAGGTGTTCCACCCCATCGGCGGGGTGCGGCCCACGCCGTTCTCCAGTGCCTGCGCCTGGGTGGCGGGGGTGACCGCCACCATGGCCAGCACCGCGGCGGCCATCAGCGCGCGCGTTCGGTTCCTTCTCATGGACATCGCTCCTCGGTGGACGGGGATCGGGGGATGGGGATCGGGCCCGCGGGATCACCGCACCGCGGGACCGGTGGTCACCCGGCCGGAGAGCGGGCCGGAATCGTCCTGCCGCGTCCTGCCGCGTCCGGCCGTCGTGGCCGCGGTGCCGGAGGCGGCGATCGTGGTCGCGGTCAGTGGTGATCGGTGTCCCGGCACGGCGCGACTCCTGTCACCGGAAGGAGGCGTCGTCGATGTGGAGGCCGTCGGCGCCCGCGGGGTGGCGGGTTCCCCTCCTGGCCGTGCGAGGTACGGGTCTCACCTGTCGTCTCCCTCAGGTGGATGATCGGCGGGGGGTGCCGGCGGCCCCGGAGGTGGCGGGCCGAAGTGCTCGCCACGTCCGGGGCCGGTTCAGGGGGTGATCAGCGGGGGGAGCCGGGCCGGGCCGGCTCTCACTCCGTCAGCGCTGCAGTGTCAGCAGGCCGGGGCGGTAGGGCAGGAGGCCGTAGTCGACGCCGTTGGAGTTGGGGTTGCGTCCTTGGTAGAGGAGCTGGAGGTTGCAGGGGTCGACGGTCATGGTCTGGTCGGCGTTGGTGCGCAGCAGCTCGCCGTGGCTGATGTCGTTGGTCCAGGTGGCGCCGCTGTTGGCCTTGCCGGCGAAGGGGTTGCTCTCGGTGGTGGCGTTCGGGGTCCACGAACCGTTGAGGTTGGTGGCGGTGAAGGAGCGGAAGTAGCGGCCCTGGGAGCCGATGGCTTCGACGATCATGAGGTAGCGGTTCTGGTTTGCCAGCTTGTAGACCTGGACCGCTTCGAAGAGGTTGTTCGTCGTGTCGCTCATGACCACCGTCGAGGTGGAGCCGAAGCTGCCGGGGAAGTTGCCGATGGGCATGCCGGCCCGGTAGATCTTGCCGTTGTCACCGGCGAAGAACAGGTACATGTTCGAGCTGTCGCCGATGACGGCCTGGTCGATGGGTCCGGTTCCCGATCCGGAGATGCTGCCGGAGAAGAGGGTCTGGGGGGATGACCAGCCGTTGGGGTTGGTGGGGTCGCTGGAGGTGCGGTAGGAGAAGGCGGGCCCGCCCCACTGGTAGGCGAGCACCCAGATGTTCCTCGGGGCGAAGTAGAACAGCGAAGGTGCCACCGTGCCGGAGGACATGGCGTTCTGGCCGGCCGAGGCCATCTCCGACCAGTTGGTGAACAGGCTGAAGTTCATCGAGCCCCAGCTGGTGCCGTAGTCGTGGGTGGTGGCGTAGACGAGTTGCCTGCCGTTGTAGGGGGCGACGGTGAAGTCCTTGAGCGAGACCCATCCCGACCTGGGGTTGGCCAGCACGCCGGTCGAGCTCCAGCGGTAGGTCGAGGGAAGGTTGCACGTACCGGTCGGCGTCGGGGTCGGCGTCGGGTTCGTGCCGCCGACCTGGACGAACTGCCACTGCTGGTTGGCGCCGCCCCAGTCGTCGTACTGGACGATGTTGGCGCCGTCTGCGGTGGAGGCGCCCTGCACTTCGAGGGCCTTGTTGCTGTTGCGGTTGATCAGGCGGACGTAGCCGCTGTCGGAGTCGGCCAGGCGCCACTGCTGGTTGGTGCCGTTGAGGTCGCTCCACTGGACGACGGCGCCGCCGTTGGCGGTGGAGAAGCCGCTGACGTCCAGGACCTTGCCGGACAGACGGGACTTGACGCGGTAGTAGCCGCCGCCGGAGTCGACGAACTGCCACTGCTGCTGGTTGCCGTTGTTGCGGGCCCACTGGGTGATGCGGGCGCCGTCGTTGGTGGCCAGGTTGTAGACGTCCAGGGCCTTGCCGCTGGTGCGGTTGACCAGGACGTACCAGGCGTTGGTGTCGACGGTCGCCGCGTTCGCGGTGTTCGTCGAGCCCAGCGCGACCAGGAGACCGGCCATGAGCGTGGTCACGGCCGCGATGATCGCCACCGTGTTCCGGCGCGGGCGCCGGGTGTGCGTGATTTCCAAGATGTGCTCCTTGTTCGAGAACCGGTCAGCCGACACGGGAGAGCTGCCACTGCTGGTTGGCGCCGCCCCAGTCGTCGTACTGGACGATGTTGGCGCCGTCGGCGGTGGAGGCGCCCTGCACCTCCAGGGCCTTGTTGCTGTTGCGGTTGATCAGGCGGAGGTAACCGCCGTCGGAGTTCGCCAGGCGCCACTGCTGGTTGGTGCCGTTGAGGTCGGCCCATTGGACGACGGCGCCGCCGTTGGCGGTGGAGAAGCCGCTGACGTCCAGGACCTTGCCGGACAGGCGGGACTTGACGCGGTAGTGGCCGCCGCCGGAGTCGACGAACTGCCACTGCTGGTTGGTGCCGTTGTTGCGGGCCCACTGGGTGATGCGGCCGCCGTCGGCCGTGGAGAGGTTGTAGACGTCCAGGGCCTTGCCGCTGGTGCGGTTGACCAGGACGTACCAGGCGTTGGTGTCGACCTGCCCGCCGGAGGTCGGCGTCGGGGTCGGGGTCGGGTTGGTGGAACCGCCGTTGAGGGCGTTGAGCGTGCTGGTGTAGGCGGCCTTCTTGTTGCCGGAGGAGTCGAACAGCAGCGGGTTCTCCCCGGTGCGCCAGGAGTCGCTGTCGCGGATGCCCCAGACGGTGATGCCGGTGCACCGGGACACCGCCAGGCACGCCCGGGTCACGGTGGCGTAGACGTTGGCCTGGTTGGACCCCTGGGCCACGTCGAGCTCGGTGATCTGCACGTCGACGCCGAGGTCGGCGAAGCGCTGGAGGTTGGCCTGGTAGTCGCCGGAGACGGAGCCGCCCAGATGGGACTGGAAGCCCACGCAGTCGATCGGCACGCCGCGCGACTTGAAGTCGCGCACCATGTTGTAAATGCCGGTGCTCTTGGCGTTGATCCCGTCGGTGTTGTAGTCGTTGTAGCAGAGCTTGGCGCCCGGGTCGGCGGCCCGCGCGGTGCGGAAGGCGACCTCGATCCAGTCGTTGCCGGTCCGCTGGAGGTTGGAGTCGCGCCGGCCGCCGGAGCCGCCGTCGGCGAACGCCTCGTTCACGACGTCCCAGGAGTGGATCTTGCCGCGGAAGTAGGTGGCGACCTGGGTGACGTGGTTGATCGCGGCGTTGCGCAGGTCGGAACCGGACAGGCCCTGGGCCCAGCCGGGCTGCTGGCCGTGCCAGAGCAGGGTGTGGCCGCGGACCTTCATGCCCTGTCCCAGGGCGTGGTTCACGATCCGGTTGGCGCCGGTGTAGTCGAAGCTGCCCCGCTGGGGCTCGGTGGAGCTCCACTTCATCTCGTTCTCGGCGGTGACCGAGTTGAACTCGCGGTTCAGGATGCCGACGTAGGTGGAGTCGCCGAGCCGGCCGGCGGCGACGGCGGCGCCGAAGTAGCGGCCGCCTCTCTCGGCCGCCGACGCGCCCAGCGTGGCGGCGGCGTCCGCCGGAGCGGAGATCGCCGCCGACACGCCGACGGCGACCACACCGGCGCTCAGGATGGACAGGAATCTCCGTAGCCGGGTGCGGCCGGAAGACCGAGATGAGTGATTTGGGGGGTTCATCAGGCAATACCCTTCGGTTTTACGGTGTGGTGAGGTCGAACCGGTTCACGGTCACCGCTCCGCCCAGTGACTGGGAGGCGTAGTTGAAGATGCCGAAGCGGTAGCCCATGAAGAACTGCCAGGCGTTGTTCAACGTGAAGGCCGGTCCGAGCGTGGTGAAGTTCACGCCGTCGGTGCTGTAGGAGAACCGGGCCTGCCTGCCGGAACCCGGCCGGATGTCGGCGTTCGCCCGCAACCAGACCTTGCCGCCCGAGATGTTCGCGCTCGCCGCCTCGGTGCCGGTGCCCGTGGTGGCCCAGCCGCTGTTCATGGTCAGGCCGTTGGTCATCACGACCCGGTTGACGCCGTTGTCGCGTTTGACGCCGATCCACGCCGACTGATCTCGGAGCATCGCCAGCCCGGACCGGTCGCCGTTGGCCATCGCCGAGTAGTCGAGCTCGATCGTCGCGGTCGACGACGGGCCCTGGATGCGGTGGGTCAGGGTGTTGCGGGCGTTGTAGAGGTCGCCGGTGACGGTCGCGGTCTGCAGGCGCAGGCCGTTGCCGGTGGAGAAGCGGCTGGTGTCGGGGTTGTGGTTCCACTCCCACCGGTGGCCGAGGGCGCTCGAGGTGAACGTGTCCGGGCCGATCATCGACGCGACGGTCCTGGAGGTCTGGATGTTCGGCTTCGGGTAGTTGACGCCCCAGCCGCCGTTGACCGTCTGGACGGTCGGCCAGCCGTCGGCGCTCCAGTTGATCGGCGCCAGCGCCGGGACCCGGCCGCCGGGGTAGGCGTCGACGAACGACATGTAGTACCAGGCGCCGTTCTGCGTCCGGACCAGGCCGCCCTGGTGCGGCACGCCGCCGCCGGAGATCGGCCCGGGCATGTTCAGCAGGACCTGGCGCATCTCGTACGGGCCGAACGGGCTGGTGGAGCGCAGGACGTACTGGCCGTTGGCCGGGCGGGTGAGCCAGATGTAGTAGTAGCCGTCGCGCTTGTAGAAGCGGGCGCCCTCAAGGGTGCCGACGCTGGAGGGCGTCTGGAACACCTGCTGGGCCCGCACCTGGCTGAGCCCGTCGGCCGAGAGCTGGGCGACGCTGATGGTGCCGTTGCCGTACGCGACGTACATGGTGTCGTTGTCGTCGACGAGCAGGCCGGCGTCGTAGTAGCAGTTGTTGATCTGGGAGCGCTTGGTCCAGCTCCCGTCCACGGCGGAGGCGGTGTAGACGTAGGTGCGGTTGAACTCGACGCAGCCCATCCAGTAGAACGTGTTGTTGCTCGCCCGGTGGTTCAGCGTCGAGGCCCAGATGCCCTTCACGTAGGCCCGGCCGCCGTTGAGGTCGTAGGCGCCCGAGCCGAAGTCGAGCCGGGGCACCGAGTGGCCCGCGTACTCCCAGTCGACCAGGTTGTAGGAGCGCAGGATCGGCGCGCCGGGGGAGTAGTGCATCGTCGAGGCCGAGTAGTAGTAGGCGTCGCCGACCCGGATGATGTCGCCGTCGGCGAAGTCCTGCCAGACCACCGGGTTGGTGTAGTCGCCACCGGGCGTCGGGGTCGGCGTCGGGTTCGTTCCGCCGACCTGGACGAACTGCCACTGCTGGTTGGCGCCGCCCCAGTCGTCGTACTGGACGATGTTGGCGCCGTCTGCGGTGGAGGCGTTCTGTACTTCGAGGGCCTTGTTGCTGTTGCGGTTGATCAGGCGCACGTGGCCGTCCGACGAGTCGGCCAGGCGCCACTGCTGGTTGGTGCCGTTGAGGTCGGCCCATTGGACGACGGCGCCGCCGTTGGCGGTGGAGAAGCCGCTGACGTCCAGCACCTTGCCCGAGTGGCGGGACTTGACGCGGTAGTAGCCGCCGCCCGAATCGACGAACTGCCACTGCTGCTGGTTGCCGTTGTTACGCGTCCACTGGGTGATCCGGCCGCCGTCGGCCGTGGAGAGGTTGTAGACGTCCAGGGCCTTGCCGCTGGTGCGGTTGACCAGGACGTACCAGGCGTTGGTGTCGACGGTCGCCGCGTTCGCGGACTGGGCCGTGAGATACACGCCCACCAGGAGCAGGGCTGAGAGAACCGCGAGCACACGTCTCACAGGAACCTCCAGAGGTTGTCGTTCGAACCGTTGTCGTCGGCGAGCACGATCTGCGCGCCCTGCGCGATCCCGGCCAGACCGAGGACCCGGCCGCCGTTGGCGCACTGGACGCGGAAGGCGGCGTCGCTCCCGTAGCGCAGCCGCCAGCGGTGGTCGGCGGTGCCGTTGTCGGCCCACTGCAGGACCCGGGAACCCGCCGCGGTGGCGGCGTTCTCCACCCCCAGCACCTTCTGGCTGTGGGAGTTGCGCAGGCGCAGGTAACCGCCGGTGTCGACGACGGCCGTCCAGAGGTGGTCGGCGGTGCCGGTGTCGCCCCACTGGACGACGAGCGCGCCGTCGGCGGTGGACATGCCGGTGACCCCGAGCACCATGCCGGTCGCCACGTTCTGGACGCGGCGCGCGCCGTTGGGCACGAACCGCCACCGGTTGTCGGCCGAGCCGTTGTCGGGGTCCTGGACCGCCTGGGCGCCGTTGGCGGTCGAGCCGTTCAGGATGCCCAGCACCTTCGAGCTGTTGGCGTTGCGGATCCTGACCGAGCCGTCGCCGGCGTCGGCGACCGTCCACCGGTGGTCGGCGGTGCCGGTGTCGCCCCACTGCAGGATCCGGGCGTTGTCGGCCGTCGACATGTTCTCGACGCCCAGCACCTTGCCGCTGTTGACGTTGCGGAACCGCAGGGCGTTGCCGTCCACGACCGGCACCCAGTCGTGGTCGGCGGTGCCGTTGTCGGTCCACTGCAGCGCCAGGCCGCCGTCGGCGGTCGACATGTTCTGGATGCCGAGCGCCAGCCCGCTGGCCGCGTTGATCAGCCGGAAGCTCGCCCCGCCGCCCCCGCCGCCCTGCCCCGAGGTGTTCCAGTAGACGACGTAGTTGTGGTTGGCGGCGTCGTGGAACGGGCCCAGGTTCACCGGCGCCCCGTTGGCCGTGGCCGTGAACGCCAGCGCCGAGGTGCTGGCCCGGGTGATCGTCGAGGGGATCAGCGCCGGCGCCGACGACAGGGCCGTGTTGCCGTAGTCGCCCGACAGCACGACCGGGCCGTAGGTGACGGCCCGCAGGTTCGGGTCGTCGTTGGCGGCCTTCAGGACCACCCGCATCGGGAGCCGTACGGTCACCGTGTCGCCCGACGTCCACGACCGGGTGATCGAGGCGTAGGTACCCGGGGTGGTGACGACGTCCTGCCGGACGCCGTTGACGCCGATCGTCGCGCCCTGGGTCCAGGCCGGGATGCGGACCCGCATCGTCCACGACCCGCTCACGTTACCGGTGACCTGCAACGACGTGGTGTCGCTCACCGGGTACGACGTCGTCTGGGTGACCGTGAGCCGCGCTGCGACCAGTCGAGCGTGGAGGGCGCGAACAGGTTCACGAACAGCGTGGTGCCGTTGTGGAAGTAGATCGAGTCCATCAGCTTGGTGTTGGTCTCGATGCCGGTGCCCTGGCAGCACCACATCGAGTTGTAGTCGGTACTCCACGTGCCGCCGCCCCAGGCCGGGCCGACGCCTCTCCTTCCACCGGGGTTGAGCGGGGTGAAGTAGGTGACGTGGCCCCGGCCGTCGGCCGGGTTCTGCTGGCCGATCAGGTGGTTGATCAGGGCGTTCTCGTAGTAGTCGAAGTAGTCGGCCCGGTCCGGCGACAGCGTCCACAGCTCCCGGGTGAGCTTGAGCATGTTGTAGGTGTTGCAGGCCTCGCCGGTGTCCCTGGTCAGGTACGCGGCGATGGCGCCGGGGGCGCGGAAGTGCTCGGCCTGGCTGTTGGAGCCGTTGACGTAGGTGTGGGCGTTGACCGTGAAGGCCCAGGCGTTGGCGGCGATGTCGCGGTAGCGGGTGGTCCCGGTCGCCTTGTACTCCCGCGCGGCGCCGATCCACTTGGGCACCTGCGTGTTGGCGTGCAGGCCGTTGAGCCGGTCCTGGTTGGCGGCGAGCGGGTCGAACACGGCGGCGTGGTCGAAGCGCTGCGCGACCGTCAGCCAGCGGGAGTCCCCGGTCATCTGGTACAGGTCGGTGAGCACGGCGTTCATGCCGCCGAACTCGGTGCCCAGCATGGCCTGCGTCTGGCTGGGGGACAGGCGGCCGGTCCGGGTGTCCACCCAGCCGGCGAGGGCCAGGAGCACGGTCCTGGCCTGGGTGTTGCCGATGTGCCGCCACACGTCCAGCAGCCCGGCGAGGGTCTTGTGGACGCAGTAGTACGGCACGTTGCCGTTGCTCAGCGTGCGGTTCTCGACCGCGGTGATGTCGGACTCGGGGAAGCCCGACAGGTAGCCGGCGGTGAACCCGGCCGCGCCGTTGTTGGCCTGGCATCTGGCCAGCTCGGCGACCATCTGGTTGGCCTTGTCCCGGCAGGTGGTGTCCCCGAGCACGGCGTAGGCCTGCGCCCAGGCCGTCAGGAAGTGGCCCTGCATGTGGGACCGGAACGGGAAGCTCGGGGCGTCCCAGCCGCCGTTGGCCGCCGCGCCGTTGGTGGACAGGCGGTGGTTGGCGCGGAAGACGTACAGCAGCCGGTCGACGTCGACGAAGCGCAGGTAGCCGAGAGTGCGGTTCTGGTTGTCCAGCCAGCGGCCGGAGGTCAGCCGGACCTGGCCGAGGTCGAACTCGTAGGCCGAGACGCCGATCTCGGATCTGGCCCAGGGGAGCGCGGCCAGGGCGGGGGACGTGCCCACCGCCTGGCCGACGGCCGAGAGCGCGGCGGTCGCGCCCGCGGCCCGGAAGAGCTGGCGACGGCTCAGAGGCATGGGAAGCTCCTTGGAGATGGGGGGTGCGGTGACCGGCCGAAGCCACCGGGGCCGGCCACCCGTGTCACGCGGTCAGGCCGTCGAGGCGGTCGACCACGGCTTCCGGGGCGGAGGCGCCGCGCCCGGCGAGGTTGTTAGCGTTAACATTCGACGCGTGACGCGACCCGGAAGGTCGCGTCCGGGGGGCCGGCGGTTCCACGACGGGCGGACGCCCGGGGCGGAGGTGTGTCCGGCAGTCCTGGGCCGGGTGTCGGTTCCTGGGAATTGTTACCGCTAACATTTATGGTTCCAGATCTCCATGGCCTGCTCCTGAGGGGGTGTCGCGGAGTACATCCGACTGGTCGGCCGGCGTCAACAGGCCGCAATCCTCGCCGGTCCGGGCGCCGCCGCCGGCATGCTTTCCCGCCTGGACATTCGTCCGGAGAAAGACCTTCCAGCGGCGCCCGGACAAGTGAAAGTTTCACAGAAGTTACGACCTGGTAACCACGGAAACACGCGCGGATCGGGACGGCGGCAGGTCATCGGTCGTCACACGCCCGTGACGGTCCACTGGTTGTTGGTGTTGCCGTTCGGGGCCCACATGGCCACGGTGGAGCCGGCGGTGTTGTCGCCCATGCCGTCCAGGGCCGTGCCGGTGCCGCGATTGACGATCTGGTGGCGGCCGTTGCCCACGTCGTTCAGGCGCCACTGCTGGTTGTCGCCGCCGCCCCAGGCGGCCTGCCGGGCGACGGCGCCGTTGGCGGTGTCGCCCCAGCTGTCGACGACCATGCCGTTGGTGCGGTTGACGATGCGGTACCAGCCGCCGCCCAGGTCGACGAGTTGCCACTGCAGGTTGGTGCTGCCGTCGTAGGTCCACTGCTTGAGGTTCGACCCGGAGGCGACGTCGCCGCCGCTGTCCAGGACCAGGCCGGTGGTCCCGTTGGCGATCCGCACGTAGGCCGGTTGCGGCGCGCCGGTTCCGGTGAGGCGGTACGTGCGGCCCGCCCGGCCGGTCAGCGCGATGACGTCGGACTCGGGTCTGGCGACGGCGACGGTGGCGCCGCTGCCGATGTCGACCACCTGGTAGGTGCCGGTGAAGATCCGGTTGCGCACGTTGACGGTCCCGTCGCGGTCGAACCCGACGAGGATCTCGGTGGCCGCGCCGGAACTCCACGTCGTGTCCACGGTGTAGCCGCCGCGCCCCCGCAGCCCCCGCACCTTCCCGGCCGGCCAGGCGGACGGCAGCGCCGGCAGCACGTGCAGCTCGCCGTTGTGGCTCTGCAGGAGCATCTCCGCGATGCCGGACGTCGCGCCGAAGTTGCCGTCGATCTGGAACGGCGGGTGCAGGTCGAACATGTTCGGCGCGAGCCGGGCCGTCGTCACCAGGAGGCGCAGCAGGGTGTGCGCGCGGGCGCCCTCCTCCAGCCGCGCCCAGTAGTTGATCTTCCAGGCGAGCGACCAGCCGGTCCCGTCGTCGCCGCGCAGTTCGAGGGTCCGCCGGGCGGCGGCGTACAGCGCCGGGGTGCCGCGTCTGGTGATCTGGTTGCTGGGGTGCAGGCCGTAGAGGTGGGAGACGTGCCGGTGAGCGGGCTCGGTCTCGATCCAGTCGTACAGCCACTCCTGGATGTTGCCGCGCGAGCCGGTCTTCGTCGGGGGGAGCCGGTCCCGGGCGGCCAGGACCCGCGTCCGGAAGTCGGGGTCGACGCCGAGCGCCTGGGCGGCCCTGGCGCAGCCGTTGAACAGGTCGCGCAGGATCTGGTTGTCCATCGTGGGGCCGGCGCAGACGCTGACGCCGCTGTGGTGGGCGAGCTCCGGGGAGTTCGACGGGTTCGTGACCAGGAACCCGAGGCTCGGTTCCCGCACGAGGGTGTCGAGGAAGAACTGCGCGGCGCCCTTCAACGCCGGATAGTACCGCTGGAGGAACCCGAGGTCGCCGGTGAAGGTGTAGTGCTCCCAGATCAGGGTGGCCAGCCACGCGCCACCGGTCTGCCACATGCCCCAGAACGCGCCGTCGACGACAGAGGTGGCCCGCCACGCGTC
Organism: Streptosporangium sp. NPDC002524; assembly: GCF_040295985.1. Classification (NCBI taxonomy): domain Bacteria; kingdom Bacillati; phylum Actinomycetota; class Actinomycetes; order Streptosporangiales; family Streptosporangiaceae; genus Streptosporangium; species Streptosporangium sp. NPDC002524. Next base: position 111,783 of record NZ_JBEOWK010000001.1, on the reverse strand, counting down.
GGTGTTGTGGTGGGCCACCCAGCCGCCGGCGTTGTACTGGACCTGGGCCGTGCGGGCGCCGGTGACCGCCAGATCGTCGATCATCGCGAACACCGGCTCGAAGCACTCCGACAGGTTCGTCGTGTCGGCCGGCCAGTAGTTCATCGGCAGGTTGGCGTTGATGGTGTACTTCGAGTCCCAGGCCGGCGCCGGCGAGTCGTTCCAGATGCCCTGCAGGTTGGCCGGCTGGGTGCCGGGCCGGGAGGAGGAGATCAGCAGATACCGGCCGTACTGGAACAGCAGCGCCGAGAACTGCGGGTCGTCGACGCTGTTGTGCCGCGCGATCCGCACGTCGGTCGGCTGGTCGGCCGCCGAGGTGCGGCCCAGCTCCAGCGTCGTGCGCCCGAACAGCCGCTGGTGGTCGGCGACGTGCCGGGCGCGCAGGTCGGTGAAGCTCCTGGCGGCGGCGGCGTCGAGATGCTGCCGCGCGATGCCCTGGTGGTCGCCGCCGACGTCGCGGTAGTTGCGGTAGCCGGAACCGATCGAGATCAGCACCGTCACGCTGTTCGCGGCCGTCACCCGCAGCGTGCCGCCGGAGCTGCTGACGGTGCCGCCCTCGACGACGGCGCGGGCCAGGCCCTGGAACCGGACCGCGCCCGTCTTGCCCTCCATGCCGCCCGAGACGCCGCTGAGCGCCACCGTCGCGCCGTCCGGGCTGGATCGCGTCGTCTGCTGGGGGCTGTCGAACGTCGCGGAGAACGAGATCGAGCCGCCCCTGTCGGCGGTCAGGCGCATCACGATCACCTGGTCCGGCGCGCTCGCGAACGTCTCGCGCCGGTGACGAACGCCGTTCTTCAGGTACGAGACCGTCGTGGTGGCCGTGGTCAGGTCCAGGTAGCGGACGTACTCCGAGACCCCGGAGGTGTCGCCGAACGCGAGCCGCAGGTTGCCGACGGTCTGGTAGGCCAGCTGGCCCGCGGGGCTGCCGAGCATGTTCTGGTCGATCAGGGTCTGAGCCTGGCTCCACTGATTCTGGAAGACCAGCTGCCGGATCTGCCCCAGCGCCCCCGCGCCCCGGGTGTTGTTCTGGTCGTACGGCCCACCGGCCCAGACGGTGTCCTCGTTGAGCTGCAGCCGCTCGGTGTCGACGTTGCCGAACACCATGGCGCCCAGGCGGCCGTTGCCGATTGGGAGGGCGCGCAGCCAGTCCGTGCCGGCGCTCTCGTCGTACCACAGCGCCAGGTCGCCGGCGGCGCTCACCGCCGGAGGGGGCGCCGAGGCGGCCCGCGCGGCCGCCGTCCATTGCGGGGGTAACAGCAGAGCGCCGGCTCCGGCCGTCCCGATCTGCATCAGTCGCCTGCGTGTCAGGTGGTGCTCGTCGGACATGGTCGTTCCAATCGGCAGGGGGTGGACATGACAATCAGCACGGCGTCCCGTTGTGCGGCACGGGCGACGGACACACGTGGGTTCCCTTCTTCCGGTACGGGACGTGCCGTGGACGGCCGGCGTCGAACGGCGGGTTCACCTCTGCGTCCGACGCCGGCCGTCCATGACCAGGGGGGCGGGCCGGCGCTGCTGCGCGAGGTGACCGTCGTCGGCGACCGCCAGCAGCCGCCGGCCGGCCCGCTCCGGCCGGACACCGGGACCGTCGGCCGACAGGGTGCCCGGCCGGCGGGTGAGCCCCCCGATGACGTCCTCGTCGATCGTGAGGCCCAGGCCGGGCGAGTCCCCCAGGAGGAACGCGCCGCCCTCGACGTACAGGTCGGCGGACACCCCGAGCGGCGGACGCAGGTCCTGCAGCTCGCTGGCCATGTGGTTCGGCACCGACGTCGCGGCGTGCAGCAGGCCGGCCGGGACGTTGCCGACCGGGCTGACCGGCAGGTCGTGGGCGTGGGCCAGGGCAGACACCCGCAGGAAGTGGGTGACCCCCCAGACCACGGCCGTCTGGACGATGTCGACGGCGCCCGAGGCCAGCAGCGGACGGTACTGCTCGAGCCCGGTGAGGTTCTCCCCGGTGGCGACCGACGCGCGGATCCCGCGGCCGACGGCCGCCAGGCCCTCGGCGTCCCACCGCCGGACGGGCTCCTCGATCCAGGTGAGGTCCAGGGTGCGTTCGAGCTCGCAGACGTGCCGGATCGCCTGCTTGCGCGACCAGGCCTCGTTCGCGTCGAGCATCAGGCCCGGCCGCGTTCCGCGCCCGGCCTCGGTCAGGACCTCCCGGACCAGCGTCAGGCGATGCCGGTCCCGCTCGACGTCGAGGCCGCCCTTGAGCTTGGCCGCCCGCAGGCCGTGCTGGGCGTAGACCTCGTACACCGAGACGAGTTCGTCGTCGGTCAGGCCGATGTCCAGGCCCGAGGCGTAGGCGGGAACCCGCCTGTCGCGCCCGCCCAGCAGGCGCCAGAGCGGCTCGCCGGCCGCCTTCGCCTTGATGTCCCACAGGGCGGTGTCGAGCGCGCCGATGGTCCCGAACACCGCGCCCGCGTGGCCCGCCTTGAAGGTCTGCCGCAGCATGCGGTCGTACAGCGCGGTGACACCGCGCGGATCCTCACCCTCGATGGCGGCGAAGACGTTGTCCAGCTCCACGTGCGGCCCGACGCCGACGCCGGTGATCCCCTCGTCGGTGTCCACGGCGATGATCGACACCGGGACGACCCCGTCGGCGTAGACGCCGTTGGCGTCACCGACCGGACGATCCCATTCCTGGACCGTGGTCAAAGCGCGGTACCCCGAAATACGCATGTCAGCCCTTCGTGGAACCGGCGGTGACGCCGTCGGCGATCTGACGTTGGAGAAAGAGGTAGACCACCAGCACGGGCACCGCGGCGATCAGCACCCCGGAGGCGAAGGTGGGGATGTCGTCGGAGTACTGCCCGCGCAGCGAGGTGACCCCGGCCATGAGGGTGCGGTGGTCGGCCGAGGGCATCATCAGCAGGGAGATGAGCACGTCGTTCCAGCAGAACAGCGCGTTGAGGATGCCGACCGACAGGAGGGCCGGGGCGCCCATCGGCAGCATGATCCGCCGGTAGACGCCGTACGTCGTGTTGCCGTCGATCCTCGCCGCGTCGACGATCTCCGCCGGAACGGTCCGGTAGTAGCTCGTCATCAGGAAGACGGTGAACGGGAGGAACTGCGCGACGTAGGCCAGGATCAGTCCCGGGTAGGTGTCGATGAGGCCGCTGTCCGCCATCACCCGGGTGAGCGGCACCATGATCACTTGAAACGGGACGAACAGCGCCGCGAGACAGCCCAGGAAGAGCGCCTTGGAACCGCGAAACCGCAGCCGGCTCAGCGCGAAGCCCGCCATCGACCCGAGGAGCAGCAGGACGGCCACCGAGACCGTCACCACGACGAGCGAGTTGGCGAAGTACCGTGCCATGCCGACGCTGGTCCACGCGGTGACGATGTTGTCCAGGTGCAGGGAGGTCGCCGGGGAGAACCGGTCGAGGACGTACTCGCGCCGGGTCTTCATGGCGACGTTGGTGGTGAACACAAGGGGGTAGATCGTCGCCAGCGCGAGGAGCGCCATCGGAACGGCGACCACCCACCTGGTCAGTCGGCTGCCGGACATCAGTCCTCCCTTCCGGCGCGGCGGAGCACGCTGATCTGCATGAGTCCCACCGCGAGCATGACGAGGAAGAGGACCGTCGACGCGGCCGAGGCGAGCGCGGGGCGGTTCATCTGGCCCTGCTGGATCCAGACGTAGTACTCCGGCAGGTAGGTGGACCCCTCGGGCCCCCCGCTCGTCATGACGTAGAGCAGGCCGAACATGGACGTCAGCATCCCGATCATCGTGGTCACGAAGACGAACTGGATGGTGCGGGTCAGGCCCGGGATGATCACGTGCCAGATGGTCCGGGGGAGCGACGCGCCGTCCACCCGGGCCGCGTCCAGGAGCGCGGGGTCCAGGGTGGCGAATCCGGCGAGGAACACCACCAGGGCCATCCCGAACGTCGCCCAGACGTGCACGCCGACGACCGCGAACATGGCGACGTCCGGGTCGCCGAGCCAGTCGACCGGACCGGCGCCGACCGCCGCGAGGGCGGTGTTCAACGGGCCGTCGAAGGCGAGCATGAGGTTGAAGATCGCACCGATGATCACCGGTGAGAGCACGGCCGGGAAGAAGTAGACCCCGCGGAAGACCCGGTGCCCGGGGACGCGCAGGTAGACGAACGTCGCGAGCAGGCCCGGGACGGCCACCGCCACGGGAAGCAGCAGCACCAGCAGCCCGACGTTGCGCAGCGCGCTCCGGAAGGTCGGGTCCCGGAACATCTCCAGGTAGTTGTCGAGGCCGACCGTCGTCCCGTTGCGGTCGCCGTCGCCGGTGAAGGAGAAGTTGACGCCCAGCAGCAGCGGCCACAGCCGCAGCGCCACGATGATCAGCAGGGCCGGGGCCACCAGGACGTAGGGCGCGAGCCGTTCGGAACGCGACGCGCGGGAGGCCCGCCGGGAAGCGGTCCCGCCGTCGCCGCGGCGTTCCCGGCGCCTCGTCTCTCCTCCGCCGGTCCGCCCGGGGCCTACCGGGCGGACCAGCGGTGACGAATCTCGGATCGGCACGGGATCAGCTCGCCCGATCCGAGGCGGCCAGCTGCTCCACCACCTCGTCGACGGTCGCCGATCCGCTCAGGAGCCGCTGGGACAGCCGTCCCATCAGGTCCAGGGTCTTCGAGGACAACGCGACGTGCAGGGCGGGCTTGCCGCCCTTGAGGTCGGACACGATCGTGCCGACGGCCGCGGGACCCTTCGACACGTCGATCGTGGTGTCGGACGCGATCGCGCCGGCGTCGGAGTAGAAGGAGGTCAGGGCCTCGGTCGTGGTCAGCGACCGCACCATGTCGGCGGCGAGTCCCGGGTCCTTCGCCCGCTTCGCGACCGCGTAGCCGATGCCACCGTCGTACGGGAGGTTCGGGGTGGTTCCGCCGGTGACGACCGGGGCCGGCATGACGCCGAGCTTGTCGGCGCCCAGGAACTCGCCGAAGTCCTTCCAGTGCCCGACGTCCGACATCAGCCCGATGATGTGGGCGGCCCTGCCGGAGTTGAAGATCGTGAAGGCGTCGTTGAACATCGCGGTCGAGTTGGCCCCGTCGTTGTTCAGCTTCGCGTCGCCGGCCTCCTTCCACAGCTTGAAGATCTGCTTCACGCCGGGGGAGTCCCAGGCGCGCCTCCCGGCGATCCAGTCGTCGTACTCCCGCGACGTCAGGATGCCCGAGCCGAGGCCCGACATGAAGAACTGGATGCCGGCGCCCTCCTTGTTGCCGAGCGCGAAGCAGCCGGCCCCGGTCCTCCGCTTGATGGTGGCGCAGTCGCCGACGAGCTCGTCCCAGGTCGTGGCGGGGCTCGCCGGGTCGAGTCCCGCCTTCTCGTACAGCGTCCTGTTGTAGTAGATCGGATGGCCCTGCAACGTCACCGGCGAGGCGTAGATCCTGCCGTCCTTGGTGAACGCGTCCCAGCCCGCCAGGCGCCGCTTGTCCTCGGCCACGTACCGGTCGAGCGGGAGGAGCTCGTCCACGCGGTCGCGGATCTGGCCGCCCCCGTTGAAGAGCATGACGTCCGGTCCCGTGCCGGCCTGGATGGCCGCGCCCAGCAGGGTGTAGTACTGGTCGAACGGCTGGGCCACGAACTCGACCGTGACGCCGGGGTGCTTCTTGGCGAAGTCGTCCTTCGCCTTCTGGACGTAGGAGGCCGCGGCCGCGTCGCCGGACTTCCAGTCCCAGACCACGAGCTTCGTGACCTTGGCGGAGTCGCCCGGCGACGACGTGGGCCGGGTGGCGCTTCCGCAGCCGGCCAAGGCCAGTCCCGCGACCAGGGCGGCGGACCACAGTGTTCGCTGCTTCATTGCTGTTCGCTTTCCGGAGGACGGCCGGCTCGCCCGGCCGCTATTTGAGGCGAAACGTAATTCGTATGACGTGTGACGTCAATGCGCGTGACATATACTGACGTCGAAATGTGGCGCCGCCCGCGGCCCGGAGGAGATATGACGACATCGCAGGAGTCGCCGCCGAGCGCCGCGTCCCCACCGGCATGGGCGCGGCGACCGGCCAACCTCGCCAGGGCGGTGACGGCGGAGCTGGTGGAGCGCATCGTCCGGGGAGTGCACCCCCCGGGCACGCCGTTGCCCGCCGAGCCCGCGCTGTGCGACACCTTCTCGGTGAGCCGGACCGTCGTCCGCGAGGCGGTGAAGATCCTTCAGGAGAAGGGGCTGGTGCAGGTCCGCCAGGGCAGCGGCACCGTCGTCACCCCGCCGACGAGGTGGGACATGCTCGACGAGCTCGTCCTCGCGGCGACCATCGCCGAGGACGAGAGCCTGGCGATCCTCGACGACCTCGTCGTCACCCGGCGCGTGCTGGAGTCCGACATGGCGAACCTCGCCGCCCGCCTCGCGGACCAGGACACCGTCGACCGGCTGCGCGCGCTGGTGGACCGGATGGACGAGCTCGTGGACGACCACGTCACGTACGCCGAGCACGACCGCGCCTTCCACGACACGATCATGCAGGCGTCCGGGAACCGCATCGCCCGGGGCGTGGTACGGGCCCTGGAGAGCCAGGTCGTCAACACCGCCCGCTACATGGGCCGGCCCCAGCGGGCCCTGTGCGTGGCGTCCAACCTCGGGCATCGCCGCATCTACGAGCGCATCGCCGCCCACGACCCCGCCGGCGCCGCCGAGGCGACGTTCGATCACATCACCGACGCCTGGCTCGTCCGTCGTGGCGGGCCGGGCGCCCCCGTGCGCCTGGAGCGCTGAGCGCCTGTCCCGCCCGGCCGGGACGCGGCGTCCCGCGGCTACGGACACGTGTTCCCCCGCTTCCCCCGCGCGGAGTCGCCGGGGAGGTTCGTAGGTTCGGCCGGGGGAGCCGGGCGGGACAGGCCCAGGGTGGTGATGCGCCGCACCAGGGCCTCGCGCCGCACCCGGACCCGCCGGCCGCCGTCGTGGCCGGCCAGGGTGGCGGCGCGGACCTCGGCGATGACGTGGGAGTGCGGGACGTTGAGCACCGCGGCGGCCGTGGCGACGCTCACCAGGGGCTCGTCGGGCAGCATCGCCAGCCGCTCGGAGATCATGCGTTCGCGGAACTCGGCGGCGAACCACACGGTGGCGTCACCGACGCCGAGATGGAGGACGAGGCCTTCGCGCTCCAGATGCCGTAGGAGGTCGTCGATGTCGCCCGGCGTGCCCATGGGGTGCTTTTCCCTCGTGTCGGTGGTGTCGGCGGGATGGGGGACGTTCGGCACCGCGTTCCGGCGGTGTCCCTCGGCGGCGTCCCCCGGTGGCGTCCCCCGGCGGTGTCCCCCGGCGGTGTCCCCCGGTGGCGTCCCCCGGCGGCTCAGCCGCGCAGGCTCCAGCGCTGGTTGGCGCCGCCGTTGCAGGCCCAGAGGTTGAGCCTGGTGCCGTTGGCGGTGGCGTTGCCGGGCGCGTCCAGGCACAGTCCCGACTGCGCCCCCGTGACGGTGCCGTCGGCGTTGACGTTCCACCGCTGGTTCGCCTGCCCGTTGCAGTCCCAGATCACCACCTGGGTGCCGTTGGCGGTCCCCTGGCCGTAGGCGTCCAGGCACTTGTTGCCGTACACCTGTAGCTGCCTGCCCGAGGTGTGGGTCCAGCGCTGGTTGGCGCCGGTGCCGCAGTCCCAGAGCTGCGCCTGGGCCCCGTTGGCGGTGCTGCCGCCGGTGACGTCGAGGCAGCGGTTCGACTGGGCCCCGACGACCTGCACCCCCTGCTGGGGGCTGCCGCCCCGGGGCCCGGCGGCCGCCATCACGGCCTGGGCGCCCGAGGGCCAGTTGCCGTTGGTGACCGTGACGTTGCCGTTGACGACGTTGCCGCGGTCGCCGTTGGTCACGTTGGTGTTGCCGTTGGTCGACCAGTTGCCGGTGACGGTGAAGTTCCCCATGTTCTCGGCGAACCAGTAGTTGGCGGTGGCCCAGGTGCCGGTGGAGGAGAAGACGTTGTTGCGGGCGGTGTAGTAGCGGGAGCCCTCGTCGAAGTAGACGCCGAAGTAGCCGTTGGTCCGCAGGCAGTGGTTGTCGGCGATCAGCCCGCCCGGGTTCGCCGACAGCGTGTAGATGCAGCCGCCGTCGTTCATCTGCTGCATGACGTCGTGCACGTAGTTGCCGGAGAGCCGGTTGTTGGACGCGGTGGTGGCCGTGGTGTAGCGCGGCTGGTAGTTGTACAGGCCGCGGCCGGCGTAGTGCTCACTGCCGCCCGCGTCGTTGGCGCCCCAGCCGTACCCGATCGACATGCCCGTGTACGGCATGTTGTAGACCTCGTTGTTGGAGATGGTGGCGGTGCTGACGTAGGTGGTCAGGACCGAGACGATGCCTCGGTACTCCACGCCGAGGTCGTGCAGGCGGTTGTCGCTGATGGTGACGTTCCGGTTGACCATCCGCTGGTCGCCGGGGTGGTGCGCGTCGGCGCGCACGCCGCCCACCACGATGCCGCCGGCCGAGTTGCGGGCGATCTCGGAGCGGGTGACGGTGATGTTGCTCGCGCCCAGGCCTACGCCGCTGGTGTGACCGTTGGCGTCGTTGCCGATGCCCACGGCCGTCTGGCCCAGGTTGACGAACCGCGAGTCGCTGAAGGCGATGTCGCTGGCGGCGGACACCTGCACGGCGGCGGGCATCTGGTACCAGTTCGGCCGGGCGGCCTCGAACTGCGGGCAGCCGTTGTGGCAGGAGGCGAAGGCGGGCCAGTTCCAGTTGCCGGCGATGTAGGAGCCGGTCTGCTGGTCCACGTACCCCTGGTTGCCGCTGGGCCCCAGCCAGGTCGTGCCGGTGAACGTGATCCCGCCGAACGCGATGTGGTGCGCGGGCGCGTCGTAGGTGCCCCCGACGTTGACCAGCGACTGCAGCACCGGCAGTTCCACGCTGACGGTGCTCATGTTCTGACCGGAGAGCGGGATGTAGGAGAGCGCGCCGGTTCCGGGGTCGATGTGCCACTCGCCCGGTGAGTCGAGGAACTCGTACGCGTTGGCCAGGTAGAGCGGGCCCGCCCGGTGCGGGCTGGTGAAGGTGTCGTACCCGAAGTTGTTGTTGCTCCAGCCGGGCTGCTGCATCGTGATGAAGTTCCCGGTGATGTTCTGCACCGACACGTACCGGTCCGTGAACGAGCCGACGCTCTCCATCTGGACGCGGCTCTTGTTGGCGAGGTTGTTCAGATAGCCCAGGGCCCCGCCGGTGAAGGACAGGCCGCTGCTGTTCGCGGTGAAGTCCGCCCGGTTCACCTGGGTGCGGGCGCGGGTGGCGACGGCGCCGTCGACGTACAGCTGCCGGGTGTCGGTCCCGGCGCCGACGTTGGCCCGCCAGATGTTCTTCCCGGAGTCGGCGAGCGACCAGCCGGTGACCGCCCTGGCGCCGCTGATCACGGGACGGGCGCCCGCGGCGGCCTGCCATTTGACGGTGTGGCCGTTGGTGCCCGAGTCGGCGGCGGTCAGCCGGAGCGGCGCGGAGAGCCGGTACACCCCGTCGGCCAGCTCCACGACGATGTCGCCGGACATCGCGCCGGTGAGCGCCCGCACCGCGGTCTGCGCGGCGGGCAACGAGCACGGCTGGGCCGTGGAGCAGCTGCCGCCGGTGCCGGAGGGGGAGGCGTACAGGGTCGTGGTGGCCGCCGAGGCGGGGGAGAGCGGTGCCACCAGGACGGCCGCGGCGGTCAGCCCGATCGCGGCGGCTCCGGCCAGCACCAGCCTCCGCGTCGGAGGGCGGGAGAATTCGAACACGGGACTTCCTTACGTGGGGGGTGGGGAACGGTCGGCGGGACATCCCGCCGGAGCCGGTCCGGGGGGCGACTCCGGTGCTCGCGGCACCGTCACGACCCGGGGCACTCCCGGTGCGCGGCCGTCCGCGCGGCCGTCGCGCACCGGGACGGGCACGCGGGAGTGGCCCCGCCGTGAGAGGACCCCGGCCGGGACGTCGCTTCCCCGGCGAGGGATCCCGGAGGTGCCTTGAGGCCTCCAGGAAGGGGGTCAGGTGCGGGTCCAGCGCTGGTTGGCGGCGCCGTTGCAGGTCCAGATGGCGAGTTTGACGCCGTTGGCGGTGGCGTTGCCGGGTACGTCCAGGCACTTGCTCGCGCCGACGGCGGTGATGGTGCCGTCGGTGTTGAGGCGCCATTTCTGGTTGTTCTGGCCGTTGCAGTCCCAGATCTGGACGAGGGCCCCGTTGGCGGTGCCCTGGTTGGCCACGTCCAGGCACTTGTTGCCGTAGACCCGCAGCTCACCGGCGCCGGTCGTCGTCCATCGCTGGTTCGCCTGGCCGTTGCAGTCCCAGATCTGGACCTGGGCGCCGTTGGCCTGCGAGACGCCGCTCACGTCGAGACACCGGCCCGAGCCCGCCCCCCGGATCGCTCCCGTGCCCGGCGTCGGGGTCACCGTCGGCGTGGGCGTGGGCGTGGGGTCGGGCGGCCGGGTCGTCCCGAACTGCGAGAAGAACCTCCACACCTCCCCCTTGGTCCAGGTCGTGATGCCGCTCTCGGTGTAGGTCCCGTCCACCGGGCCGGGCATGTGACCGTTGTCGAAGGCGGCCCACACGACCGGGTACCCCGCCCGGCACCCCGAGTAGGCGGTGGTCGTGTGCGTCCTGCTGCCCGGCCCCGGCTCGGGCGGGTTCTGGGCGGTGCAGCCGTTGTTCCTGACGAACCTGTCACGCAGCGACCGTCCCTGGGAGATGTCGAGCACCGAGTCACCGATGCCGTGCAGTCCCATGTACGCGATGGGCTGGGTGCCGTCGCCGCACCCGCTGAGCTGCGCGCCGGCGTAGACCGCGACCGCGCGGAAGACCGTCGCCCTGCTGCACGCGAGCGAGTAACTCATCCCGCCGCCGTAGCTGAAGCCCAGGGCGAAGCGCTGCGAGGTGTCGACGCACAGGTCGGCCTCGATCCGCCCGATCAGGTCGTCGACGAGGGTCACGTCCTCGTTGCCGGAGTTGGCCCAGCCGTTGCCGATGCCCTGGGGAGCGACGAAGATCGCGCCGTTGTTCGACATCTGCCGCAGGCCGTAGAAGGACCAGGGGTACCCGCTGGTGCCGCCCGAGTCGACGTCGGCGGCGGTGCCGCCCCGCCAGTGGAACCCGAAGATCAACCGGTAGGGCGTGGTGTTGTTGTAGTTGTCGGGGGTTCGCAGGATGAAGGAGCGGCTCTTGCCGCCGCTCTGGATCGTGTGCGTGCCGCTCGCCAGCGTCGGGGTCCTGCCGCACCCGGCGGTCGGCGCGAGGGCGCCGGCCCCCGCGGACGACGTGCTCCCGCCGGCACCGTCGCCCAGCGCCGCGTGACCCGTGGCCAGGACGAGAAGTGCCGCGACCGCGATCGCTCCGAAGAAGGATCCGCGCTTCGGCATCACACGACTTCCCCTGCGGTCCGGGTGTCGGCAGGTCTGGATGAGGAAACCACGTGGTTCTCCTTCATTGGGGGGTAGGAGCCTCGGCCGGCCGTGCGGCGGCTCGACGCCGTTTCGCTGGATCCCGCGCTGAACGCCCTGTCTGACCGGTTCTCACCGGTGCCGCCGAACAACCGGGTCCTGGTCCAAGGCGGTCGGGCCACGATGCGCGACCGCCGTGGAGTGCCCCACTCCGGACGCGGTCGAGCCGATGGGGAACCTCCGAAAGGAGGCGTCCCGGAGACTTAGCTACTAATTACGTTCCTCGCACTGAGGCGCGTCAAGACCTTAAGCCCACTTATTTCTGACTCCTCACAAGGAGGCCTTTGTCAGAGTGGGAACTCTTCCGAGAATAATCGCAGGTAGTCGGCTTGCCTTTTCCTGTTGTCGGTTCAAGGGGGCCGGTGATGTGCCGGATGTATAGCACTCAATGCCGCAAGAGCCGGCGAAGATGGTGCTGTTCCGGACCCCGGTTGGTCGTACCCTTGTGGAGGTGGTGGCAGGGAGGGAGCGGCAGCGTGGTCGATACCCCGCGTGCGGAAGGCGCGTACCGGCCGGGCTACGAGGTCGCCGCGGAGCAGGTGCTGGAGTTGATCAGCCGGTTGCGCCTCAGGCCCGGCGACCGCATGCCCACCGAGAACGAGCTGGCCCGGCAACTGGGCACGAGCCGGACCGTCGTGCGCGAGGCGGTGAAGATCCTCTCGGCGCTCGGCCGGGTGCGCGCCCAGAAGGGGCGCGGTCTCTACGTGGCCGACGACGAGGGCATGCTCGGCACCGGACGCTGGGCGTCCTTCTTCCTGCCCACCGACCTGGACCACATCTACATGCTCTTCGAGTTCCGCCGGGCCCAGGAGATGGAGACCAGCCGGCTGGCCGCCCGCCGCGCCACCCCGGCGGAGCTGGGAGACATCGAGAAGTCGGCCGGGGTGTGCCGCTACGGGTTCGACAACGGACGCGAGGACCTGTTCAACGAGGGTGACGACGCCTTCCACACCGCCATCGCGACAGCCTCGCACAACATGTTCCTCCAGGTGGCGGTGCGAGAGGCCCGCCGGCTGCAGGCCCAGTCCAACCTCATCGGGCTGCGCGGCTCGGTCGGCGGTCACGCGGCCAAGGCCGTCGAGGAACACGACGCCATCTACCAGGCCATCCGCGCCGGCGACCCGGAAGCGGCGGCCCAGGCCGCGGCGACGCACATCGACAACACGCTGGACGACTACCGCAGGGAGATCCAGCAGCGCATCTTCTCGTCGACGGACTGACTCCTGGTGAGCGGGCCACGCGGGTGACGCGGGTGGCGCCGCGGGTGAAAGTTTCACCGCGCCGCGCTCCCGGGGAGGGGCGGGAGCGCCCTGACGGAGCAGACGAGACCCGGTCGCCGGGCGGACGCCCGGGATGGGCGACCCACCCGGTTCTTGACAGGCCTTCCTCGCTTCGTGTCTACTCTGCCGAACCACCCCCACGACCAAGCCCGCCGGGCAGAGGACGGGTCCCGACCATTATGTGAGCGTTAACAATCATTATGTGAGTTTTAACAAAACCACCCGGCCGAGCGTCTCGCCCCGGACGCCCGGCCCAGTCCAGCTGACGCGGGAATGCGAGCATTGCCGCCACCCGAGGCGAGGCGCCTTTCGTGAATTTTTTCATCACACCGGCCTGTCCGGCCTGATGCGGCATTCACGAAACAGCAGATGGGCCGGGCTCGCCTCTTGCCTCTTTCGGGCTCACCATGTTTCGTACTCTTGACAGCTCTTCTCCGCCTGGTGTTTGCTCCGCTCCACCACCACAACCGTTCGACGGAGAAGAGACCACGACCGACAGGCGGAATGTTAACGCTCACATATCCCTGTTCCGAAAAACGCGTGCTCGGCGACCGCGAATCCCCGGCAGACACCACATCCGCGGGGTGCCCCTTTGTGGTCGCCGACTCCTTGACAGGGGCTTTCCCGTACGGCGGAAGCCCGGACCGGCCTGATACGTCGGGCCTCGCGGCTCTCAGGCGACCCGCGGACACCCGCGACGGTGAGCGGGATCGGTGAGAAGGTCTCCCGGCGTGAAGGCGCTGGACGGTCTGGACCTCCGGCCGCCGCCCGGCGAGGTGTGCGCGCTCGCGCCGTCGTCCGGCCCGTGCCTCAGCCGGGTTTCCTCGCGGGGACGGTCGCACCGGTGTCCGGCTCGCCGGGTTCCGGTGCGGCAGGCTCCGGTACGGCGGGCTCCGGCTCCCGAGGCGGGTCGCTGAGCTGTTCGCGGAGATAGTTCCAGAACACGGCGATCAGGGCGGCGACCGGCACGGCGAGCAGGCTGCCCACGATGCCCGCCAGGCTGCCGCCCAGCGTCACCGCGAGCAGGACCACCGCCGCGTGCAGGCCGAGGCCCCGGCTCTGCACCATGGGCTGGAACACGTTTCCCTCGAGCTGCTGCACGGCGACGATGATGGCGAGCACGATCAGCGCGTCCGTCAGGCCGTTGGACACCAGCGCGATGAGGACCGCGACGAAGCCGGCGAACAGGGCGCCGATGATGGGGACGAACGCCGCGACGAAGGTCAGGACCGCCAGGGGGAGCACCAGCGGCACGCCCACGATCCACAGGCCGAGACCGATGAAGACGGCGTCGAGCAGGCCCACGAACGCCTGGGAGCGCACGAACGAGCCGAGGGTGTCCCAGCTGTGCGAGGCCAGGGCCGGCACGTCCGTGGCGAGGCGGCCGGGCAGCTGACGGGTCAGCCAGGGCAGGAACCGCGGGCCGTCCTTGAGGAAAAAGAACATCAGGAAGAGCGCCAGGACGGTGGTGACCAGGCCGTTGACCACGGTGCCCACCCCGGTCACGGCGGCGGTGACGATGCTGCCGACGCTGGACTGGATACGGGCGGCCGCGGTGTCGAGCGCGGTGCTGAGCTGGTCGGCGCCGATGTTCAGGGGCGGCCCGGCGGCCCAGTCGCGCAGTTGCTTGATGCCGTTGCCCACGCCGGTGGCCAGCTCGCCCGACTGGGACGCCACCGGGACGGCGATCAGCACCAGGATGCCGGCGGCGACCAGGAGGAAGAGCACGGTCACGGCCGAGGCGGCCAGGGTGGGATGCCAGCCGTGCCGGCGCAGGAAGCGGGTCACCGGCCAGGTCAGCGTGGTGAGGAGCAGGGCGATCACGAGCGGCCAGATGACGGACCACATCTGGCCCAGGATCCACAGAACCACCGCGATCATCAGCACGACGAGCAGCATCTCCAGGGAGATGCGCGCCGACGTGCGCAGCGCGGTGCGGGTCTTCGAAGCGTTCAGCGTGGCGGGCACGGGATCACTCTAGACATAGTCGAGAACAGGCCCGCATCGGACCGGGAACCGGGACGGAGCTGTGACGGAACCGGGCCGGCGAGGGTGAGGGCCGTCGCGCCCGGCGGTCACCGAATCCCCGCCCGTCCGCCCGCCGCCCACTACTTGTCCGCCTACCGCCCATCGCTCGTCGTCCGTCCCCCACCGCCCGTCCCCCCACCGCCCGTCCGCCCATTCCCACCGCCCGGCGCCCGGGACCGTTCCGTTCCGGACGGGGGTGGCCACAGGCGGAAGCGGCGCTTTTCGTCGGCGCGGGGAGGGTGTTGGATGAGGGCATGCGTGAAGCGGACGGAGAATGCGAGCCGGCGCGGACGGCGGCGGATCCGGAGAGCCCGTCCCCCTCGCGGTCCCCCTCGCCGTGGAGCGCGCCGTCACTCCCGTCCCCCGCCCGCGACGCGGGGTGGCGCCCCGCCCGTGACGCGCCGGGCGGGACACCGGCTCCCGGTGCGAACGTTCCTGGCGTGAACGGTCCCAACGCGAACATTCCAAGTGCGAACGGGCCCGGTGTGAACGTTCCCAACGCGAACGGGCCCAGTGTGAACGTTCCCAATGCGAACGGGCCCGGTACGAACGGTTCCGGGGCGCGGCAGGCATTCGGAGGCGGCGCAGAGCTCGGAGGCGGCCCCGAGCGTCGCTCGCGCGCCGGGCGCCCGTCCCAGGGCGGGCCGATGCCGGGCAGGCGTGAGGGCGGGACGCGCCCGGCGCTCCGTGCCTTCAACCAGCTCGCCCTCGGCTCCTACAACGAGAAGCTGGTGATCGAGAGCATCCGGCAGGCCGTGTCCACGAGCAGGGTGGAGATCGCCGAGCGCACCGGTCTCACGCCGCAGGCGGTGTCGCGGATCACCCGTAACTTGCTGACCTCGGGCCTGCTGACCGAGGACGCCCGCCAGCCCGCGGGCGCCGGTAAGCCGCGGGTGCCGCTACGGCTGCGTCCCGACGCCGGTTCGGCCATCGGCGTCCACCTCGACCCGAAGATGATCACCGTGGTCGCCGTCGACCTGTGCGGCGACCTGCTCGACCAGCGGCACCTGCCCCTGCCCGAACAGCCCGACCCGCAGTGGTGCCTGGCGCAGATGACCCGCCTGGCGCTGGAGTCGGCCGAGGCCGCCCACCCCGCCTCCGCGGCCCTGCTGGGCGTGGGGGTCGCCGTGCCGGGACCGCTCGACACTCGCGCCGGGCTGCTGCTCGACCCCCCGCTGTTCCGGGACTGGAAGCACGTGGCGCTCAAGGCCGAGCTCGCCGCCCGGCTGGACGTCACCGTCATCGTGGAGAAGGACTCCACCGCGGCGGCGATCGGCGAGCGCTGGCTGGGCGCGGCCGATCGCGCCGACGACTTCGTCTACCTCTACCTGGGCGCCGGCGTCGGCAGCGGAGCCTTCCTCAACGGCGACGTCTACCGGGGACGTACGGGCAACGCGGGCGAGGTCGGCCAGCTGTGCGCGATCGCGACCGGCTGGCTCACCCCGGAGGGCGGCCCGACACTCGTCCCCGAGTGCGCCCCGACGTCGACGGTGGTGGACCGTGCCAGGTCGGCGGGCATGGTGGTCCCGCCGGACGACGCCGCCTACGAGTGGGTCTGCGCGGCCGCGGGGCACGGTGACCCGCGGGCGGTCGCGGTGATCGAGGAGGTGGCCCGGGTGATCGGCCTGGGCGCCGCCGGGCTCATCGACCTGCTGGACGTCGAGCTGCTCATCATCGGCGGACCCGCCGTCCTGCCCTCGGTGGCCGACATCTACCACCGGCAGATCGCCGCCGCCGTCAACAACTTCCCGATGGCCAGGCACCTGCGCGAGGTGGAGGTCGCCCAGTCGCACCTCAACCGGGCCGCGGCTGCGGTGGGGGCCGCGTCCAGCGTGTTCCACGAGGTGTTCACGCCCAGCCTGGGCTCGCGGACGCGAACGGCGCACCCGGACGCCGTGTAACCCCCTCGCCCCGGACGCCGTGTAACCCCGCGCCCCGCTCGCCACGCGGTCGCACAGCCTCGTGACCGTACAGCCGTGCGACCACATCGGCCATGCGGCCACATCCGCCGTGCGACCGTACCGCCGTGCGGCCACATCCGCCATGCGGACCGCACCCGCCGTACGACCTGCTCGCCATGTGACCGTACCTGCGGAGTGACCTGCTCGCCGTGCGACCGTACCCGCCACGTGACCGTAATCGCCGGGTGACCTGCTCGTTGTGTGGCCGTAATCGCCGGGTGGCCCACCCCGTCGGGGGCGTGGGGACTTTACAGAGAAGGTGACGGGATTCCGTACGGATTGACATAGTCAATCCAATGGATTTACATATCCGTAACCTCCGTCACCCCCCACCGAAGGCTAATCAGTGAATAACCGCCACAAACCCCTCGTGAGAGCGGCCCTGGCCGTCTCCCTCCTCGCGACCGCCCTGAGCTGGTCGGCCGTGACCCCGGCACTCGGCGCGCAGGCCGCCGCGCCCCCCACCGTGAAGAACAAGGTCTACGCGGGTTACCAGGGCTGGTTCAACGCCCAGGGCGACGGCTCACCGCTCAACAACTGGCGGCACTGGTCCCGCGGCACACAGCCGTCACCGGGCAACCAGACCTTCGAGCTCTACCCGGACATGAGCAAGTACCCCGCCTCGGCCAGATACCAGACCGGGTACGCCGCGCTCGGCAACGGCCAGCCCGCGACGCTCTTCTCGTCGTACCCGACGGCCGTGATCGACCAGCACTTCCAGTGGATGAGCCAGCACGGCATCGACGGCGCCGCGATCCAGCGCTTCGGCAGCGACGTCTCCACCCCCGGCTCGGCCAACGCCCAGGTCCGCAACACGATCACCTCCAGGGCCAGGGACGCCGCCGAGAAGCACGGCCGCGGGTTCTACGTCGAGTACGACGTCAGCGGCCTGACCGACGCCAACGTGGAGCAGGTCCTCACCCGGGACTGGACCGACGTGATCGTCAATCAGCTCCACCTCACCGACTCTCCGGCCTACGCCAGGGAGAACGGCAAGCCCGTGGTCGAGATCTGGGGCTTCGGCTTCGAGGACCGGCCGGGCACGGCCGCCCAGGCCGAGCGCATCGTGCGCTGGTTCAAGGACCGCGGCCTGTACGTCATCGGCGGCGTGCCGCGCGAGTGGCGCACGGGCGCCGGAAAGCCCGGGTTCGCCCCGGTGTACCGGGCGTTCGACATGATCTCGCCGTGGATGGTGGGATACGTCGGCGACACGAGCGGCCTGCTCAACGGCGACCGCGACGCGCTGAACGCGACCGGGCAGGCGTACCAGCCGGTCATCTACCCGGGCTTCGCCTGGTCCAACTGGAACGGCGGCGCGCGCAACATGATCCCGCGCCGGTCCGGCGACTTCATGTGGGAGCAGGCCGCCAGCGTGCGCCGGGCGGGGGTGCCGCAGGCGTTCATCGCGATGTTCGACGAGTACGACGAGGGCACGGCCCTCGCGCCGGGCGCCGAGGACTCCTCGCAGGTGCCGACCAACCAGTACTTCCTGACCACCAGCGCCGACGGCAAGTACGTGTCGTCGGACTTCTACCTGCGCCTGGCGGGCAGGGCGACCCGCATGATCACCGGTCTCGACCCGCTGGTGACGACGGTGCCCATCCCGCTCAGCGCCGGTCCGGTGTTCTTCCGCACCAGCGTGGAGCAGGGGACCGACGCCCAGCCGACGTGGAACAACACGCCGGGCGGCGGCGGCACCACCAACGTCACCGGCCAGTCGCTCGCGGTCGCGACCAACGAGGACAACCAGATCGGCGCGTCCGCCCTGCGCATCCGGGGCACCGCCTCCTCCACCGCCGCCTCGCACGCCTACTTCCAGGTGTTCGACGTCAACATCCCGGTGACCGCCGCGACCAAGCTGCAGTACTCCTTCCTGCCGAAGGACGCGGGCGGCCGCAACGTCTCGGTGGACTTCGTGATGACGGACGGCACCACGCTCCGTGACAGCGCCGCCGTCACGACCACCGGCGCCGACATGCACCCGGGCACCGCCAAGGGCACGGTCGGCTCGTGGACGCGGATCCAGAGCGACTTCGGCTCCGCGCTGAACGGCAAGACCATCGACAAGGTCCTCGTCGGCTACGACCGCAGCGGCACGGCCGGCGCCTTCACCGCCTACATCGACGACCTCACCATCACCAACTCCTGATCTCCACCCCGGCCGGGGTACGGCGCCCGTCGCGGTGCCGTACCCCGGCCGGATCCATGCCGGGGGGCCGTAGGAGCGTGTTACCGGCCGATCCGCCCGGACCGTCTCACCGGTTCACCGTCATCGGTGCCGTGCTCTCGCGAGAGGCTCTTCCCGCGCCTTCCGTCCGGCGGGCGGCCTTCCTTTCGGGGCGCGGGAGGAAGGGTGAGTGCTTGCGAGAACGGTCACGGGCGACCGGCGGCGTGCCGGGCGACGGGGAGGCGAAGCACGAGGCACGCTCCGTCGTCACTGCTTTCGGCGCTTTCGGTGCTTTCAGCGTTCTCAGGGTTCTCGGCGTTCCCGGTGTCGTGGGTGTCCTCGACGCCCAGGGTGCCGCCGTGGGCGTGGGCGATGTCGCGGGCGATGGCCAGGCCGAGACCCGCGCCGCCGCGAAGGCGGCAGCGGGCGCTGTCGAGCCGGAAGAAGCGCTCGAAGACGCGTTCGCGGTCGGGGGCGGGGATGCCGGGCCCGTCGTCGGTGACGACGAGCTCGGCCGTGTCCCCGCGCCGGATCACCTGGACCCGCACAGAACGCCGCGCGTGCCGCCGGGCGTTGTCGAGCAGGTTGGCCACCAGCCTGTCGAGGAGCGTGGGCACCGCGTCGACGACGACCGAGGTCTCGGCCCGCAGCCGGACGTCCGGGCTCCCGGTCATCTCGGCCACGTGGGCACGGGCCACGGCGGAAAGGTCGACCGGCTGCCGTGCGCAGGTGCCCTCCGCGACCCGCGTGAGCAGCAGGAGGTCGGCGGTGATCGCTTCGAGCCGCTCGACGCCGCGGAGCGCCGCGTCGAGCAGCCGGGGGAGGTCGGTCTGGCCGGGATGCAACCGGGCCTCCTCCAGCTCGGCCCTGAGACCGGCGAGGGGCGTGCGGAGTTCGTGGGCGGCGGCGGAGGCGAACCGGCGCTGGACAAGATCCCTTTCGATGGACAGGGCCGCCTGGGATGCGTTCATGTTCACTCTTTCGGAAGGTTTCGGCCGTGGGCGTCACCGGCGCGCTCGAACGAGGCGTGATCCGGACGCCTCGGGGGCTCGCGGAAGCCGGATCGCCGTACGCCGTACGTCACCGGCCTCGGCCCGATCGAGTGCCGGTCCGGCCGGCGGCGTACCGGCCCGCTGACAGCGCGATCGGTACGCTGATCAGGCACGTTGGCAGCGTGGCTTCCCTGTAGTGCAGAACCCATCGTGGGTCCACTTGGTTCCGTCCCGCTATGACCGGCTTGCTACCTGCTGGTAGGTAAAACCTCCTACAGGACTAGAATGTGCGGGTGGAGCTACGCCAGCTGCGCTACTTCGTCGCGGTGGCCGAGGAGTTGCACTTCGGCCGGGCCGCCGCCAGGCTGCGCATCGCCGGCCCGTCGCTCTCCCAGCAGATCAAGGGGCTGGAGCGGGACCTGGGCGTACGCCTGTTCGACCGCGACCGCCGCTCGGTCGCGATGACCCCCGCCGGGCGGGCACTGCTCGCCCAGGCCCGGACGGTGCTCGAACAGGCCGACGAGCTGCGCCGTTCCGCGGCCGGTCTGGCCGCCACCGAGCCGGTCCAGCTCGGCCACGTCGGCTGGCTGCCGCCCGGCCTGGCCGCCCGCGTGTCCGGTGTCGCGCAGCTGCACGTCGACGCGTGGGTCATGCCGTCGCACATCCAGGCGGGGCGGGTCGCCGACGGCAGCATCGACCTGGCCATCTGCTGGGCGCAGACCGACGGCCTGGCCGGCCGGGGCCTCGAGGCCCGGCCGATCGGCGTGGAGCGGCTCTTCGCGATCTCCGCCGGCGCCGGGACGTCCGCCGTCCAGGCCAGGAACACCGTGGTGCTGATGGACACCGACACCGCCACCTGGAACTCGTGGAACCGCTACGCCGAGGCGTTCGCCCGCGACATCGGCGCCCGCGTCGTGCGCGTCGACGACGGCGGCATCACCGGCCCGCCCTTCTTCGACCACGTACGACGGCTCCGCCGCCCCGTCCTCAACTCGGCGAAGGGCCAGGACGTGCCCGTGCCGCCCGACCTCCGGCGGCGCGCGGTGGTCGACCCGGCTCCGTACTGGACCTGGGCCCTCGTCTTCCGGCGCGACGAGACCCGCGAGGCCGTGCGGGCCACCGTCGAGACGCTCACCCGTGACGTCGGCGGTCTCAGCCTCTGCCTGGACGATGACACGGCGTGGCTGCCGCCAGGTGACCCGTTCCGTCCCGCCGGGCCGGGCGGGCCGGCCGGACCCGGGCGTCCGGACGCGGCGGCGACGGAGTGACCGCGTCGTCCACGCGACCTCGGCACGCGCGTCCTGGAGTCCACGGCGCCCGCCCCCCGGCTCGTGCGCTGCTCCCGCCCTCTCGGTGGTCGCGAGGTCGTTCAGGCTCCGCTTCGTCCGGTCCCGCGCCCGGGAGAGCCGCCCTCCGGGCGCGGGATCGGACGAAGCGGGTCAGACGAAGCGGAGGTAGCCGATGACGTTGTTCAGCACCTCGGGGTCGTTCTCGGGGAAGCGGGCGACGAAGGTGCGGAGCCTGCCGGTGTCGTCGAGGGCCGCCCACAGGTAGGCCACCTCGGCGTTGGGAAGCGTCATCCACCAGGCGGTGCCGGGGAAACCGCCGAAGGTCGCGTCGGCCGGGGGCCGGGTGCTCAGCGGGCGGGCGGGGAGGGTGCGCTCCAGCTGCTCGCGGACCGTGGCCAGGATCCGGGCGCGGGACGCGGCCGAGGTGGGCGGGGCGATGCGGAGGACCCTGATCGCCAGGTGGTGGAGTTTGTTCGGGGAGGTCAGGTCGGCGGTGCCGGCCAGGTCGTGGGAGAAGGCCCAGCCGTCGGGGCGGCAGAGGGCCAGGCCGCCGGCCCAGTCGGCGTACCCGGTCAGGCCGGTGCCGGTGCCGGTCGACAGGGTGGCGCCCGCGCCGGCCAGCAGGCGGCCCTCGGCGTAGAACTCGACGCGATACTCACCGGCCGCGGGGCAGGCGGCGTCGACGACCGTCCAGTACGTGGTGCCCGAGGGCTGTTCCGGCTGCCAGGGCTGGATGCTGACCAGGTCGGAGCGCTGGAGCCACTCGTCGCCCGGCCGCGCCCGGTGGTAGACGATCGAGGCCATCCTGGCGCCCTTGAACATGCCCTCGTAGGAGAGGGTCGCCTGGATGACGGCCCCCTGCGCGACCACCCGGAGCGCCGGGATCCTGGCCGAGGGCGCGGGCCGCGCGTTCGGGGCGAGCTCCTCGCCCTGCGCGCGCACCAGCTCGCCCTTGATCTCCTGGGCGAGGGGCCGGGCGTGGTCGCGCTGGGCGGACACCAGGTCGAGGTTGGTCCGGGTGGCGGCGTAGAGCTCGTTGCGTTCGGTGGGGTCGGGACGGCTTCTGATCACCCGGAGCAGCTCGGTGGCCACCCGCCTGGCCTCGGCGGTCCTGTTCTGGCCGAGCAGGGCCAGCAGCAGGTTCAGCCGGGGGATCGGCGGGCCGGGGTTGAGCTCGATGGCGGCCCGGCTGTGCTCCTCGGCCGCCTCGTAGTCGGCCAGGTGGATCTCGAAGCCGCCCAGGTTGCCCAGGGCGGTGTACTTCTCGCCGCCGTACTCCACCGCCTTGGTCATGTCCGCCACCGCGGCCTCGTACGCGCTGCGGGAGGCCGTGCTGAACACGAACGCCGACGTGGCGCGCTCGGGGCTCGCCGCCAGCACGCGGGCGCTCGCACGGTGCTCGTAGGCGACCGCGTAGTCGTCGCGCAACGCGATCGCCCGGGTGTACTGGGCGATCGCGCCCTCGTGCTCGCGCAGCCCGGCGAGACGGTCGCCCTCGGCCACGGCCGCGACGGCCGCGCGGGGCGTCGTGACGGGCGGTACGGCGAGGAGGACGAAGGCGCCCGCGACGGTGACGGCCACCAGCGCGGCGCCGGGCCACACCAGGTGGTGCCGGGTGGCCTCGCCGACGGTCAGGGACAGGCCGAACAGGGTGAGCGCGACCGCGAGGAGGGCGGTCCCCGCTGAGTAGGTGTTGCTCCTGTCGCCCCACGAGCTCGCGGTCTCCTGGGTCGCCTCCTGCAGGAGGCCCGCCACGGTCGCCTCCCTGTTGAGATCGGCGAGGTAGCGCTGGGCGGCGTCCGGTTCGGCGCCCAGCAGTGGCGAGGAACCGGACAGCTTGCCGTACGCCCGCCGGAGCCGGTCGGCGACGGCCTCGTGCTCCTGCTCGCCGAGCAGTGCGGCCCGCAGGGACTCCAGGTCGTGGCGGCGCTTGACGGTGGTGGCGGTGCCGAGGTTGGCGGTGCTCTCCATGGAGTCGGCCGTCGCGCCCGCCTGGGCGGCCAGCGCGGTCACGGAGGCGCGCTGGGCCTCGCGGGCGTTCCTGTCCTCCTGGGCGCCCGCCTGCCCCCCGAGGTAGGTGAGCATTCCGGCGAGCAGGCCCACCGCGGTCATCGTGAGCGCGAGCCGGCGCTTGAACGGGGTGTCGAACTCCTCGTCGGTCGTGCCGGTTCCCTCGGTCGTGCCGGTTCCCTCCGTCATACCGGGGCCAGGGAGAGCCACAGGGCGAGGGCGGTGAGCAGCCCGTACCCGCCGAGGGCGGCTCGCAGGAGCCGGTCGCGGCGCGGCGGCGCGACGAGGCGGGCGACGGTCAGCAGGAGCACGATCGCGAGGGTGCCGCCGACGGTGAGGGTGAGATGGCCGACCCGGTCGTGCAGGGCGTCGGCGCGCCGCGCGGTCCTGGCGGGCTGGTCGCCGGGCACCGTGAAGGTCTCGTAGTTGCGGATCACCGCGGCCTCGCTCATCTCGTAGTCCCACTCGGCGGAGGCGCCCACGCCCGGCAGGTGGCGGCGGTCGATGTACTGGTCGACGAGGAGCCCGTCGGCGAGGTCGCGCAGGGCCCTGGCCTCGTCGGGATCGACGGCCTCGATCGCGTCGGCCTGGGCGTGGAGGGCCCGGTAGTGCACGACCTGCCCGCCCCTCGACCGGCTGATCATGTGCCCCACCACGCCCGCCGTCCGCACCTGGATCGTCTCCACCACGGCCTGCCGGTCGGTGTCGATGGCCTGCGAGTTCAGCCGCACCGCCGCGTACGAGGCGACCGCGCCGGTGATCGTGGACAGGCCGATCGCGATCGCGACGATCCGCTCGTACGGCCGGGCACCGCCCCGTTCCCCGTCACCCCGCCTCGGGAAGCGGAAGCGCCGGGGCCGGGGCGGCCTCCTCGGTCCCGCCGCGCCGGCCCCGCGGAGGGCCGTGATCCTCGACCGCAGCGACCGGACGGCGCCGTGGTGCAGACGGCCGTTCCGGTCGGCCTCCGGGGCGTCGTTTTGCGGGCGGTCGTCCCGGTCGGTCGTCGGGGCGTCGCCCGGGACGCCGCCACGGTGTCCGGCGGGGCCGGGATCGGGGTGTCCGGCAGGGGCGGGATCCGGGTGTCCGGCGGGGTCGGGGGCGGGGCGCTCGGCGGGGTCGGGGACGGGCGCGTTCTCTCCCGCTTCGAGGGGCATGTGAGTCCTCCGGCTCGGGCGCCGGCAGACACGGTTCCCGAGCCTGTCCGTGGTCAGTTGATGACGACAACGGCATCGAACCACGGGGTCGACAGCGACGACAGCGGACTGCGCAGTTTCTCCACCCCCAGCCGGTAGGTGCCCCGGTTCAGCCCGGCGAGCGGCAGGTAGCGTCCGGTGAGGTTGGAGCCGCTACCGGTCCAGAAGCCGTGCTGCAGCGAGCGGAGGACCGTCACGGGTCCCGACGCCAGGCGCGGGTGGACGGCGGAGAGGTTGCCCGACAGCTGGAAGCGGGCGCCCGCCGCGGAGTTCCGGCCGGCGGTGCGAACGGTGGAGAAGATGAAGTAGCGGTGGTTGTACCCGGCGCCCGACGTCAGCGGCGGGCAGCCCACCGCCACGACGGTGCCGCGGACGGTGCCCAGCCGCAGCGGGTTGGAGTAGGAGCCCGAGCCGGACAGGGAGCGGCAGTTCACCATGGTGACCGAGGCGCCGGAGGTCTCCGCCGACGCCAACGCCGATGCAGACGCCAACGCCGATGCCGACGCCAACGCTGATGCTGATGCAGACACCGATGCCGACGCCGGGGTCGCTGGTGCCTGCGTCGTCGCGAGAACCAGCAGCGCGGTCGTCCCCAGGCGTGCGAAGCCCGTTCTTTTCATGATTCCCCCATTTGTGCCGTTTGGTACGAGTACGCGTATGACCAGATGTATCGGGGAAAGAGGGCCGCCGTATATCCCAACTTTCTGGGATGGGCGATGGATCGGCTTTATGATTTGCGGCATGCTCCCTGATTCAGGCGGTTTTGAGCAGAGGCTCGCCCGGCAGCAGAGCGCCCTCGATGTACTCGACGTCACCGCCTCCGCGGTCCTGAGGCGGGTGCCCGCTGACGTGTGGTGCACGGTCCTGATCGATCCGTCCACCTTGCTGGACACCGGCGGGCAGAACGAGGCGGGCTTTTCCGCGGAATATCTTCCACGCCTGTTCGAGATCGAACACGTCGAGGCGGATGATCCGGGTAATCTCCGCGAACTGGCGAATGGCGCGTCCACCACGAGCCTTCTCAGCCGCGCGACAGCCGGAAATATCCACTCTAGTAAGTACTATCAGGACATTTTGCGCCCGCAAGGACTCGGTGACGAGCTAAGGGTCGCCCTGCGCGACGGCCCGCACGTCTGGGGCCTGCTGGTGATGTGCAGGGAGGACGGTGCCACGCCGTTCACCGACGCCGACGAGGCGGCCGCCGCGCGGCTGGGCCGCCCGGCGACGGCCGCGCTGCGGCGCTCGCTGCTCCTGTCCGGAGTGGACACCGGAACGGTCCCGGACGCGCCCGGCCTGGTCGTCGTCGACCGGGAGGGGAACATCCGGTCGATGTCGCCGACGGCGCGCACCTGGCTGGAGCTCCTGCAGGACGGCACCCCGGAGCACATCCGGCCGTTGCGCGCGGTGACCGCCGCCGCGCTCTCCTCGGGAATGGCACGTTCCCGCGCGCTCAGCCGGTCCGGCCGGTGGGTGGCCCTCCAGGCGTGGTCGATGGGACAGGGAGAGGAGGGGCTCGTCGCCGTCTCCCTCAGCCCTCCCGAGCCGGGGGAGCTGACCGCGGTCATCCTCGGCGCCTACGGTCTGAGCGAGCGCGAACGGCAGATCACCCAGCACGTCATGCGCGGCCACTCCACGACACAGATCGCGGGCCGGCTGAACATCAGCCCCCACACGGTCCAGGACCACCTCAAGAGCGTCTTCGCCAAGACCGGCCTGGGCAGCCGGCGCGCCCTCGTCGCGGACATCTTCTTCCGCCACTACCTGCCGCACTTCGGGGAGGGACCGCTGTCGACGGACGGCCGGCGCCTCGCGGTATAGGCGCTCCGGCCCGGCCGGTCTGGCCCGCCTGGCCCGCCTGGCGGGTCTGCCCGGTCCGGCCTGTAAGCCCGGTCCGGCCTGTCGCATCGTCGCGCGGGTGCCGGACCTCGTCCGTACGGGGACACGACGGGACACCGCAGGACACCACGGGACACGACGGGCCCGTTCCTGAACGCCCCTGACCGCCGGTGGCCGTTCCCGACCGTCGTGAACGCGCCGACCTGGCCGTACCCCCCCGGCCCCGGCGCCCCCGCCCGGCGGGGCCCTCAGTCGCCGATGTTGACGACGCTGGTGAGGATGACCACCGACTCCTCCTCGGCCTCCAGCGAGTGCCGCCGCTGCGGGATCGGAGCGCTCTGGCCCGCGCCGAGCCCGACGCTCCGCTCGCCGTCGATGAGCCGGACCCGCCCCGACAGGACGTGCAGGCTCGCGGCCGGTGGGGCGTCGTGGTCACCGAGGACCGTTCCCGCGGTCAGCGCGATGACCGCCTGACGCAGCGTGCCCTCGTTGAGGTAGGTGTGGGCGCTGCGACCGTGCGAGCTCGCCCTGGCGAGGGTGAGGTGCTCCGCGGCGAGAGCCAGTACGTCGATCATTGGGTTCCTCCCGGTCGCTCTGAACCTGCCCTGGGCGAGTGAGGCGCAGAGCCAGGCGAAGGTAAAGTCATCCGTCCCGCCGCGCGGGGGGCCGCTCGTCGAAGCGGATCGCCCTGAGCAGGTCCGCGGCGGGACGGTCGAGGATCGTGACGCTCGCGGCGGGGGGGAACGAGCCGCCCCGGGCGCGGTCGATGATCACTCGCCAGCGGCGGCAGTGCCGGGCGAAGGTCGCGCTCGTGACGACCCGGCCGCGCGAGAGCTGCCCCTCGCGGGCCGTCCTCGGCTCCACGTCGAGCAGGATCAGGTGGACCTCGCTGTCGACCCTGCGGGCCAGCCAGGCGAACCCGTACAGGATGTGCGGCCACGTGCCGCGGGTGTGCGCGACGACGGCGTGCCCCTTCAGCAGGGCGCGGGCGATCCGTACCACGTGGGTGGTGTGCACGAACGGGATGCGGGCCCTCGGCGGGAGCGGGCCCAGGTAGCGGGCCCACCAGTTGCGGGACTGGCGCGAGTCGATGACGCGGGCCTCACCGGCGCGCACCGGCTCGCTCTCGTCGCCGCGCAGCCCGTACAGCCGGTCGAGCAGGGTGCTCTTGCCCGCGCCGGGGAGCCCCGCGAGGAGCACCAGCGATCCTGCCGGATAGCGCAGATCCTCGACGGAGGACCGGCTGGCCGGTGTGGTGGCCATCACGTGCACCTCGCTGGTATGGGGGACTTCTCTCATAGTGCGTCTCGCAGCCTTCCAGTGGCGGATTCGAGTTCGCCGTCGATCCGGCGGATGCCGGAGGGGACGAACCTGGCGAAGATCGGACCGAGGGCTACTCGTGAGGCGCGTCCGGAGATGGCGGTGGCCGCCGACCGGGACGGTACGGACCGTCGACGGCCACGGAACGGGTCGCGGTGGGGATGTGACGAGGTGGGACGTCGCGCCGGAAGGCCGGAGAGATCCCGGAAACCCCGGTGACCCCGGCGTCCTTGGGAACACGGCTCCGGAGGGGCGGGTGCCGTGGTGGGGGGACGCCGGTGAGGTGGTGCCCGAAGGGGGAGGGGACTGTCAGGGGCATGCTCGCTCCTCGAATGCGCTCGGCCATTCGAGGTCTCCTTCACCCGCACCTCGCGGGCGACCGTCCGGGGACGCCACAGGGCGTCCGTATTGACCGGACCGGTTCTTGGGAAGTACTCCCCTCGTTCGTTCAAGGTTAAAGGAAACCGGGCGGTGGCGTGGTCACCGAGGGGTGACTCTCCTAGGCGGCGTCGTGCCGGAGCGCCCGAGGAGGGTGCCGGAACGTGACGGAACCTGCCGGGACGTGCCGCGGCGCCGGCACCCCTCCGGCGGTCCGCGTGGGCCGGCCTGTCGGCTCGGCCTCGCGGTCCGCTGATATGGGGGTGCCGGCGCAGCCGGAAGGAACCCCGGGCACTGGCGCCCGGCGGTGGTCCGTCAATGGTTTCGACGCGCTCCCCGGCATGAACGCCGAGGATGTCGCCCGTGCCGCTCTCGCGACACCTCTGTGGCTTCCCGCTTCACCGGCCCGAGCCACCGGGACGGTGGTCTCACCGGGTCTCCACAGGCCGCTCTCCACAGGCTTCCGAGCCCTCACGGGCTCCGTTCCCGCCCGTCCGGCGGTACCTGGCGCGAGCGCCCTACCGAGCGCCGATCCGCGATGAGGGCGAGCCGGCGCCTCTTGCCTCGTTGCGAGGACCCGTTACGAGGACTAGCTAGGAAGACTCGTTATGAGGACTCGCTGGGAGGACCCCTGAGAAGGGCCCTGCTACGTGACTACGAGGACCCGCTACGAGGGAGGGGCCGCATCACCTCCGGCGTGAACATCGGAGTACTGCGGAGGAGTTCAGTAGCCGGAGCCGTACGAGTTGGAGTTCGAATTGGAGTTGGAGTTGTTGGAACCGGAGTTGTGGGAGCTCGGGTGCGAGGAGGAGGGCGTGGGGGACGCGCCGCCCGTGGGGGAGTTCGTCGAGGTGGCCGCTCCTGAGGGCCGGATCAGGCCGAGCAGGCCGTGCGTGCCGCCGTCGCTGCCCGCGCTGAACCACAGGGCGTTCGTGCCGCCGACGGCCTCGGTGCCGGGCTCCAGGTCCCACAGGCCGCCCAGGGTGATGGCCTTGCCGTCGGAGGAGCGCAGCGGGCCGAGCGGACGGCCGTTGCGCGGGTTGTAGGCGTTGATCCGGCCGTCGCCGAAGTTGCCGACCAGCAGGGCCCCGGAGTGGGCGCCGAAGCCCTTCGGAGCCAGCGTCATCGCCCAGGGCGCGTTGAGGGCCCCGCGCGCGGCGAAGCGGCCGACGAACCGGCCCGAGCCGCTGAACTGGCTGACGAACCCCTTGCCCTGCCCGGCGACCGACTTGCCGGTCTCGGGGTCGCGCTTGGCGTACGCGACGAGGATGGAGTTGCCCACGACCTCCACGTTGAACGGCGCATAGTCCTCCGGCAGGCCGGGGTCCTTGAACGCGCGGCGGCCGAACGAGATCCGGTCGAAGTCCCCGTCGAAGACGTGGACCCTGTTGTGGGCGAAGTCCGCGGCCAGCAGCATCGCCCCCCGGTTCGTCTCGGCCAGGGCCAGGCCCTTGAAGTCGGCGCCCTTGACGAACGCGCTGATGATCGCGTCGTCCGGGTCGGCCTCGGCGTTCCAGCCGGTGATCGCCCCGCTGGGGCTGGCGAAGATGAACGTCGCCGGTCCGGCACCGCCGGGACCCTTGACGACGAACTCCTCGCCCTTGTTGACGACCTGCCCGGTGGGCCTGCCGCCGGGGACGCGCACCTGCGTCTTCTCCTGCTTCACGGTGCCCGCGCCGCCGGAGTAGACCGTGGCCAGGCCGGTGCCCGCCGCCGAGACCCACAGGGTCTTGCCCATGGCCAGGCCCCACGGGTTGACCAGCGTGGGGTCGGTGACCGCGGCCCGGCCGCTGACGTCCGAGACCAGGTTGGTGACCGCGAAATGGTTCTGCAGGGTCTGCCCGCCGGCTTTCTCCGGGCCGCTGCCGGCCTTGGTCTGTTTCGCTCCGGCCTGCGCCTGGTGGGTCCCGGCGGACGCCGTACCGGCGACGCCCATGACCAGGACCGTGGCGCAGATCGTGACGATGCGTACTCGCATTCATGGCTCCTCTGTGAGGGAGTGCCTTTCGCCGCGAGATACGCGTGGGGTCCGTGCGCGGTTCAGTCGGGTTTGAACGGCCCGGACCTGGAAGGAGCCGGAGGAGCGGAAAAGGGCGGCCCGTGACCGCCTTGTGGGGCGGCCACGGGCCGGATCCCATGAGCGTCACACCGGGTCACGGCGACTCATGGCCGCGGCGCGCGCCAAGGGAGGAGAAAGCGCGCCCGCGGGGTCTCTATGGGACCCGCGAAGGGTCCTGAAGGGTCCTGAAGGGCCCTGCGAAAGATCCTGCGAAAGGTCTTGTAAAAGATTCCGCGAAGGGTCCTGCGAGCAGGGAGGGTCAGCGGAGGGCGGCCGCCTCGGCGGCCAGTTTCTCGATCCTGGCGTAGTCGCCGGTGGCGAGCGCGTCGGCCGGGGTGAGCCAGGTCCCGCCCACGCAGCCGACGTTCGGCAGCGCGAGGTAGTCGGGGGCCGTCGCGAGCTTGATGCCACCGGTCGGGCAGAACCTGACCTGCGGCAGCGGGCCGCCGAGCGCCTTGAGGTACGGCAGCCCGCCGGCGGCCTCGGCGGGGAAGAACTTCATCTCGGTCACCCCGCGGTCGGCGAGCGCCATGACCTCAGACGCGGTCGCCACGCCCGGCAGGAACGGCACCCCGCTCACCTCCATGGCGTCGACCAGGACCGGGGTGGTCCCCGGGCTGACCAGGAACTTGGACCCGGCCGTCACGGCGGCCGCCACGTCGGCCGGGGTGCGGATGGTGCCCGCGCCGATCACGGCCTCCGGGACCTCGGCGGCGATGCGCGCGATGGAGTCCAGGGCGGCGGCGGTGCGGAGGGTCACCTCGATGACCGGCAGGCCGCCCGCGACCAGGGCGCGGGCCAGGGGGACCGCGGTCTCCGGGTCGTCGATCACGACGACCGGGACGACCGGGGCGATGTCGAGCAGACTCATGCGAACTCCAGGGTGGACAGGCGCTGGTTCAGCCAGGCCGCCGCGCCGGTCAGGGCGGGCTGGGGGGCCACGATCAGCGCCGTGGCGATGCCGGCAAGGTAGTCGTTCAGGGTCGGGGTGGCCTCGAAGCGACGGCGGAAGTCGCTGGAGCGTACCCGGTCCACGATACGCGGCAGCACGCCGCCGCCCAGGTAGACACCGCCCCGCGCGCCGAGGGTGAGGGCGACGTTCCCGGCGAAGGTGCCGAGCATGGCGCAGAAGACCTCGACGGTCTCCGCGCACAGCGAGTCGTCCATCCTGGTCACGATGTCGGAGGCGGACAGCCTCGGCGCGTCCGTCCCGTGGACGAGCGCGAGCCCCCGGTGCAGGCGTGACAGGCCCGGCCCCGACAGCAGGTGCTCGGCCACCACGTGCTCCAGGCCGTCCGCGCGCAGCGCCCGGACGATCTCGTGGTCGCGGCGGTCGAGGACGGGCGCGGTGACGTGCCCTCCCTCCCCGGGGATCGGCACCCAGCCCTCGGCGGCGGGCACCAGGCCGCCCACGCCGAGACCGGTCCCGGGCCCGAGCACGGCCTTGACGCCGCGCGAGGGCTCTGGGCCGCCCAGGGAGACCAGGTCGTCGCCCCGCAGGTGCGGCAGGGACGCGGCCAGGGCCTCGAAGTCGTTGAGCAGCCAGGCGTTCGGGATGCCCAGGTCGCGTACCGACCCCGTCCATCCGGCGTTGGTGAGCCGGTAGCGGTCGCCCTCCACTGGTCCCGCGATCGCGACGCACGCGGCTCCCGGCTGAACTCCGCCCGCATGATCTGCGATATAGGCGGCTACGGCTTCGGGTAGGCCATCGTGTTCCGCGCCCGCGAGCACGGCCACCGCCTCGGGCTGTCCACCGGGCTCGGTGACCAGCCCGAAGCGGGCGTTGGTGCCGCCGATGTCGGCGACGAGCCAGGGAAGGCTCACGGGATCTCCTTCGCGGGTCGTGCGGCCCCGGCGGGCCACCCGGGATTCACGGTCCGTACGACCTCCACAGGCCGTACGAATGCGGACCGCGCGAACGTGGATCGCGCGAACGTGGACCGCGCGAATGCGGACCATGCGAACGTGGACCGCGCGAATCCGGGTCGTGCGCGTGCGAAGGAGACGGTGGGGTGTTCGCTCACGCCCGGATCCCGCTCTGGGCGGTCGCCGGGCGGGTGCCGTTCGCGACGGCCTCGGCGTGGCCGTTCAGGGCGAAGACGCCCGCGCCGCGCTCGGCCGGGCCCGCCGCGCGGCGGAAGGCGCCGAACAGCTCGCGGCCGGTGCCCACCCACTGGGCGTCGGTGAGCGGCGCCCCCTGGACGGGCCTGGCCGCCAGCTCCCCGGCCGGGACCAGCAGCTCCAGGGTCCCGGCGGCGGCGTCGAGGCGGATCGGGTCGCCGTCCCGCACCAGCGCGATGGGACCGCCGTCGGCGGCCTCGGGCGACAGGTGGATGGCGGCCGGGACCTTGCCGGACGCGCCCGACATGCGGCCGTCGGTGACGATCGCGACCCGCTGGCCCCTGTCCAGCAGCACCGCCATCGGCGGGGTGAGCTTGTGCAGCTCGGGCATGCCGTTCGCGCTCGGCCCCTGGTAGCGGATGACCGCCACGAAGTCCTGCCCGTCCAGCTCTCCCGCGTCGAAGGCGCGCAGCAGCTCCAGCTGGTCGTCGAAGACCTTGGCCGGGGCCTCGATGACCAGGTGCTCGTCCTTGACGGCGGAGACCTTGCTGACCGCGCGTCCCAGGTTGCCGTCGAGCATGTGGATGCCGCCGTCGCTGGAGAACGCGTCGGAGACCGGGCGCAGCACGTCGAGGTCGGCGCTGCCCTCGGTGCGCTCCTCCCAGACCAGCTCGCCCTCCTTCAGCTCGGCGGCCGAGCGGTAGTGGTCCAGCCCACGCCCGGCGACCGTCAGCACGTCGCCGTGCAGCAGCCCGGCGTCCAGCAGTTCGCCGATGAGCACCTGCATGCCGCCCGCGGCCTGGAAGTGGTTCACGTCCGCCTGGCCGTTGGGGTACATGCGGGTCAGCAGCGGCACGGCCTTCGACAGCGCGGCCAGGTCGTCCCAGAGGAGCTCGATGCCGGCCGCCGCGGCGATGGCGACGATGTGCATGGTGTGGTTGGTCGAGCCGCCGGTCGCGAGCAGCGCCACGCAGGCGTTGACGATCGCCTTCTCGTCGACGACCTCGCCGACGGGGGTGTACTCGGAACCGTGCGCGGTCAGCTCGACCGCCCGCCTGCCCGCCGCCCTCGTCAGGGCCTCGCGCAGCTCGGTGCGCGGGTTGACGAACGTCGAGCCCGGCAGGTGCAGGCCCATGACCTCGATCATGACCTGGTTGGAGTTGGCGGTACCGTAGAAGGTGCAGGTGCCGGGGGAGTGGTACGACTTCGCCTCGGCGTCGAGCAGCTCGTCCTTGCCGACCTTGCCCTCGGCGAACAGCTGCCGGGTGCGGGCCTTGACCTTGTTGGGCAGGCCGGAGGTCATCGGCCCGGCGGGGACGAAGATCGCGGGCAGGTGGCCGAAGTGCAGCGCCCCGATCAGCAGGCCTGGAACGATCTTGTCGCAGACGCCGAGCATGAGGGAGGCGTCGAACATGTCGTGCGAGAGCGCGATCGCGGTGGCCATCGCGATGACCTCGCGGCTGTAGAGCGACAGCTCCATGCCCGCCCGGCCCTGGGTGACGCCGTCGCACATCGCGGGCACGCCCCCGGCGAACTGCGCGACGCCGCCCGCCTTCCTGACGGCCGCCTTGAGGATCGCGGGGTAGGCCTCGTACGGCTGGTGCGCCGACAGCATGTCGTTGTAGCTCGACACGATCGCCACGCCCGGCTTGACGTTGGCGCGCAGGTCCCGCTTGTCGCTCTCGCCCACGGCGGCGAAGCCGTGCGCCAGGTTGGCGCAGCCCAGGCTCGCCCTCGCGGGCCCGCGCAGGCGGGCCGCGTCGGCCTCGGCGCGCAGCCGGTTCAGGTACGCGGTGCGGCTGGGACGGCTGCGCTCGACCAGGCGGTCGGTCACCTCCTGGATCACGGGATGCATCCGGCCTCCTCGGTCGTGGTCGGCATGGTTCTCTCGGTCGTTCCGGTCCGGGTGCTCGGCTCGCGTGCTCACGCCTGCCCCTCCTCGTGCCAGACGCGGCCGCTGCGGCCGACGAGCTCGTGGGCCGCGGCGGGGCCCGCGCTGCCCGCCGGGTACGGCTCGGGCGGGGTGCCCTGGGAGTCCCACTCGGCGAGGATCGGGTCGATCCACCGCCAGGCGGCCTCGACCTCGTCGCGCCGCATGAACAGGGTCGGGTTGCCGGTGAGGACGTCCATGAGCAGCCGCTCGTAGGCCTCGGGCACCCGGCCGGTGAAGGTCTCGGCGAAGCTGAGGCTCAGCGGGACCGGCTTGAGCGCCACCTCGCCCGCGCCCGGCTCCTTGGCCATGATGTTCAGCTGGATGCCCTCGCTCGGCTGCAGCCGCAGCACCAGCCGGTTGGGCGTGCTGCCGGGGAAGATCGAGTGGGGCACGTCCTTGAACTGCACCACGATCTCCGAGCAGCGGTTCGGCATGCGCTTGCCCGTCCGCAGGTAGAACGGCACCCCGGCCCAGCGCCAGTTCTTCACCTCGGCGCGGATCGCGGCGAAGGTCTCCACCCGGCGGGAGTCGTCGGTGGGCGCGGTGTTGTCGGGCTCGTCGAGGTAGCCGGGTACCGGGACGCCGCCCGACTCGCCCGCCGTGTACTGGCCGCGTACGGTGAAACGGTCCACCTCGCCGCCGGTGACGGCCCGCAGCGACTGGAGGACCTTGACCTTCTCGTCGCGGATCGACTCGCGGTCGTTGCGCGACGGCGGCTCCATCGCGACCAGGCAGAGCAGCTGGAGCAGGTGGTTCTGCACCATGTCGCGCAGCGCGCCCGCGTGGTCGTAGTAGCCGCGGCGGCCGGGGGTGCCCACGGTCTCGGCGACGGTGATCTGGACGTGGTCGATCCAGAGGGAGTTCCAGATCGGCTCCAGGAACGCGTTGGCGAACCGGAGCACAAGGAGGTTCTGGACCGTCTCCTTGCCGAGGTAGTGGTCGATGCGGTAGACCTGCCGCTCCTCGAAGATGGCGCCGACCTCGTCGTTGATGCGCAGCGCGCTGGCCAGGTCGCGGCCGAGGGGCTTCTCCAGCACCACCCGCGATGCGGGGGTGACCAGGCCGGCGCGGTGCGCCTCCCGGCAGAACGGGCCGAACGTCATGGGCGGGCTGGCCAGGTAGAACACCCGGTCGCGGTGCTCGTGCCCGCCGAGCATCCCGGATAGCCTCGCCCACCCGGCCGGGTCCTGGCCGCCGATGTCGACGGTGACGTGGTGCAGGCGGCCGAGGAAGCGCTGCCAGGTGTCGAGGTCGTCCACCGGCACCGAGCCGCGTACCTCGGCGTCCACCTTGCCGCGGAAGTCGGCGTCGTCGAGCCCGCCGCGGGACATCGCGATCACGCGGGTCTCGGGGGCGAGACGCCCGTCGCGGTCGGCGTGGTAGAGCGCGGGCAGGAGTTTCCGCATGGAGAGGTCGCCTGTGCCGCCGAAGACGATGAGGTCGGCGGGTTGCGGGGTCTCAGACATGCGACGGCACTCCGTGGTGATCTGCCAACAGTGATCTATCGAAATTAGGTACAGATCGGACAGTAGCTAGATCTTGCGCTCTACACAAGCGGAGTTTTGTAATTTGAGATGAGAAAGTAGGAAGTTTTCATTTCATAAGTGGGTGTGATTCACTTGGCGGATGCCTCGACGTCCCGCTGCCGCGCTGGCCACCAGCGGTGAGGTGCTGCGCCTCATCCGCTCCGGCGAGGCCGTCACCCGCGCGGACATAGGGCGTGTCACCGGCCTGTCCAGACCCGCCGTCTCCCTGCGCGTCACCGAGCTCCTCGACCGGGGTCTCGTCGTCGAGGACAGCGAGGGCCCCTCCACCGGGGGCCGCCCGCCCACCCGCCTCGCCTTCAACGCCTCCGGCGGCGTCGTCCTGGTCGGCTCCCTGGGCGCGAGCCGCGCGCAGGTCGCCGTCTGCGACCTCGCGGGCCAGGTGCTGGCCAGCGCCGCCCCGCCCGTGGACGTGGAGGAGGGGCCGGACGTCGTCCTGCCCCTGGTCATGCAGACCTGGAGCGACCTGCTGGGCGACCGGCCCGCCTCCCTGATCCGCGGGGTCGGCCTGGGGGTGCCCGCCACCGTGGAGTTCGCGGCCGGCCGCACCGAGAGCGCCCGGATCATGGCCAGCTGGACCGGCGTGGCCATCCCGCCGATCATCGCCGAGCGCTTCCCCGTCCCCGTCTTCCTCGACAACGACGTGAACGTCATCGCGATCGGCGAGCACCGCGAGATCTACGCGGGCGAGGCCGACGACCTGCTGTTCATCAAGGTCTCCACCCGGATCGGCTCCGGGGTCATCGCCGGGGGCGAGATCCTGCGGGGGGCGCTGGGCGCCGCGGGGGAGATCGGGCACATCCCGGTCCGCGACGGCGGAGGGGTCCTCTGCCGCTGCGGCAACATCGACTGCGTCGACTCCATCGCCAGCGGCACCGCGATCCTGCGCCGCCTCCGCGACCTGGGACACGACGTCAGGACCCTGGCCGACGTGGTGAGCCTCGTCAGGGCCGGGGACGCCGAGACCATGACCGTGGTCCGCAACGCCGCCCGGATGCTCGGCGAGGTCGTCGCCAGCGCGGTCAACCTGCTCAACCCCTCGGTGGTGGTCCTCGGCGGCGACGTAGCGGAGACCTTCCAGCCGATGGTCTCGGGGGTGCGCGAGGTCATCCACCGCCGCTCGACGGCCCTGGCCACCCGCAACCTGCGCATCGAGCGCAGCCGGCTCGGCCCGAGCGCCGGGATCATCGGCTGCGCCCACATGGTCCTGGACAACATCCTCTCGCCCGAGGCCGTCGACTCCGCCGGCTGGCAGCCGTTCCGCTCCGTCCGCTCCCTGGCCTGACCCGCCCCCCGGGTGTCCGGTACGCCCCGGCTCGGGCTCCGCGGAGTCTCCCCGGCTCGGGCGGGGCCTCCTCCAGGTCGCGGGCCTTTTCCGGGGGCCTCCTTCGGGGCGCGGGCCTTTCCGGAGGCCTTTTCGGAGGCCTTTCCGAGCCGATCGCTCGTCTAGGGGGCGTCCCACACGCCGGTGGGGGCGATCTTGGCCACCCAGTCCGCGAAGTCGCGGGGTTCGCGGTTCAGGGCACGCTCGACACCGTCGGCCAGAGAGCTGTTCCGGCCGTCAAAGAACTCGGAGATGAGCGTGGCCAGCGGCTCGGCGAACTCGCGCGGGGCGCCGTCGCCAGCGATCGCGTCGGCGAACCGCTCCCGGGTGATCGGCACGTAGCGGAGCTCGCGGCCCGTCGCCCGGCCGATCTCGCCGACGGCTTCGGCGAAGGTCCACAGGCGGGGGCCCGTCAGCTCGTAGCGCTCGCCCGCGTGGCCGTCCTCGGTGAGGGCCGCCACCACGACGTCGGCGATGTCGTCGGCGTCGACGAACGGGTCGGCGTTGTCACCGGCGGGCAGGGCCAGCACGCCGTGGCGCAGCGGACGCAGGAACACGCCCTCGTCGAAGTTCTGGTTGAACGAGGCCGGGGCGACGACGGTCCACTCGACCGGGAGGCTCGTCACGGCCTCCTCGCACCGGGCGGCCTCGTCCTGGTTGCGGGCGGACAGCAGGACCAGGCGCTCGACGCCCGCGTCGAGCGCCAGCCGGGCCACGGCGCCGATGGCGTCGCCTGCGCCGGGCCACTCGATCTCGGGGTAGTACATCAGGTAGGCCGACCTGACACCGGCGACGGCGCCCGCCCAGGTCGCGGGATCCTCCCAGTCGAACGGGGGCTCGCCGGCGCGGGAGCCGACCCGTACGTTCACGCCTCGCTCGATCAGCCCGCGGGTCACCCGGTGGCCGACCCGGCCGGTACCGCCGAGGACCAGCGTCGTGTGCTCGTTCGTTGTCATGACTACAGCCTGACCGCCACAATCTGGATGATCCATGGCCGAGATGCCGGAACGCATGTCCAATCGTCTAGCCTGAGGGGGTGGACGCACTCGCCGGGTTACTTGAGGGGCCGCGGGCCAGCGGCGCCTTCCTCCTTCGGATCGTGCTGGATCCCCCCTGGTCGATCCGGGTCCAGGACGGCTCGCCGCTGTGCCTGGCCGTCATGCTCGGCGGCGAGGCGTACGTCGAGCCCGGCCACGGTGAGCCGGTGTGGCTGCGTCCGGGCGACGTCGCCATCGTCCGCGGGCCGGACCCCTACGTGATGAGCGACGGCACGACGGCCCCGCCGCGGGTCGTCGTGCACCCCGGCCAGCAGTGCCGTACGCCCGAGGGCGTCGACCTGCGCGAGCGGATGGCGCTGGGGGTGCGCACGTGGGGCAGCGACCCCGACGGGTCGGTGCAGATGCTGCTCGGCGTGTACGAGGAGGTCGGCGCCGTGGGCCAGCGCCTGCTCGACGTGCTGCCGCCGCTGCTGGTCGTGTCCGAGGACACGTGGGACTCCACGCTCATCCCGGTGCTGGCCCGGGAGGCCGCCGAACAGGGGCCGGCCCAGGGCGTCATGCTCGACCGCCTGCTCGACCTGCTGCTCATCGCGGTGCTGCGGGTGTGGTTCGACCGGCCCGAGACCGAGGCCCCGGCCTGGTACCAGGCCTACACCCACCCGGTGGCCGGTGAGGCGCTGCGGCTGTTCCACGAGGACCCGGCGAAGGACTGGACGCTGACGCGGGTCGCCGCCGAGGTCGGCGTGTCACGGGCGACGCTGGCCGAGTGCTTCCGCGACGCCGTCGGCACGCCGCCGATGACCTACCTGACCGAGTGGCGCCTGGCCCTCGCCGCCGACCTGCTGCGCCAGTCCGACGCCACGCTGAACACCGTCGCCCGGCAGGTCGGCTACGGCAGCGGGTTCGCTCTCAGCTCGGCGTTCAAACGGGTGTACGGCATCAGCCCGCAGGAGCACCGCGGCACCGCGCCGGCGCGGTGAGCCGGGCGCGGCCGACGGACGCGGCACCGGCCGCACACGGCGGTAACCGGTTCGCGACATCGTGACGCGGTGTCGGAGGCGAACGTCAGGCTGGAAGGGGCCGGCCCTTTCTCCTCCCCCTTAAGGAGCTCGTATGGGAAACAAGAACAGAAAAGGGTCGATGCGTCGAGAAAGGAGCGCCTCGCCCCCACCCGTCGGCTCCGACGGCACCTCCGGCCAGGACCTCCGCCAGGGCACCGAGACCGGCGAAGACCCGAAGGACAGGGGGAACAAGGGAGACGGGGCCGACAAGAACGAGGGCATCGTCACGCGGCCACGGAACGACCCGCCGGCGAACGACGGCGAGGAGCCGGAGGAGTTGCGGCGGACCAGGCGCCAGTCCATCGACAAGTTCGGCGGGCACCCGGCCTCCACCGCGCCGCCACCGGCGGTCAGGCTCGGCTGGCGCCCGGCGCAGGGCAGGATGACCTACTGGATCATGGACGACTCCGGCATGGTCGGCGCGAAGAAGGAGTCCCCGGGGGGAACCCCGCGGGTGATGTACACCCCCGCCCACGACCGGCCGATGCACGTCGACGGCCAGCTGGTGGTCCGCGCCGAACCCTCGTACACGGCGGACCCGCCGATCTTCGTCCGCCGTGCGGACCTGGTCGACAACGGCTATCAGGAGACGGTCGACGCGATCGAGGAGCTCGTCCGGCGGAACAAGGTCCATCTTCGGGCGTTCTGGCTCGGCAAGCGCCAGGAACTGGACGCGATGACCGAGATCACGCTTGAGCAACCGGTGTCGGGCCTGAAGGCGAGCGCGTACGACTCGGCGCGGGTGACGGACGGCTCCCTCGTCACCGTCCCCGCCGGGACCCACATCCTGGCGAAGACCCGCTCGTCGGCGTTCGGGTTTCCAGGCGGGCTGGCGCCGTTCAGCGCGATCGTCGAGGTGGACGTCGAAGGGGTCGTGCAGGAGGTGCTGATCCCGGGCGAACTCGTCTGGGGCTCCGATCAATCGCACGCCGAGGAGGCGCGGGAGCAGGGTGTCGCCCAGGAGATCACCGCCGAGAGGATCATGGAGGTCCTGGTCGGCGACGAGTACTTCGCGCGTTACCTGGCAGGCCGCCGGTTGACGGGCGACCGGCTGCACTACGTCACCCCCGAGGAGATGGGCGCGGTCTTCGTCCTCGACAGGATGCCGGGCGAGGAGGGGGAGATCGAGATCGCGCGGACGGCCAACGAGTACCTGTTCAACGCCGGTCTCAGCACGCCCGGCCTCTCGGTCGGCGGCCACATCTTCGTCCAGCGGGACCAGCTCGGCACCGGTACGGAGTATCACGAGACCATCCACTGGTTCTCCGACCCGACGGTGGAGCAGGTCCTCGGCCACTGGTTCAACGAAGGACTCACCGAATACCTGACCCGCTACCCGGTGGACGCGCTCGGCGCGGAGGTCTTCCGAAACCAGGACCAGTACGGCCCGCAACGCCAGGCGATCGAGAAGCTCGTACGGCACGCGGGGATAAGCGACGAACAGCTGTGCGAAGCGTACTTCAAGGGCGAGATCCAGCCGCTCTACGAAGCGGTCGCGGCGGCCACCGAGGGCACCTTCAGCCTCGACGCCTTCGCGGCCTGCCTCGACCCGGCACGGGCCGGCGAGGCGCTGCGGCATTTCGACCTGGTCTTCGTGGTCCCCGACGAGGCGCAGGAGGATGCGCAGGAGGAGGCGCAGGAGCACGAGGCCGAAGCCGAGGCCGGATGACGCGGCGCCCTCGGGATACGCGACGACGGCGCTCCGCTCGCCGGGCGGCCCCGGTGCGCCCGGCCCGCAGCGCGAGCCCCGCCAGGTACGCGCGGGCCCCGGCGCGCGACCCGGAGCCCTCGTCCGCGACCACCCACCCCGCCACCGGCCTTCCCGCCGCCCGCCGACGGCCACCGCCCGCAGGCCGGGCGGGCTCTCGGCACCGGAAACGGTGACGAGTCCCGGGAAACGGGGAGGCCGGTGGCGGCGTGAGAGGCGCGATGGCCGGGTGTCCGGCGAGTGGTGGCCGGGTGTTCAGCGAACGGTGCGGAAGAAGGCGCGTACCTCGTCCACGAACAGGTCGGGGACCTCAAGGGCGGCGAAGTGCCCGCCGCGGTCGTACTCGGTCCAGCGGGTGATGTTGTTGAGTGGTTCGGCGAAGGGACGGATCGCGATGTCCTCGGCGAAGTTGGCCACGCCGGTGGGCACCCGGGAAGGCGTGGGCCAGTTGCCGGTGTGCATGGACTCGTAGTACAGCTGGGCCGAGGACGTGCCGGTGTTGGTCAGCCAGTAGATCATCGCGTGGGTGATGACGTGGTCGGCTCCGATCGAGCCCGCGGGGTGGGCCCAGTCGTGGAACTTCTCGCCGATCCAGGCGAGCTGGCCGACCGGGGAGTCGGCCAGGCCGAAGCCGAGCGTGTGCGGGCGGGTGGCCTGGATCTGGAAGTAGCCGTTGCCGTCGGAGAGGAAGGTGTTCATCCGGTCGAGCCTGGCCCGCTCGGCGTCGGTGAGCACCGTGTCCGCGGGCACGTCCCCGAACGGGATGAACCCGACGGTGGCCGCGTTGACGTGCACGCCTGCGACGCGTTCGGAGTCCACCCGCCCGAGGTCGGGCGCGATGACCGCGCCGAAGTCGCCGCCCTGCGCCCCGTACCTGTCGTAGCCGAGCCTGGCCATCAGCTCGGCGTAGGCGGTGGCGATGCGGCGCGCGTCCCAGCCCGCCGGGGCCGGCCCGGTGAACCCGAAGTTCGGGTGCGAGGGGATCACGAGGTGGAAGGCGTCGGCCGGGTCGGCGGGGTCGGTCAGCGGCTCGATCACCTCCAGGAACTCCGTGATCGACCCGGGCCAGCCGTGCGAGACGATCAGCGGGAACGCCTCCGGGTGGGGTGAACGGACGTGCAGGAAGTGCAGGTCCAGCCCGTCGATCCGGGTGGTGAACTGCGGGTGCCGGTTGAGCCGCTTCTCCGTCGCGCGCCAGTCGTATGCCGTGGTCCAGTACTCGGTCAGCTCCTTCAGGTGATCCAGCGGCACGCCGCGGCTCCAGCCGACGTCCGGGATCTGGCCGGGCCAGCGAACGGCGGACAGGCGCCTCCGCAGATCGTCCAGCTCGGACCGCGGGACGTTGACCTGGAACGGCTTGATCTCGCTGTTCAAAACACGACTCCTCTGTGTCGGCACGCAGCGCTCGGCCGCGTGCGCGGGGTGGTTGTCCTGGCTGGGCGTGTTTTCGCGTCGCGGGGCCCGGTCGCGAGCCCGCCCGAAGACCTGTCGAGCCGGTGTTCCGGGCGGACGGAGGACGCGCTGACACCGCGCCGTCCGGCGTCCGCTCCGTCCGGCGGGGTCACTGAGACGATCATGTCAGCCAAGGAGGTCAGTTACCGTCCTCGTTGCGACGCACAATGGGGACATGCTCGAAACCTCCGCCCGGTTGCTCCGGCTTTTGTCGTTGTTCCAGCATCGCCGTGACTGGACCGGTCCGCAGCTGGCCGAGCGGCTGGGGGTGACGGTGCGTACCGTGCGCCGGGACGTCGACCGGCTGCGCGAGCTCGGCTACCCGGTGCACGCCACGATCGGCAACGTCGGCGGATACCGGCTGGGCGCCGGGGCCGCCATGCCGC
The DNA here is from genome assembly GCF_040295985.1 of Streptosporangium sp. NPDC002524. Lineage (NCBI taxonomy): Bacteria > Bacillati > Actinomycetota > Actinomycetes > Streptosporangiales > Streptosporangiaceae > Streptosporangium > Streptosporangium sp. NPDC002524. The sequence goes on along the minus strand of NZ_JBEOWK010000001.1, from coordinate 69,428 downwards.
CGCTGCTGCTCGACGACGAGGAGGCCGTCGCGGTCGCGGTGGGGTTGCGCACCGCGGCCAACGCCACGGTGGCCGGGATCGAGGAGACGTCGGTACGGGTCCTGGCGAAACTGGAACAGATCCTGCCTCCCCGGCTGCGGTACCGGGTCTCGACGCTCGACGCGGCCATCGTGGCCGAGCACCGGCCGGGCGCGGTCGTCTCGTCCGAGACGCTGACCACGATCGCCGCGGCCTGCCGCGACCACCGGCGGCTGCGCATGGACTATCGCGGTCATGACGGCACCGAGAGCACCCGCACGGTCGAGCCGCACAGGCTCGTCCACGCCGGGCGCCGCTGGTACCTGGTGGCCTACGACGTCGACCGGGCGGACTGGCGGACCTTCCGGGTCGACCGGCTGCGGCCCCGGGCCCCGGCCGGCCCTCGGTTCAGCCCCCGCGAGCCGCCCGCCGAGGACATCGGCGGGTACGCGTCCTGGGCCGTGGGCGTCGGCCGGTACCGCCACCGGGCGCGTTTCACCATGTACGCCCCGGCGGCACGGGTGGCCGAACGGGTGTCGGCCGAAACAGGGGTGATCGAGGCGGTCGACGAGCGCAGTTGCACCCTGTGGGTCGGCTCGGACTCCCTCGACGGGCTCGCCCTGCACGTGACCCTGCTCGGCTTCGACTTCACCGTCCACGAACCGGCCGAGCTCGTCGAGCGCTTCAGGACGCTGCACGCGCGCATCGGCCACGCGCTCGACCCGATATGAGCGATATGAGCGCCGTGAGCGCTGTGAGCCGGCCGGGCGCTGTGAGCTGACCGAGGGCGGTGCCGACCAGGGCCGGTACCGCAGACCAAGCCCCGGGTCATCGCTCTCGGCGATCAAGATGATCTGGAACAATCGCTTTTCGCGATGACTCCCGACTCCTAGCGTGGTCGGCATGACAGCAACCACGACGACCACGACGACCACGACCACCGCCGTACCGGCGAGAGCCCGAAGTTCTCTACTGCTCGTCGGGGCCGCCCTGGCGATCGTCTACGTCGTCTGGGGCTCGACCTACCTCGCGATCCGGATCATGGTCGAGGAGATGCCGCCCCTCGTGAGCGCGGGTGTCCGCTTCCTGACGGCCGGTCTGCTGGTGGGCGGGGCGCTGGCGGTGCGCGGCGGTCCGGGGCGGCTGGCCGTGACCCCCCGGCAGCTGCTGGGGTGCGCGTGGATCGGGCTCCTGCTGGTCGTGGTGGGCCAGGGCCTGGTGACCTTCGCCGAGTACGGCGGGGCTCCGTCGGGGATCACGGCGTTGCTGGTCGCGGCGGTGCCGCTGTGGGTGATCTGCTGCCGCGTCCTGTCGGGAGAGCGCCCCGCCGGGCGGACGGTGGCGGGCGTGGCGACGGGCTTCGGCGGCATGGTCGTGGTGGTCACCGCGAACGGTCTCGGCGGCGCCTTTCCGTTCTGGACCATGGCGGTCGTCCTCGTCGCCGGGCTGTCGTGGGCGTTCGGCTCGTGGTGCCAGCCGCGGATCGGGCTGCCGCGTGACCCGTTCGTGGTCGCGGTCTACGAGATGCTCATCGGCGGTGGAGCGCTGACGATCATCGGGCTGGCCGGTGGCGAGCGCTTCGACCCGATCGCCTACTCGGCCCGGTCCTGGGCGGCGTGGGGCTACCTGGTCGTGTTCGGGTCGGTCCTGGCGTTCTCCGCCTACGTCTGGCTGCTGCAGTCGGCGGCGACCTCCTTGGCGGCCACGTACGCGTACGTCAACCCGCTGGTGGCCGTGTTCCTGGGATGGCTGGTCCTCGCCGAACCGGTCACGGTGCCGACCCTCGCCGGCGGCGTGGTCGTGGTGCTCGCGGTCGCCGTCGTCGTGCGCTCCGAGTTCCGGCGGCGAGTCCCGGGTTCCGGCGGCGAGGGGAGAGTCCGATGAGCACGTTCGTGCTGATCCACGGTGCGGGAGACACCGGATGGTCCTGGCACCTGGTGGAGGCCGGGCTGCGGGCGCGCGGGCACGACGTGCTGGCTCCCGACCTTCCGGGTGACGACGAGTCGAAGACCCTGGCCGACTACGCCGACGCGGTGGTCGAGGCCGTCGGCGACAGGCGCGGCCTGGTCGTGGTGGGGCACTCGTTCGGCGCGTTCACCGCCCCGCTGGTCGCCGACCGGCTGCCCGTCGACGCGCTGGTCCTGCTGGCCGGCATGATCCCCTCGCCGGGTGAGTCGCCGGACGAGTGGTGGGCCGGCACCGGCTACCGCGACGCGGTGGAGGAGCAGGCCGGGCGCGACGGCGGTCTGACCGGCAACGCGGATCCGTTCGTGAGCTTCTACCACGACGTGCCACGCGAGCTGGCCGAGGAGGCGATGGGCAGGGAGCGCGCCCACCCTTCCAGGGCCGCGCTGGCCGCGCCGTGGCCGTTGGAGGCGTGGCCGGACGTGCCGACGAGGTTCGTGCTCTGCGGTGAGGACCGCTTCTTCCCGCCCGGCCTCTTCCGCCGGCTGGTGCCCGAGCGCCTGGGCGTCGTCCCCGACGAGATCGCGGGCGGCCACTGCGTCGCGCTCAGCCGCCCCGAGGAGGTGGCGGACCTGCTGGCGGGCTACGCGGCCACCGCCTCCGCCACGAGAGCCGAGCGCGGAAGGGCCGAGCGCTGAGCCGCCCCCGCGAACCGGGCCACCTCTGGGGGAAAGGGAACGCGCGTGCCTTCAGCGGCTCTCGTCAGGTCCTCCGGGGACGCGGCGCGGGGGATCCCCGCGGCTCCCGTGCGGTTCTCCGGGGGTGTGCGGTACGAAGCTTCCCCAGGGCTGCCGGGTTCGCGAGGCGTTGTACGAGACCTCCAGGCTGCCGGGTTCTCCGAGGGCGCGAGGGACGACCCTACGGCTCCCGCGCGGTCTCCTTCCGGTCGGCCGTGCCGGTGGCGCGGGCGTTGACGACCACCAGCGCCAGCAGCACGAGCAGCCCGCCGAACGTCGCGGCGAGGCCGACGAGCTCGGCGAACCAGCCGACCAGGACGGGTCCCAGCAGCAGCCCCGAGTAGGTCAGCGTGGTGAACCTGGCCAGCGCCGCGGCCGCCCCGAGTCCTTCCGCGCCGCCGTGTCCCACCGCGCTGAAGATGAGGGGGAGCAGGACCGACAGGCCGATCCCCACCACCGCGAAACCCGCGATCGCGACCGCGATACCCGGGCTGAGCACGACCATCAGCAGGCCGCAGAGGGCGATGCCGCCGCTCACCCTGACCAGGGCGGGCGCGCCGTACCGCTCGTGCAGGCGGTCCCCGACGAGGCGGCCGCCGGTCTGGCACAGGTTGAAGAACGTGTAGCCCAGCGAGGCCACGGCGAGGGTGGCGCCGCGATCCTCCAGGAGGAAGACGCCGCTCCAGTTGCCGACCGCGCCCTCGACGATCAGGATGACCGCGCCCATCGCGCCGAACATCAGCACCCGCGGGGTCCAGCCGTCCCGCCACCTCACGCGGACCTTCTTCTCGCCCTCCTGGCTCGCGTGCCGGTCGGCCGAGGCGGGCAGCATCCACAGCCCGGTGACCAGCGCGAGGAGCGCCACGGCCACGCCCAGCCACAGGAAGTGCGTCATCGGGGAGAGCCCGGCCTGGATGGCGAGGCCGCCCAGCACGGAGGCGGCCATCGCGCCGATGCTCCAGGCGGCGTGGCAGCGGTTCATGACGGACCGCTTGTGGGCGCGCTCGACCGCGATGGCGTGGGCGTTCATGGAGACGTCGAGGAGCCCGTCGATCAGACCGAAGATCACCAGCGCGACGGCGAGCTGGATCGGGTCCTCGGCCAGCGCGAGGCCGACCAGGGAGAGCGGCAGCGCCACCCCGGTCACCCGGGCGATCGGCGCGCTGCCGTACCGGGCCACCAGGCCACCGGCGAGCTGCATCGCGATCAGGGCCGAGACGGAGGGGACGACGAGCAGGAGCCCGAGCTGCCCGGCGGACAGCTCGTGCTCGACCTTCAGGGAGGGGACCCTGATCAGGAAGCTCGCGTACGAGAGCCCGACGATCAGGAACGCGGACATCGCGGCCAGGCGCGTCCGGCCCGCGGCCCGCGACAGCACCGCCCCGGGCGGAGTCCCGGGCGGACCGGGAGGCTCGTCCGCAGGGGAGTCCGTGCCAGGTGGCTCCCCCGGAGGCCGTCCCCCGGACGCGGGCCCGGCCGTGTTCTCAGGCGCCGTCATCGCCGGCCCACTCTTTCGTCCACCGGGGGTCCATCTTGTCCTCCTCGCGGATGAACCGCACGTCGGCCGAGACACGCATGACGTCGGTCACGGTGTCGAGGGAGGCGTGCACGACGTACGGGCTGTGCACGGTCAGGTCGCCCGCCTCGTAGTCGCTCCACAGCCATCTCCGGCCGACGACGCGGGCCGTCAGGCGGAGGTCGTGGCTGATCGGCCGCGGGTCGTGGGCCCGGTCGCTCGCGAGCCGCGCCTGGTCGAACCGCTCGGCGGACTCCCGGTGCGAGCCCTCCAGATAGACCAGCCCCCCGGTCTCCAACGGGCAGTCGCCGACGGGGATCCACATCGTCAGGACGCGGTCGCTGCCCTGGGACATGTAGGCGTAGTCGGTGTGGGCGCGGGAGGCCCGGAGCGGGCCCGCGTAGAAATGGCGCAGGATGCCCCGGGGCATCAGCCGGACGGGACCGCCGAGCAGGGTCGCGGCGAGCTCCGCCAGGGCCGGTTGCCGGACGAACGAGGCGAACGGCTCCGTACGCACGAAGTCGTAGGCCGGATGGTCCCTCACCCCGTGCGAGGGCAGCCCCTCCGGCGGGCGGCCGGAGAAGACGCCCTCCCGGGCGGTGGACCCGGGCTTGAGCAGGCCTTCGGGAAACGTCGACAGGTACGCCCCGCGCAGGGCGAGAACCGTCTCGCGGTCGAGGAACCCCCGCAGCAGTACCAGCCCGTCCTCGTGGAACCGCCGTCTCAGCGCGCCGGGGTCGCCGAGCAGCGCGCCGCTGTCGGGCAGCGGGGCGAACAGCTCGTCGGTGAACGGGATGGGCACGCCGTTGGAGGAGACGGCTCGCCGGTCTCCGGGCATCAGTAGACCCCTTCGGTGATCTGGTCGGCGTCCTCGGCCTCGTAGGGGCCCACCCGCGCCACCCCGGGCCACGGGAACCAGGGGTGCGGCGGGGCGGAGACCGCGCTGTCCCGCTCCAGCAGGTTGGGCAGGAAGAGGTCCTCCAGCAGGGTCACCACCCTGATCCGGCCCCGCTCGCCCGTGGCGACCTCCTGCCACACGTCGTCGGGCCGGACGACGTGCATGACCGCGAAGGGCGGCGGCAGATGGTAGCTGTGCGGCTCGTCGGGGAAGGGGGAGTCACCCTGGAGGGCGTGTCCGGCGAGGGTGTTGCCGTAGGTGTCGATCCACTGGACCCCGTCCAGATACTCCTCGCGGAGATAGCGCGCCTCCTCGGGGGAGCAGGAGGTGCCGCCGGTGCACACGGCGCGGACGCCGTACTCCGCGAGGGGCTTGTCCAGCGCCGGGGCGAGCGCCATGAGCAGCTTGGCGGTCGTGAAGAGCAGGCTGACCCGCTCGTCCCGCAGGATGTCGGCCGTCTGCGCGACGAGGTGCTCGACGTAGGCGTCGGCGCCGCCGGGTCCCCCGGAGGCGCGCAGCAGGTGCTTGACCCAGCGCGGGTCGAAGTCCACCGAGAAGACGGCCGCCCCCCAGCTGTCGCCGAGCAGCTTGACGAAGTGCCCGTAGGCGTGCGGGCCGCTGGGCGTCATGGCCAGGATGTCGCCGCCGAGCAGGCCGCGCGCCTCCAGCATCACGCGGTACATCCCCACGTCGTAGACGGCGCGGGTCACGTCGACGACCCGGTACGGCGGGCCGGACGTCCCGCCGGTCTCCACGACGCGGAACGGCCGCCCCGCGAAGCCACGGGGTACGAGGTCGCGCGCGCTCACCCCCCGCAGGTCGGTCTTGTCGAACAGGCCGAACAGGCGCAGGGAGGCGTAGTCCCTGACGTCGCGGATCGGGTCGAAGGGCAGGCGGCTCCGGCGCGCCAGCCAGAACGGCGAGCCGCTCTCCTCACCGAAGTGCCAGCTCATCATGCGCACCGTCCACTCGTCGAGGGACTCGCGCATCGGGGGGATCCGCTCCCGCATGGCGTCCAGCAGGGAGCCGCCGGGCGGGAGATGACTGCTCGGGTTCAGGACGACACTCCTTCGGGGACTTCGGGGACGGTCGCGAAGCGGGCCCGGTGCACGAAGCGGGACCCGGCGGCGACGCCGCGCGCTCCCGCCTCGTCCGTGGAGACGACGACGGCGAGGGGGAAGGGCAGCTCGCAGCCGACGAGCGGGTGGCCGACGTCGTCGACGTGGACGAGGGTGGGCGCGAGGAACGTCGCCCCGCCCGACCTGACCAGGAGCGGCCGCCGGGTGAGCACGCGCCCGCCGGGAGCGAGCCGGTCGGAGACGAACGCGGCCATCCGCGCGGCGTCGGCCTCGGCCCAGGACGCCTGCGGCCAGCGCGGGTCAGGCGGGTCGAGGGAGATGCCGTCGAGCACCTCCGCGACCCGCCAGGCGTCGGCCTCGACTCGCCGGGCGTCGGCCTCGGCCTGCCACGGGGCTCCGGTGTCCGAAAAGCCCCCGGCATCCCACGGTGTCCTGGTTTCTCGGAAGGCCCCGATCTCCCGCAGGATCTCGGCCTGCCGCAGGGACGCGGCCTCCTGCAAAGACGCGGTCTCCTGCAAGGACGCGGCGTCCCGTAGGGAGGCGGCCTCCAGGGACGCGGTCTCCCGCAGGAAGACCACCGTGCAGGCGCAGGTGCAGAAGCGGCCCGCGTCCCGCGCGATCCGTGCGGCGAGGTCCTCGGGGTCCACCGGTTCCCCCGCGCCCACGATCACGCAGGCCCGGCCGGGGCCGCGCAGATCCAGGGACGGCGCGCCGGCGGCGGGTCCGGCGGCCAGGCCGTCGCCGCCGTAGACGATCTGCCGGTCGGTCGCCCGGATCAGCGCGGGCAGGGTCCGGGGCGCGCTCGGGTAGTAGCCCAGCGTCTCGGGCGGCCAGCCCACGCTCAGCAGGGCCCCGACCAGGCGGGCCGACGACAGCGGCTCGCGCCTGCTGGGGCGGATCCACACCGCCGCCCCGGACAGCGCCGCCTCCAGCACCCCCTCCAGGCAGGTGAAGGTGTTGGCGGGCAGGGAGACCAGGGTGAGCCCATCGACACCAACACTGCCACCGGCAGTGACATCGGCACCGGCATCGGCGTCGGGCGCGTCCGCTGCCAGCTCCTCCAGCCGCTCGGCGAGCATCCCCGACCAGCGCCGTACGAGAGCGGGTGGCAGGCCCGCCGTGGCGCGCATCGCCTCCTCGAATCCGCCGGTGTCTTGAACGCCGAGGGACTCGACGGGTACGCGGCCGTGCCGGAACAGCGCGACGGCCTCGCGGAGCAGCTCCAGCCGCCGGGCGCGGGACGGCATCGTCATCGCGGCACGGCGTGCCCGCAGGCGGGCGCTGTCGTCGCGGACCATGATCTCCGGGGCCAGGGAGAGCAGCGGGCCGCCGGGGACGGGCACGGTGTCCATCGACCGGTACCACCGTCCCGCGCGCAGTAACGGCAGGACCGTCTCGCCGGTCATGACAGCGCGTCCCGCAGCGCGCGGACGACCCGCTCCTGCTGGGCGCCCGTCATGCCGGGGAAGAGCGGCAGGCAGATGTGGCGGGAGGCGAACGCCTCGGCGTACGGGAAGGACAGGTCGCCGAAGCGCCGGGCGAAGTAGGGCTGGCGGTGGAGCGGGACGTCGTACACCTCGCCCGCGAGCCGTACCCCCTCGGCGCGGAGTCTCTGTTTGAGCGCCGCGCGGTCGACGCCTTCCGGGAGCAGGGCGAGGTACTTGTAGTGGTTCGACGCGCACCCCTCCGGCACGGCGGGGCGGGTCAGGGAGGGCACGCCCGCGAGACTCTCGTCGTACCGGGCGGCCAGCGCCGTGCGTTCGGCCAGCACCTCCGCCAGCCGGGCCAGATGGGTGAGGCCAACCGCCGCGTGCAGCTCGCTCATGCGCCAGTTGCTGCCGAGGTCGTCGTGCAGGTTCTCCTCGAAGGACCGCTTGCCGTGGTCGCGCAGGTGCATGACCCGCTTCAGGTCGGCCACGTCCGCGCTGAGCAGGCCGCCCTCGCCACTCGTGATGATCTTGGTGGGATAGAGCGAGAACGTGGCCAGCCGGCCGAAGGTGCCCGCCTGGCGCCCGTGCAGCGAGGAACCGAGGGCGTGGGCGGCGTCCTCGACGACGGCGACGCCCTGCCGGTCGCACTCGGCCAGCACCTCGGCGAGCGAGGGGGCGACGACCCCGGCGATGTGCACGGGCACGACCGCGGCCACGTCCTCGTGGGCGGCGAGGGCGGCGCGCAGCCCCTCGGGGTCCATGCCCAGACCGTCCGGCTCCAGGTCGACGAAGCCGACCCGGGCACCGGCGCGTACGGCGCTGGCCGCGGTCGCGAAGAAGGTGTTGGCCGGGACCAGGACGGTGCGCCCCTCGACCCCGACGATGCGCAGGGCGATCTCCAGGGCGGAGGAGCCCGAGCTCACCGCCGCGGTGCCGCGCCCGATCTCCCGGCTCGCGAGCGCCTCCAGCCGGGCGCCGCGCGGTCCGAGGGTGAGCGCCCCGGAGGCGAGGGCGTCGTCGACCAGGTCCAGGATGTCCAGGCGGGCCCGGACGTCGAACCCCACCCTGGCCGCGGGCACGTCCGGCGCACCGGACGCGGGCGTGCTCGGTGTGACGGCCGCGTTCGGCGCACCGGCCACGGCCGCGCTCGGTGTGGCGGTCGCGCTCGGCGTACCGGCCACGGCCGCGTTCGGGGTGGCGGTCGCGGGCACGCCTGACGTACCGGCGGCGGGCTCGGCCGGGGAGCGGGTGAAGGCCGGGGAGGTGAAAGCCGGAGAGGGGGTGAAGGCCGGGGAGGGGACGAAGGCCAGGGAGCGGGTGAAGAAGTCCGCCGCCTCGGCCAGGCCGGTGCCGTGGCCCATGGGCAGCGGCAGGATCTCGGCCGTGTGGTGGGCGCCCGCGATCCGCTCGCCGGCGGTCTTGGCGTCACCGGGATCGAGGCGCCCGTCGGCCGTGCCGTACTGGATCTGCAGGGGTGCCGGGGCCAGCGCCGCGTACAGGTCGGGGAGGTCGGCGTGGCGCAGGACGGACGGCAGGGCGACGTACTGGTTCCAGGCGAGCGACCGGCCGATCATCGTCTCGTACGTGCCCAGATGGCTCGCGGCGCACAGCGGGAGCGGCTCCTCCCGCAGCAGCGCGGCGTGCAGTGCCACCGCCGCGCCCATGCTGTGCCCGAACAGGCCGACCTGGCCGGGGGCCACGTCCGGATGCGCGCGGAGCCAGTCGAGCGCGGCCCCCGCGTCCTCCGCCAGCGCCGCGAGGAGGCTCCCGCCGCGCAGCCGCAGCGTCCCGTCCAGCACGTCGCCCGGGTCGCGCCCGCCCAGCGCGGCGGGCTCGGCCCAGCCGTCGATGCCGTGGTCGAGGGTGAGCGTGAGGAAACCGGCCCCGGTCAGGTACGCGGCGACGTCACGGCCGGGATGGTCGGGAGGCAGCAGCCCGGTGACCCGTTCCAGGGTCGCGTTGCGCCCCGGGCAGACCAGCACGGCCGGCCACGGCCCCGGGCCCGGCGGGGCCAGCACGACCGCGCGCAGCTCGCGACGCCCTTCGTGCTCGAAGAGGTAGTGGTCCACCCGCGGCTCCCCGCCCTCCCGCCTGCGGGTGGAGCGCACGCGGAGGGTCACCCGCCGGGTGGCGGCCAGCCGGGCCACCGCCCGGCGCACCTGGCCGTTCCGGACGGCCTGGTCCGGCGCGGGAGAGCCGGGGACGGGATCGACCGGGGAGTGGCCGAGATGGTGGAACCGGTCGATCGACGTCAACGCGAACCCCGGATCTCAGACGAAGTCGGCGTGGAGCGCGTGCGGAACCTCGACGCGGTACGTGTTCAGGGCGTCGTCCAGTTTGATCCGCCCCTTGCGCAGCCATTCGAGCAGCTCGTTCTGCGGCCGGTAGAAGCAGGACTTGCACAGGTCGGTCCTGAGCGGGTTGCTCGACTCCCACTCGGCCCTGGGGCCGCCCTCCAGGACGTTCAGGTAGCCGTCCTGCAGCACGTTGCCGATGCGGTAGCGGCTGTTCAGGTGCACCTGGGGGCAGGGGTAGAGGTGACCGTCCGCGCCGACGGCCGTGACGAAGCGGCTGTAGTGGCAGTGGTCGAAGTCGCCCTCGACGGACTCCACCTGGTCCATCGGCCCCCGGTCGAGCTTGGGCACGGAGACCTCGAACTCCTCCGACGACAGCGTGGAGACGTCGGCGAGCGAGGCGGAGACGTCCGCCATGACCTGCTCGATCGTCTCGTGGCCCATCGAGCTGTAGAACTCCGGCTCGAACCGGACGTAGTGCGCCCCGGAGTCGCGCGCGATCCGGGCGGCCTCCGAGATCTCCCGGTAGTTCTGCATGGTGATCACGAAGTTGAACCCGATGCGGAAGTCCGGGTCGACGGCGTTCTCGCGCAGCCTGCGGACGGAGCCGAGGAAGGACTTGAACGTCTGCTCGCGGTCCCGGGTGATGTCGTTGAAGGTCGCCTCGGTGCCCGCGTTGAGGCCGATGCGCACCCAGGTGTGGGTGTTGACCACGCAGTCGGCGATGTCGTCCCGGTGCAGGCGGGAGCCGTTGGTGATCAGCCCGATGCGCAGCCCGGCCGCGTGCCCGGAATTGCAGATCTCGGCGTACCCGCGGTGAATGGTGCATTCGCCGCTGCCGCAGAACGTGACGGCCCGGCCACCGGATTCGGCGAACTCCCGCATGAGCTTGACGCTCTTGTCGGTGGGAATAGCGTCCTTGAAGGAGAAGAGATCGTAGAAATTCTCCTCGTTCGGCGAGTGGAAGTTGCAGAAATTACAGCGCATATTGCAGGCGCCCATGATGCCGATGCGCATATGGACGGGCCTGAAGGTCTCGCCGTTGACGAACTTCCTGAGCAGGTCCTCGTGGGCCAGGACCTTGTCGGGGGCGTGCGCCTGGTCAAGGGCGACCTCCGCCAGACCGTCCCCGTTGCTGGGGCGCGCCGACCTGTAACTCTCGTTCGACATTTCCGTCCCCCGTTCGACCGGGAAGGATTCCAATGACCCGGTCCTTGTGCGCCAAAGCCGGCGTACTGGTGGACGCCGTTTCGATACGTGTTCGGGTTAGTCGGGTCCAGGTCGCAGGACATGGATTCCGGCCGTGGGAGCGCTCTGCGGGGAGATTAAAACATATCCTAAACCGGGTCAAGTCCCCTTGTGAGGCATTTTTGGGCACGGTACGGTACATCGGGTTCGACATTCGCGCGGCCGGAGGGAATTCGTGCAGGTGGAGGGAAACGGCATGACAGAAACCCCAATAGCGTCACCCCAAATGCCGGGCTCCCTCCCGGACGCGCGGACGCTCGGGTCCAGGCTGGCCGCCTACGTCTTCCTCGCCAACGATCCATCGGTTCCCCTGGTGGCCGCCGACTGGTGGGTGATCAGCGGCCCGCACTACGGCGCGGTGGCCGACGCCCTCGCCCACTTCGTGGCCGGAGAGCCCGCGGCCGAGGACCTGCGCCGCTTCGCCGCCTCCCCCGGGGACCGCGAGCTGGAGGACGCCCTGGCCGCCGCGCTCGTCCCCCTACTAGAGCGCTCACCCGCCGACGGCGCGCGCCTCGCGGGGCTGATCGCCGACGCCGACGCGCACGTGCTGGTCGACTACCACAACGGCGTGCTGGCCGACCGCTCCGCCGCCGAGGTGTCGGTGGCCGACGTCTCCTCCTGGTCCGGGCCGAGAGCGTCCGTGGCGTCCGGAGCGTCCGTGGCGGCCGGGACGCGGACGGCGGGGGCAGGGGTACGAGCCGTGATCGTGATCCCCTTCCGGGACCGCGTCGGCGGCGCCCGTACCCGCAACCTGCTGGCCTGCCTGGCCGCGCTGCGCGACCAGGACGTCCACGGCGACGAGGTGAGCGTCACCGTGGTCGAGTCCGACACGGCGCCCACCTGGCGCGACACCGTCGAACCGCTGGTGGACCACTACGTGTTCGCGCGGCACGACGGGCATTTCAACAAGTCCTGGGCGGTCAACGTCGGGGTCCGCGACACCCCGGGCGAGCCCGAGCTGATCTGCGTGCTGGACACCGACATCCTGGCGGACCGCCGCTTCCTGAGCCGGAACCTGGACCGCATGGCGCGCGAACCCGGGCTCTCGGCCTTCCTGCCCTACCGCCGTATGTTCTGCCTCGACCCCGAGACCTCCGCCGCCGCCATCCGCCGCCGCTGCGAGCGCGGCGAGGCCGACGTGCCACTCGACGCCGTACGCTCGCTGGTGCTGAAGGAGCCACCGGGGGCCTGCCTCTGGGTCAGATCCACGGTCTTCGACGCGATCGGCGGGTTCGACGAGCGCTACCAGGGCTGGGGCGGCGAGGACGACGACGTCGTGGCACGGCTGAGCCTGGCCGGGCGGTTCACCCGCTTCGACGACCCGCTGCTGCACCTGGCCCACCCGCGTCCGGAGATGACCCTGGACGGGCTGCCGTTCAACGCCCACATCGACCCGCTGAGCTGGACCGTCGCCGGCGGGTACGGCGACCTGCGCGGTCCCAGGGGATGACCTCGGCCGTTCGCGCCTACGCGACGCGCACGTCGGTGCCGCAGGGCGGATCACTGCGCTTCCGCCTGACGACGGAGGACCCCGAGACCGGAGCCCCGGAGAGCGGGGATTTGGCGACAGGGGGCTTGGCGACCGGGGATCCGGCAGCTGGTGACCTGGCGACAGGGGATCGGACGATCGGGGATCCGGCGACCGAGGGTTCGGCGACCGGCGACCCGGCCCTCGGCTCCCCGGTCACCGGCGCCCCGGCCGCCGGCGATCCGGTGGACGGTGGTGGGCGCGGAGTGGCCGACTGCCGCGCCCGGGTGCGTGACGCCGTGACCGGCGAGGTCAGGGCGGAGCTCGACGCCACCGGGCCCTGGTGGACCCTGGACATCCCCGGCGACTGGCCCAGCTCGCTCTACGCCGTGGAGTTCACCCCCGGCGACCCGGACGGGGAGACCTACTTCGTCGTCCGGTCCCGTGAACCACGGGCCGACGGGACGATCCTGGTGTCCGTGCCCTTCCTCACCTGGCAGGCGTACAACAGGGCCGGTGTGCCGGGGGAGGGCCTGTACCCCACCGAGGGCGCCGAACGGGCCGGCCGGGTCACCTTCGACCGCCCCGGCGGCGGACCGGCGGGCAACTGGGAGGACCACTTCCACCGGTGGCTGAGCCGCAGCGGTGTCCGGGCCGACTACTGCTCCAACCTGGACCTGCACGAGGACCCGGACACGCTGCTGCGCGACCGGCGCCTGCTCGTGATTCCCGGGCACGACGAGTACTGGACCCGGCGGATGCGTGACGCCGCGGAGTCCTTCGTCGCGGCCGGGGGGAACATCGCCTTCTTCGGCGGCAACACGTGCTGGTGGCAGATCCGGCTGGAGGACGACGGCCGCACCATGGTGTGCCACCGTGACGCCCTGCTCGACCCGATGGCCGCGACCGATCCGAGCCTGGTCACCGTGGAGTGGTCGGGTTCCCCGGTGTGCCGGCCGGAGAACAGCCTGACCGGCGTGAGCTTCCGGCGCGGCGCGGGCTGCTGGGAGGACATGGACGCCATGAAGTCCGAGGCGTACACGGTGCGCTTCGCCGGGCACTGGGCGTTCGAGGGCACGGGGCTGCGCGACGGCGACACCTTCGGCAGGGGCGCGGTCGGCTACGAGACCGACGCCGCCGAGTACGTGGAGGTCGACGGCGTCCCGCTGGCGACGGGCGCCGACGGCACCCCCGCCGACTTCGCCATCCTGGCCACCGCCGACCTGCGCCACTGGCGACGCCTGGGCCAGGGCGGCCACGCCACCATGGGCATCATGCGCCGGGGGGCGGGCACCGTCTTCAACGCGGCCACGATCGGCTGGGGCGACGCCCTCGACGACCCGGTCATCGACCGCGTCACCCGCAACGTGCTCGCCAGGCTCGCCGGGGCTCCCGGCTGGTGGGAGCCGATGGGCGGCGGGGCACCCGCGCTCGCGCTCGCCGCCTGCGAGCAACAGCTGTTCGCCGTTTTCGCCGACAGGGACCTCTGGACCCGGCCGTACCGCACCCAGAACCTGGGATGGCGGCGGATCGAGCCCGCGCCCGGCCTGGTGGCCCTCGCCGCGCCGCGCGAGGCGACGCCCGGCTCGCCCGTTCTCCTGTACGGCCTGCACGCCGACGGTCGCGTCCTCGCCCGCGAGCCGGTGACCGGGCAGGCCCCCTGGACGGACCTGTACGACGCCCCGCCGGGGGCGGTCGGGATCGCTCCCATCGACCAGATCATGTTCGCGGCGGGCGCGGAGGGCGAGCTGTGGCGGCGCCCGCTCGCCGCCGGGCGGCCGGAACCGTGGACCCGCGCGAGCGACGACGGCCCCAGGCTCGCCGCCCTCGCCCACACGGGGGGACGGCTGATCGGGCTGACCCGTGATGGAGAGATACGGGTCAAGGCACAGGACAACCAGGCCAGGACACGAGACGCCCGGATCGGGGCGCGGGACGACCGGGTCGGGGCGCGGGGCGACGGGGCCGGGACACGAGACGACCGGGTCGGGGCGCGGAGCGACGGGGTCGGGGCGCGGGACGATGACGACGGGTGGATCCTTTTGGGCACGACCCCCGGGCTGGCCACGCTGACCGGAACGGCGGGCAGGCTCGTCGGCGCCACCCCGGACGGCGACCTGTTCTGGCGCGAGCTGATCGGCGACACGACCACGGGGCAACCGCAGACCGGAAACGAGGAGTGACGTGCGCCGGATCGAACTCGTCGGCAGACACCGCATCCGCCTGGACGGCGACGCGCCGGTCCCGTCCATCGGGCCGGGCGACGTGCTCGTCCGGGTGGGGGCCTGCACCGTCTGCAACCGCAGTGACCTGGCCTATTACCACTACCACGGCCTGCGCGACCACTGCGCGACCGGTTGCTTCGGCCACGAGGTCGCCGGAACCGTCGAGGCCGTGGGAGAGCGGGTGACCCGCGTCGCGCCGGGACAGCGGGTGTTCGTCCGCACCCCGCTCACCTCGGGTTTCGCCGAGTACGCGACGGCGAGGGAGGTCAGCGTGGGCGCCCTCCCCGACGACGTGCCCTTCGAGCAGGGCGCGATCCTGCAGCTGCTGCCCCTGGCCGTGCACGCGACCCGGGGGGTACGGCTGGGCGACCGGGTGGCCATCGTGGGGCAGGGGCCGGTCGGGCTGATGGCCCTGCAGGTGGCGCGGCTGCGCGGCGCGGCCGAGATCGCCGTCGCCGACCTGGACCCCTGGCGTCTGGAGCGCTCGGTGCTCCTCGGCGCGGACCGCACCTCGCTGGTGAAGTCACCGCAGGCCGTACCGGAGGAGCTGGGGACGGAGTTCGACGTCGCCATCGAGGCGGTCGGCACCCCGCACACCGCCAACGCCTGCGTCGACCTGGTCCGGCAGAACGGTCTCGTCGTCTTCCTCGGCACCCACCACGTCGACACCCACGTCACCTTCGACATGGTCAAGTGGGAGAAGAAGGGGCTGCGGGTGCACAGCTCCGCCGAGCCGACCGACACCGCGCGGGCCGAGGCGATGCGGGTGGCCGAACGGCTGGCCGCCACGTTCACCCGGCGCCTGCGCCTCGACATGATCCTCACCGCCACCTACCCGCTGGAGCGGCTCCAGGAGGCCCTCGACCGCCTGTCCGAGAGTCCCACCCTCCATCCGGCGGGAAGCGCCGCGCCGTTCCAGACTCCGCCCCCGGAAACCCTGAAGATAGCCGTATGCCCGAACCAGGATTGAGATGGGGGATCGCCGGATACGGCGACATCGTGCGCAGGAAGGCGCTGCCCGCCCTGCTGTCCCTCGGTGAGACCGTCGCCTGCGTGTGGGGCCGGGACGCCGCGCGAGCGCAGGCCACCTGCGAGGAGTTCGGGGTTTCCCGCGACGGGTCGTCCGGGGCGTCCGGGGCGTCCGGGGCGTCTGGGGCCTTCGGCACGTCCGACTACACCGCGCTGCTCGACGTGGCCGAGGTCGTCTACGTCGCCACACCGGTCGCGGCCCACCTGCCCCTCGCGATCGCGGCGGCACGCGCGGGCCTGCCGGTCCTTGTGGAGAAACCCCTCGGCGGAGCGGCCCCCGCTCGCGGGACGGTTCCCGAGCCGTCCATCCTCCACACGGAGGCGGCCCACCATCGTGGGACGATTCCCGAGCCCGCCGCCCACGCGGAGGCCACCTACCGCCGTGGGACGGTCCCTGAGCCGGCCGCCCACGCGGAGGTCACTTATCACCGTGGGACGGTTCCCGAACCGGACGACGCCCACGCGGGAGCCGTCCGCCACAGCGGGACGGTGCCCGAGCTGGCCACCGCGCACGCGGGTGTCGCCTACTACCGGCGGCTCGCGCCCGCGCTCGGGCGGGTACGCGAGATCCTGCGCGGGCGTGCCGTCCACCACGCGACCGTGGAGTTCCGGAGCCACTTCGACCCGGGGCCGGACGACCCCCGGCTCTGGCGTACCGACCCCGCGATCTCCGGCGGGGGAGTGCTCGCCGACATCGGCAGTCACCGCCTCGACCTGCTCTGCTGGCTGCTGGGGGAGCCCGTCGTGACGAGCGCGCGTACGGGCCTGCCCTTCGACCTGGGCGCGGAGCGTCTCGCCAGGATGGAGCTGGCCTGGCCGTTGGGAGCCACGGCCGGGCTGGAGGCGGCGTGGGCGCCCGGTGCCCGCCACGACCGGTTCCACCTGTCCTTCGAGGGCGGTCACCTGGAACTCGACCCCCTCGACTCGGGGACCGTGCGCGGGATCGTCGACGGGGTCGCCGTCGAGGAGTTCCTCCCGCCGCCGGAGAACCCGCACCTGCCCCTCATGGCCGACTTCGCCCGCAGCGTCCGGGAGGGGACCGATCCGGTCTGCCCCGTCCGTGACGCCGAGGTCGTCGACCGCCTCATCGCGGACGCCTACGCGTTCGCAACCCGTCTGGAGGAACTCCCGTGAGCGAAACCGTCTCCCTGCCCGCCTTCCCCGCGCCGCTGCGCTGGCTGAACCGGCCCGAGGACTGGAGCGCCGAGGGCGACGCGCTCTCCATCGTCGCGGGAGCGGGAACCGACCTCTTCTCCGACCCCGGGGAGCCGAACCGCTACGCCAACGCCCCCGCCCTCGTCGGCCGCCTGGACGGCGACTTCACGCTCAGCGCGCGGGTCAGGCTCGACCTGCTCTCCACCTACGACGCGGCCGTGCTGCTGCTGTACGCCGACGACGACCGGTGGGCCAAGTTCTGCCTCGAACTCTCCCCGCAGGGCAGGCCCACGATTGTCTCGGTGGTCACCCGAGGGGTGTCCGACGACTGCAACTCCGTGACCATGGACGGCACGGACATCCGGCTGCGGGTCTCCCGCATCGGCACCGCCTTCGCCTTCCACGTCGCGGACGGGTCCGGGTTCTGGAACCTCATCAGATACTTCGCGCTCGACGGGGACCCGGAGGTCGGCTTCCTCGCGCAGAGCCCCACCGGCGAGGGCTGCACCGTGCGCTTCGAGGACATCGTGTACTCGCCCAAGCGCCTGTCCGACCTGCGCGGCGGCGAGTAACCCGCTTTTCCTGTTTCCCGTTTCCCGCCGATCTGGGCGAGCGGCACGACGGGAACTCCCCGGAACGGGCAACCGGGCCCCGGAACGGCAGGTGGGCTGCGAAGTGCCGGTCGTGCCCCGGAGCGGCGGCCGGGCTGCGAAGTGCCGGTCGTGCCCCGGAGCGGCGGCCGGGCGATGGAACGGCGGCCAGGCTAGGGAGTGTCAGCCGGGCGAGCGGTGAGGATGCGGGCGAGCAGACCGCTGAGATCGGCCTGCTCGCGCGGGTCCAGGGGGGAGAACCACTCCTGCTCCCTGCGGGTCTGCTCGGCGAACGTCTCGCGGACGGCGGCCTCCCCCTTGCCGGACAGCGCGACCACCACCGCGCGCCTGTCGCCGGGCACCGGACGGCGCTCGACCAGGGCGTCGCGCTCCAGGGTGTTGACCACGTTCGTCACCGCCGAGCGGGACATGGCGGAGATCTCGGCGAGCCGGGCGGGCTGGGTCGGGCCGAGAATCCAGAGCTTGAACATCAGCCGGAAACCGGGCAGCGTCCAGCCGCGCGGGCGGTGGATCCGTGTCTCCAGGTCCGTCACCAGCAGGTAGGCCAGCTGCAGCAGGTTGTAGGCGAGCTCGAACCCCTCCGGGTCGGCGGGAGGCGGCATGCCCGCGAGGCGTTCCCGAGCGTACGCGGCATACCGAAGATCCGCCCTGCCCCCCGGCTCCACCCGCGACATCCCACCGTCCTCGCCCCGAGGTGTCCCGCTCTCCTCGGCATGCGACATCCGGCTGCTCCCCGGTTCCACCCGTGACACCCCACCGTCCTTGCCCCGTGGCGTCCCACCGTCCTCGGCCCGAGGCATCCTGCCCCCGTCCCTAAGTGTCCCGCTCTCCTCGGCATGCGAAATCTGGCTGCCGCCCTCTACCCGCGACCTCCCGCCGTCCTCGCCCCGCGACACCCTCTTGTCCTCGGCCGCGCTTGGCGCCGCGACTTCCCCCCGGACTCCGGCTCTTCCCCGGACTCCGGTTTCTCCTCGGCCTCCGACCCCTCCCGGGCCTTCGGCGCGACGGCCCGAACCCGGACCCGCGCCTGTGCCCGCGCCCGTTGTTTCCCCGCCCGACCGCTCCACTGGTGATTCCACCGCACAAGTCTTGCGCAGGAGCACCCACCTATGAATATTGTTATGGCCATAACAATCGACGGGAGGCGCCCGTGGACATCGTCATCGCCGGTGGCGGCATCGGCGGCCTCGCCGCCGCGCTCAGCCTGCACGCGGCGGGCTTCGAGAACCTCACCGTCCACGAGGCCGCGCGCGAGATCCGTCCCCTCGGCGTGGGCATCAACCTGCTGCCCCACGCCGTACGGGAACTGACGGAGCTCGGCCTCGCCGACCGGCTGGCGGCGATCGGTGTCGCCACCGCCGAACTCGGCTACTTCGACCGGCACGGCTCCGCGATCTGGTCCGAGCCCCGGGGCGTCGACGCGGGATACCTCTGGCCGCAGTACTCCGTCCACCGGGGACGGCTGCAGATGATGCTGCTGGACGCCGTGGTCGAGCGGCTCGGCCCGAGGTCGGTCGTCACCGGCAGCCGGATCACCGGCCCGGGAACGGAGGACCTGCTGATCGGGGCGGACGGCATCCACTCGGCGATCCGCGCGCGCCTGTTCCCCGGGGAGGGACCCCCTCCGTGGAACGGGCTGGTCCTGTGGCGCGGGACGACGTACGGCACGCCGTTCCTCACCGGACGGTCCATGATCATGATCGGTGACGGGACGCAGAAGTTCGTGGCCTACCCGATCGAGGTCGGCGAGCGGACACTGATCAACTGGATCGCCGAGAAGCCCTTCGAGGGCGAGGCCCCCGACCGGGGCGACTGGAACCGTCCGGCGGACCTGGCCGAGGTCGGGAGACACTTCGCGGACTGGCGGTTCGACTGGCTGGACGTGCCGCGGATCATCGCCGGAGCCGAGGCCGCCTACGAGTATCCGATGGTGGACCGCGACCCGCTGCCGTACTGGACCGAGGGAAACGTCACCCTGCTGGGCGACGCCGCCCACGCGATGTACCCGATCGGTTCCAACGGCGCCTCCCAGGCGATCATCGACGCCCGGGTGCTGGCCCACTCCCTCGCGCACGGAGACCTGGCGGCGTACGAGGCCACGCGGCGGCCCGCCACGACGACCCTGCAGCTGTCCAACCGGCGCATGGGCCCCGAGATCGTGATGAAGCTCGCCCACGAGCGCGCACCCGGCGGGTTCGACGACATCGAGCAGGTCATCCCCTACGCGGAGCGGGCCGAGATCGCCGCCTCCTACAAGCGCACGGCGGGGTTCGACCCGGCTTCGCTGAACGAGTCCCCGTCCTGGAGCGTCGTCCGATGAACCTCGAACACCTCGCCACGTTCACCGTGAGGCTGGATCCGATCCTCGAACTCGGCGGCACCCACTGGGGCCGGCGACGGGTGATCAACATCGTGGGCGGATCGTTCGAGGGCCGGCGGTTCTCCGGCGTCGTCCTGCCCGGCGGGGCCGACTGGCAGGTCGTGCACGCCGACGGCATGGCCAGCGTCGACACCCGCTACACCCTGCGCACCCACGACGGCGCGCACCTCTACCTCTCCACCTCCGGCGTGCGGCACGGCCCCGCCGAGGTCATGGCCCGCCTCGCCGAGGGGGAGCCGGTGGACCCGTCGGAGTACTACTTCCGGCTCTTCTGCCGTTTCGAGACCGGCGACGAACGCTACCTGTGGCTCAACCGCACCCTCGCCGTGGGAACGGGCGGCCGACTGCCCGACGCCGTCCGCTACGACGCCTACACCCTGACCTGACCCCTCCCGCACGACGCCCACACCCTGACCCGATCCATCCCGCACGACGCCCACACCCTGACCTCTCCCGTACGACGCTTACACCCTGGCCCGATCCATCCCGCACGACACCCACACACTGACCTGAGCTGACCTGACCGACCCATCCCGAATCGCGACACGGCCCCGGCGCGACCCCCGAGGCTCGACGGACACCCCAAGGAACTCGTGATGCTGAAGCTGAACCGCTCGCCGCTCTCCATCGTCGCCGAGCACGACACCCCGATGCCGGTGCGCGACGGCACGATCCTGCGCGGCGACGTCTACCGCCCCGCCTCGGAGGGGCCGTTCCCCGCCCTGCTCGTCCGCACGCCGTACGGCGCGGGCTCGTTCCTGATGGCGCCGAGGACGCCCGCGCTGGAGGCCGGCTTCGCGGTGGTGCTCCAGCACTGCCGGGGACGCGGAAGCAGTGACGGGGAGTTCCGGCCGTGGCTGGACGAGGGCGACGACGGCTACGACACCGTCGGGTGGATCACCTCCCAGCCGTGGTCGAACGGCGAGGTCGTGGCCTTCGGGATGTCCTACCTCGCCGGATGCGCGCTCCAGGCCGCCGCGAAGCGCCCGCCGGGACTCAAGGCCGTGGTCGCCTCGATGACCCCGCACGACTTCTACGACGGGCTGAACTATCACGGCGGGGCGTTCGCGCTCGGCTCGGCGCTGAACTGGGGCCTGCTGCAGGCGATGCTCGGGCTGATGCACGGGATGGAGGCGGGGGAGGACGTGGGCGCGGGCTTCGGCGCGCTCCTGCCCGTACTGGGCGACCAGACCGCCGCCGTGCGGACGCTGCCGCTGCGCGACATCCCCGCGGGGCCGTGGTGGAACGACTGGATCTCGCACCTGACCCGCGACGCCTACTGGGAGGGACTGGCCGAGACCCTGCGGCACGACCGGATCGAGGTGCCCGTGATGCACGTCGGGGGCTGGTTCGACCTGTTCCTCGCCGGGACCCTGGAGAACCACCGGCGGCTGGGCGGCCCGCTGGTCATCGGCCCCTGGTCGCACGGTTCCGGCGCGACGGGCACCGGCCGCCTGGACTTCGGGTTCTCCGCCTCGGCGCAGGCGGCCATGCTGCCGCAGCGGCAGATGGACTTCCTCCGCGGGGAGGACACCGGCCCGGCCGTGAAGATCTTCGTCATGGGCGACAACGTCTGGCGGGACGAGGAGGAATGGCCGCTGTCCCGCGCGGTCGACACCCGCTACCACCTGCACCCCGGCGGCCTGCTGTCCACCGAGCCCCCCTCGGACGCCGCCCCCCTCTCGGACGCCGTACCCCTCTCGGACGCCGAGCCTTCCTCGGATTCCGGCCCGCTCCCAGGCGCCACGCCTCCCTCGGGCGCCGAGCTCCTCCCGAATGCCACGCCTCCCTCGGGCGCCGAGCTCCTCCCGAATGCCACGCCTCCCTCGGGCGCCACGCCGTCC
Organism: Streptosporangium sp. NPDC002524; assembly: GCF_040295985.1. Taxonomy (NCBI): domain Bacteria; kingdom Bacillati; phylum Actinomycetota; class Actinomycetes; order Streptosporangiales; family Streptosporangiaceae; genus Streptosporangium; species Streptosporangium sp. NPDC002524. The sequence continues at coordinate 47,591 of NZ_JBEOWK010000001.1, read as the reverse complement.
ACCTTCACTTTCGACCCCCGCGATCCCGTACCCACCACCGGCGGCCCCCTCCTGCTCCCCGACGTGACGAACGTCGGCCCCCAGGACCAGCGCGACGTCGAGCTCCGCCCCGACGTGCTCTGCTTCACCACCGAGGCGCTCGCCTCCGACGTCGAGGTGACCGGCCCCCTCTCCGTCACCCTGCACGCCGAGACCTCGGCGGTCTCCACCGACTGGACGGCCAAGCTCGTCGACGTCCACCCCGACGGCCGGGCCATGAGCGTGACCGACGGCATCGTCCGGACCTCCGTCGCGTCCGGGGTGCACGAGATCGACCTCGTCGCCACCAGCCAGGTCTTCAAGACCGGTCACCGCATCCGCGTCGAGATCTCCAGCTCCAACTTCCCCCGCTTCGACCGCAACCCCGGCAACGGCCGTACCTCCGCCGACTCCACCGAGGCCGACCTGGTCCTCCAGCACCAGACCGTCTTCCCCGACTCCTACATCACCCTCCCGATCGTCCCCCGGTAACGGACCCCGGACCGGACGGCCGCCCGCGTACCCGTGCCCGCGGCCACCCGTCGTGGCTGCGCGCCTTGACAGGCAGCCATCTGGCTGCCTAAGTTAAAGGCAGCTGAAAGGCTGCATATCGGCGGACGGCGACCTGGGTACGGGGGCGGACATGGACGAGGTGTTCAAGGCGCTGGCCGATCCGAGCCGGCGCGCGCTGCTCGACTCGCTCAACGCCCGCAACGGGCAGACGCTGCGTGAGCTGTGCGCCGGACTCGACATGGCCAGGCAGTCCGTCAGCAAGCACCTCGCGGTGCTGGAGGAGGCCGGGCTCGTCGCCACCGTACGGCGGGGCCGGGAGAAGCTGCACTACCTCAACGCCGCGCCCGTGCACGAGATCGCCCACCGGTGGATCAGCCGCTACGACCGGGCCAGGGTCCAAGCCCTGGCGGACCTGAAATTCGCCCTGGAGGAGACCCCGATGGACGCGCCGACCTTCGTCTACACCACCTACATCCGCACCACCCCGCAGAAGCTCTGGCAGGCGCTGACCGAACCCGCCTTCACCCGCCGCTACTGGGCCACGGAGTTCACCACGGACTGGTCCGCCGGCTCGCCGATGACCTGGGACAACCACGGCGTGCTGATCAGCGACCCGGAGCAGGTCGTGCTGGAGGCCGAGCCCTACAGCCGGCTCTCCTACACCTGGCACGCCATCACCCCGGAGCTCGCCAAGCGCTTCGGCTGGGACGAGGAACTGCTCCCCCGGCTGTCCGCCGAGCCCCGATCGAAGGTCACCTTCACCCTTGAGGAGACCGCGCAGGTCGTGAAGCTCACCGTCGTGCACGACGGCTTCGAGCCCGGATCGAGCCTGGCCGAGATGGTGAGCCACGGCTGGCCGAACGTGGTGGCGAGCCTGAAGTCGCTGCTGGAGACCGGCGAACCGCTGCCGGACGATGAGTGACCTCCCCGATGACGCGTGACCTCCCCGATCCGGGCTCGGCGACGTCGCGAGGTGCCGCCGGGCCCGGCTCCGGGCGATGGAGGCCTGCCCCGCCGGGGCGGGCGCCTGACCGGAAGCCGCACGGGCTCCGGCTTCCGGTCACGCGTTCCGGTCACGCCTTCCGGGTGTCAGCACACGATGAAGATGCTCTTCCAGCCGACGGGCGTCCGCTGCTCCGCGTTGCGATTGGGTGCCAGCTCGAAGTGCGTCGTCCCCTGCGCGTCGGGCTGGTTGTACATCCGGCCGCTCTGGCCGTCGCCGTACCACTTGTACGAGCCGTGGAAGGGGATGTTGGACGGGCCGCACCGGTCGATGACCACCGACCGGCCGGTGAAGCCCGGCCCTTCGTAGGCCACGTACTGCGAGGCGTAGGCGGCGCTGCCCATGACCGCGACCAGGGCGGCGGAGATGACGGGGACGAGGGCGATTCGCTTCACGATGATCCTCTCGACGGTCTCTGCTCTCTACTGAGAGTAGTCAAGACACTACTCTGAGTGAGCAAAGCGTGCTGCGCATTGCCGGGACCGTTCGCGGAATCGCCGGGCCCGCCGGGTGCGGCGGTTTCCGGGAGAGGACCGGGGCGGCACACGCTCGACGGGGCGGCTCACCTGAGCGGGTCGTGTCCCCAGTTCATGAGGGAGTATCGCCACGGGGTCTCTTTGACGTCCCCGGACGGACGTTGCTTCAGGTGGCGGCGGACGTAGCCGGTCACCTTGCGCATGTGGGAGTAGTCGTCCTCGCCCAGGTCGCCTTTCCGCTTCCGCAGGATCTCGACGATCCGGCGGCCGGACCGGTGGCCTGTCGACTCCTCACCGTCCGACTTGTCCCCCACGCTCCTTGACTCCTCGGTCTCCAGCCAGCTTTCCAGCTCCGTGGCCGTCATGTTGACCGCCTGGCCGAAGTCCGCGGCGATCCGCTCGCCGTCCTCAGTCATGGCCGTCTTTCCTGTGCAGCGCCGACGGCTTGTGCACGGCGGTCTTGCCGCTCTTGTCGCTGCGTACGCGGTACTGCGGATCGTCGGCCGAGGCTTCCACGGTGCGCCCCGACTCCTCGGTCCGCTTCGTGATCTTCTTCTCGACCTTGCCCGAGGTCGACGAGCCGTGGCTCTCCCACGTGACGTCGTCGCCCACGTCAGGTTCGTCCCGCTTGTGCTTCTTGGTCATGGCCTCTCCGTACCCCGTACCCCTTCGAAGCTCGTCGCGCCGCACCCGAACTGGTGCTTCGCTGGATCGGATCACCCCCAACGATCGACAAGGGCACGGTGGGCGAGGGCCTGTCTTTGGGCGGCGGTTACCCGTCGATTGCCGCCGCGCCGGGGATTTCTCCGGCCGCTGCGGTCTTGAGGTCTCGAAGCGCCGATCAGGCGCGGTCGTGGAGGGTGACCTGGTAGCCGTCGGGATCGGCGAAGGTGAACGTCCGGCCGAAGGGGCCGTCGACCGGTGCGGAGACGATGGTGTGACCGTCGGCGGCGAGGGCGTCGTGAATGGCCTGGACGTCTGTGGCGTGGAGCCAGATCGCGGCACCGATGCCGGGCCGGGCGACGGACGCGAGATCGGTGCCGGGAACGACGTCGCGGAGTGCGAACGCGATCGGCCTCGTCTCGAAGACGACGGCGTGCGGGGGCCCGGCCTGCGAGCGGACGAGGCCCAGGTAGCGCTCGTAGAACGCCCGCGAGGCGTCGAGGTCGCGCGCTTGGAGCGAGATGAAGTCGGGTCCGGTGACGGGCATGGGGATGCTCCTTCCTTCTGTGTCAGTTTTCTGACACACGTCAATCTATGTCAGAATCCTGACATGAGTCAAAGCGAGGCCGGCGTCGACCTGGAGACGTCACTGGGCTACCTGCTGAAAGAGGCGTCGAGCGCCCTCCGCGCGGCCATGGAGGAGGTGCTGCGGCCGCTCGGGATGAGCGTGACGCACTACTCCTGCCTCGAACTGCTGGCGCAACGGCCGGGCTTGTCGAACTCCGAGCTCGCGCGGGGCGCGTTCGTGACACGGCAGTCGATGAACGTGCTGCTCCAGGCCCTGGAACGAGACGGCTACGTGACCAGGCCCGCGGAGGCACCCGTCGGGAAGGTCCTTCCCACGCGGCTCACGCCTCGCGGCCGGCGGAGCCTCGACAAGGCGACCGTGGCGGTCCGGTCCGTCGAGGTCAGAATGCTGGCCGGCATGACCGAGGCCGAGCGGTCGGACGCGTTCCGGATCCTGCGGAGCATGATCCATTCCCTGCGCGACGGCGACGGCGACGGCGGCGACGGCGCACAGCCCGTCCCCCGGCGCACGTAGGACACCTGTCCCGCCTGGATCAAGCCGACGGCCTCGTTCCGGCCACTCGCGATGTCGGTAAAACCGGCGGCTCGTGCCGGTCGGCCGGTGTTAGCCTGACCGCATGAACGCGTCCGCACGCCAGGTGATGATGCCCCGCTCACGGGGCCGCTGACGCCGCACGGACGATCGTTTCCGAGGCCCTGTCACGGGGCCTCGACGCGTTTCACCGGCCGGAGCCCCCTTCTCCAGGAGGTTCCGATGACCACGTCGCACACCTACGTCACCACCACCATCCCGTACGTCAACGCCCGCCCCCACCTGGGGTTCGCCCTGGAGCTCGTGCAGGCCGACGTGCTCGCCAGGTTCCGCCGGGCGCGAGGCGACCGGGTGCGGTTCCAGACCGGCACCGACGACAACTCGCTGAAGAACGTGCTGGCCGCCGAGGCCGCGGGCGTTCCCGTCCAGGAGTTCGTCGACCGCAACGCCGAGGCGTTCGTCGCGCTGCGCGAGCCGCTGGCGCTCGCGGTCGACGACGTCATCCGCACCAGCCGCGACCCCCGCCACCGGGCCGGGGTGGAGCGGCTCTGGCGGGCCTGCGCCGACGCCGGTGACCTCTACCGCAGGCACTACGAAGGGCTGTACTGCGTCGGCTGCGAGCAGTTCTACACCCCGGCCGAGCTCACCGGCGGACGCTGCCCGGAACACGGCGTCGCACCCCAGCGGGTCGCCGAGGAGAACTGGTTCTTCCGCCTCTCGCGCTACGCCGACCGGCTGCACGACCTCGTCGCCGGTGGGCGCCTCAGGATCGAGCCCGCCGAACGCCGCAACGAGGTCCTCGGCTTCATCGCCGGCGGTCTGGAGGACCTCTCGGTCTCGCGGTCGACCGCCCGCGCCCGGGGGTGGGGGATCCCCGTTCCCGGCGACCCCGGCCAGGTCGTCTACGTGTGGTGGGACGCGCTCGGCAACTACGTCACGGCCCTGGACTACGGCACCGGCGGTGAGGACTACGGCCGCTGGTGGACCGGCGCCGGCCGCCGGGTCCACCTGGTCGGCAAGGGGGTGGTGCGCTTCCACGCCGTCTACTGGCCGGCGATGCTGCTGTCGGCCGGGCAGCCGCCGCCCACGGACATCGTGGTGCACGACTACCTCACCGCCGGTGGCCGCAAGATCAGCAAGTCCGGTGGGGTCACGGCCGACCCGGTCGCCCTGGCCGGGGAGTACGGCACCGACGCCGTCCGCTGGTGGCTGCTGCGCGAGGTGCCGCGTGTCGGGGACGCCGACTTCACGGTCGACCGGCTCGTCGCCCGCGCCAACGACGAGCTCGCCAACGGGCTGGGCAACCTCGTCAACCGGGTCGTTGCGATGGTCCACCGTTACCGCGACGGGTACGTTCCCGGGGACGGGGGCGGGGACGTACCTGGGGACGGGTGTTTTCCCGGGTCCGGGTCCGGGGCCAGGGGCGGGGACGGGGACGGAAGCGAGGCGGGGAGCAGGTCCGGGGGCGGTGCGTGGGAGGGGGATGAGGAGGGGGAGGGGCTTCGGGCGGCCTGTCGCCAGGCGCCCGGTCTCGTCCGTTCGGCCCTGGACGACTTCGAGTTCCGCCGGGCCACCGCGCCGGTCTGGGCCATCGTCGACGAGGCCAACCGCTACGTCGACCGCGTCCGGCCCTGGGAACTGGCGCGGGCCGAACGCGACGGCGACCCCGGCGCCACGGCCCGGCTCGACGCCGTCCTCGCCGGGCTCGTCCGGGCGTGCCGGACGCTGGGCGACCAGCTGGCACCCTTCCTGCCCGGCACGGCCGCCCGGATCGCCGCGCAGTGCGCGGCCGGGGAGGGCGGGCTTCCCGAGCCGCGCCCGGTCTTCCGGCGGATCACCGCCCCGGAACCGGGACCCGTGCCCTGATCCTCACCGCTTCTCACGGGTCAGGAGTCACGGGTCACGGGTGGGCGAGGGCGAGGACGAAGTCGCCGGTCGGGTCGGCGTACTGGCGGATCATCCCGAAACCGGCCGCGACGAGTTCTCGCCGCAGTCCCTCCGGGCGGAACTTGGCGCTGATCTCGGTCCGCGTCTCCTCCCCGGCCGCGAAGTCGACCCGCAGGCCGAGGTCGCCGATCCGCACGCGCATGGCGCGGCTCGCGCGCAGCCGCATCTCGATCCACTCGTTCCGCGCGTCGTACAGGGCGACGTGCTCGAAGGCGTCCGGTTCGAAGTCGGCGTCCAGCTCCCTGTTGATGACGTGCAGGACGTTCCGGTTGAAGGCGGCGGTCACCCCGCTCACGTCGTCGTACGCCGCGACCAGCCGGCCGGTGTCCTTGATCAGGTCCGCGCCGAGCAGGAAGGTGTCGCCGGGGCGGAGCGTGGCGCGCAGCTCCTTCAGGAACACCTCGCGTGCCGCCGGGGTCAGGTTGCCGACGGTCCCGCCGAGGAAGGCCACCATCCGCCGTCCCGTACGGGGGAGCAGGCCCAGGTGCGCCTCGAAGTCGGCGCAGATCGCGTTCACGGTCAGGCCCCGGTAGCGGGAGGCGAGCCGGTGCGCGGCCTCGCCCAGGGTGGCCGCGTCGACGTCCACCGGCGTGTAGGCGCGCAGCGTCCCCGTCGCGGAGAGGGCGTCCAGCAGCAGGACGGTCTTCTCGCTCGTCCCGGAGCCGAGCTCGACCAGGGTGTCCGCGCCGCTGCGCACGGCGATGTCGAGGGCCTCCCTGCGCAGGATGGCGAGCTCGCGGCGGGTGGGATAGTACTCGGGCAGCCGGGTGATGCGGGAGAACAGCTCGCTGCCCGCCTCGTCGTAGAACCATTTGGGCGGCAGCCACTTCGGCGTCGACGTCAGCCCGGCGCGGACGTCGTGTTCGAGTGCCTGGCGAAGATGGTCGCGGCCGAGATGGTTGACGAGGCGGATGGCTGACTGACTGACGGACACGGGGCCTCCTGGGTGTGTGGGCCACGGTCCCGCTCGCCGGTCCGTGGCCGGGTGCTGTGCTTTCCTGCGGTCCCGGCTTTCCCGGGGTCTCGCTCCGCCCGCTCACAGGGGCTGGACGCGCACCCCGTCGGGTGAGGCGAGGACCAGGGTGTGGTCCGGTACGGCCTGCCAGCCGGGCCGGTCGTCCAGCGGCTCGCTCGCCACGAGCACGCCGCCGTGCGGGTGGCCGTCGAGACGGACGAAGAGCGTGTCGCCCCAGGCGGTCGCGGCGATCGACGTACCGTCGCAGGCGAGCAGGTTCAGGCGGGCGCGGGGGTCCTTCAGCCCGGCGCGGGTGACGATCTCCGCGAGGGCCTCGCCGAGCGGATCGCCCGCCCGCCGCCGGAGGAACACCGCTGCGGCGAGCCACGCGGAGTCGCAGGAGCTCTCCGCGTCGTCGGCGAGCTCCCTGACCGCCTCCCGCGCGACGCGGCCGTTGTGGCTGAGCAGCCACGGCCCGTCGGTGAAGGGCGCGGTCGCGGTCTCCTCGACCGGCATCCCGGCGCTGGCCGACCGTACGGCGGCCAGCATGCAGCCGGAGCGGGCGGTCCGCGCGAGGCCCGCCAGGTTGGCGTCCGTCCAGGCGGGGATCGCCCGGCGGTAGCGGACCGGCTCCGCGCTCGCGGCGTCGTACCAGCCCATGCCGAAGCCGTCGGCGTTGATCGTGCCGTGGCGCTGCAGGCGCGGGGTGTGGGACTGCCGGAGCAGGCCGTGGACCGGCTCGTGGATCAGTGAGGCGAGGGCGCGGGGAGCACCCAGCCAGGACGCGTGGCGGCACATCTACTCTCGCCCCGGCGAGCGTCCTGGGGATCGTCCCGGGGAACGTCTCGGTGAGTTCTCCGCCGGGTGTCCCGAATGCCCTGTCGAGCGTCCCGGGGAGTGGCCCTGAGAGTACTCGGAGGAGTGTTCGGGGGACCGCTCGGGGGAGGCCGAGCGGGCGCACCGGAAGCCGGAGAAGATCTGCCTGCGGGCCGGGCGGTCCCAGTTCCTGAACGTGGTGCGGACCACCGCCGGGTCGGACGCCCAGGACCCGCCGCGCAGCACCCGGTAGTTCGCGCCGAAGAACACCTCGCTGTACTCGCGGTAGGGGAAGCTGCGGAAGCCGGGGTGGGGCAGGAACCACGAACCGGTCCACTCCCACACGTCCCCGATCATCTGCTCGGCGCCGCAGGGGCTCGCTCCCGAGGGGAAGGCGCCGAGCGGCGCGGGCCGTGCCGCCCGGTGCCCGAGGTTCGCCATGCCGGGCCCGGGGACGTCGTCGCCCCACGGATACGTGCGCGACCGCCCAGCATCGGCGTCCCAGCCGCAGGCCTTCTCCCACTCGGCCTCGGTGGGCAGCCGCCTCCCCGCCCACCGGGCGTAGGCGTCGGCCTCGTACCAGCACACGTGCTGCACGGGCTCGTCCATGGGGACGGGCTCGGTCCTGCCGAAGCGGGTACGCCACCAGGTGTCGCCGTCCCTGGTCCAGAACAGCGGGGCGAAGGCGCGGGTCCGCCGCAGCCAGCGCAGGCCGTCCGGGGCCCACCAGCGGGGGTCGTCGTAGCCGCCGTCCTCGATGAAGTCCGCGTACGCGCGGTTGCCGACGGGCAGCCTGTCGATCCAGTAGCCGGGCAGGTCGAGCCGGTGGGCGGGGCGCTCGTTGTCGTAGGCCCACGGCTGGGTGTCGGTGCCCATCATGAAGGGGCCCGCCGGGACGAACACCTCGTCGGCGCCCCGTGTCCGCCAGGACCCGCCGGGCGGCAGCTCGCCGTCGCGGACCAGGCCAGGCCGCCCCGACAGCTGCAGGGTGGCGAGCATCGTCTCGTCGTGCTGGTGCTCGTGCTGGATCACCAGGCCGAAGACGAAGCCGTACCGCCGCAGGGGGTCGGGGTCGTGCAGGTCGACCGTGTCCAGGACGTCCAGCACCCGGCCGCGCACGCCCTCGATGTAGTGGCGCGCCTCCACCGGCCCCAGGATGGGCAGGGACGGGCGGTCCGCGCGCGGGTGCTTGAACGCGTCGTACAGGTCGTCGATCTCCGGGCGGAGCGGGGTGATCCCGCCGACCTCCCGCAGCACCCACAGTTCCTCGTAGTTGCCCACGTGGGCGAGATCCCACACCAGCGGCGACATCAGCGGCGAGTGCTGCGTGACCAGCAGGTCGTCCTCGGCGTCGGTGTAGGCGGTGGAGCGGTTCCGCGCGGCGGTCAGCTCGGCGGCGATCCGTTCCTTGAAGTCGCTCATCAGATACCTCCAGCGTGGAGACCCGGGTTTTCCGGCCCGATCCCGTGCCCGGCCCGATCCCGTGCCCGGCCCGATCCCGTGCCCGGCCCGATCCCGTGCCCGGCCCGATCCCGTGCCCGGCCCGATCCCGTGCCCGGCCGGTTCCGGGAAGGACTCAGATCCGTCCTTCCTCGGCCAGCCAGTCCGGCAGGCGCCCTCCCGGTCCTCTCGCCAGGTCCAGCAGGTCCGCGGCCGGGGCGCGGCCGGGTGTCACGTGGCGGTCGGCGAACGCGGCGACCTCGCAGACCAGGGACGGGGCCGCCCCCAGCCGGGGCAGCGCCGAGAGGGCGGCACGGAAACAGGCGCCTGCGGCCCTGCGCAGCAGGGGGTCCGACAGGCCGTGGCGTGCCGCCGCCGACCACATCTCCGCGCACGGTCCCGCCGCGGCCAGCGCCGCGTCGGCCGCGCGGTCGTCCGTCACCAGGGCGTGGGTCACCGCCGCGCACACCGGCCAGCTCGCCGGGTGCTGGGCGTCGAGGTAGCGGATCTCCAGCCAGCCGCGCGGCCGTACGGGCGGGAAGAGCGTCGTGGCGTGGTAGTTCAGGTCCGCCAGGGTCGGCGGGTGCCCGGACGAGGCCAGCCGGTCGCGGAAGGTCGAGCCGTCGAGGACCGGGCGGTACGGCTCCGCGCCGTTCCCGTTCCCGGTGTTCCCGGTGGTGTCGCGCACGGCCATGAGACGGGCGTCGAGCAGGTACTCGGCCCAGGCGGCGCCGGGGTCGGCGCTCGCCGGGACGGCGGCCGTCCGGGTGGGGTCGAGCCGCTCCCACACCGCCTGGCGCCCCGACATCCACCCGCACGGCCGGCCCTCGCTGAGCGGCGAGTTCGCGAAGGCCGCCACGAGGACGGGCCCCAGCAGGTGGGCGCGTTCCCACCGCACCGCGGGCCGCTCGCCCAGGTCCAGATTGACCTGGATCGACGCCGTCGAGCACATCATCAGCGAGCCGTACGGCGTGCCGAGGAACCGCGCCATCACCTCGTATCTGGGCAGCCGCAGCTGCCGCCTGGCCGGGCGCAGCGGGTCGAGGCCCACCCCGCCCAGCGCCAGGCCGGCGTCCCGCAGCGCCCGGCGCACGGCGTTCACGTCGGCGGTGAGGAGGGCGATCGCGTCCGGCAGCGAGCCGGGCGGCCCGGAGAGCTCCAGCTGGCCTCCCGGTTCGAAGGTCACCAGGCTGCCACCGGGCAGCGGGGGCAGGGCGTCGGCGATCCTGGCCATCGGGACCTGCCGGGCGGGGGCCGTACGGTCGAAGACCAGGAACTCCAGCTCGATCCCCACCCGGTCGCCGGGAGAGCCGAGGAAGCAGCGTCGCGCGAAGGTCTCCACATCCGAGGCGTTCCGGATGAGTGTGTCCTCGGTCGCCAGGCCGGTCATCCCCATCCCCTTTCGGCCGATATATCCAGATGTGTACGGATTTATAGAGTCGCGAGGCGTCCAGGCGTTACGCTCTGGCGTTACCGGGAGTCCGGAGGGACGGGCCGCCCCGGTGAGAGGCGGTTCGGCCGGAGCGGGACGGTTTTCCGGGAGGTGGCGTCTCCGCCGGTCAGTGGGGCCGTCTGGCGCGGAAGGCGGCCAGCAGCCGGTCGCGCGTGGCCTCCGGCAGGCTTCCCGGCCGCGACGGGCCGGAGGCGACGTCGGGAGCCTCGGAGTCCTCGGGGGTCTCGGAGGTTTCGGAGGTCACGCCGGGAGCGCCGGGAGCGCCGTCGGCGTCGGTGCTGCCGGTGGCGTCGGCGGTGTCGGCGGGGTCGGCGGTGTCGTGGCCCGGGTCGTCGGCCCCGTCGGCCTTGTCGGCCTCGGTGGCCTCGGTGGCCTTGGTGGCCTTGGTGGCCTTGGTGGCCTTGGTGGTGTCGGTGGCCTCGGTGGCGGGCCGGAGGCAGCCGAGGGCCTCGACGGTGACGCGGAACTGGCCGAGGTAGCGCTCGCAGCCCTCGCAGCCGCCCAGGTGCTCCTCGAACCGATGCCGGGTGGGCCCGTCCAGCTCGCCCTCCAGGAAGGCGGTGACGAGTTCCACCGCCTCCTCGCAGCTGAACCGCTTCACAACCGTGACCACCTCACCATCCCGGCAACCTGACCCTGTAACCGAATCCGTGACCGAACCTGTGACCGAACCCGTGGCCTGACCTGGCGCGCCGCCCGCGCTAAGCCGGACGCCTCGCCGTCTCGAAGTAATCCTCAAGCCGCCCGCGCACGGTCGTCCGGGCGCGGTGCAGCAGGACGCGCTGGTTGGCGGCGGAGATCTCCAGGATCTCGCAGACCTCCTCGGAGGTGCACCCCTCGACGTCGCGGAGCGTGATCACGGTGCGCTGCCTGAGCGGCAGTTCGGCCAGGGCGGCGGCGATCCGGTCGCGTACCTCGGCGGCGAGCACCTCGCTCTCCGGGGTCGGCCAGGCGGCCGGAAAATCCTTCCAGTGTCCCGGGAAGGGATCGCCCGTCCCCTGGAAACACGAGCGGTCGACGGTCTGCCTCTCCTGCTCGAAGGCGCTGCTCCAGGGGACCGTGCGGTTCTCGCGCACTCCTCGCCTCCTGGCGGTGTTGACCAGGATCCGGTAGACCCAGGTCTTCACCGACGAGCGGCCCTCGAAGGACTCGATGCCCCGGATCACCGCCAGCCAGGTGTCCTGCACGACCTCCTCCGCCGAGTCGTTGGTGGACACGTGCGCGCGGGCCAGCCACAGCATCCCTCGCGACCAGGTGTCCAGCAGTGCCGTGAACATCGCCTCATCCCCGGCGCGCAGGGCCGCGACGACGACATCGTCCGAGGGCAACGTGCCGTCTGTGAAGGACCTCACGGTCGCCTCCTCCCGCTGGGCATCCGGAGACCCGACCGGCCCGCGCGGTCGGCGCGCGGCGCTCGCGGGTCGTCGTGACGACGCGGCGCCCCGCTCGGCCTTCCGGTCGTCGTGGCGCTCTCTCGATCAAGAGCGCCGCCGGGGGAAATAGGTGACTCTGGGAGGAAATTCCCATTCTGACCTAGTTCGACACCTTTTCGTACGCGGACCGGGTGGCGCCGGTCAGCCGGGCCGGAAGGGGTGTCCGCCGGGGAGGAGCGCCAGGACGCCCTCCAGGCCGGGCGGTTCCGGCCAGTCCACGGCCACCCCGGCGCCGGAGCCGTCCAGCCTTGATCCGGAAAGCCCGGAACCGGACGGACCGGAGCCGGGCACGCCAGAGCCGGGCACGCTAGAACCGGACAGGCCAGGGCCGGACAGCCCGGAGCCGGAAGGGCTGGAACCGGACAGGCCGAGGACCGCGCAGGCCAGCCAGTGCTCGCCCGGCTCGTGCTCGCCGCGCAGCGTGGGGATGACCGTACGCGGGACGACGACGTTCGTCCCCGGCAGGGGACGGACCAGCTCACCGGCCCGCGTCGCGCCGAGGTCCTCGATCACGCACAGCCCGGCGGGGGAGTCGAGGCGGGCGTGTCCCGGCCCCTCGGCGACGCGGTGCGCGACGGGATCGCGGTCGACCGCGAACGCCCCCTCGGCCGACAGCAGCCCCCGCCCCGACCGTACGCGGTGTACCCGCACGTGCCACGGGGAGCGGGGGAGCAGCCAGGTGTCGACCTCCACGTCCGGCCACGGCGCCCACCGGGCGTGGAGCAGGCCGTCGCGCGCGGAGAAGTCCCCGGGCGTCTCGCAGGGCCGCCAGTGCGTCCCGTCGTCGCTCAGGGCCAGGGTGCCGTCGAAGGCGCCCTGCTCCAGCCCCCACGAACCGGCGGGCACGCTGAACCCGAAGGACGTCGAGTAGGCGAACTTTGCGTACTTCGCCGGGCCGTGCCGCACCCACGTGTTGTGCTGCGCCGCGCTCAGCATGACGACCTGACGGCCCTCCTCGCACCGCATCAGCGCGACACCGGCCTCGGGCTGCACGCTGGTCTCGGGGAGCTCCCGCGCGGGCTCCTCGCCCGCCGCCCAGAAGGGATGGTCGTCGGCGAGCGCGAGCGGCAGGAACGCCTTCATCGCCCAGTACGGGGAGCCGGGGGCGTTGTACTGCTCGGCGAGGGCGGGCTGGGCGTAGCCGTACCCCAGGGTCAGCAGGCCCGAGGCGTCGCGGAGCGGCCGCCGCAGCCACCAGCGCAGGTGCCGCATCAGGTGGCCCCGCACCTCCCCCCAGGGCAGGGCCTCGACCCCCGCGAAGCCCAGGGCGCCCCAGAAGGCCCCCTGCGCGAAGCGGTAGGTCAGGCTCCGGCCGAAGGGCACGGCGGCCCCGTCCGAGGTGAACCAGTGCTGGAAGTCGAGCGCGAACTCCGCCGCCCGCCCGCGCAGGCGCTCCGTCCGGCCGGGGTCGCGGTCGCCGGAGAGGGCGGCGTAGACCAGGCCGTAGAAGTGCATCGCGAAGGGGACGTAGTAGTCGCGCTGCGCGGTGGGGCCGTCGCTGTACCAGCCGCCGCCCAGGGCGAAGGACTCCAGGCGCTCCAGCCGGGCCCGGTTGGGCCCGGGGTCGAAGCGCACCCCGACCCGGTCCAGCCCGAGCCCCACCAGCACGGGGAAGAACCGCCAGTTGTTGTCGGCGGTCTCCCGGGTCATCGCGTGGAGCAGCCAGGCCGCGAGATTGTCCCGCTCCGCGCCGCTCAGCGGGTCCCACACGGCCTCGGGGGCGAGGGCGAGGGCCAGACCGATCGCGGCGGTCTCCACCAGCCGCTGGTCGACGTCGGTCGCCGCCCCCCAGTACTCCCCGTGCCCGGGGTCGGTCCCGGCGGCGAGACCGCGCCGCCACAGCTCCCAGTGCCCGAAGGACCCCCCTCCGGCCGCGAGCGGGGCGAGCCCCCACAGCGGGCGGGCGAACGCCTCCAGCTCGGCGGCCTCGTCGCCGTAGAGGGCCGCGTTCGCCCCGAGCCGCAGGCGCGCCCGCCCGGGGCTGAAGCGGGGGACCAGCGGCTCGACCAGCTCGGCCACGAGCCGGCGCATGTCCTCACGGCCACGCATCGTCCCGCCCGTACCTGGCGGATCCTCACGGCCGTGCATCGCCCTGCCCGTATCCAGCGGAGCCTCACGGCCGCGCGTCGCACCGCCCGCACCCGGCGGGTCCTCGCGGCCGAGCGCCGCCCAGCTCCTGCCCGGCGAACCCTCACGGCCGCGCGTCGTCCGGCTCGCGGCCGGTGGGTCCTCGCGGTCGTACGGCGCCCCGCCCGTGCCCGGCGGAGAGGTCAACTCTTGAGCCCGGTGAACGCGATCCCCTGCATGATGCGGCGCTGGAAGATCAGCAGCACCACGATGACCGGGACGACCGCGAGGGTCGCGCCCGCCATGATGTAGTACGACCGCCCGGACTCGCTGCTGGCCAGCTGCTGCAGGGCCAGCGGTAGCGTGTAGAGCTCGGGGTCGTTGAGCACCACCAGCGGCCAGACCAGGTCGTTCCAGTGGAAGATGAAACTGGTGATCGTCACGACCGCCAGCACCGGCTTCGACAGCGGGATGATGATGCGCCAGAAGATCTGCATCCGCCCCGCGCCGTCGATGCGCGCCGCCTCCTCCAGCTCGGAGGGCAGCGACATGAAGAACTGTCGCAGCAGGAAGATGTCGAGCACCGAGGCCACGTTGGGCAGGATCAGCCCCCACCCGGAGTCGAACATGCCGAGCGCCTGGGTGACGTGGATGCGCGGCACCAGCAGTGTGATCGTGGGGACCATCATGCCCGCGAGCAGGACGACGAACAGCTTGTCCCGGCCGGGGAAGGGGATCCTGGCGAAGGCGTAGGCGGCCAGCGCGTCCACGAGGAGCTTGGCCGGGACCAGGATCAGGCAGACCCAGACGCTGTTGACGAACGCCTGGCCCAGCCCGCTGACCTGCAGGACGTGGTCGTAGTTCTCCAGCGTGGGGGAGAACTCGCCGGTCTTGCGGTCGAGCGGCAGCAGGCTGGGCACCTTGGTGTAGACGTCCGAGCCGTGCTTGAACGAGGTCGCCAGCATCCACAGGAACGGGACGACCGACACCAGGGCCAGCAGCACCAGCGCGATGTAGATGGGCGCGAGCCGTACTTTCCTCGCGGCCTTCACGACGCCTCCTGCTTGACGAACTTGAACTGCAGCGCAGTAATGATCATGATGAAGACGAACAGGATGAACGACATCGCGCAGGCCGCGCCCATCGCGTCGTAACGGAACGCGAACAGGTACAGGTGCAGGACGTAGGTCAGGCCCGCCTGCTCGGGGCCGCCGGTGACGCTCCTGCCGCCGCCGCCCGAGAAGATCACGTACACCAGGCCGAAGACCTGGAGCGCCGCGATCACGCCGGTGACCAGCAGGTAGAAGGTGGTGGGCCGCAGCATCGGCACGACGATCTTCCAGAACCGCTGCACGGGCCCCGCGCCGTCGATGATCGCGGCCTCGCGGATCGAGTCGGGGATGCCCTTCAGCCCGGCGAGATAGATGATCATCGAGATGCCGCACTGCCAGGCGGCGATGAACGACAGCGCCGGGATGACCAGGTCCGGGGTGTTGAGCCAGTTCTGCGGCGGGATGCCGAAGATTCCGATCAGGGTGTTGACCAGGCCGTACTGCGGGTCGTAGAGCCACCGCCAGATGGCGCCCACGGCCGCCTCGGCGGTCACGACCGGCAGGAAGAGCAGCAGCCGGAACAGGTTGGAACCCCGGCGGATCGCGTTGATCAGCAGCGCCTGGACGAGCGCGGTGCCCAGCGTGAGCGGCACCGCGATCAGCGTGTACTGCAGGGTGACCTGGACCGACTTCCAGAAGTGCGGATACTTCACGTCGTCGAACAGCAGGTCGGTGTAGTTGGCCAGGCCCACCCAGTTCGGCGCCGTCCGCAGGTTCCAGTCGGTGAAGCTGTAGTAGAGGGCCGCCAGGGCGGGGTAGAGCAGGAAGATGACGAAGTAGATCACCGCGGGGGCGATCAGCAGCCACCCGATGACGTGGTCGCGTCGCCCGAACCCCGGGCGACGGCGCCGCCGCCCGGGAGGAGGCGTCACGGCGGGCTTGTTAGCCAGCACCGGAGATGCCACGTTTGCCTCGCTTTCGCGTTAGCCGTTCCACTTGAGCAGCGCGCGCGTCTTGTCCGCGGCCTCGGTCAGTGCCTGCTGGGAGGTGACCTTGCCGCTCAGCGCCGACTCGATGGCGGGTGCGATGATCTCGTCGTTGATCTGGATCCACTCCGGCAGGGCGGGCCTGGCCTGAGCGACCTTGAGCTGCTCCAGGAACGCCGCCTGGTCGGGCCCGAACGTGGCCGCGTCGCGCTCGGCCGCCTCGATGTTCGTCGGGAAGCCGCCCAGCGCCTGCGCCAGGGTGGTGTTGTTCTGGGCGTTCGTCAGGAAGGTCAGCCACTTCCACGCCAGGTCGGCGTTCTTGCCCTTGCTGAAGACCACGGCGTTCTCGCCGCCGATGTTGCCGGAGGGCTCGGTCTTGTACGGCAGCGGGGCGGTGCTGAACTCCAGGTCGGGGAAGTCGGCCTTGATGGTGGCCACGTCCCACGGGCCGGAGATCATCATTCCGGCGAGGCCGTTCTCGAAGGGCTTGTCCGAGTCGGTGATCTGCCGGGGCGACGAGGGCAGCAGGTCGACCCAGAGCTGGAGCGCGTCGACTCCGGGCTGCTGGTCGAACAGGATCTTCTTGCTCTTCTCGTCGACGAGGGAGCCGCCGGCGGCGCCGAGGAAGCCCGGCCACATCCAGCCGCCGTAGCCGTCACCCTTCGGCACGACCATGCCCGCGATCTTCGGGTCGGCCTGGTGGATCTTCGCGGCCGTCGCCTTGAGCTCGTCCCAGGTCTTGGGAGGCGTCGGCACCAGCTTCTTGTTGTAGAAGAGCGCCACCGCGGTGTGGTCGAGCGGCAGCCCGTAGAGCTTGTCGTTCACCTTGTTGGTGTTGAGGGCGCCCTCGTAGTAGATCTTCTCGTCGACCGTACCGGCGGGCACCTCCTTGATGGTGCCGTCCAGGGCGTACCTGGCGACCAGCGGCTGGTCCAGGATGCCGACGTCGGGGACGGTCCCGGCGGCGACGGCGCTGCCCAGCTTGGTGTTGTAGTCGTCCTTGGGGATCTTGACGATTTTGACGGTGACGTTGTTGGCCTTCTCGAAGTCCGCGCGCAGCTTCTCGACGACCTCCCCCGCCTGCGGGGTGCGGTCCTGGAACATCCAGTAGGTCAGTGTCGTGGCCTCCGAGGCCGTCCCGTTGTCGCCGCCGCAGGCGACGAGTCCGGCGAGCAGTGCCATACCGGCCGCAGCCCCTGTGACTCTCCTGATCATTTCTTCCTCCTGATGGGGGGTGCAACGGACGATAATGTAAGATGTGAAAAAAGTTCAGTCCCCTTAAGAAACGCTTTGGTAACACGGAGGAAAGACGGACGTAGGTCACCCGTGGGGCAGGGGCCATCCGGGAGCATCCGATTCTCGACCGCACGGCCGCTCCTCGGCCGGCCGCGGGAGCCGACCAGGCCATCCTGGATCGTCCGATTCTCAACTACCATGTGCCGTGACATGGGGAGGTAGGCCATCGTGAGGCCCGAGCGCAGGACGGTCCGCGACGTGCGCAAGGGCAACCGGGCCATGCTGCTGCGGACTCTGTACTTCAACGGCCCCGTGACCCGCAACGAGCTGACCAGGCTCACCGGCCTCAGCGCCGCCACGGTCAGCAGCATGACGGGCGACCTCCTCGCCGAGAACATCGTCGTCGAGGCCGGGCAGGCCGAGTCCGACGGCGGCCGCCCCCGCGCCATCCTCCGGGTCAACCCCGTGTACGGCCACGTGGTCGGCGTCGACGTCGCCGAGACCCACGTGCGCGTCGAGCTGTTCGACCTCGAGATGAACGAGCTGGCCAGGGTCGAGTACGCCCTGCGCCCCGCCGGGCACCAGATCGAGCTCGTGGTGCGCCACATCCTCGCCGGGGTCGAGGTCGTCCTCGGCGACGCGGGCGTCCCGGCCCGCCAGACCCTCGGCGTGGGCGTGGGCGTGCCCGGCATCGTCGAGGACGGCCCCGACGCGCTCATCCACACCAGGACCTTCGGCTGGGACGGCGTCCCCATGGGAGCGCTCCTACGCGCGGGCACCACGCTCCCGCTGTTCGTCGAGAACGGCGCCAAGGCGCTGGGCCGCGCCGAGCTGTGGCCCGACCCCCGCCGCCGTGGCCACGGCGGCGCGCAGGGACGCGACGGCACGTCGCGCGGCTCCGGCGGCCCTGGTCCCGGTCCCGGTCCGGGGCACGGCTCCGGCGTCACGGCACGCGGCGTCACGGGCGCCGGGCCCGGCTCCGGGAGCTCGGGGCACGGTCCGGCCGGTCCGGCCGGCCTGGGCGTTCCGGGCGTTCCGGGCGTTCCGGGCGGTCAGGCGGGCTCTGGTGGTCCGGCCGGTTCGGGTGTTCCAGGTGTTCCGGGGCGCGGGGGCGGCGGCGCGGGACGCGGTTCCGGTGACGCGGTGATCGTACTGATCGGCTCCGGCGTCGGGGCCGCCATCGTCTCCGACAACACGACCTTCCGCGGCGTGAGCAGCAGCGCGGGGGAGTGGGGCCACACCAAGATAGTGGTGAACGGCCGGACCTGCCGGTGCGGCGGGCGCGGCTGTCTGGAGGCCTACATCGGAGCCGAGGGCATCCTCGACCGCGCCGGGGTGCCCACCCGGACGGCCGACTGGCAGGCCGAGCTGGCCGCCCTGGTGGAGTCCGGGTCGCCGGTGATCGCCGAGACCGTCACCTACCTGGGCGTCGGCCTGTCGAACCTGATCAACCTCATCAACCCCGAGCGGATCGTCATCGGCGGCTGGCTCGGGCTCCTGCTCGGCCGGTACCTGCTCGACGACATCCGCGCCGCCTCGGCGGAGAACTCCCTGCCCCGGCCGTACGCGGCGACCTCCATCGTCCTGGGCCGCCTCGGTCCCGACGCGGTGGCCCACGGCGCCGCCACCCTCGTGCTGGACGAGTTCCTGAACGCCCACCCGGCCGCGAGGATCCCCGCGCCCCGCTGACCGGGAGGAGATCGCGGAGAGACCCCGTTCGCCCGGCACCGGGAGAGCGAGCGGTCGCGGTGTTCCGCCCGGCGACCGGGGAGAGGCCCCTGGCCGATACTGGGGGGATGAACGTGCCCTCGGCCGCCTGGCTGCTCAGGCTCGCCCCGCGCGGTGAGGTGCCGGAGCCCGCCTCCCCCTCCGCGGTGCTGGCGGCGGCGGACGCGCGCCTCGGGCCAGGCCCGGTCGGCTGGGCGGTGGAGCTCGCCCACCGGATGACCGAGGAGGTCATCGAGCAGGTGCCCGAGCACGGCGGGGGGCCGGCTCCGTTCGAGACGCTGCGCAGGTCGATCGAGGCGACGGTGCTGACCGCTCTGGACGGGCTGCTGCGCGAGGTGCCGCCCACCCCGGACCTCGTGGCACCGGCCGCGGTGGAGGGCGACGCCGAGCACGCCCGGCGCGGCATCGCGCTGGACCGGGTGCTGCGCGGGGTGCGGCTCGGCCACGCGATGCTGCACCGGGCGCTGATCGAGGCGCTGGAGGCGGAGCCGGAGGAGGTCCGGGCCGCCGAGGGCCGCCGGGTGACCGAGTCGCTGTTCACCTACGCCGACGTGCAGGCCAGCCGGCTGGCCGAGGAGTACATCGCCGAGCGGGAGCGCTGGCGGGCCGGCAGCGCCGCCGCCCGCCGCCGGATCATCGACGACCTGCTGGCCGGGCGCGCCGTGGCGGCCGAGAAGTCCTCGCGGACTCTGGGGTACGAGCTGCGCCACCGCCACCGCGCCTTCGTGGTCTCGGCCACCGGCCCGGACACCCCCTCCGAGGCGGTCCAGCGGTTCGCCGAGACGCTCGGGCAGGCCACCGGATCGCAGGGTCTGCTGGTGGTCAGGGCCGATCCACGCGAGGCCTGGGTGTGGGCGGGCTGGGCCGCGCACCCTCCGGCCGGGCTGATCTCCGGCCTTCGCCACCGGCTGGAGCCCCCGGAGGGCCTGACGGCCGCGGCCGGACCCGTCTCCCCCGGCCCGGCGGGGGTACGGCGCAGTCACCTCGGCGCGCGGGAGGCCGCCCGGGTGGGCCGCGCGGGCTGGCTGGCCGACTACGCGGAGAACAGGGTGCCGGCGCTGATCACCGCCGACGCCGAGCAGGCCCGCTGGTTCGCCGAGGAGACCCTGGGAAGGCTCCTGGGCGGCGACGCGCGCTCGGGGGAGTTGCGCGAGACGCTGCGCGTCTACCTGGCCTGCGGCCGGAGCCCGCAGCGGACCGCCGGGCTGCTGCACATCGCCCGCAACACCGTCGTCTACCGGGTACGCGCGGCCGAGGAGATCCTCGGCCGCCCGATCGGCGACGACCCGCTGGAGATACGACTCGCCTTGGAGATCGCCCCCACCCTGCCCTGAGCACCTTGAACGCCCTGAGCGGCCTGGGTGCCCTGAGCGCTCCGGCGACTTGAGTGACTCAGGCGTCCTGAGTGCCTTGAGTGCTTTGAGTGCTTTGAGTGTTCCCGGTCGTCCTGGGTGTCCTGAGCGTCTCGGATGGCTCGTACGGCTCGGGCGGTTTGGGCGCGGCGACCAGTCGCGGCGTCGTCTTCTGGTTTCCCGGCCCAAGCCGGTCCGGTGGTCGTCCCCGTTCAATCGGAGGTGACCCGCCAAGGAGGGCGGACGCACATGGCCGCCATCTTCGGCGGGTCACCGTCGAACGCGTCCACGGCGCGAGCCGCCCCGAAGAAGGAAACCGACCATGACCCATGACGTGCACAGCGGCCTGCACAGCGAGCACGGCGGGACCCGCCGCGAGCATCCCGGCCGTGCGGCCAACCCGGTGATCAAGGTCGCCGACCTGGCCTGGCTGGAGTTCGTCAAGACCGACCTGAGGCGCGCCGAGACGTTCCTCACCGACTTCGGGTTCACCGTGGCCGCGCGTACCGGCTCCGCGCTCCACCTGCGCGGCACCCTGCCCGGCAGTCACTGCCTGGTGGTCAGGAAGGGGCCGGTGTCCCGGTTCGTCGGCCCGGCCTTCCGCGCCGCCGAACCCGCCGACCTGACCCGGCTCGCCGCCGCCACCGGGGGCCGGGTACGCGACCTGGACACGCCCGGCGGCGGGCGGGCGGTCGACCTGGTCGACCCGAGCGGGCTCCCGGTGCGGGTCGTCCACGGGGCCGAGGAACTGCCCGCCCTCGACGGGCAGCGGCCCCTGCCGTTCAACCGGGGGCGGGACATAGCGCGGATCAATCTCACCCAGCGACCGGCCCGCGAGCCGGCCAGGGTGGAGCGGCTCGGCCACGTCGTCCTGCAGACCCCGCGCTTCGGCAGGGCCCTGGACTGGTACCTGGAGACCCTCGGGATGATCGTCAGCGACTTCCTGTACCTGGACGGCCGACGGGATCGCGGACCCACCATGGCGTTCGTCCGCTGCGACCGCGGCACCGAGCCGGCCGACCACCACACCCTCGCCATGCACCTGGGCCCCGGCACCGGATACGTGCACTCCGCCTACCAGGTCGCGGACCTGGACGCGCTCGCCGCGGGCGGGGAGTACCTCAAGAGCCGCGGCTACCGGCGCTCCTGGGGGATCGGCCGCCATGTCCAGGGCAGCCAGATCTTCGACTACTGGCGCGATCCCGACCGGCTGATGGTCGAGCACTTCACCGACGGCGACCTCTTCGACAGCGCCGTCGAGCCGGGCTGGGCCGCGATGTCGGCGAGCGGCCTGGCCCAGTGGGGGCCGCCGGCCACCCGTGACTTCCTCGGTTCCAGCCCCTCACCCGCCC
This sequence comes from Streptosporangium sp. NPDC002524, assembly GCF_040295985.1. NCBI lineage: Bacteria > Bacillati > Actinomycetota > Actinomycetes > Streptosporangiales > Streptosporangiaceae > Streptosporangium > Streptosporangium sp. NPDC002524. Next base: position 25,981 of record NZ_JBEOWK010000001.1, on the reverse strand, counting down.
TGCTGCGCGACGTGCTGAGCGCGCTGCGGGCCGACAACGAGATCGACCCCGGCCGCCTGGTCGGCCTGATGAAGGCGATGAGCAGATGAGCGTCAACGTACTGCGGACCCGGGACGGCTGGTGGGTGGAGAACGACGGCGAGGCCACCCGGGTGCCCACGTCCGCCACCACCACGGCCGAGCTGCTCGCCGACCGCCCCGCCCTGGAGAGGGCCCGGCACGGCTCCGGCGGGGTGCCGGTGAGCGGGCTGCGCCCGCTGTCGCCGGTCACGGCCCCCTGCCGGGTCGTCGCGCAGATGGTCAACTACCGCTCCCACGCCCGCGACTCCGGCATGGACCCCGGCAGGGTGCCGCCGACGTTCTTCCGCAAGTCCTCGGGCTCGGTGAGCGGCCCGTACGACCCCATCGAGGTTCCCTCCCACGTCGGCCTGCTGGACTACGAGGTCGAGATCGGGCTGGTCCTCGGCGCGCCCCTGCCCGTCGGCGCCACCGTGACCGAGTCCGACCTGCCGCGCCTGGTCGCCGGGCTCGTGGTCGCCAACGACGTCTCCGCCCGCGACGTCCAGCTGAGCAAGGGGCAGTTCTACGAGAGCAAGTCGTACCCGACGTTCACCCCGCTCGGCCCGCACCTGACCCTGCTGGACCCCGAGGACTTCGCCCGACTGCCGGACCTGCGGCTGACCCTCGCGGTCAACGGGCAGACCCGGCAGGACTCCACCTGGGACGACATGATCGTCAAACCGGCGCGGGCGCTCACCCTGCTCGCGCGCTTCCAGACCCTGCTCCCCGGTGACCTGCTGCTCACCGGCACCCCGGGCGGGACCGCGCTCAAGGCCCCGTCCCCGCTCGTGGAGAAGGTCGGCGCCCTGCTGCCGCCCGAGGTGAAGTGGCGGACGTTCTTCGCGCGGCAGGCCAGGAACCCCCGCTACCTGCGGCCCGGCGACCGGATCAGCGCCCGCGTCTACAGCGGCGACGGCCTGCTCGACCTCGGGACCCAGGTCACGACCGTCCAGGCGGCCCGCCCGCCACTGAGCCCGCCATTGAACCCGCCGCCGAGCCCGGCACCGGTTCCGTCGTGACCGGCCCCGCCACGACGGACGACCCCGCCACGACGGACGACCCCGCCATGACCGGCGGCCCCGGGGCCGGGATGTTGCCCGTCGTCATCGTCGGCGCGGGCCCGACCGGCATGACCGCCGCGGCGCTCCTGGCCCGCCACGGCGTCCCCAGCGTCGTCTGCGAGCGGCACCCCGAGCCCTACCCGCTGCCCCGCGCCGTCCACCTGGACGACGAGGTGCTGCGCATCCTGCAGAACGTCGGCGTCGCCGAGGAGTTCCTGGGCATCAGCATGCCCGCCGAGGGGCTGCGGCTGGTCGGCCCCGACCTGTCCACGATCGCGGAGTTCCGCCGGGACCGGCCGGTCGGCGACCACGGCTGGCCGCAGGCCAACATGTTCGACCAGCCCGAGCTGGAGCGCCTGCTGCGCGCGAACCTCGCCACCCTGCCCGCCGTCGAGTTCCGGCCGGGCACGCTGGTGGAGGAGGTCGAGAACGTCGCCGGCGGCCCCGGTCCCGTCCGGGTCTCGGTCCTGGACACCGCCACCGGGCGGCGGTCCCGGATCTGGTCGGCCGCGGTCCTGGGCTGCGACGGCGCCGGCAGCACGGTGCGCACCGCCATCGGCGCCACCCTGCGGGGCGGCCGGTTCGCCGAACGGTGGCTGGTCGTCGACGCCCGCAGCCCCCGCCCCCTGCGGCACTGGAACGGCGTCCACCAGCTCTGCGCCCCCGGCGCCGCCGCGACCTACATGCGCGTCGGCGAGGACCGCCACCGCTGGGAGTTCCAGATCGGCCGTCACCCGTTGCCCGGTCTGGAGACCCTGCTGTCCCCGTGGCTCGGCGACGTCGCCTTCGGCGAGCTGGAGATCCTCCGGCAGGCCGAGTACACCTTCCGGGCCAAGGTGGCCGACCGCTGGCGGCGGGGACGGGTGTTCCTGCTCGGCGACGCCGCCCACCTGACCCCGCCGTTCATCGGGCAGGGCATGGGGTCGGGGCTGCGCGACGCCGCGAACCTGTGCTGGAAGCTCGCCCTCGTCCTCACCGGCGGCGCCGACGAGCGGCTGCTGGACACGTACCAGGCCGAGCGGGCCGCGCACGTCAGGAACGTCATCGGCATCGCCGTCACCGTCGGCTGGATCATGACCTCGCGGCTTCCCCCGGCCGGGCTCGCCCGCAGGCTGGCCGCCGTCGCGAGCCGCCGCCTTCCCGGCCTGCAGGCCCGCCTCGCCGGTACGGCGCTGCCCCGCCTCCCCGGCGGGCCCCTGGTGCGCCGTGCCCGCGACCCGCTCGCCGGAGCCCTCTGCCCCCAGCCCCGGGTCGTCGTCGACGGGGAGGCGCGCCGGCTCGACGACCTGATCGGCGGCTCCTTCGCCCTGCTGCACCGCGGGCCGCTCGTGCCCGAGCTGGCGGCCGTCGCCTCCCTGTGCGACGCCCGGACCGTCCGGGCCGAGGGGGAGCTGGCCCGCTGGCTGGCGCGGGCGGGCGCCGACAGCGCCCTGGTCCGGCCGGACGGGATCGTCCTGGCCAGCGCCGCGACGAGGACACGCAGGCAGCGGTTCTACCGGCTCGACGACACCTGGACCAGGCTGATGCCCGTACGGGACAGGGGCCGGGGCCGTCCGGCCTTCGAGACCACGAGGTGACCATGACCGACCCGCGACGCGTCGACGTCCACCAGCACTTCGTCCCCGAGGAGTACGCGCGCTGGCTGCGCGCGGAGGGGATGCCGGCCCCCGCCGGCCACGACCTGCCCGCCTGGAGCCCGGCCGAGGCGCTGGCGTTCATGGACCGGCACGGGATCGCCACCGGGATCCTGTCGCTCACCTTCCCCGGCGTCCGGATCGGCGATGACGCCCGTGCCAGGGCGACGGCCCGCGAGAAGGCCCGCGTCTTCAACGAGCTGGGCGCCGAGCTGGTCAGGGACCACCCGGACCGGTTCGGCCTGTTCGCCACGCTCACCCTGCCGGACGTGGACGGCGCCGTCGCCGAGGCCGTCCACGCGCTGGACGAGCTGGGCGCCGACGGCGTCGTCCTGCTCGCCAACAGCCGGGGCACCTACCTCGGCGACCCGGCGTTCGACCCGCTCATGGCCGAGCTGGACCGCCGCCACGCCGTGGTGTTCGTGCATCCCGCCGAGCTTCCCGCCTCGCCGGTGCCCGGCCTCCCGCCCTTCGCCGTCGACTTCCTGCTCGACACCACCCGGGCCGGCGCCCTCCTGGTACGCAACGACGTCCCCCGCCGCTTCCCCGGCATCCGGTTCGTCCTCGCGCACGCCGGGGGGTTCATCCCCTACGCCGCCCACCGGATCGCCGTCACCGTCTTCGCCGAGACCGGCCGCGACCCCGGCCAGATCCTGGACGAGCTGAGCTCCTTCCACTTCGACACCGCCCTGTCCGGCTCGCCGGCCGCGCTGCCCAGCCTGCTCGCCTTCGGCAAGCCGGGCCACGTCCTCTACGGCAGTGACTCGCCCTTCGCCCCGGAGCTCGCCGTCGGCTACTTCGACGGTCTCCTCGACGGCCATCCCATGGACGAGGCCACCAGGGCGGGCATCCACCGGGACAACGCCCTCGCCCTCCTGCCCCGTCTCGCGAAACGGCCCGGCCTCTGAGTCCGCGCCGGATCCGTCTCTCCGGTCCCGGCCGGGAAGCGCCGGGGTGACACGGGGTGGGTGCCTGTTAGATCCCGTTTGCCCAGGTGAGAGCCTTAAAGTATGAGATATTCAGACAGGGGTGGCGGGCTGTCCGCGCAGGAGCGGGAGAGGCGCGAGAGGCTGCGGTTCCGGGCGGCGGACATGTTCGCGGGGGAGATCGCGCCGGCGAGGGTGGCCCGGCTGCTGGGAATCACCCGCAAGTCCGCCTACGAGTGGTACGCGCTCTGGCGGCGGGGCGGCAGGGAGGCGCTGGTCTCCAAGGGGTCCGGCAGCGGCCGCAAGCTCACCGACGAGCAACTCGCGCGGCTGGAGGAGGCCCTGGAGGAGGGCGCCGCCGCCCACGGCTGGGACGACAGCCGTTGGACCACCGAGCGCGTCGCCGCGCTGATCGCGGAGAGGTTCCAGGTCTCCTACACCGCGCGCGGCGTGGCCTATCTGCTGGACCGGCTGGGGTGGACCGGCCGGTTCCGGCTGCCGGTGCGCCGGACCGCGCGCCGTCCGGGACGGGAGGGAGGGGGATAGGCGGTTACGGCAGGCGATGCCGCGGGCGGGGCGAGAGGCGGTGTCATAGGCGAGGCGACAAGTGGCGCGACAAGTGGTGCCACGGGCGGGGCGGCAGACGGTGTGGTGGACGGGGCGCGGGTCCCCGGCGGAAACGGGTGGGTGATCTCCACTCCGGTGTAACCCCCGCCTTTCCTTTCCGGTCATTTCCGGCGACGATCCCGGACCAAGGCTTTGTCCTTTCTGGGGTGAAAGTCCTTATGGCTCTGAACTAGCGTCTTACGTGACGTCGATTCAGCATATTTCCTGGAAATCTGTTCGGCGCCCTGTAAGCCCTGGCGGCACGCCGGGTTCAACCATCAGACACGGAGTGATTCCTCATGTTCAAGCATGCTCTCGCCGCCGGCACCTTGGTGGCATCCACCCTGGTCGTCGGCATGACGATGGCGGTCCAGCCCGCCGGCGCAAGCGCGGCGCCCCAGCAGGTCGCCTCCCTGTCGGCACTCCCGGCGACCGCCGGCAGCAGCAGCTTCGACCCGTTCAACCCCTTCGGTTTCTACCCCCGCTATTCGCCGTTCGGTCTCTACAACAACTTCGTTCCTTTCGGTTTCCAGTCTTTCTACAATCCTGTCGTCTACCGCATCTGGTAAGCCGGAAAACGGTAGAACACGGTAATGGCCGGGCATGACGGCGCCGGGCGTGGCCGACCACGCCCGGCGCCGTTCGCCGTCACGGTGACGGGGGTGCCGTCGCCGGTCGCGGCCCGGCCACGCGATCAGGCCGGGCCGCTCGCCGCCGTCCGTACGCCGTCCGGCCGAACGGCTTGAAGACCGAGAGCGCCGTGTTGAGCACGTAGAGGGCGAGCGCGACGCTCGGCGCGACGACCAGGACGCGGTCCACGCCGTCGAGATCCAGGGAGAGCAGCTCCGCGGGAAGGGTCTTCGACACCGCGGTGGCGGCCGTCTCGATGTGGGGGCGCAGCGCGAGCACGGACGCGGCGACCGCGGCGAGCGTGGTCACCAGCTTGATCAGCACCCAGCGGTACCTGAGGAATCCCCACGGCGTGCCCAGGCAGAGCAGGACGCCGGTCAGCAACGCGCCGAGGCTCAACGGGACGATCAGCACGTCACCGAAGACGTCCATGGCCAGGTAGGAGGCTCGCAGCATCTCCGGATCCCCGGTCGTCAGGGCGGTGATCCCGAGGCAGAGCAGCCCCAGGTCGAGTCCGAGCCAGCCGACCGAGATCACCACGTGCAGGGTCAGGACGGTCTTGCGGACCGGGGGCGACATGACCGGCGCGGGGCGGCGAGCGGTACGCCGTGCGGTGCGGTCGTCGGAGGGGGCGGTCGTAAGCATGGGCGCCTTCCGGGCACGTGCCGCGCCGCGTACCGGCCCCTGCCGCGCGGGCCGCCAGGGGCCTGGGGTGCGGGAGAACCGGCGAGGCGGCCCGGCGGGAGCGGGACGGGATCGTCGTGGTGTCCGTTCCACTCTGGCCGGGGCCGCTCACCTGGCCGTCCTCCACCGGATGGCTTCTCGCGTACGCCCTCCGTCGTACGGGAACGTCATCCGCGAGGTGCTCGCCTCGTCTTGCAGCGGGACGGGCCGCCCTCGTTTGATGCCGTACGGGACGTCGTCCTTATGTCGTACGGGAGATCGTGAGGGCGGCCCGTCTCCGCCCCGGCCGGCGCCGGAAGTATGCCTGCGGGGGACGCGTGGGAGCGCGCCCCGAGGGCGTTCGCGGTGGCTCAGCCCGCTTCCATCGTCGTGCCCGGAGCGGCACGTGACTGCCGGCGCAACGCCAGGACGATGTCCCCGATCGCGATCACGGCCAGCACGGCCATCGCGACGGTGAGCCAGGTGATCCCGGCCACGACACCGAGCACCCCGAGGCCGATCACCGCTATGAGGGCGAACGAGCCCAGGCGAATGTGGACGACGTCACGCGGGGTGCCCGCGACCATGGGCTTCCCGCTCGCCGAAGTCTCCTCCGGCATCTGTCCTTCGGCCGTCATGTTTCCCTCCTTGGTTGGAACGCGTCCTTTACCCGGACGCCCCGCTGTCATGTGTCCGGCTCACGTCCGGCGTGACCGTTCGAGGGCTTCCACCAGTCCTTCGGGATCGGAGACCGTCACGGTTGCGCCCGGATGGGTCAGAAGACCGCCGGGCACCAGAGCGGGCACCGGGGTGTGGAACCGGACGCACACACCCCGCCCGGCGTTGGTGCCGAACGTCACCCCGCGGTCGGCCAGCGACAGGTGCGGGCCGATCACCTTCCACGGCGCGTACGGGCCGGTCACGGTGGTGCCCGCGACGTTGGACAGGGGCGTGCGCAGCGACCAGAAGCCGAAGCGGACCGCGAACTCACCCTCGCGGACCTCGGCGAAGGCCCTGCCGGGCCTCACCCCGAAGAGCAGCAGCGGTATCCGCCACGCCGGGTCGAGGCCGAACGCGAAGCGTGTCATCCCGTCATCCCGTCAGGACTCCCAAGGGGCGTCCTCGCCCATCTTGGCGTAGTACTTGGCCAGGTGGGCCTTGATCCGGCCGAGGTCCTCCTCGGGCACCTTGACCCCGCCCCTGGCCCCCTGCATGATCCCTCCCGCGGCCCGTACGGCGTGCGGCACCACCTTGAGCTTGCCGTCGACCACGTCGGCGATGGGGAGCTTGTAGCTCCCGAAGTTCTCCGGTTCGTCGCCGTCGTACCAGAGATGGGCTTCCCGGTAGCGGGCATTGGGTTCGTCGGTGGCACCTGACCACGAGCGGACGCGCTTCTCGGCCGCCTCGCCGTCCCAGGTCCTGTCGTGATCGGCCAGTGGCAGATCCTGAAACCGGGTAACCGTCATGATCTCGCTCCCTTCGTCGAGGGTTTCCCTACCCGGGTGACCGGCCCCATGCCTGCCGGCGACATATTTGGGGTTTCCCAGGGGAGGGGATCGGCATGACCGAGACTCCTGAGGTGAGCGAAGACACGACCGAGCGCGACACCCCCGCGCACGACACTCCCGAGAAGGACCCGCCGCCCGCGGGCCCGCGAGGGGTCGACGGCGAGACCCGGGTCGTGGCGGAGCGGTCGGGGTCGGACACGACCTTCCCCGAGCGGCCTTTGCTCGCGGACCCCGACGACGCGCGCCGCACCCCGGAGGAGGAGAGCCCCGAGGGCGCGAGCGACGCCAAGGCCGAGGCCGACACCGGGGACAGCGGTGGGGCCGACGCCGAGGAGGCCGAGGAGGGGGCTGGGAACGGTGAGGCCACCGGGGAGGCTGGGGCCACCGAGGACACCGGGGACACCGGAGACGGGGCCGAGGGGAACGCGGGGGAGGGGGAGGACACGTCCGGCGACGGGGCACCGGAACCGGAGGTCGGCCCCGCCTCCTGACCAGGCCCCCCGGGTGGCCTTCTGACCAGGCAATCGCGGGTGGCTTCTGACCAGGTAGTCGCTGACCAGGTAGTCGCCCGGGGGCCTTCTTGACCAGGCGATCGTGAGCGGCCCGGTCTTCTCAGAGTTACCGGGCCTTCTCCGAAGCCTCTTCCTCGAAGCCCCTTCCTCGGAGTTCCCTTCTTCGAAGCCCCCGGCCCGGTCTCCTGGGAAGCCGCTCTTCCCCCGGACACGGCGGCGGGGGTCCCGGAGAACCGGGACCCCCGTCACATGGTCGAGAATCAGCTCTTGAAAGCGTCCTTGACCTTCTCCGCGCCGTCCTTCAGCTTCTCCCCGGCCTGCTTGAGGTGGCTGTCGGCCTGGTCGGTCCTGCCTTCGGCCTCAAGGCGCTCGTCGCCGGTGGCGCGTCCCGCGCCTTCCTTGACCTTGCCTCCGAGCTCTTCGGCCTTGTTGGCAATCTTGTCGTCGGCACCCATGATGTGATTCCTCCCGTTTGTGGATTCTTGTCCACGCTGTGGTATCCCCTCTCCCGCAGAGGAGGGGGTAAACATGCCCGCCTCCCGAGGCCAGGTCGATCCGATATCGGCCGGTGAGGAGGCCCGGAGGACGGGCGCGCGGGTCGTGCCGCTCTCCGGATCGCCGGGGTTCCCGGGGCTGCCGGGGCCGTCAGGATCGCCGGGTCGCCTCCGAGATCCTCGGGACTGCCTGGGCTGCCGGGGCCGCCGGGATCGTCAGGGCCACTGGGCCACTGGGCCACTGGGCCACTGGGTCGCCTCCGTCGTCGGACGTCGCCCGTACGGCGGGATCGCGTCCCTCGCGGGAGGCACGGGACATGCCGTGGCCGCGAAACGGCTGTGCCCCGGGCGCGAAACAGTCGTACCCGGGGCGCGAAACGGCCGTATCCGGCTTCGGAGCGGTCGTGTCGGCCTTTGGAACGACCGAGGCCGGTTTCGGAACAACCGGGTGCGGCGGGGAAACAGAATGACGGACGCTGCGCTTTCAGCGAAAAGCGCTGACAGCGAACGAACGGAAAACGCGGTCTCCGGCGGGACTATGGTCGCGAGTATTCGTTATTCGCAAACCCGGGTTCGGAGCAGGTGGAAGACATGAGCGGTCCCCAGATCGTCCCCGAAGACCAGCTGTACCAGCGGCTGCTGCGCAAGCGGATCGTCGTGCTCGGCAGCGAGGTGAACGACGAGGTCGCCAACCGCATCTGCGGGGAGCTGCTCCTGCTCTCCGCCGACGACGACCGGCGCGACATCTGGCTCTACATCAACTCACCCGGTGGCTCGGTGTCGGCCGGAATGGCCATCTACGACGTGATGCAGTACATCCCCAACGACGTCGCCACCGTGGGCATGGGCATCGCGGGCTCCATGGGGCAGTTCCTGCTCTGCTCGGGCGCCCCTGGCAAGCGCTACATCCTGCCGCACGCCAGGGTGATCATGCACCAGCCCTCGGGAGGGCTCGGGGGCACGGCGGCCGACATCGCCATCCAGGCCGAGCAGATGCTCTACACCAAGCAGACGATGCGCGAGCGGATCGCCTTCCACACCGGCCAGCCGCTGGAGCGCATCGAGGAAGACTGGGATCGCGACCGCTGGTTCACCGCCACCGAGGCCAAGGACTACGGTTTCGTCGACCAGGTCATCCGGAACACCAGCGAGGTGGTCTCCGAGGGCTGACATTCCGTTCCCGAGGCGAATTTCGCTCGGGATGATCGCACCCTGGGAATAATTTCGCGTCCTGGGTGGTTTCGCGCGGAACGGCCCGGCGCCATTTCCAATCGTGGCCGGAAACGGCGCCACAGAGATAAACGCGCGGCAGGACATCGGGAAATCGCCCGCCGGCCGTTGAACGGCCACCGCCCGATCATCCCACTAGCCGCCTCCCGGCCACCCAGCGGACACCCGCCGTCAGTGGTGGCAGAGCAGGCAGCGTACGGCGTGCTCCAAAGACTCCGCGTCGGTGATGGGCGAGGGCCAGGGGAGGCGGATCAGCGTCGGGTCGTCCACGCCGCAGCGGACGGTCGCCCCGAAGCGGTCGAGCTCCCAGAGCCAGGCCTCCGGCACCGGCGCGGCGAGCAGGGAGCCCAGCGCGGTCTCCAGCTGCCCGCGGTGGGAGTCGTTGATGTGGTGGAGCATGCGTTCGGCGTCGCCCATCAGGGGGTCGGGGGCGGCACCGAGATACTCCTCGGCGTCCAGCACGCCCGACTCCGGCCCGGTGAGATAGATCACCCTGCCGACGTCGACGCGCAGCAGCCGGGGGCCGTCCGTCCCTTCGAGCACCTCGAACAGAGCCTCGTCGGGGCAGCGCTCGGCGATCGCCACCGCCGTCTCACGCACCTCGGTCTCGGGCACGGTCTGCACCCAGCCCTGCACCTTGAGCAGGCCGCGCGACAGCTCGTGCTCTCCCAGCGAGCGGTTCGACGTCAGGTCCACGGTCACCACCGGCTCGTCCCGCGCGCCGTAGAGCGGGTCGCCCGGCAGGACGAGCAGCACGGGACGGCCGGCGCCGTCCACGCCGCCCTTGGCGGGCGTCGCCGCACCGGTGGTCCCGGAGATGGACACGTGGGTGGGAGCGGCGGTGGCGGCGAGGGTGCGGACCCGCTCGGGGATCGGCGGAGCGGTGACGGGCTGCATGAACCGGCTCTCCTTGAGGTCGGGAGATACTGCTGTGTAAGATTAGCCTTGCCTAACTAAGGTAGACCTAACCACAAAGGAGTGAGCATGCGCTACACCGGACCGAAGGTGCGTCTGTCCCGGAGGGCCGGCGTGCCGCTGACCCGCAAGGCCGTCCGCTATTTCGAGGAGCGCCCCTACCCGCCGGGTGAGCACGGTCGCAAGACCAACCGGCGGCAGACCGGTGACTACGGCCTGCGGTTGATGGAAAAGCAGAAGCTCCGCTGGTACTACGACGTCTCCGAGCGGCAGATGCGCCGCTACTGGGACCTGGCGCTGCGCGGCACCGGGCGGGCGGGCGCGGAGCTGGTGGTGCTGCTGGAGACGCGCCTCGCCTCCCTGGTCCTGCGCTCCGGTCTCGCCCCGTCCATTTACGCGGCCCGCCAGTACGTCGCCCACGGCCACATCACCGTGGACGGCCGCAAGGTCGACATCCCCAGCTACCTGGTCAAGCCGGGCCAGGTCATCGCGGTGCGCGAGAAGTCACGCCGGATGCAGCCCTTCGTCGCCGCCTCCGAGGGCACGTACGCGGACGACCGGATCGCCGCCTATCTCGACGTCAATCACGCCGAGCTCAAGTTCACCCTGTTCAGCCGTCCGCTGCGCGAGCAGGTCGTGGTCCCGGTGGACGAGCAGCTCGTGGTGGAGTTCTACTCGCGCTGACCTGACGCCGATCCGCGGCGCCGGCCCGCTGCCCCCCGGGTGGCGGGCTTTCTCGCGCCGCCGTTCCCTCGCGAGCCCTTGGCGTCCGCGCCGCCGTTCCCTTGTGTGCCCTTGGGGTCCGTGCCGCCGTTGCCTCGCGAGCCTTTGGCGTCCGCGCCGCCGTTCCCACGCGCGCCTTTGGCGTTCGCGTCGGCATCCGGGCCGCCGTTCCCTCGTGTGCTTTTGACGCCCGGGCCCGTGTCCGGGCCGCGGTTCCCCTCCGGGCGCGCGTCGCCGTTCGCGGGCGCGCGCCCGGAGGTCCGGCCGCCGTTCCCGGTCGCGTCCGGGGTGCCCTTCGCGGCCGGGACGGGAGCGCCGCCCGGTGTCACCGGGACCCGGTCCCGCAGCTCCCGTACCTCGGCCCGGAGTGTCGCCAGTTCGGTGAGCACCGCCCGGCCCAGGTCCTCGGTCGCCTGCACGGACTCCTCGGCGTGCTCCTCCTCCATCGCGCTGACCACCACCGCGATGAACAGGTTCAGCACCACGAAGGTGCACACCAGCATGAACGCCACGAAGAACACCCACGCCGACGGGTGTACGGCCATCACCTCGCGGGTGATGTCGGACCAGGCGTCCCCGGTCATCATCTGGAACAGGGTGAACAGCGAGGTGGGCAGGTCGCCGAAGTACTCCGGGGCGGTGACGTGATAGAGCTTCGTGCCCATCACCGCCGTGACGTAGAGCACCAGGGCCAGCAGCAGCACGATCGAGCTCATCCCCGGCAGCGCGGTGAGCAGCGCGGTCACCACCCGGCGCAGGCTCGGCACCACGGAGATCAGCCGCAACGCCCGCAGGATCCGCAGCGCCCGCAGCACCGAGAGCCCGCCCGCCGTGGGCAGCAGCGAGACCGTCACGATCGCGGCGTCGAAGAGGTTCCACGGGTTGCGGAAGAACCGCCAGCCGTAGGCGTAGAGCCTGGCGGCCAGTTCGACGACGAAGATGTAGAGCGCCAGGTGGTCGACGGCGGTGAGCACCGTGCCGTACCGCTCGACGGTCGCCACCGAGGTCTCCAGCCCGAGGGTGGCCGCGTTGATCACGATGACGGTGATGATGAACTGCTGGAAGCGGTGTGTTTCGAGCAGGGCGCGGAGACGCTCGCGCGGAGGCACGGGGACTCCTGGGGGGTCGGAGGGGCCGGGAACAGCCAAGATCATAACGGACTGGTGAAGTTCCGGATCCTCCATTGATGTCACGAACCATTTCGGTCAGGTGAACTTCGCGGTCCCCGGGAGTCGGGACACGCGCGGGCTCCACCGGTTTCGGGGGAGCCCACGTCCGTGAGGCCTCGCGCGTCAGCCGACCTGGCCGTGCGCGGCGGACTCGACGTAGGTCACGTCCGGCATGGTGCGGCCCCTCGCGATCACGAACGCCCCCGGGAGCCCGTGGTGTTCCACGTCGGCCAGGCCGAGCGCCGTGGCCGATTCGCCCTACCGGCGGGCGCAGTAGTCGCCGATGCCCGACTCCAGCAGCCCAAAGGCGCGTTCGGCGTGCCGTCGCAGGTCGGGGGCGATGGCGTCGAGGGTCTCGCCCGCCAGCATGCGCTCGACCGCGTGGGTCATCAGCCGGTGCAGCACCGCGCTGACCTGGGCGGCGACGAACACGGGGGTGAGGTCGCCGGGGCCGGCGCCGGCCTCCTCGGCGAGCGTCCTGGCCAGGGCCTTCTCCCGCGCCTCGTTCATCTCCCGCACCCGGCCGGTGAGTGACGGGCTCCGCGAGACCATGCGGGTGAAGGCGTCGCTTCCCTCGTGGAACCCGTAGCGGTGGTGGCGGGTGTCGAGCGCGTCCAGGAAGTCGCGGCGCAGCGCCCCCAGCGTGCCCTCGCCGGGCCTCCGCTCCCGTACGACCCTGCTGAGCAGGTCCTCCACCTCCTCCTGCCGGTCGAAGAGCAGGTCCTCCTTGGTGCCGAAGTAGTTGAAGACCGTGTTGACCGACACGTCGGCGGTCCTCGCGACCTCGGCCACCGTCACGTTGTCGAAGCCCTTCGTCACGAACAGCCACGTGGCGATGTCGGAGATGCGCTGCCGGGTCTCCCGTTTCTTGCGCTCGCGCAGGCCCTCGCTCATGGATGCCATCCTAGGTGTCGGACTATTTTTGTAGTCACTCCAAAATTGGTGTTACTGTAAAAATGGAGGCGATCAAATGATCAAGACATCGGCACTGAGCAAGACCTTCCCCGGCGGCGTGGCGGCCGTCCGGGGCGTCGACCTGGCGGTGGAGGCCGGGGAGATCGTCGGCTTCCTCGGCCCGAACGGCGCGGGGAAGACGACCACGATGCGGATGCTCACCACCCTGGTGCGTCCCACCGGCGGCACCGCCACGGTCGCGGGCCACGACCTGCTCACCGACCCGAGGGGCGTGCGGCGGCGCATCGGCTACGTGTCCCAGAGCGGTGGGATAGACCTGTCGAACCCGGTGGGGGAGGAGCTGGAACTGCACGCCATGCTGTACGGCATGCGCCCGGCCGAGGCCCGCGAACGGGTCGCAGAGGTGCTCGGCCGGTTCGGGCTCACCGAGCTGCGCGACCGGCCGGGCGGGGCGCTCTCCGGCGGTCAGCGCCGCCGTTTCGACCTCGCTTTCGGGCTGGTGCACGACCCCGTCCTGCTCTTCCTTGACGAGCCCACCACGGGCCTGGACCCGCAGAGCCGGGCCGCGCTGTGGGACCACATCAGACAACTGCGCGACGGCTTCGGCCTCACGGTCTTCCTGACCACGCACTACCTCGACGAGGCGGACACGCTCGCCGACCGCCTGTTCGTCATCGACGGCGGTGTGATCGTCGCCCGGGGCACCCCGGCCGAGCTCAAGGGCGGCACCGGCACCCTTGACGACGTCTTCCTGTCGATCACCGGCCGCTCCCTGAGGGACGACCCGCCGGGCTCCCCGGCAACGGACGGCGAACCCACCACCGGCCGCTTCCTTGAAGCCGATCCACCGGCCTCCTCGGACTTTTTGGGTTCTTCGGGCCCACCGAAGTCACCGGGCTCACCTGAGTCACCGGGAACGCGCGACGAGCGGCGGGCGGCTCACCTGGCGGGTGGGGAGCGATGAGCGTCGTCCGCGACACCTGGCTGATCTTCCGGCACAACGTCCGGATCTCGTTGCGGCAGAAGGCCGGGATCATTTTCGGGGTCCTGCAGCCGCTGCTCTACCTGGTGCTGTTCGGCCCGCTGTTCGTCACGATCGGCCCCTGGGAGACGCTCATCCCCGGCCTGCTCATCCAGGTGGCGCTGTTCAGCGCGGGCCTGGCGGGGTTCGGCATCGTGATGGACGCCAGGGCCGGGGTGCTGGAGCGGTTGCGGGTCACCCCGGCGCACCGCGTCTCCCTGCTGCTCGGCCGCGTCCTGGCCAACTCGCTCACCCTGGTGATCCAGTCGATCATGCTGATCGCGGTGGGCTACGCCTTCGGCCTGCGCGCGGCCGTTCCCGGTGTGCTGGTCGCGCTGCTGCTGATGATCCTGCTCGGCGTCAGCCTGGCCGCGCTGTCCAACGCCATCGCGCTCGTCATGGACCCCGAGGCGTTCGCGCCGATCATGAGCACGGCGATCGTCCCGCTGGTCCTGCTGTCCGGGGCGTTCCTGCCGATGTCGATGGCACCGGGCTGGCTGGACGTCCTGTCGCGGGCCACGCCGTTCCGCTACGTGCTGGAGGCGATGCGCGAGCTGTTCAACGGAAACTACGCGAACGGGACCGTCGGTCTCGGCGTCGCCGTGACCGTGGTCCTGTCCGTGCTCTGCGTCGTCGTGGGAACCCGCGTCTTCAACCGCGAGAACGCCTGACCGCCTGAACGCCCGACCGCCCGACCGCCTGATCGCCCGGCGGGCGCGGTGTTCAGCCAGGGGGTCCGTACGGCTCGATCTTCGGGTCGGAGTAGGGGCCCCCGCCCGCCGGGGCGACCCGGTGGGCGGCGGACTCGCTCACCCGCAGGCCGTACAGACCCTTGGCGGGGTCGATGAGCACCAGGCCGTAGTCGGTGTCGACGTCCTCCTCCGACAACTCCAGCCGCCGCATGGCCTGCGCGAGCGTCGCGTCGGACGGGAGCCGTACGGTGATCAGGAGCATGCACTCACGCTACGCGTTTGGCGCGGCGACGCAACGAGGCGAGGATCCCGGCGGTGTCGACGACGCCGTAGCCGTAGTCGTGGTCGAACCCGATGTCGCCCTGGTCGTCGGCGGTGCGCCGGAGCAGGGTGCGCAGCTGGGAGGGCGACAGGCGGGAGGAGGGCCACCGGGTGCGTACGGCCGCGACCAGCCCGGCGGCGACGGGGCACGCGGCCGAGGTGCCCGAGTCGGCCTCGTCGTCGCCGAAGGCCCCCGAGCCGGAGAAGTGGGTGTAGGCGCAGAGGTCGGGCTTGCGGGCGGTGAGGCGGCCGGGGCCCTGGGAGGAGTAGCCGACCCGCGCGCCCCGGACGTCGACGCCGCCGATCGACAGGACGCGCGGGTGGGAGTTGGCGCCCGTGATCGGCCGGCTGGGGTACGCGCACCGGCCGTCGGGACAGTCACGCCCGCAGTTTCCCGCGGCGAACAGCACGTCGGCGCCCGCCCGCTCCAGGCTCGCGACGATCAGGTTGAACGGGTGGGCCGGGTTGTCGGAGTAGTTGCCGGGATGGCCCGCGGGGAAGTCCCAGCCGGGGGAGAAGGAGCCCCAGCTGTTGCTGACGACCAGGGAGCGCGAGGCGGCGGGCTGGGCCTCCAGGACGGTGCGCAGGTGGGCGAAGGCCGCCACCGCGTCCGACAGCAGGCCGTCCAGCGCGCTGCCGCCGGGGCGCCGGGACAGCAGCACGGGCACGTCGATCAGCGACGCCCTCGGCGCGGCGATGAGCGCGTCGAAGGCGCACATCGTGCCGTGGTCGACGGGGAACTCGCCCGCCTCGCCCCGTACGCCCGACGGCTTCCAGCTGTGCTGCGCGTCGAGGGCCACGGCGCGGTCGAGGCGCCGGGCCACGTGCGCGGCGTTGATGCCGGTGTCGAGCACCGCGAGCGCGACGCCCGAGCCGTCGAGACCCTCGCGGGCCAGCTCGGCGACGGTCAGCAGCCGCTCCACGTCCCGCCAGTCGCCCACCGGGGGTGTGCCGCCGCAGGTGAGACCCCGCTCGATCACCGGGTCGGCGAAGACCCCCACGACGTCGGGACGGAGCGAGGGCAGCAGGGTGATCCGGGTGGAGACCTCGTCGTCGGAGATCTCCCCGCGGACCAGGACGGAGGCCTCGTTGTCGGCGAAGGAAAACGTCAGCGGCTGGTTGAGCGAGAGCGGGTCGCCCCCGGCGACGGGGACCGGCCGGGGCGCCACGACCGGGGTGAAGGAGGGATCCACGACGACCCCGGGCAGCGCGTCGGCGACGTCGGCCGCCGGGGTGCTCACCGTGGGATCGGCCACGGCCGCGACGACGTCTGGGGAGGGACGGAGCTGGAGCAGGACCCGCATGTGCACCACCGGGGTTCGAGGGGATCGGGCCCCACCACGTTCCTGCATCCGCCTCGATCGCGTCCAGCCGTTGAAATCACCCCCTATACGGACTCACAGGTTGTAAACCGGGTAAACGACAGGCGTGGATTTCCTTCCATGCGCGGGTACCGGTCACTAGCGTTGGGCGTCATGACCGCAGAGGCGGAGACGACTCCACCCCCCAGCCCCGATGACCGGCACACACACTGGCTGAGCACGCGGCCCAGACTCATAGTGGCCAGCGGTTTCATGCTCTTCCTGGAACTGGCCCTGATCCGGTGGACCGGATCGAACATCGTTCATCTGAGTTACTTCACCAACTTCGTCCTGCTGGGGTCCTTCCTCGGCATCGGGCTCGGCTTCCTGCGGGTGGGACGCAGCACCCGGCAGCCGTACTACTCGCCGATCGTGCTGGCCGCCCTGGTCCTGGTCGTGTGGCTCTTCCCGGTGACCGTGGACCGCCAGACCGAGGGCGTCCTGTACTGGACGAGCCTGAGCGCGAGCGGGCCGCCCCCCTGGCTCATCCTTCCGGTGATCTTCGCCGCGGCGGCGATCGTGCTGATGGGCCCGGCCGAGCTGGTCGGGCGGTGCTTCCCCGAGCTCGAACGGCTGGAGGCCTACCGCTACGACCTGATCGGCAGCCTCAGCGGCATCGCGCTGTTCACCGCGCTGTCGTTCCTCAGCGCGCCCCCGGTGGTGTGGGGCACGATCGCCGCGATCGCCTACGCGGTGCTGCTCTGGCCCCGCAAGGTCTGGGCCCGCGCGGCGCTGCTCGTGCCGTCGCTGATCGTCGTCGGCGTCCTCGCGACGGAGACGCTGACGGCCGGGGCGCTGTGGTCGCCCTACTACAAGGTGACCTACGTGCGCGGCTACTGGAACGACGTGCCGCTGATGAACATCGACGTCAACGGCATCCCGCACCAGCAGGCCACCCCGGCCAAGAGCCGCCTGGAGTGGGAGCGCCAGTACGCCCTGCCGTACGAGCGCGCGGCCTCCGGCAAGCTGGACAACGTGCTCATCGTGGGCGCGGGCAGCGGCACCGACGTGTCGATCGCGCTGTCGAAGGGCGCCAAGCACGTCGACGCCGTGGAGATCGACCCCAAGCTGCTCGAACTCGGCCGCTCCTACCATCCGGACAACCCCTACAGCGATCCCCGGGTCACCACCCACGTCACCGACGGCCGCGCCTTCCTGGAACGGACCTCCGACAAGTACGACCTGATCCTCTTCGCGCTGCCCGACTCGCTCACCCTGGTGTCCGGGGCGAGCTCGCTGCGGCTGGAGAGCTACCTGTTCACCCGGCAGGCGATGGAGGCGGCCAGGGACCACCTCAAGCCCGGCGGCGCCTTCTCGATGTACAACTACTACCGCGAGACCTGGCTGGTGGACCGCCTCGGCTCCACCATGCAGGCCGCCTTCGGCCACAAGCCCTGCGTCGACATCGTCAGCGAGACCGGCCAGCAGGCGGTGATCACCGCGGGGCTCACCACCGAGGCGCAGCGCTGCGGCTCGGAGTGGGCGGGGGCGACCGCCGACACCCCGCCCCCGGCGAGCGACGACCGGCCCTTCCTCTACCTGAAGGACCAGACGATCCCGCAGATCTACATCATCACCCTCGGCCTGATCCTCGTCGTGAGCCTGCTCGCCGTCCGCGCCGTCGCCGGTCCGTACCGGAGGATGCGCCCGTACGCGGACCTCTTCCTGCTCGGGGTGGCGTTCCTGCTGCTGGAGACGAAGAGCGTCACCGGGTTCGCGCTGCTGTTCGGCACCACCTGGGTGGTGAACGCGATCGTGTTCGGCGGGGTGCTGGTCGCCGTGCTCGCCGCGGTGGAGGTGACCCGCCGCTTCCGGGTGCCGTCCCTGCCGGTGATGTACGGCGTGCTGCTCGCCGGGCTCGTCCTGGCCTGGCTGGTGCCCAACTCCTGGCTGCTGAGCCTGCCGCTGCCACTGCGCGCGGTGACCGCCGTGGTCGTGGCGTTCCTGCCGATCTTCGCGGCCAACGTGGTGTTCGCCAAGCGCTTCGCCGACTCCGCGGACGCCACGGTGTCCTTCGGCGCCAACCTGCTGGGCGCGATGGTCGGCGGCTGCCTGGAGTACCTGGCTCTGATCATCGGCTACCAGGGACTGCTGATCGTGGCGGGCCTGGTCTACCTGGGCGCCTTCGCCCTGCTGCCCAGGAAGTCCGGGGGAGTCGGGGGGATCGGCGGCGCCGGGGGCGCGGGAGTGGCCAAGGTCGGCTGAGGCCGGCTGAGGTCGGCGGGTTCCGGGTGGTTCCGGGGTTCTGAGGCACCGGGATTCCGGTGTCCCGGAGTCCCGGAACCCCGGGGTTCCGGGGTCTCGCAGCACCGGAGTCCCGGGGGCCCCGGGGCCCGGAAGTCCCGTCCCGGAGTCCCGGAGTCCCGGAGTCCCGGAAAAGCACTGTGGCCCGTCCTCCCGTGAAGGAGGGCGGGCCACTCGCTTGTGGCGGTCGCGCGGGGACGTCCCGTCAGTGGGTGGGCCGCCCGCGCGGGGCCGTCAGAATCCGCAGAGCTCGTCCAGGGACTCGGCCTCGCCGTTCTGGGTGGGCGTCTGGCTCGGGCCGGCCGCCACCGCCGTCCTGGAGGGCTTGGGCGTGGCGGTGGGCGTCGCGCCGCTCGCCCCGCTCGTACCGCTCGTGCCGGGGGAGGCCGTCGCGGCCAGGGGGCGGCGGGCGGGCTGCAGCGACCGGCGCAGCGCCCTGGAGGTCGCGGTACGGATCTTCTGCCAGTCGGGCGAGCCGGTGTAGAACTCCGGCGGTACGAACTGGAGGCTGACGATCCTGGCGTCCTTGACCTTCAGTCCCAGTTCGATGATGTGCTCAAGCAGCTCGCGGGGGATGTCGGTCTTGGCCATCTTCTTGGCCACGCCCGCGATCTTGGCGAAGTTGGTGAGCACGACCGACGGGGTGGCCTGCTGGGCGAAGGCGCCGATGACGCAGCGCTGGCGGGCCATCCGGGAGAAGTCGTCGCTGCCGACCCGGGAGCGCCCGTACCAGAGGGCCTCCTCGCCGGAGAGCTTCCGGTATCCGGCCTTGATGGTCCCCGCGGTGCCGTAGAGGCCGCCCCACGGGACGTCGCGCTCCACCCTGATCCTGAGACCGCCGATGGCGTCCACCAGGTGGGCGAAGCCGAACATGTTGACCAGGGCGTAGTAGTCGATCTTCAGGTTGAGCGTGTAGCCGATGGCGTCCATGAGCGCCCGGGGGCCCCGCTGCCCGTCCTTGACCCCGGGCATCAGCTCGGGGTGGTCCTCGGCGTACTGCCAGACCTCGTTGAGCAGGCCGCCGTTGGGCAGCTCGCGCATGAAGCCGTCGGGGAACCGCTTGCCGAGCGCGCTGCCGGGGGGGAAGCGGACGTGCTGGAGGTTGCGGGGGAGGCTGAACATGGCGGTGTTGCCGGTCGCGACGTGCACGCTGGCCATGGTCATGCTGTCGGTCCGCACGCCCTCCCGGTTCCCGGCGCCGTCGCCGCCGACGAGCAGGAAGTTCACCCGCTTGCGCCCGCCCCACGGGTCCTCGTGCTTGACGGGGACGGCCGTGGGGTTGCCCGCGGCGGGCGCGAAGATGGCGTTGGCCGTCTCCTTGCCGGTCAGCACGGTGCTCGCGGTCAGCGCGAACGGCGCCATCACCGCCACGCACAGCACGCCGACCGCGATGCCCGACACGATCTGCCCCCTGCCGCTGAGCCGGTCGGGCCCGAGGGAGATGTAGGAGAAGAGCAGCAGCAGGAACCAGGCGATCGCGCCGACGATGGCCAGGACCGCCCCGGTCATCAGCGTGCTGTCGCGGGCGAGGAACCCCGCGTTCCCCTCACCGCTGAGGATGAGCGCGCCGACCAGGATGGACAGCAGCAGCGCGCCGAAGATCGTGAGCAGGATGTACCCGGTGCGGCGGTGGCCAGACCGCAGGTGCGCCGCGCCGGGGAGGATCGCCGACAGCGCGGTCCAGCCGATGAGCGCGCCGACCGTGAGCGGCCTGGCGAACCGCGGGCGCTTCCCGGGAGGACCGGGCTGGTCGGGGGGTCCCGGGGGTCCGGGAGGAGATCCGGCGGGCTCTCCGGTCTGTCCCCCCGGCTGAACCTGCCCCTGGACCGGCCCCGCGCCGTGGACCGGCTGGGCGTCCTGGCCGGGCCGCGTGTCCGCTCCGGCCTGCGAGGGGGAGGCCGTCCGCCCGTCGGGCGCGCCCTGGGAGGGGAGGGTCTCCTGCCCGTTGTACGCGGCCTGCCCGCTGGGCACGCCGTGCGGGGGAGGCGCCCCCTGGCCGTTGGGCGCACCGTGCGGGGTCCCCTGGCCGTTGGGTACGACGTGCGCGGGGGGAGTTCCCTGCCCGTTGGGTACGCCGTGCGGGGGCGGCGTCCCCTGGCCGTTGGTGCCCCGGCCGTTGGGCGGGCCCTGGAGAGGGTACGCCTCCTGCCCTCCGGCGGCGCCCCGTGCGACGGGCCGGGGCTGCGGGGGAAGCGTCCCCCGCCCGTCCGGTACGCCCTGGACCGGGTCGGGAACCGCCCGGAGCCCGTCGCGCGCGTCCCCGGCGGGAGGGTCCTGGGCCGGTGACGCGCCGGGCGGGCCAGGGGGGACTCGCGTCTCGGCCGGACCCTGCGCGCCGCCGCGGCCCGTACCCGAGCCACCGCTGCGGCGCCGGGGGCGCCGTTTCCCACTGTCGCCGGCGAGATCCCCCGAGTCTTGCCCAAGGCGCATCGTCACACCGCTTCCTACTACTTTTTGCCCCGGTCTACCTGCCAAAACAGCCAGGTTCCCCGATTGAACGGAATTTGCCAGGATTCTAGTCCCCATACCTGGACATGACAGACAGATGGCTAATCTGTGGTGAATGATCCCTTAAGTCGTGACGTCGGCTAAGACGTCGATGACGAGGGCGCCAACCAGGTGTTGCACTGGAACGCCTTGTTCTTCTCGTAGCCCTGGCGGAACCACCGGTTGTTGTTGCGCGGGGAGCCGTGGTCCCGGGGGTAGCCGGGCCAGTCGCCCACGCGGGAGTAGAAGTAGTAGAGGGTGTTGCGCCGGGCCGGGGTCACCGGGTAGCTGGCCGAGACCGAGCGCATGAACATCGCGCCGAAGCAGGTCGCCTGGAGCTCGAACCTGCGGCTCAGCGCGAGCCTCCCGCTCCGGCTGCCGGACCGCAGCGACCGCTGCCACCAGGTGTTGGACAGCCCCGACATCTGCTGCACGTGGTGCCCGTACTCGTGCGCCATCATGCTGATCACCCCGCCGTGCCACTCGGTGATCGAGCCGTACCCGCCGGAGTCGCCCACCCCCCGCACCATCGCCCTGGTCGAGGCGTAGATGGTGGTGTTGCGCGGGCAGTAGTACGGCACCATGCTGCCCGGCGAGGGGAAGTCGCCGCAGGCGCCGCGGCCCTTCGTCGCGGTGAGGGCGTAGCCGGGCGGGCGCCAGTCCAGGCCCTGCCCGCGCATGATCTGGGACCAGCCCTTGTCCATGCACTTGGACGTCCTGAGGATCAGCGCCTTGAGCTGGCTGTGGCTGTAGATGCTGGCCGATCCCCCCGGGCAGTTCACCCTGGGCAGGCCTCCGGCCCGGTAGAGCGTGTTGTTCTCCAGGCTGGTGTTGAGCGTCCGCACCTTGGCCGGGGGCTTGATCGTGTCCTCCGAGATGTCGGAGGAGGCCGTCGTCCGCCTCGGCTCGGAGGTGGGCCGGTACGACGGCCTGCTGTCCAGGGTGGTGGGCAGCGGCAGGATCGCGACCGGCGAGACCGGATCCGGGCGGCGGCTGTTCTTGGCCACCGCGCCCATCACCACGAGCCCGACGAACACCAGCGCGAACACGCCGAGGATCCCGCCGACGATCGCCCCGGCACCGCTGGAGCGCGGGCGCTGCGGCTGCCACTGCGGCGGCGGGTAGGCGTGCCGCTGCCGGGGGTCCGGCGGCGGTGGCGTCGGCGGGGCCGGGTGCCCGTAGGGCGCCTGCCCGTACGGCGGCTGTCCGTACGGCGGCTGTCCGTACGGCGGCTGTCCGTACGGCGGCTGTCCGTACGGCGCCTGGCCCCCGGGCCGCGTCTGCCCGTACGGCATCTGGCCGCCGGGCCGCGCCGGCGGATGCCGGTATCCCGGTCCCGGCGGTGGCTGCCGCGGAGGCGCCGGCGGGGGTGGGGGCGGGGCCGGGAAACGCGGCTGTCCCGGCGGCGGATACCCCGGGGGCGGCGGCTGGGGGTGGCCCTGGGGCGGGTACCCCTGGCCGGGCGGGGGTGGGGGTGGCTGCCGGGTGGGGGCGGGCGGGTACCCGTACCCGGGAGGGAATCCCCGTCCTGGCGGCGACGCCGGGTGGCTCCCGTGCCCCGGCGGCGCTGCTGGACGGTTTCCCTGTGTCGGTGGTCCCGGCGGATATCCCGCCTGTCCCGGTGGGGGCCCCGGCGGTGGTCCCGGTGGATCCCCTTGCCCCGCCGGTGGACCCCCCTGCCCCGGCGGGCCTCCCTGCCCCGGATAGGCGGGCAGGTGCGAATATCCCTGTCCCGGTGGCGGCGGCTGCGGTGGATGCCCCGGTGGCGGCGGTTGAGGATGGCCCTGAGCCGCCCACTCGGGCGGTGCCTGGGGTGGTCGCCCCTGAGGTGGAGGGGGCGGTGGGGGGTAATGCCCGTTGCCTGTCACGCTGTCTCCCCGTTGACCCGAGCGTCCGATGTTGAGCTACGGGTCCGGACTTTTGCCGAATTTGGGGCGTAAGCATACTGATTTATCATCCGTCACGGATGTCGCTGCATTCGATTACATTCCGAAATCATCCGAGGTGATCTCCGCGATGTACCGGACCGATCCAGGGCCCGTGACCTAGCTTCAAATCATGAATCTGCAGCAGCTCCGCTATGTGGTCGCGACGGCGGAGCATCGCACCATGACCGACGCGGCCAGGTCGCTGTACATCGCACAACCTGCCCTTTCCCGTGCGATCAGAGATTTGGAACGAGAGCTCGGGATGACGTTGTTCGCACGTTCCGGACGTGGCGTGGTCGTCACGGCGCAGGGACGCCGGGTGGTCAAGCTGGCCCGGGAGGCGCTCGACGCCGTCCGCGAGATCGAGTCATTGTCCACGCACGGCCACGCGTCCGAGGCGGAGCTCCGCATCGCCTCGATACCCAGCCTCGAACCGGGGCTGGCAGGACGCCTCCTCCCCGCGTACACCGCCGAACATCCCGGGGTACGCATTCACATCGTCCGCTGTGACGGGCGGGACGGCGTGGTGAGCGCCATCAGGGACCAGAGGGCCGATCTCGGCCTGACGGACCTGCCCGTCCCCACCGATCTGATCAGCCATCCGCTGGAGCGCCAGGAGATCGTGCTGATCTCCCCGCCCGGCGTGGACCTGCCCGACCCGGTGCCGATGAGGAGACTCAACGGCATGCGGCTGGTGCTGCCGGTTCCCGGCAGTTCCCGGCGCAGGGAGTTCGACGCGCTCTTCGCCAAACACGGTGTGGCCCCCGTGGTGGCGACGCAGCTCGACGAGCGCGGCAACTGGCTGAGCACCGTCCGTTCGGGTACGGCCTCGATGCTCTGGTACCGGGGGATGGCCGAGCAGGCCGCCCGCGCCGGACTCGTGGTCCGCACCCTCGATCCCTCGGTCCGCCGGGTGATCGCCATCGTTCACGCGCGACGGCGGCTGCCCGCCATCGCCCAGGAGTTCCTGTCCGTGGCCGAAAGTGGGTCGGCCGCGTAGGAGCCCCGAGGCTCGTCAGTTTTCCCCGTTTCCCCCCAGAGGCGGCGCAGGTGGGAGCGCCGTCCTCTCCGACACCGGGCTATAGGCTCGGTCTCGATGACTATCTTGCGCCTGCGCGGCCGTGAGTTCCGGCCCGGCGAGTTCGCGATCATGGCGGTGGTCAACCGCACCCCCGACTCCTTCTTCGACAGGGGAAGGACGTACGGCTTCGCGGCGGCCCTGGAGGCGGTGGACGGTGCCGTCGCGGGAGGCGCGGACATCGTCGACATCGGCGGCGTCAAGGCGGGTCCCGGCGACGAGGTCGATCCCGCGGAGGAGATCCGCCGGGTGGCCGACCTGGTCGCGGAGGTCAGGCGCCGTCACCCCCGGCTCGTCGTCAGCGTCGACACCTGGCGCGCGGAGGTCGCCGAGGTCGTCGCCGAGGCGGGCGCGGACCTGCTCAACGACACCTGGGGCGGGGTCGACCCCGAGCTGGCCGGGGTCGCCGCCAAGCACGGCATCGGCCTGGTCTGCGCGCACGCCGGTCGCGTGACCCCGCGCACCCGCCCGCACCGCATCGCCTACGCCGACGTGGTCGCCGACGTCATCGGCTACACCGTCGGCCTCGCCGAGCGCGCCGTCGCCGCGGGGGTGCCCAGGGAGTCGATCCTCATCGACCCGGCGCACGACTTCGGCAAGAACACCTGGCACTCCCTGGAGGTCAGCCGCCGCCTGGACGAGATGGTCGCCACCGGCTGGCCGGTGCTCGTCGCGGTCTCCAACAAGGACTTCGTCGGCGAGACCCTCGGCGGCCTGCCGGTGGACGAGCGCCACGCGGGGACCATGGCCACGCTGGCGGTCTCCGCCTGGCAGGGCGCCCGGGTCTTCCGGGTCCACGACGCCGCGTCCGCCCGCGCCGCCCTGGCCACCGTCGAGAGCCTGCGCCGATGACGGTGCCGACACCGGTGACAGTGCCGGTGGCGATGCCGATGCCGATGCCGATGCCAGTGACGGTGTCACCGTCATCGTCCCCCTCACGACCCTCGCCGATGACAGTGCCGGTACCGATGACAGTGCCGGTACCGATGACGGTGCCGGTACCGGTGCCGGTGGTGACGCCCGCCTCGCACCGCGAGTACACCTCTCCTGCGGGCGCCGAGCCGCCCGCCGCAAACACGGACGGGAGCCCGACCCATGCCGGAAGAACTGCTCGACCACCTCGTCTACGCCACCCCCGACCTGTACGCGACCGTGCGGGAGCTCGCGGGCCTGTTCGGCGCGGAGCCCGTCGAGGGCGGGCGCCACGTGGGCCTGGGCACCCGCAACTACCTGCTGGGCCTGGGCGGGCGCCGATACCTGGAGATCATCGGCCCTGATCCCGAACAGCCCGATCCCGGCCTCGCCCGGCCGTTCGGCCTCGACCTGCTGCCCGGCCCGCGCCTGGTCACCTGGGCGATCCACCCGGCCGACCTCGACGCGACCGTCGCGCGGGCCCGCGAGCGCGGGTACGAACCGGGCGACGTCCACCCGATGTCGCGCCGCACCCCGGAGGGCGAGCTGCTGGAGTGGCGGCTCACCACCTCGCCCGACGACACCGGCGACGGCCTGGTCCCGTTCCTGATCGACTGGGGGAGCACGGCGCACCCCGCCGAGCGCGGCCTGCCCGTGGTGGAGCTGACCTCGCTCACCGCCTCCCACCCCGACCCCGAGGCCGTCGCCGGTTACCTGGCCGCGCTCGGGGCCGAGCTGGAGGTGGCCGCCGGTGACGAGCCCCGCCTGGTGGCCGTGATCGGCGGGATCAGGCTGTCCTAGGCCGTGTCTTCAAAGGTCATAACCAGAGCAGTAGCGATGCGAGGGTGACTACGGCGGTGTAGGACGTGGCGGTCTTGTCGTAGCGGGTGGC